>NZ_VUYS01000026.1 GCF_008389435.1 Candidatus Nitrosocosmicus agrestis | reverse complement strand
GTAAATAAATTAGGAAGAAGGGTCAAGTTTCAATTATTACTTCTTCCATGTAAGAAGAACATAAAATCTGATATGATAAATTGGTGCAATCCATCGGTCGACTATTACAACTAGGAGTTTAAATCCCCTAACTGAATAAATTGCTACAAACATCTATAATGCATTAATAAAAAGAAATATCAATTGAAATCATCTCTATTTAACTTTAATTTTTTGTATTGTATTAATCATGATGAGAAAAGAACTCCGTTGACTCTTCAATCACTTATAATCCATCCTGAAGCAAAAAATGAATGTCTGGAAGGGTTTTTAAATTGTTCCAAATGTGGTATTAAATATCCAATTATCTCGGGTGTTGCAATAATAGTAAAAGACTTGTTAAAATATGCCGCGCAGAGGCCAACCTTGTTTGGGAAATGGTATTCCGAATGTGAAAGTCAGGCTATGAAAGAATTTCTTAAGGATTTGTCAATGAATATGAGTAATAAAGATGTGACAATAGAAGATAGATACGAATCATATGGTAGATACTTTCACACATATAAATGGCTTCATAATGAATCTTTTGAGAGTGATAAATTCCTTCATCTACTACGGTGGAAAATTAAACCCTCAGATATATATAAGAAGTTAACTACTGGAATAAATTTTAATCCTGAGGGAATAGCATTGGACCTTGGTTGTGCTTTAGGACTTTCCACATTTGAATTATCAAAAAAATTCTCCTTTGTCTTTGGGGTGGATACTTCATTTTCTTTTATCGTGGAAGCTAAGAGAAAATCACTTGAGTCAAAGATCACCAATACTGAATTCTTTGTTGCAGATATACTCAATCTTCCTTTCAATAATCAAAAATTTGACTTAGTGTTTGGCTTAAATATCCTTGAATTCTTGCCTATTGAAGAATTACTTCCCCAGATTCATGCTTTGTTGAAGCCAAATTGTATGTTTGTAACTACCACTCCATACGACTACAATAGAGAAATCGTGTTTAACCCCGACCTAAATGATCAAGTATTACGTTTAAAATTAGAAAAAATGGGTTTTGAGGTAACAATCAAAACAAAGAAGGAATCATACATTCCGTGGATTTTGAAAATAAATGAAAGGACTTATTTGTTTTATTTTCTTGATCTGATTGAGGCTTACAAAGTATCAAAACATAAACATTAAAGTTATAGTTAATGTTTATGTATTTTTTGAATAGTTGTTTTTGACCATCAAAAAATCATTATACTTGTTTCAAAATCTAATTATATTATTTTATACTCATCATTGATGGTATAATGAAAATAGTATTTATGCAATCTTCTTCTACTACATATTCCTTCTTAGACTACAATGAAAGTGAAGTTGATAGCACAATCCCGTCAAATTGCTCATTATACCTCTTTGGAAGAGCACTTGTGACTAGAAATATTGAATTACTTGACTCTTTGTATGGTTTGGAAACAGTTTTTGTGCCGAAGAAAATGAATTTCATTTCTCGACTGGTAAAATCGACAACTGGAATACCAGTAGAAGAAATAGACGACAATACCTATGCCAGGTTAATCAAAAATGAGTCTCGTGTCTCTTACAAACTTGAAATTTCAGACGGGGATAGTGTGCATTTATCGAACAATATTTTACAAAATTCCCTTGTTTCTAATAAAAACCTGTTGTTCCTGCCTTGTAACGCATTGATAGGAAAAAGGTCGACTAAAAAGAGTTTAGAATATTATAGATTCAAATATCCATGGGAATTTCTTGATATAATTCAAGAGTTACTCAAGAATGAAGTCACTCACTCAATTATATCAAACAAAGCATCTATTGCAAAGACTGCCATCATAGAGGGACCTTGCATCATAGAAGATAATGTTGTGATTGATGACTTTGCCAAAATAAAAGGACCGACATATATTGGAAATGGAAGCTTTATTGGGATGGGATCATTGATAAGGAACAGTATGCTTGATTATAATACTAATATAGGATTTAATTGCGAAATTGGAAAAACGTATTTTGCGGGAAATGCAAAAATTTCTCATCATAATGTCATTTTAGATAGTATGATAGGAAAGAATGTTTGGTTTGGTGGATATTCGGGAACTGCAAATGTATTACTCACACGAAAGAATGTACAATACCGAATCAATGGAGAATTGGTTGATACCGGAAGAAATCATTTTGGAGCAGTCGTATCCAACAATAGTTCTATTGGCGCATCCGTGATTGTACTGCCAGGTCGTAAGATTCCACCAGATTCAATTATACCAGCTGGAACAATCTTTTCAAAATAAATTGTTTTTCCTCAATTAAAAACTTAACAAACAATTTAACACATAAATTGCGAACCAACAGGTTATATTTACGAATCAGGATTTAGTCCCATTTATTACATCCTTGTAATATTTGAAAGCATTTGCTTCGTCTTCTAATGATTTTGATAGGTATACTGTTGAAATTTGATTCATAGTTTCATTGCCAGTAACTAGAAAATCTTTAAAATATTCATAGCTTTTAATTTCATTAGCAAAGGAATTTGCTAGGCTATTTTTTGCATCTTTGAATACATCTGGAGACTCGGTTTGGTTAAAACGATCTAACTGAGTAGTAAAATTTCGTAAATAGTCATCTGTAATTAGTGCCATTGATGAATTGGAAATTTGTCCCAGCTCCCATAATCCTATTTTATCTTGATAGTCCCTAGTTAAATTTACGGAACTTTGAGTCACTGACGCAAAATAATTCGCATATTGATTTTCACTTGTCTGCACCGACCTAACATTAACAAGTAGTAGCAAGGCTATTGCCACTATTGAAATCCCTATTAAAAAAGCTGTTTTCTTCTTCTCAGCTTTATTCATATATTTGAATTATTTGGCTTGGATAAAAATATTCAAAAAAACTTCAATATATGACTTAATCTTTGGGGGTTTATACCGTAAATTATATTGTCAGATATCGTCTATAGTCTTTTTTTTCCAAGATGTAAAATTCCTATGGTCAATCAATTCAACATTAAACTGTTCTTCGAGCTCAGATCGGACAACATCAGCTTCTTTGTATTTTTTTTCTCTTCGTAATCGATCCCTTTGTTTTGTTAGACTTTCTATTTGCTTGGCTTCTTCTTCATTAACTTCTTGAGGCTTGAAACCCAATACTTGAATAAAGTCGCGTAAAACTTTGAATGAGTTCTTCAATACGTTTTCATCTAATTTTTCTTCATGACTTAAGAGGTTATTTATGATGTTCACAAATCTAAAAAATGAACTCGTTGCTCCAGAAAAATTGAGATCATTTTCCAAATGGGCTTTAAATTCCGCAAATATTTCTTTATTTCCGTTGAGAATTGATTCGCGTGTCCTATTCGCCACTTCTGAAAATAATTTATTCCTGATCCTAAATTCTAACTCAGAATATGCATTGTCGACTTGTCTCCATTTACTCTTCATCTCTGAAATTGTATTGTCGGTATAATCAATTGGTTTTGAGTAATGGGATGACAAACAAAATAACCTTACAACATTGGGACCAACCGTTTTAAGGATTTCTGCCACTTTAACTGTGTTGCCAATTGATTTAGACATTTTTTCAGACTGCATAGTTACCATGCCAACATGCATCCACAATTTTGCAAATTCTGTTCCCGTCAAACCTTCAGACTGAGCAATCTCATTCTCATGGTGAGGAAAAATAAGGTCTTGTCCTCCTCCATGAATATCAATGTTTCCTCCCAAATACTTTAGGGCCATTACTGAACATTCTATATGCCATCCAGGCCTTCCACTACCCCATGGGGCCTTCCATGTTGGAGACTTCGAGCTAAACTTCCATAGAGCGAAATCCCTTGGGTCATCTTTTGAGTCATCAACCTCAACTCTGGCACCCAATCCCATCCGTTCTATATTCATTTTTGACAATTTCCCATATTCAGGGAAACTTTTTACTCTGTAATAGACTCCATTTAAACCGACATATGCCATATTCTTTTTGATTAAATTATTTACAAAATCAATTATCTCATCAATGTTCTCAGTAACCAAAGGATAATGTGTAGCTCTTAAAACATTGAGTTCATCAAAATCTCGATAATAATTATCTATATATTTCTTTGAAATTTCATCGGCTGTCACATTTTCTTTTGATGCTTTTGTAATTATCTTGTCATCGATATCTGTAAAATTTTGGACAAAATTTACATTTACCTCTAAAGATTCTAGAAACCTTCTAAGAACATCAAATACTATAATGGTCCTGGCATGGCCTATATGACATTCATCATAAACTGTTACCCCACACAAGTATACGTTAATATTTCCAGAATTGAAATCAACTTCCTCTATTTTCTTTGAAAGAGTGTTAAATAATTTCATATTATTCCTTTAGTTTTCACAAGACTTGGGATAAAAAATTAAACATTTAGGTATATGTCATCTTTTCTTACTTCTACTGGATAAGTTGTTAACTTTACGCCTTCCATATAATCTAGGAGTTCTCCAGTCCTAATATTATAATGCCAAAAGTGTAGAGGACACTCGACAATTTCGCCTACTACTTTACCTGGAGCAAGAGAGCCATCCTGATGCCTACACAATGCCTCAATCGCATAATACTTTTGTTTTGAAACAAATAATGCAATCCTTTGGCCATTGACGTTTAATTCTTTACCGCTTCCTTCCTTAACGTCTTTTACACTAGCAACTTTGATCCAAGTCATCTAATATTGATTGATTGAGATTAAAAATTATAAATGTTTTTTAAAATACCGCACTAATCGGTTGAATTAAAAACACCCTCGACGATGGTAAATATATCATAAATGTCTGGCCAATCAGAAGACACTGAGAATAATCTTAAAAATGCTAAAAAACATCAAACTCATTCACACTTACATCGGGTTGTTGACGGAACTGAGTTCAAAAATATATCTATCGATCCTTCCGACGCTTTAAAAATTCCATCAAATAAATCTTTTATCATAACCTCTGCTTTACCTTATGCAAATGGAGAAATTCATCTAGGACATATTGCCTCCACTTATCTTCCGGCGGACATATTTGCCAGATTTTTGAATTTAAATGGGAACAAAGTAGCCCATGTATGCGCAACAGATGATTTTGGCACTCCAATACTAATCCGGGCAGAAAAGTCAGGTAAAAACCCGTCCGAATATGTGAGAGAATGGAATATCAAAGATAAAAACGATTTTGAATCAGTTGGAATTACCTTTGATTTTTTTTCCAAGACAAGTTCAGAAGCTAACATAAAGTTCGTCCAAGAAGTATTTATTAAACTCTATAAAAACAATTTTATTTATGAGGAAAATGTTATTCAGTATTTTTGCACAGTTGACAAGAAATTCCTTCCAGATAGATATGTAGTTGGAACGTGCCCATTCTGTAATGCCGAAAATCAATACTCAGATTTGTGTGAATCATGTGGAAGGGTTCCAGAGGTTATAAAAGACCCTAAATGCCTTTTATGCGGGAATTCGCCTATTAAGAAAGATAGTACTCATTACTTCTTTAAGCTTTCTGAATTTGGTGAAAAATTAAATAAATGGTTGACAGAAAATCCCGATTTACAAACAGATGTAGTAAATTACGTATTAAGCTGGGTTAATTCTGGTTTGCAAGATTGGGATATTACACGCGATTTAACCTGGGGAGTACCAATACCAAAAATAGGATCGAATGACGAATTTAAAAATAAGGTGTTTTATGGCTGGTTTGACAATCATCTTTGCTATATTTCGGCATTTAAAGAGTACTGTGAAAAATCAACCAAAGAGGATGGTAAAAAGCTTTGGAATAATTCCCAAGTCATACACTTTATAGGAAAGGATATTGTTTATCATCATTATCTGTTCTTACCTGCGATAAGAATGGGAATCAATTATGAATATAAATTACCTGACAAGATAGTAACCCGGGGACATTTGCTTTTTCAGAATAAAAAATTATCAAAAAGCAAAAACTGGTCAATTAGTTTGAACGGATTTACTCAAACTTTCAATAAGGATTATCTTAGGTTCTATTTATCTTCCATTATACCATACTCTCAATCAGACATTAATTTTGATTGGGACACATTCTACGAAAAAATTAACAACGAATTAATTGCAAATATTGGAAACTTTGTTAATAGAACGCTTTCCTTTACCCTGAAGCAATTTTCAGGTATAGTTCCTGAATGTGCCACCTTCGATGAACTTGATTTGAAAGCAATCGATCTTTTAAAACAAACTCCATCAGAAATAGGACACTTAATCTACAATAACCATATTGATAAAGCTATGAAAAAAATTCTTCAATTCAGTTCACTTTTTAATCAGTATTTTCAGAACAAGGAACCTTGGAAATTCTCCACCAACTCTCACAATACCATTTTCATTTCTGTCAATGGAGTGAGGGCCTTATCGATATTATTATACCCTTTCATCCCTGATTCGGCGTCCAAAATATGGACTCAGTTGGGATATTCAGACAAAATTACTGAACATAAATGGAACTCTGCAGGAGAACTTTTAATAGGTGGCAAACACAAAATAAATTCAAATATTACACCAATTTTTCTCAAACTTGAGAGGGCTGATATCGATAAAATGAAAAATGGTTTCAAATAATTCGAAACCATCAAATCTAAATTTTAATAATATCAAATAGATAATCATAAAATGTATAATGTCTAACCGGTCTAAAGCAGCTGTCCTTTTAGGAAGGTTTCAGCCTTTTCATCTTGGACACTTGGCTCTCGTGAAACAAATCTTGATTGAATGTAAGGATCTTTATTTGGTAATTGGTAGTTCGCAGGAAAATTACACGCCTCATAACCCATTCACTACAGGTGAGAGAATTAGAATGATCCGACATAGTTTGTTAGATGCGAAGATTGATATGAATAGAATCTTGCTAATTCATGTCGCAGACGATGACAATAATGCCAGATGGTTAAGTAACGTCATGTCGTATGTTCCGCCATTTGATCTTTTATATTCAGGAAATTTATTTATAACTGCGTTATTGGCACATGAGAGTATTGTTTTAAGAAATCCTAAATTTATTTTAAAGGATATTTACAACGGTACTAAAATTAGAAACATGATACTCGAAAACAATTTACAGTGGCAAAATCTAGTTCCAACGCCAGTAAAAGAAATTATTATTGAAATCAAAGGAGTAGAACGCATTCAAAAACTAAATAGCTCTTGGACTGACTCTCCATTCAGTTATGAGTAATATATTTTCAAACCATTAGAATCTAATTGGAAAGAATAATTTCTCAGGCTTTTATCTTTTTATGATACTTTTCCTGTTCTTTGACTCAGAGACAAAGGCTCAAACATTCAACTGTAAAAACTAACATCTCTTCGATCTGATAGTGCTATCAATCAAAATAGATGCCCAGAAATCAATCAAGTTAACTTGGCCTAAACAATACCAAATTGAACCAATTTTTGTCGTCCCTAAAATTTTGTTCAACTAAAAATCCTGATCTTGAGGCAAGATTTTCGATTTTTTGCTCATCATATTTATAAGAACTTTCAGTGTGGATTGATTCGCCCTTTTTAATTGGAATTGAATCCTTACAACCTTTAAGATGTATGAATTGGTCAATTTTAGATTTTATATGCATCTCAATTCGGTTCTGACGAGTATTATATAAAGCAAGGTGTTCAAAATTATTTACATCAAAATTTGCACCTAATTCTCTGTTAATACGGTGTAATAGATTCAAATTAAAGTCAGCCGTATATCCAGCTTTATCATTATAGGCACGTTCTAGTACCTCCTCTGCTTTTATGAGATCAAATCCAACTAATAGTAAATCATCATCGTACATTGTCAACCTAATTTGCTTCAAAAAATCCCTTGCATCTTCAGGTTCAAAGTTTCCTATACTCGATCCTAAAAAGAGGATTAACCTAGCTGATGATTCAAAATTATAGTTGTTTTCAAATAGAATGTTATTGCATTCCTTAATTCCGTTAACATAGTCATTTGGTATACCCTTCACAGTCAGATTTTCATGAAATGATTCAAGATCCGCAACTGTAGAATCCAGAAAATTAAATGAGATGTCGATCGGAAAGTATATCAACTTATTTTGATTTTTTAAAATTTCTGGGAACAAATACCTGGTTTTTTTCGAACTTCCACTACCTAGTTCAATTAAAATTATTTCTTTGGTTATCTTATCAGTTATCTCAGAGGCATTTTGTTTCAATATGGATAATTCGGTCCGTGTAGGATAGTATTCAGGTTGGTCAGTGATTAACTCAAACAATTGAGATCCTCGATTATCATACAAATATTTAGAAGGCGTTGATTTTTGGAGAGGCTGTTTTAATCCATTTAAGACATCATTTCTAAACTCGTCATTACTCTTGTCCAGATACAAATTTTATTAGATCTTTTGAAAAACTATATAAAAATATTTGTGAAATCAAACCTAGAAATTTTAATTAAATCACTTAAATAGGAATCCACTATTTGAAACATTGTTATTATTTCATTCTATATCTAAACTCATTTAGCTTGATTAATTTGTTATATGATCCAAATATCTCTGGGTTTATTTCATCTAATCTATTTACTTCCTTACTCTCTTGAGATTCGTTGAACTTTTTCATAATTTCATATCTCGAAGACCTTTGCGCTGGAATTCGTCCTGACTCATATATCAATTTTCTAATCTCCTTTGGTCTCATGAATTGGCCGTATTGTGCCCCTGCAGCAGTCGAGATACTTTCATTAATTAAGCAGCCTCCAAAATCGTTAACCCCGCAGTTAAGTAACATCTGTGAGATTTTTGGTCCTTCTTTTACCCATGAAACTTGTAAGTTGTGAATAAAATTATTAAAGTAAATACGAGAAATTGAATGCATCTTGATAACTTCAAAACCATTTGCGCCACTCCTTAAGCTGTCCACTAACTGTAATTCCGACATGGGTGCCTCATTGTGTATATAACTAAGCGGAACAAACTCTGTGAACATTCCACTCTGTTTTTGTATATTCCTTAAAAGTTCAAGATGTTTTACTATATGGTATGGTGTTTCTATATGTCCATACATAATTGTAGAAGTTGTAGGAATTCCCAATCTATGGGCAGATGAAATTATGTCGACCCAATCCTCGACTTTAATCCTGCCCGGTGAAATCTTATTACGTACCTCTTTTACCAGGATTTCGGCAGAAGTTCCAGGTAAACTTCCTAATCCTGCTTCCTTTAAAATTTTGAGGTACTCATAAATACTATTATTAGACCTGATCGAGCCATACAATACCTCCTCAGGAGAAAATGCATGAATGTGGATATCGGGTAATCTATCTTTGATAGCTCGACAAATATCAACGTATAGCATGCCATCCATATTCGGAGGCAAACCTGCCTGGATGCAGACCTCGGTTGCACCTAGTTTCCAGGCCTCTTCAGCGCGCCTTACAATTTCTCTTATTGGTAACAAATATCCTTCCTCGGTACGAAAATCTCTGCTAAATGCACAAAAGCCGCATTGTTTGATGCACACATTTGTGAAGTTTATATTCCTATTTATGACATAAGTAACGATATTACCGTTTTTACGTTTTCGAATCTCGTCGGCCACAAGGGATATGATAAAAGTATCAGAGTTTTCCGATTCAAATAACTCTATTGTCTCTTTTTCTGAGATCTCTTTGTCATCTAGTGATTTGTTAAGTATGCTTGAAATAACTGGGTCAATATTTTTAAAAATACTCTCAATATTCATGTTTAATATGTTCCTCTTTGACCAAGCCGTAATTATCTACAAGGTGTTCTATATATCCTTTGAGGTCGGGGTGAACAAAATTCCTATTTAAATTTTGATCAATGATATATTTAGGGTAGATAGGTAGTCGAGCTCTTAATATATGGCCATTTTTATATGTGGTATTTGCTATTTCGGTGATAGTGGGCCAAGGACATTCGGGGTTCACAAAATCAGGTGTTATGGGAGAAATTCCTCCCCAATCATTTATCCCTGCATGCAAATACTTTGAATAAATTCTTGGACTTAAATTGGGTGGAACTTGGATACTAATATCTCCAAGAATAATTCTGGCAGAACTTAAACATCTCAAGAAATATGAAAAAGATGGGGATCTAGAATATTCCATCTGTGTCCCCATCTTTGGTAAGAAATTCTGGATTATAACTTCTTGAATGTGTCCATATTTAGTATTCAGGTCTTTGATAAGTATTAATGAATCAATTACCTCCTCAAACGTTTCTCCTATTCCTATCAACAATCCGGTAGTTATTGGAATTTTCAATTCGCCAGCAGAAATAATCGATTTCAGTCTAACTTTTGGTATCTTACTTGAGGCATTAGCATGTACCTGGCCTCTTTCCAATAATCTCTCACTGGCATTTTCAAGCATCATGCCTAAACTCACATTTGTTGACTTTAACATAGACATTTCCTTTTTTACAAGACTTCCCGCATTAGTGTGTGGAAGCAATCCGGTCTTGACTAGAATTTTTTCGCTAAGATCCGATATTAATTCAGTTAAACTTGCAAATCCCAAATCATTCATCCATTTTTTAGCTTCGATATACTTGGTTTCTGGCCTTTCTCCAGTTACTATTAAAGCTTCAGTACAACCAGCTCTTTTTCCCGCCTCTGCTATTGCAATTGCTTGGGATGGCCGCAACATAACAGCCCCAAATTCATTTGGCTCTTTTTTATAAGTGCAGTAAGAACAGGAATCCTTGCATAAGTTGACCAGATTTATAAATACTTTTCTGGAATATGTTATATGGTTACCATATATTTGATCTCGTATCGATTTAGAAAGTTTTACAAGGTCACAGAGTTGTACAGTTCGAAGAAATTCCTTTAATTTATCTTTATTTACAAATTGTCCACTTATTATATCCTGACGAACGTTTACTCCTTTAAAGGGAAGGTCTAATATTTGATTCTCAAGATCGTCAGGCATAGCCATATATTGGAAATGGGATTAATTATAATTATCTGAATCACAGATATTTGTTGATAGAGTAAACTAAAAGTAGATCCATTTAAGTCGAGCAAATTGATTCTTTAGACCTATTGATTTAAAATTTTTCGAATCCCACAGGTTTCACTGTTATTTTATGTTTATTAATATTAAAGGATTATTGACTGATTAACTAGAATCAGGTTGTTATGATAATGGTAGCTCACTGGTCAAAAAAATATTGAAATTCTCGTTACGAAAATAGGGCAAGTTATTCACGACAAAAGGGTTGGAACATTAGGTATTTTTACGTCCTTATGCCTTGTATAAAGTTAGTATCTAATGGGTTTTATTTTATATGTTATAACAGTAGATAATTATAGTCTCCATCAAACAAGATGTATATGCTATAAATATGAGTTAATAATCGTCTAGTTCTTATGTTGTTTTTGGATTTGGCTAAATTACTTTACGATTAAGCGATTTCTTATGTCTTATTGGTCGGGGGTGAACTTATTACAGAGACCAATAAGAAAGAATTGAGAAAGGTAAATGGATAGAAATGCAAAAAGTAGGGAATATTGATTTCTAAAGAATTTTACTCAATTTTTTCCTTTGGCCACATCATTCTTCTAAGGTCTTTACCAACCTTTTCAATTTGATGTGATTCCAATTCAGATAGCATAGTTCCAAAGGCCCCTTTGCGATCCTTCTTGTAATTATTAACCCACTCACTAGCAAAGTGACCTGACTGTATTTCAGTCAAAACTTGTTTCATTTTTTCTTTTGAACTTTCATCAATGACTCTTTTACCTCTTGTTAGTCCTCCATAACGTGCAGTTTCACTAACCCTATTGTACATTCCAGTGATACCGTATTTTTGAATAAGATCGACAATTAGTTTAAGTTCATGAAGGCATTCAAAATAAGCGATCTCTGGTTGATAGCCTGCTTCAACAAGAGTTTCAAAGGATTTGAGTATCATTTGATGAACCCCTCCACACAAATCAATTTGTTCCCCAAACCAATCTGTTTCAACTTCTTCCCTGAAGGTGGTTTCTAAAACACCAGGCTTAGTACTGCCAATGGATTTAGCAAGTGCCAAGGTCTTATCCCATGCCTTCTTAGTAAAATCCTGATGGACAGCAACTAGAGATGGGGTTCCAAAACCTTCAAGATACAACTCCCTTACCCTTTGACCTGGACCCTTTGGTGCAACCATTGTAATATCAACATTTGCAGGAGGTTCAATCCACTTCCAATGAATGGCAGCGCCATGAGAAAAACTTAATGTTTTGCCTTCATTAAGATGGGGGGATATATCATTCTTATATGTTTTCTCTTGTTCCATATCCGGAATTAAAATATGAATAATATCAGCTCCTTTTACAGCTTCATCAACCTCCAAAACGCGGTGTCCTTCCGCAACTGCTTTTTCCCACGTCTTTCCATTTGGTCTCAATCCAACACTAACCTCAAGGCCTGAATCCTTCATATTCGATGCTTGAGCTGCCCCTTGAATCCCATACCCAATAACTGCAATTTTTAAATTCTTTAGAGGTTCTAATGTTACCTGATCATCTAGCCAACGTCGTATAGCCATTGGATGAAATTACGTCAATTCATATATGTTCTTATTGATTTATAATGAATTTCAAAATCACTATTTGTTAATAAATTTATACAAGAGATTATATGATTCAGAAATATCTATCTCATCCATAAGTCCGTTTCTTGTCTGGGAGATTATTTTGGTTAACCTTTCATTATCTTTTTGATCCAAAAGATCAACCATGTCATGATAAACCCGGCCATATTCTTTGATTAACTTTAACGATTTAGGGCTATCAAGCAATAAGCTCAGAAAGAGAGAATTATCATCGGTCATGATACTTTCAGTTAGTAAGGTTTGTATCTTAAACGAGCTACCTGAAATTCCCTTCATTTTGTTAATATTTACATTCTTTTTATGGGGATTAATCGAGTTAGAAACATGGAGAATAATGCGGGCATAAATCAGATTAATGAAATATATAAGGCTAATCATCAGTGAAATTAATGTATCGTGCTCTGATGGTGAATCTAGCGTTGCAATTTTGAAATCAGGAAAAAGACTTTCTATGGATTGTAAATCCTTAGTTTTCTTACTTTTGTTAATGGGAACATAAATTATTGTGTTTTTGTTCGAGTCCAGTGATGCGCCTGGACCAAACATTGGGTGAACGGAAATGATATTAAGATTGTTTGGCTTTGAAGACAAGTATTGAAGGCGATTATGGACGATTTCCTTTAGAGATGATATTTCAATTATCTGACAATTTGATCTAAAGAGTCTTTTATTCTTGGTTATCAAATCAAGGGTAACTTTTGTTGGTGTACAAAACACTATCAGATCGGCTTTATCGATAAAATCCTTTATTTTAGCAGAAGTATACACATCCCTTTTGATTTTTGAATTAAGAACACCTTGATATTGGGTATCGATGAGATAAAAATTGACAATAGGCAACAAATCATAATTAGTGTTTTGATCTTTTCCCTTTTTGTTTAGGTATTTAAAATATTTGTAAAACCATTTTCCCATTCTACCCTCGGAACCGACAATTAATAAATTTGACATCTTATTACAAGTTTTAGTAAAAAGATTTTGTCAAATCGGAATACCTAGAGAAGATTAATACAGTTGGCAATTTTATCCATACCACTTTTTATTTTGCTCTCTTGTACACAAGTAGAAATTCTTATGAAATTTGAGTACTTTGATCCAAAGCCACTGCCTGGAGCTACTGCTACACCATTTTTTAACAGAGCCTCCACCAACTTTAAGTCATTGATTTTAAGATTATGTTGTATCTTGGCAAAAACATACATTGCTCCATCAGGAATGTAAAAATCAAAGGGTAATTTTCTTAACGAATTGCACACTAAATCAATCCTTTCTTTTATTACTTTGCAATTTTCTTCTGTATTAGATTCTAGGGCTTTGAGAGCACAAAATTGCATCGGTTCAGGCACTGAAGTAAGAGCTAATGCCTGAAATTTTTTTAACTTGTAAATCAAATCATGATCTAGGGAATGTAGATATCCAACCCTGAATCCGGTCATGGCAAAAGTTTTAGAAAAAGAATTAAGTAGGATTGATTTTTTATATTCGAAATTAACCACACTAGAAAATTTTTTATATTTATAATTTGAATACACCTCGTCACTCAACAAAAACACATTTTTTTTAATGGCTAATTGAGCGATAGATTCCAAAGTTTTTTTAGGTAATATTTTTCCAGTAGGATTATTTGGATAATTTAAACAAATTATTTTAGTATTATTGTTGACTTGACTCTCTATCTCATTGATATCAGGTTCCCATTTATGTTGCAAGTCGGTCCGGACAAAGCGAGTCTTCGCGCCCATGTAGTTAGCACAATCAACACATGCGGGCCACGCAGGTTCTATTACGACAATTTCATCACCCGGGCGCAAGATAGAAGAAAATATGGCGAATATACCAAATCTTCCACCTGGTGTCACAATAACATTTGAGGGATTTACAGAGATATATTTGGAATTTTCGTCATAGCCTGAAATCTTGGAGATATATTCAGATAATGCATTTCTTAAAGGTAAAATTCCTTCTGATTGTGTGTAATGTACTTTATGTTCTTCGTAAACATGCTCAAGACCTTTTTTAACTTCCGTGGGAGGTAAGAAATCAGGTTCCCCTACTTCCATATGGATTATTTTATGGCCTTGCGATTCAAGATATTTGGCTGCATTAAATACGTCCATGTGTGATTTTATATCAAGCTGGAGCACCGAATTTGATTGAAAAGATCTAGAGGGAGCAGATTCTTGAGATAACTTTGATTTGTAAATTTCATTGTTAGTTTCGGGTTTATTGAGTGGGTTTTGTGCCGCCGCGTTCCTTTGATATTTTTGAATCCTCACAGCTTCATTTATTAACAGATTTACAATTCTACCTGAAAATTCAGGGTCAAGATCCAAGTCCTTTGAACAATTAAGAATATAGGACTTTAGTTCATGTTCAGCTTTTTCATCTACAATTTCGAGATTCAATAGATTCTTTATTTCTCCTATATTTTTGGCCAATTTCATTCTTTGATTAATTAAGCTCATTATTTGATTAGTTATATCCTTCATCTGATCTCTTAATTCATTTACTTTCTCTATCGACAATTCATATACCCCCTAATGGAGTACCCTTGGAATTAAGTTGCATTTCAAACAATTATCAAGTAATATAATACCAGCGATACTATCTATTACAGGAGGAGCTCTTGGAACCACACATGGATCATGCCTGCCCCCTACAGTAAGTTCTGCTTCACTCATGCTCCCCAAATCCACTGTTTTTTGTGGCTTAGGTATTGAAGCCGCCGGTTTAAAAGCAACTCTAAAAGTAATGGGCATGCCATCTGAAATACCACCCAAAATACCACCAGAGTTGTTGGATTTAGTTCTAATAGTGTTAGACTGGGGATCCAAAATAAATGAATCATTATTAATCGAACCTCTTATCGAAGATCCAAAGAAGCCCGATCCAAATTCAACACCCTTTACCGCAGGTATGCTAAATAACCCCCTCGAAATTTCGGATTCCAGCGATTCAAAAATTGGTTCACCTAAACCCGGTGGAACATTTTGTATAATACCTTCAATCACTCCTCCAAGAGAATCGCCATCTCTTCTTGCTGTCAGGATCGATTCCTTCATCTTTTGAGCAGTCCTATTATCGGGACATCTAACGTCATTAGAATATCTATTTTCTCTCAATAGTTGAAAGGGCATTTCTCTTGTATCCAAACTAATGTCACCTATAGATTTGGTGTAGCTAATAACTTCAATGTTTAGGTATTTTTTGAGGATTTTTAGAGCAATAGCACCTCCCATTACAATTGTAGCAGTTAACCTTCCCGAAAATCTACCGCTGCCTCGATAGTCATTGAATCCTCCATATTTCACAATTCCAGTGTAGTCGGCATGTCCAGGTCTTGGTTTGGTCCGGAAAACATCATAGGACCTGGAATCTGAATCCTTATTCCAAATAATCATGCAAATAGGAGCACCCGTGGTATAACCGTTAAAAACACCGGATAAAATAGTAACAACATCTTCTTCTTTCCTCTGAGTTGTAATAACTGATTGGCCGGGTTTTCTTAAATCGAGGAATGGTTGGATATCTAATTCTGAAAGTTGCAAACCCGCTGGGCAGCCATCCACTATGGCCCCTATGCACTTGCCATGACTTTCTCCAAAGCTCAATAGCGAAAAGTTAGACCCAAGAGTATTAGATGGCATAGATAAATTTTTAGTCACGGGTCTGCTATATTATTATTTTTTTTAAAATTTTGAATTTTGGTTTTTTTATTCGTCATGTCTTTATTTTTTTATTTGAATCAGCGGTTAATGTATTCAATTCTGCCTCCTATCCTTGCAATATCGCTAACAAATTTTGGATAAGAAACGTCTACGGAATCTGCGCCATCCACTTCTGTATGTGATGTAGACAAACCAGCAATAGCAAAAGCCATAAACAGTCTATGATCGTTATAAGATTGAACGGAGGCATTTTGAATTTGTTTTGGGGGTTCAATCTCAATTGAATCGTTTTGTTCAACCACTCTAGCACCAAATTTTGTCAGTTCTGTAGCTATGTTGGCCACTCGATCCGTCTCTTTGTAACGGGCATGTGTAATCCCGGTAATCTTGGTGATGCCATTTGATTTTAACGACAAAACAGCCACAACAGGTAAAAGATCGGGAGTTTTCCTTAAATCGAATGTTCCTCCATTTAGTTTCGAACCTCCATCAACTCTGGCTGTGCCTCTAACTTCATCTAAAATAATTTTACCTCCCATTTCTTTTATTATGTCAATGATTTGCATGTCTCCTTGAGGAGTTTTGAAATCTAGACAGGACACGCTGATTAAGCTTTCAGACAAAAATGCTGCAGAAAATAAGAGCGCAGCGATAGAGAAATCACCCGGAACCACAAAATCCGTTGACCTGTATTGCATCTGTTTATCAATATCATACCTTGCAGTTACTTTTGTATCACTTCCCCCTGGGCCTGTTTCCAATTTAGTATATTTGATTCCAGGATTATCATTAGAGGATATTTCACTTCGGAGTTTGATTCCATAGCGATTCATTATGTGAAGAGTCGATTCAACATATGGTTTTGAAACTTGTTGCCCTAAGATCTCAAGAGTAATTCCTTCTTTTGAGAAAACACCAGATAATAGCAATGATGATAAAAATTGACTTGATATCTTTCCACTTAATTGTGCCCGTCCCCCTGCGATGCCCCCTCCTTTGACAATGATTGGCGGAAAATCATTTGAATTTGTAGAAAAGCATGTTACACCCAATTGGGAAAGAGCTTTAAGGAGATCCTTCATTGGTCTTTTGCGTAAACTCTCATCTCCAGAGAGGACTGAATATCCGTTTGTTACAAGGGCGCACATTGAAGTAAGCAATCTAATTGTGGTTCCAGAATTATCAGCTTGGAGGACATCATTTGGAACATTCAATCCCCCACTAACCTCCTTCCCTCTTACCTCCAAATCTACCGTACCATCATAGTTCGCATTTAAATTTGCCTTGTTATGTAGGAGGTCTTTGATTGCGTCTAGTTGAGAAATCCCCAGAGTTTTTTCTGAATGATCATCCAGTAGGCCTCCTTTACACTTGATTTCTACCTCGGACCCCAACATAATACAACTTTTCAGCGTAGCGATAGTGTCTCTTGAAATAAGAATGTTACTTAATCGGGATTTACCTCCGGTAAGACTGGAAATTGCTATAGCCCTGTGCGTATAACTTTTACTTGCCGGACATCTTACCTCCCCAGATAAAGATGATTTTTTAATTCTGACTTTCATGGGTTTTACTTTGGTACCAAATTTAAATTTAATTAGACCTAATATTAAATTATTTTTAGCGGGGGAGATTGTCTTGGGATTATCAAATTTTTCTGTCAGAGTTAACAATATTTGCGGTGTTTAAATATCTATCAACCCCAAATCTATTTTCTTTTCAAATAATTAAGATTAATAAAATCAAAAGTGATGATTAATGATTAAATACATTTCAACAAATTTTAAGCCAAGCCATCCATTTCTATTGGTACAAGAAATCTTGGTTTTAATACGATGTCTCCAAAGATTTATCTTATTTGTCTCCAAGACAAAAATGTCAAACAACAGGTGACGAAGGTGATTTTTAATATCACGTCGATAAATAAATCTTAATCTACCGAAGCCTTTGTGTTGTTGACTTTTGCTATCAAAATTTTTCCAAATTTTTCGTCTAGCGAACTTCTCACTTTATCCAAATTGTCTTTATGCACAACAGCAGCGATCGCTGGTCCATTTCCAGAATAACTAACACCCAAACTCCCACTTTCTAATGCTTTTATCATTGGCGAGTAGTTGTTGTACAGGATGGAATTAGTCAAAACTCCATTTAAATTCATTGCCTTCCAGTAGTCACCTTTTATGGTAAGTTTGAAGGCATGGTTGAATAATTCTCTGTGTATTCTTAGTTTGCGTGTTTCCCCCCTAGCAACACCGGTTGGCAGATAAATTATCACTGCCAAATCCTCATTAACAGGATCCCTTCTAATCAACTTTCTAAATTGATTATTAGTAATAATTAATCCACCATAATAGCATGCACATGCATCATCAAATGCGCCAGTTATACTGACTTTTGCCCAGAGCGAGGAGTTTACAGCAGTATTTAACACATTCTTGTCGTAGATTTTTTCATTCACTATTTTATGACACACTAATGAAACTGCATTTGAGACCGCGCTGGAACTCTTTAATCCCCAACCCGCTGGGATTTCAGATGACAATTTTATTGATACAAAATGGGTTTTTAACAAACTAGGAGGCAGTACGGACCGGATAATTTTATTAACTAGCTTATCATTGACAAAGTTCCTTGATATTCCTACATGTCCAGGTTCTAACTGAATTTTAACTTTGACCTTTAAAGAAATTCCAAGGGTCGATCCTCTACTGGTAGCAATTGCGTTTACGATTGATATCGCACCACCCATGGTTGCAGAAGCAGACAAATTCAATTTACTAAGGTTCTCCAAATATTCCAAAAAGGGTCTTTTTCATTGTATCTCTGGGAGCCTCTAACCCCGTCCAAATCTCAAATGCTTTGTATCCTTGATTAAGAAGCATCTCATACCCATAGATCAACCGAGCATTAGCTTTTTTAGCACTTAGCAACAATCCGGTGTGTATTGGTTTATAAACTATATCAAAAACAATTGTGTTAGCTGTAATGTATGATGCTTCTATTGGGCTAAGTTCACCTTTCATACCAACCGAGGTTGTATTTAGCACCATATCAGATGATTTTGAAACTTCATAAAGCTTGGTTGAATCGCTATAGTCATATGGGTAACAATCAATCCCCACTTTATTCCCTAAACTGATTGCTTCATTCAATCTGTTCTTATCACGGTTAAAAATTGCTATCTTTTTAATTCCTTTTTTCCTTGAAAGCCCGATTATAGCTGCCCTGCATGATCCTCCGGCCCCTAGTATCAATATTTTCAAACCATTAAAATCTGAAATCTTGTTTTCAAGAGGATTAATAATACCATATATGTCGGTGTTATAACCTATCAACGAACCATTTTCATTCTTAACAGTATTTACAGCTCCCGCTAATTGGGCATCATTATCCAGGTCGTCTAGGAATTTTAAAATATTGACTTTGTGAGGTATAGTTACATTGAAACCAGCTATTTGTATTCTTTTAAGGGATTCAACAGATTCGCTCAATTCAGTTGACGGAACTCTAAAAGCAATGTATGAGTAGTTAAGATTCAATTTCTTAAATGCTGCATTATGCATAAGAGGTGACAATGAATGCTCAATCGGGTCTCCTATAATGCAAAAAGTCCTTGAGGTCTTATTGTTTATTTCAGCATCCACCTTAGAAATTGTGCTCTAAAAGCTACTTATAGGTATATACCCTATCCTGCAACCTTACTGACTTCATTTTACTAATTAAATTTTTTCCAAGTAAAAATATCACTTTTTGTAATTTAGATATTTTTTATCACAGCAAACAAACGATAAAAAACTAAGCTAATTAAAAACAACAATGTCTTATACCAACCTTTTTCTCAAAACAGCATAGAATCTTTGCATCTGAGATATAGATAATTGACCTGGTGCGATAGGTGCATCCAAAGAGGCGTAAGTAAAAGGAGTGTCTCCTATTATCGAACCCAATACTCGTGTTATCGTACCACTTTCTCCCATCGCAAATGAAACTAGATTAGTATTTGTATCCAAGTTCTGATACAATTCGAATATTTCTAAAGCATCATCAAAAGAATGCGCCATTGTTATAACTTTTAGATATGGACTGTAAATACGCATTTGATTGACTAGATTTATTAACTCTGTATGATGAGGTGTTCTTTCAAAATCATGCCATGATACAAGAATTTTTGTTTTTGATAATTCCGCATAGTCTGCAAGATCATCATTTTTTGATATTGTATCATATTCTATATCGACAAATTGGGGTTCTTGATCAATTAGTTTCTTCAATAATTTCAATCGTTGTATGTGGTCAACATCATCATTATCATCTACAAAATTTCCACCCTGAGATACCGGTCTAAGGGTGTAGACGCAACTAGCCTTATATTTAGCAATTACCTCTAAAAATGCATCAAATTCTTCAAACTCAGTCATATAATCAAATCTGCATTCTATCATGTCTGCTCCCTTTGTAAGAGCTGTCTGAATATTGACAAGTATATTTTCTAAATCAGTTCTCAAATCATTTTCTTGATTTCGTATGGGAATAGATACACAAACTTTTCTCTTTTCGGGCAATGTAATCAAATGGGTTTGACATAATTTATTATTATGTTCGACTAAATCTACCTCAACACTTTAATGCCTTTAAAAAAATGGATTCAATTGGAATCTGATCGGTTCTTAAATTTTATTGATAATATTCCAAGCATATACAGCAGTAACATAGGTCCCGAAATGAACCACATGGTAATTCCGCTACCGTCTGGGGTTATAACGGCGCCGAAAATAATGATTATCAGTAGTGCATATTTAAAATTCCTCAACCAAAAGTCCAAACCAACCAAACCTGCAAAGGAAATAATAAACATTATTAACGGTAGTTGAAAGGAAATACCAAATGCTATAAAGAATTGTAATACAAAATTTATGAAATCAGATATATTCAGAAAAGTTAAAACGCCTAGTGACTGACCATATTGATACAAAAATGTAAGCGTTATCGGGATTGCCAAATAAAACGAAAACAAGATTCCACATACAAATAAAACAAATATTGGAAGTATAGCAGATACCAGGGTTTTATTTTTACTAGTGGTTGTAAGGGCAGGGCTAACGAATGCAACTATTTCTCTAACTATCAAAGGAATGGCAGTCGATATGGAAATTAAAACAGCAACATACAATTGGGCATACAGTGATTGCCCCGGAGCAGTTTGAATCAGGTTGACACCGGTAGGGATCAGGTTCTCACTTAAAAATAATGTAACTTGGCTTGCAATATTGTTATAAACCGTTGGAACTATAAAGTAGAATGTATAGCCTGAAAAGGTTACAATCTGAACTCCAAATACCGTGCAGAAAATCATTATGGCAATAGTAATAACGACAACTCTGAGAAAGCGATTTCTTAATTCTTTCAGATGTTCAATAAGCATCATATCTCCAGGTGCCATATACCCTAGAGTTTTATGGTTAAGATATAAAAAATATAAACTATGCTTACAAAAAAATTAAATTAAATTAATAAAAGATTATGGAATTCTGAAACCTTTCAGTTTGGTCAAACGACATGGGATGCTATTTTCTTCCAGTTAGCTATTAAAGCTTCGGCTCTTATGTGAAGTTTCTCACTAACTAACCTCTTGTTTGCCAACTCCACATACTCTTGCTTAATTTCCATTCCCAAAAAGTGCCTATCCAATTTATACGCGACTTTGGTAGTTTGACCGCTACCATTAAAAGGATCTAAAATTAAGTCGTTATTATACGAATAAATCTTCATGAGTCTATAAGGTATTTCTTCAGGAAAAGGGCATGGGTGATCTATATATCCAGGTGGGACAGGTGCAATATGCCAAACAGAATTTGCGATTTCTTTGGTCCATTCTTCATGAGTAGCTGGAAGAATTTCCCTTCTTTGATTTCGGCCGCTTTTTACATCCCCTTTTCTTAAAACCAGAATAAACTCATGCATAATATTTGCACGGTAATATTTTGGATAAGGGTTAATTACAAATGAACCATATCTGTTAGTGCCCCCGGTGACCTTATGCCATATTATTTCTTCATGTAAGCTCCAATTTCCACTTGGATTAACTAATCGTGAAAGCAATAAATGCGGTAGTGGGATTAAAGTTCCGTTAACCACTTCATTTGCAATTACTATGCAACAATATCCGCCTTCCTTAGTTACACGAAAAACCTGATCGTTAAATATTGAAACCATGTTCTCAAGATATTCATCAAGTGAAATCTTTTGAACACCTCTGTAATATTCGGAATTCTTTTTTGTAGCGTGCAAGTCATAGTCTATGGCATTTCCGTATGGTGGAGACGTAATTGTTAGTTGTATGGAATTGGCTGGGATATTCTTTAATAGTTTATTACAATTGCCTTGCAATATTTTATCGTAAATAGACTCAGGTCTGACTAGCACATTTCTTGATTTTGTGTTCAGTCCATAATCCTATTACTCTAAAAATGTAAACTGATTGATAAAAAAATACCACTTATTTGGATTATTTTTCTAATATGTATTCGTCAGAGACTTTCATTCCAAAATGTCTTCCAGTAGGCTCAATTGAATAAACCATTATTTTATCTCCCGGCTTAGCATGCGTAACAGAAATTAATTCACCTTTTGCATCCAAAAATCTGATAGTTTCCGCATTCTGAACTATTATACTTCCAAACTCCTTAGTATTAACAGAAGCTTTAAACAGACGAAGGGGCCTAGATTCGATTTTAGATCGTCCGACGACTACAGTTCTGATAGTACCTTGAGTGTCTGCTATCAATACTTGGCTCCCAGACTCTAGTTCTGAAAGATACTTTGTGTTGCCATCTGATACCAATGTATAACAATGTACTGCTCCTGCATTCACTCGAAATGGGCGAGGTGAGGTAAATGACGAACCTATCGATTCGTTATGAACTAAGAAAAGAAAGTTAGATTTATTACCAACCAACATGCCTTCCCCATAATTAAGCATAGAAACTGTATCAATGCAAACTCTTTCACCCATTCCAACATCTATTATTTCATCGATTTGAGCCACCTTGATTTGAATACTCGAATGTTCAAGCATATTATTAATCTGCGAAATATCGGTGCTAGATGTGAGTGAAATCAAAACACCATCAACACCTAATTCTAATATATTAAATAAAGTTTCAACTTCTTTAGATGATCCTGCCATTGCAAAAATTTCCACATTCGTTGACTGTAAAGAAGCTATGACATTCTCAAGGGGGATGATTTTCCAATCATCAAGTTCCAGTATCACAAAATCCAGCTCATGGTCTGAAAGATTCTTCTGCATTTCGGCAATATCTTCATTGCTTGTGATTTTTCTGTAAATACCAAATTTTGGTTTTGCATCCTTATCTTGACCTGTTGGTTTAAGCTCGTCAATCCTTGGAAGATCATCTACTATGATGTAGTCGGCTTGTAAGGAATAAGACAACACCTTGCCAGAAAATGAGTCGGCATCTGGGCCTTCAAGTTTACTCGGATCCACAAATATCAAGTCTATATTGTCAATAGAGTCTTTTGCCAACTTTATAAAATCTTGAAAATTCTGTTGAGACTTGTCTGCGTTAGACTGTAAAATGGAATTATTATTGTTATTATTATTGCTGCTATTAGCTGATGAAGGCAGTGAAGGAGATAGTTGTGATAATGGTGGTCTTACAATAATTTTTTTAGGATTTTTTTTTGCTGATCCTCGCGTTTTTGAATTCAGCAGATTTACCTCTTTCATTATAATTCTTTTCAAAAATAATAGAATACAATGCTTTTATTATTTCATTTGGATTCTTATGCTGAAAAATGTTTCTTCCAAAAGTTACACCAATGGCTCCAGCCTTCATTGCATCTGCACACATTTCAAGTGTCTCCGCATCATTATGAGTTTTAGGGCCACCTGCAATAACAATGGGAACGGGACAGCTTTGAATTACTCCTCTGAAGGAATCAATATCTCCAGTATAAACCGTTTTCACAATGTCTGCACCAGCTTCAGCACCGACTCTGGCGGTATGGGCAACTATACTTGGATCATGGGGATTCTTGATATTTTCGCCTCTTGGATACATCATAGCTACAAGGGGGATATTCCACTCATTGCATTCATCAGATACTAATCCTAGTTTGTAAAGCATTTTTGGTTCCTCCTTTGAGCCAATGTTAATATGTAATGAAACTGCATCAGCGCCCAAGCGTATGGCTTCTTTGACTGATCCCATCAGAATTTTGTTATTCGGATCAGGTCCTAGTGACGTTGCAGCTGACATATGAGCAATCACTCCAATTTGAGGCGGTTCGGGTAAAGTTTTGATTATACCCTTATTAAGCAAGATGCAAGTTAAACCTGCAGTTTGAGTTTTTCTTATTAATTCAGAGATATTTTTAATGCCAGGTAGAGGACCACTGCTAATCCCATGATCCAAAGGGATACACAGCATTTTTCCATTCTTCAGAATACGATTTAATCTAATTTCTTTCCCAAGGACCATAATAGAAGAAAATTTGTTCACCTATTTAAAAGTGATATGGTTTTTTAACTATCAGAATTATTGGCTCTGTTCAGTTAACGCGTTTTAACTCCTTGTTATGATAATCGACGACAAAGAGATTTAACCAGTTGCTTACATGCTTTAACTTACAATTCTTCATTCTACACGGAAAGTAGTCATCAAAGCATTCGGTTCTATCCTTAATATATTGCATTGTTCGTTCTATCAAGCTTTTCTCCACAGAGGAATGAATGTGATGTTCAATTCCAAGGAACCTACAACCCATTGGATACCATGTACCACCATCTGTAGAAACTGGATACATGCTTTCCATACTCTCTAACAATACCTGCTAGAAAGTGTTCGGCAACAAACATGTTTCTCTCCTTTGAGATAGTTAGTGCGAGGATCTGTTTGTTTTTTTTTGGTTCGATAGCAATCCATAGACAGATGTACTCTAAGCCGACCTTCAACATGGGGTCTCATCTATACAATGAATTCTGAAATTCTCTTTCGTTTGGATGATATCTTTATGGGATGGTATTCCTGAATCCAATTCCAAATCGATACATGGTTCCGCTTGATAAAACAAGATAGTCTTTCAGAAGTTCTCCTAAGAGACAGACCTGAAAAATACAAATACAAACCATAGCATATGTATTCTGAAGGTGTTCTGTTTCTCGTGTTCATAAAAGAGATGGGATATCTTCAAGCTATAAGATTTCCTTAAGTGAACAGAGCCGAATTATTAGAGGTTTCCTTTAGTGTGATTTCACAATACTGTCTTCCCCTCCAACTACCTTCCTCTCCAACTCTCATTTCCTTTTCCGTATTGCTAAAACTTACACACGGGAGGTGGTGTTACTTTATGACGGTTTAGCCGAGATAATTTGTAAACACCTCTAATAGAATCCAAATCGATAGAAGGAAAATCCTCAGCTAAATCTTTAATAATCTTCTCATCTAAATCGTAAACTTTTTTGGAATCAACAGCACAATATAACTCATTTATACGTTTAAGAATCCCGTCTAGTAAGGGAAATGAAACACCTAGTTCTTCTTCTGTCACCTGTCCTGGCCAAAGGCGGGCACTGCTTTTTTTGTTAGTGATATTTTCAGGTATGTTTAGATGCCTAGCCAATTCAAATACATTTGTTTTATAAAGGTCGCCAAGTGGAAGCAAATCCGCTCCACCATCGCCGTATTTCGTAAAATATCCCAGTTCGAGTTCGGTTTTGTTTGATGTTCCTAAAACCAATTTTTTTAACAGGCCGGAATAATAATACATAATGCACATTCTGATCCTTGCTACAAGATTTCCTTGAAGTAACCTGTTTTCGGTTTCATCTAAAATCTTTTGAAAACCTGCCTTTGGCTCGTTAATATAGATTTTCCGAAATTCAATATTTAATTTTATACAAAGATTTGTAGCGTCTATAACGTCAGAAATAGGGGTTATGTCCGAGTCGGGCAAAATTAGCCCAAAGACGTGTTCGTTTCCAAGTGCTTCAGCTGCAAGTGCTACCATAACTGCAGAGTCAATTCCGCCGGAAACACCTATAACGGCTCCAGTGGTTCCCCTATTGTGGACCTCTGTTTTGATAAAACTCACAATTGATTTACGAACAGCTTCAAGTTCCATATAATTTAAAAAAAATAGTAAATTTTCAATTAAATTTGTTTGGATTGTCATCAATTGGATTTTTTTATTTAAGCCAACACCCTGATAGGTGATGATTTGTGGTAAATAGAATTATTTTAATATTCATATTTGATAATAAAATTACATTATTGGATACGCGTAACATAGGTTTGAGAAATATCGAAGTAGCAGATACAAAGATCTGCTCAATAGACGGCGAAAATGGTAAGTTAATTTACAGGGGATATGATATTCTTGACCTGGCCAACAATTCCACCTATGAGGAGACTGCCTATTTGCTTTTGTTCGGTGACCTTCCATTAGAAAAAGAGTTAACCGATTTTAACAATAAATTGATAAAATATAGAGCAGTTCCAGAGTCCGTCTTCCTTAATATGAAAAATAGACCATTGACTGCACACCCAATGGATGTTTTGCAGTCCTCTGTATTGGAACTAGCTGACTATGATACTGATAGATCGGATGAATCCAAGGAGGCAAATATCGAGCGTGCTGTATCTTTAATTGCAAAAATTCCAACCCTAGTGGCAGCCTGGGATAGAATACGAAACAACAAGGAGCCGGTGAACCCACTTGGTGATAATTCCCATGCGCATAATTTCTTGTACATGCTATACGGGGAGAATCCAAAACATGAGGTTTCAAAAATTTTTGATATTAGTCTTATCTTGCATGCGGAGCACAGTTTCAATGCTTCTACCTTTGCTGCCAGAGAAATTGCTTCAACGAGAGCCAGTATTTATGCAAGTATTGGTGGAGCCGTTGGTGCGCTGTCAGGCGAGCTTCATGGAGGAGCTAATATTCAGGTAATGAAAATGTTACTGGATATGGGAAGTATAGATAAGGTTGAAGATTGGATAAAAAGAAGAATACAAAGCGGGGGCAGAGTAATGGGAATGGGACATGCTGTGTACCGAACCACCGATCCTCGGTCAGAAGTTCTTGCTAGCCTCTCTCGAGCCATTTCTAAAGAAAAAAATACGAAGTGGTTTGAAATGACAGAGAAAATTGAATTGGTTACTAAAAAAATAATGTGGGACACGCGTAAGATGCACATATATCCAAATGTAGACCTTTATAGTGCCTCACTTTACTATAGTTTAGGAATACCAATGGATCTTAATACTCCAATCTTTGCCATTTCCCGTATAGCCGGTTGGAATGCCCATATAATTGAAGAAAAATTCGCAGAAGCGGCTCCAAAGCCAGCCTTGTATAGACCAAAGGCCGTATACGTAGGAAGGTACTGCGGTCCCATGGGTTGTGAATATATTGATTTAATTAAGAGAAAGTTTCAGCCTAGCTAAAAAACAGTTACGTAAACTGGTAACTATTATAACACATCCAGATCTAAATTTATAAATGCCTGGAGAACTTTACTAGATAGCCTCTTGGATGAATCACCTAAAAAAAAGAAACTAAAGTATAGTGATGTAGGAATTGATGTAAAAAAAATAAAATCTTTACAATATTTGATGGGCAAGTCAATTGCCAGTACACATGTCTTACCAAGAAAAGGAAACGTAGTAACAGGATTTGGGCATTATGCCGGAATAATCCGGTTTGGAGATTTACTTTTTTCGATGCACACTGACGGGGTGGGATCAAAAATTCTGATTGCTCAAATGATGAACAAGTATGATACCATCGGTATTGATTGTGTAGCAATGAATGTCAATGATACTATATGTGTTGGTGCAACTCCAGTTGGTTACCTTTCATATGTTGCCTTGCAAGAGACCAACGATACGCTGTTAAATGATTTGACAAAGGGTCTAGTCAAGGGGGCGCGGCTATCAAACATGGCAATAGTGGGCGGAGAAACGGCCATCCTTCCAGATATTATCACAGGATTTAGGGAAAAATACAATTTTGATTTGGCAGGAATGTGTCTTGGAGTACAGCAAAGAAACAGATTAATGCTTGGTGACTCGATACGAAACGAGGATGTAATTATCGGGTTAAAAAGTTCTGGCCTTCATTCAAATGGTTATACATTGGCTCGAAAAATTTTGCTTGACAAGTACAAAATAGATGAAAAACCAGAGTTTTTAAAATCAACTGTGGGAAAGGAACTTTTAAAACCTACAGCAATTTATACCAAACCCGTTTTAAATGTAATAGAATCATTTGGAAGAAAAATTCACGGCTTAGCACACATAACCGGAGGTGCATTTACAAAACTGGGTAGACTTAATCAAAAAGTTGACTTTATTTTGGACAGTTTACCACAAATTAAAGGTATTTTCAAGCAGCTACAGATAGATGGGGTCATGGACGTTGAGGAAATGTACAGAACCTTTAATATGGGAATAGGATTTTGCGTTGTTGCTCCAAAAAAAGAAAGTGATCACATTATAACCGCCTTGGCAAATGAGGGAGTTGAATCGACAAAAATTGGTCATATTAAAGGTAACGGAAGTGGAGCGACTTATCTAAAGGTTTTGGCCGATGAAAAAGACAAAGAAATAGAAAAGGGAAGAAAAAGAGAAATGGGGAGAGAAATAGTACATAGAATAGAAAGAGAATTAGCAAGAGGAAGAAAAAGCAGCAAAAGCAGCAGCACCTTGGTGAAATTGTAAGTTTTTCAAAGCCATAGTAATAACCAACTTTATTTTTTCATTGAAGTTGATTATTTGCCTTCTATTATATCCACTATAAGAAAAATATTCCTTTTTTTCTAAACAAACTAATAATTCTCTTTTTCAAAAAAAATTAACTGTATTTTTTTATAATTTTGTCAACAAGAATAAGAAAATTATTTATAGTTTTTTACATACATTCTATCCTTTAGCTTTTTTGGGTACCGTTATCAGGTTGTGCAGAAAAGATTATTTTGGTCTATTTGTACTGGTACAAGAGACACGCCTCGTCTTTAAAAATATGGGTTTAATCGATGATAAACAATAATTCTCAAAGTATTCGAGACACAATTTGTCTAGATATTGCCAATTCAATTCTAAGTCATGATGGTAATGATAAATTGACCAGGTTATCGATTGCCCAAATTAACAAGTTAATTAAAACTAAATGTGCAGAATATAGATTAGATAGCACCCCAAAATATAGTGAAATTTTAAGGTTTATTCCGAATGATAGCTACTACAAAAAACTCTTGCGAATAAAACCAGTGAAAACGCAGTCAGGAGTTGCAGTTGTAACGGTTATGCCAATGCCTTATGATTGCCCCCATGGCAGGTGCATATACTGTCCAGGTGGAAAGGACTATAACACACCACTTAGTTATATAGGGACAGAACCCTCTACCATTATTGCCCAGCAGCTAAACTACGATCCATATGAACAGGTACTTACCAAAGTAAGGCAATTGGCTGATAGGGGACATGAAGTGAGTAAAGTGGAATTGGTCGTAGTTGGCGGAACGTTTCCATATTATCCTAAAGAATATCAAATTTATTTTGCTGAAAAACTTTATAGAGCATTAAATTCATTCAAAATCAATAACGAATCTGTACTGTTATTTTCAGAATCCTTGAAAGAACTGGTCAAAGAGAATAACCCATCACAGCAAACTGTATTAAACAAGTCGACATCACATTTATCACCACCATCATCATCGCAAACGGTAACAGCGTTCTCATCCTCATCCTCATCCTCATCCTCATCATCGATAGCCTTATCAGCTAATCATCCTGCTCCCAATTTGGAGTCTCTGATTAACGCGCAACTGGAAAATCAATCTGCATCTGTTAGATGTGTTGGATTAACGGTGGAAACTAAACCGGATTACTGTAAATTAAGTCATGTTAATATGATGTTAGATTTAGGAACTACTAGGATAGAGCTAGGAGTTCAATCTTTAAGTGATCAAGTTTTTAGATTGGTCAATCGTGGTCATTCTTTGGAGGATGTTTACGAAGCATTTTATGTATCTAGAAATTGTGGATTTAAAATAGGAGCGCATATGATGCCCGGTTTGCCCGGGTCAGATTTTTCACAGGACCTAAAAGATGCTGTTACCTTGTTTACAGACGATCGACTAAAGCCAGACATGTTAAAGATTTACCCAACACTGGTTGTCCCTAATACTGGATTGTTTGAGCTTCATCAAAGGGGAAAATATGATAGCTATCAAACAAATGACTTGGTAAAACTTTTGGTGGAAGTAAAAAAGAAAATACCGCCGTGGGTTCGAATAATGAGAATCCAAAGGGAAATAGAACCTGAAGATATTGTAGCCGGACCCAAAATAGGTAACGTAAGACAACTCGTTTTGGATGAACTTAAAAGCCAAGGAATAAAGTGCAAGTGTATCCGATGCAGGGAGGTGGGACTTTTGAATCAATCCGAAAAAATATTGGATATGGAACCTACGTTAACGCGAACAGATTATTTTGCTTCTGGCGGTAAAGAAATCTTTCTTTCATATGAAATGGACAACGGCAATCTCTTGCTTGGATTTCTCAGACTAAGAATTATGACAAATCCCTTAAGAAAAGAATTGCAAGGAGATTCCCCTATATCTACAAAACCAGCAACAACAACAAAATCAGGTGCAACTCCCTACTTTAATAAAGACCGCTTTATTGATGAATCCACCAAACCCTCTAACAATTATGTATCGGCGATAGTCAGGGAGTTGCATGTTTATGGTTTGGTTGAGTCAATCTCTCGACCAAATAAAAAAATAAATCAAACTATGCCGCCAAGCACAACAGAAGAAAAAGACAGTTACTTTAACACAATAAGTTTGGACATTTTTAAGAAAGAAAGCATCGATAACCTCGCTAAGCTTGCGGTACAGCACAAGGGGCTGGGAAAATCCCTTCTTGCAGAAGCAGAAAAAATATGTAAAGACGAATTCAATTTAAAGACGCTTTCGGTTATCAGCGCTATAGGCACACGCGACTATTACAGGAAATTTGGATATACTAATAATGGTCCTTATGTAACTAAAACATTATAATTCAAATGAGCCAGACCGCAGAAAATACTATCGGCAAAGGAACTTGGATAGACAAGATTGCAAAAACCATTATTGACAGAGAAATTGAACTTCAAAGGCCAACTGTTATTATAAACGTAGAAAGTGGTTTGGGTGCATCAGGAATTCCTCATATTGGTAGTTTGGGTGATGCAGTGAGAGCGTATGGAATTTCAATGGCTCTGCAAAATTTGGGTTACAATTCACGTTTAATCGCTTTTTCAGATGACTTTGATGGATTAAGAAAGGTTCCTATTGGGCTACCTGATTGGTTACACGACCATATATGTAAGCCGGTTTCTTCGATTCCAGATCCTTTTGGTGATTGTCATAATTCCTATGGTGACCACATGAGTGGGTTACTTTTGGAAGGATTGAATGCATCCGGAATTAAATACGAGTTTCGAAGTGGTACACAAACCTACAAAAGCGGTATTTTAACTGACCAAACCCACAAAATCTTAACAAATAGCCAAAAAATTGGAAACAAAATCTCCGAATCCACTGGTCAACAAAAATACACAAAATATTTACCTTATTTTCCACTCTGTGAAAATTGTAATAGACTCTACGTGGCCAATGCGTTGGAATATTATCCCTCAGAGCAAAAAATTTCCTACAAGTGTAGTGGTAATATAATCGGAAAGAAGCAAATTGAGGGTTGCGGCCATATTGGGGAATTAAGACTGAGCAAAGGAAGTGGAAAGCTTGCATGGAAGGTTGAATTTGCTGCGAGGTGGCAAGCATTTGATATTCGTTTTGAGGCATTCGGTAAAGACATTATGGATTCGGTTAGAATAAACGACTGGGTATCTGAAGAGATTTTAAAATACAATCACCCCGTCCACGCAAAATATGAAATGTTTTTAGACAAAGGTGGAAAAAAGATAAGCAAATCTTCTGGCAATGTTTTAACCCCCCAGATGTGGTTAAAATACGGAACACCAGAATCATTACTACTGTTACTGTATAAACGTATATCAGGCACGAGACATGTTGGAATGGATGACATTCCACACCTTATGGATGAATATGATCTGTATGAAGATATTTATTTTGGCAAGGTTAAAGAACAAAACGAAAGTAAAAGGATAAAGTTAACTGGGATTTACGAGTATATTAATCATTTAAAACCACCCCAAATTTTGTGCTCTGTGCATATACCATATAGAATACTGATAGAACAAGCAGGTTTGTTTAAGAATCAAAATATCGACAGCAATGTAATGCTTCAAGTTCTTGAAAGGCTAAAAAAATACGGAATGATTAGAGATTCTGACTTTAAAGATCCCATCTTGCAAAGAAAAATCAATCTTGCTATAAATTGGGTGAATGACGATGTTGATATGGACAATGCTGCTGGAGGAGTGAAAGGAGGAGAAGTTGGGGTGGAAAATGACAAAGATTCAAACAGGTGGGAATTAACGGCAGAGCAAAAAAGTATTCTCAAAAGTATAAGCACTGACCTAAAAAATTTGGAATCCAGGCTTTCCAAACCCGGTTTGTCTACTGATGCGACAAAAGGGTCTGACAACGAGGCGCTAGCGCAGGAAGTACAAAGCATTATTTTTAATTACGCAAAAAGTAATGGATTTAAGCCGAAAGAAATATTCAAGTTATTTTATAGGATACTTATTAATGCTGATAAAGGGCCACGTCTAGGTAATTACATTGTTGATTTAGGACTAGGTAACGTTATTAAAACGCTAGACAAATCAAGCGATTATTAGTTGCTCTTTTTTTTGTTGGTAGCCTGATAGTAAGTTAATTTTTGATGGGTGAAAAGTAGAGAGGAAGAGAGGGAGGAAGATATTTGAAACAAAATCAATTTGATCACGGTAATCATAACCACAATCATAACATTCATCATCATCGTCGCTTCCAAAAAGTCAAGAATTTTGTAATTTTGTATCAAAACCTCCTTATGATAGCTGGACTTATTGTTTCCTTCGCTGGAGGAAGCTGGGATATAACTTATCATATCCTTAGTAAACCTGAAAGTTTTTTTTCGTATCCTCATGCTATGGTCTACTCAGGGATTTTACTGGTTATCGTTGCATTTTCTTTAAGTATTAAATTCAGCACAAGGCAAATTGAGATATCGAAAAGGGCCAACAAGATTGTATTTGTTGGGATAACTTTGATTATATTGGCCGGGCCTTTTGACTTTTCATGGCATCTAAGATTTGGGTTGGACGGGTTGTTGAGTCCACCGCACCTATCTTTGCTGACCGGCTGGCTGCTTGTAGCCATAGGAAATTTAATGAAAGTCAATCGAAAGCTGAATCTAGCAGATCCAAATATTTTTGAAAATGACTGTAGCAGTAACGTAGCAACAAAAACAAAAACAAAAACAACATCAAAAACAAAATCAAAAAATAATTCAAACCATCCGTCTTTCTTTTCAAAGAACGATAACCAAGAAGGCAAAGGAAAACATCTTTTTTTTATTTTTTTGTCATCGATTCAAGGATCAAACAAGTACTTATTGACCGCCCAGTTAACTCTTAATTTGTTTATCCTTTTGATGATTTTTTCAGGTTTTCTTTATTTTTTCTCGTTACCGTTTTCAGAAACAAAGAATTACAACTTTAATCCCCCATCTATGGTCGGTCTATTGGTATACGGAATTGGTTTTCCCTTTTTGATTTCATTTTATTTTCAGTTTATATACACAAAGTACCATTTCTTCCGTCAGGCAATCCCCCTTGTGGGCATTGCTTTTGTGGGAATGACATTATTTACCCAAATTACATCTAATCCTCATTTGATTTCAGTGTCAGGACTGTATCTACTAAATTTGATACCATTCTTAGTGCTTTATATCATCACAGCGATTCAATCAAAATTGATTCTAAAAGGTAAGATGCCAGAAAAGATATTGGAGTCAAATATTTACTCCAAACTGTACAAATTGTTAATAGTGCTGGTTATCCCGGTGCTTAGTTTTACACTGTCGTTCCCACTAAATGTGTATATTTACAATGAGGAATTTTATGGATATCTGATATACCAAAATGTAGTGCTGAGTGTTTATGAGCAAATCATTAATGATTTTTTTGTCATTGTCATTCCATTATCAGTTGCTGGAGGGTTGTTGGGATACATTGTATTCAAACTTGCAGTATCTTTAAAGTCAAACAAACCTAGAAAAAATAGCAAGGTATCAAGTTCTGCTTCTAATAAATAGACAGGGTGTTTATTTTTATCACCCCTTCCTTCCCCACCCAGTACATGAAAGACTTAATTTTTTGTTCATTAAATTTAAAGTATATAGATATGCACGTATGTACCCCTCCGGACTTGTCGACTATTTGCTCTCAATCGTCCGAACAAAGGATGATAACCTTTAGAAGATTTTTTGCTGAAATTCGCCTTTATAGGCTTGAATTTCAACTCTATATACTCAATTATTTTTCGCATTTGGATGATATGGATAATTACCAGCAGTTTGCAAGGCAATTAGCGGATTTTGTTTCGAGTTTTGAAAAAATGGAAGAATGGTTAAAAGAGTTAAAAAAGATGGGAATTTATCCAGAGTTTAGAGAAATTTGTTTTCAAGAAATAAAAGCCATTGAGCAAATAATCCAAAGTTATCAAAAGAAAATGAATGTCTAAATTATATTATTCTTGAATTTTTTTAAGATAAGCTAGTATGTTTGCAATTATTCTTTCATGATCGGCGTCTGTCTCAAGTGATAACCGAATAAGGTGATCCAAAACTGGAAAAGAAAGCATTTTGATTTTTTTTCTCACGGTCATTGAATAAAGCACTTCTCCTAATTTTGAGTCAAAATCCGTATGCAGTTTTGAAATCAAGGCAAATTCCATGTACATTTTGACCGATTCAGTCTCGTTTTCTAACGAAATCACTCCGGGTCTCATTCCACCATACACTAGTCTACCTAAATCATTAATTATGCCGACAAAACGGATTTTTTCATCTAAACCAAGAATAAATTCATAGGTAGATTTAAAATCAAACTTCTTTTTACTTAGGTTCATACCATTTAGTCCCTCTCTTTGTAATTCTGGCATAATAGGATGCAAATGTATAATCACTTTCAAGTCTAATAAAGAATTCTGAACTATTAACAAATACAAAACTTTGCAAACATGTGATCGCACTTTTTTGATTTATTATTTCGTACAGCATTCTCTTGTACTATTAAAGAAAGACTGTGAGATTATAATAATTTCGGATTTACAAATATTAGTGATTGTCATAAAATTAAGCCTAACAAAGAAAGGATCTTAAAGAAGAATAATGAATGAAAATTACAAAAAGTAAAGACAAAATTAATGCATTTTTACCAATGAGATCTGCCATCCAAGTCAAATTTGCAGAAATTTGGAGGCAGACTATGGACGTTGCCTCCAAACCCCTACAATCACAAATCGTTAACTAGAAACGATTGTTGTATTTGTTAATTTATATGATAGTTTATATATGCTGATCCTAGTACGACGGAAAAGTCAAAAGTTATACTTAATTCTGCAGTTAACTTACTCATGTCCTTACATTTTGTTGTTCAATATCCAAATAAAGTTCCAAAAATTGTTGAACTGGTTACAGAAAATATATTTCGTTAATTCTTGTTCGTATTTAGTTCGCACAATCATAATAATAAACATATTATACTTGAGTAATGTCTCTTTTTATTGCAAGAATGCCAAGAGGAATAAAGGTTCTAATAATTAGTGGATTGTTATTTTTGTCCTCAATAATCATCTTTTTCACATGGGGAGTTTCATTTAGTGGGATTTTCGTGCAAAACAACCCAAGTTTATCAACATCTCAGGTTAACATTGAACCTTTACAGTCTTCCAATGCAAGTATAGCCGTTAATTCTACAAGCAAATTATTATCTGTCACTATAGATGCTACGAATAATGAACAAATTCCTTTAATGGAGGTAGTGATTGATCCAGCTGGGAATATTTTATCTAACTCGACTTTTCAAAATACATACTTTACAACTATTACTCCAGACAGAATAGGAGACTACAAACTCTTGATCACAAATCTGGACCCCAAAAAAACAGCTAATGTTTATCTCTTCTTTGGTAATCTTCCGTTCTTAAATGAAAACGGAGAAATTGATTTAACAATATTTGGGGGTTTGGTATTAGGGGTTATTTTGTTTGTCGCAGGTATTATTGCTCTCATAGTAGGAATCATATTGTATGTTAAAGACCGGAATAAAGAAAAGTTCAGAGGATATATTCCTAGGTAAACATAAAAAGAAACGGCTGAAAAATCATTCAACCATCGATAATCAGAGTTACAACTACTGGTAACTATTTTAAATCTTTGTAATTACTTAAACGATAGAGGTTGGTTTAAACTAGGATTATTTCTCAAAATAAAGTTGTTTATTAAAGTTATTGAAATTTAAGTCAACAAAAAAAAGAAAATTAGTCGCTTTGTCCGAGGACGTTGTGACCGTGGTTGTGTTGAGATTGGAAGTTAATGTTGTTTCCGGATAAGAAGTTTGAGCCACCACTTACAGATGAGCTGCTTTGTTTGTTTGATTGTTTTTGGATGATTTTCTGTGAGGCTTTGTTCTTTGCCAATGCTTCTTCAGAAATAGCCAATGGGGCTACTATCAATGCAAATGCGATCACAACAGCTATACATGCTAAAACTGTTTTTGTGTTCATGTGTAAATCATTCTATAAAATACACAAATAAAAATTTTATTAAAATGGAAATCAAACCCAAAATGAATCAATGTCGTGGAGTTAGTTTGAGTTAAACAAGTACTAGGAAAAATTCTGTTTAATATTTTACTTAATAATAACCATATAATGGATATGTCAAAAAGAAATAATAAAATTTATTATAAATTTTGGCTCTGTTCATTTAAGGAATTCTTATAGATTGAAGATGCTTTATCTCCTTTATGTTTACCAGAAATAAAACACCTTCAAAGTATGTTTACTATGGGTTGCATTTGTACTTTTCAGGCCTATCCTT
>NZ_VUYS01000038.1 GCF_008389435.1 Candidatus Nitrosocosmicus agrestis | reverse complement strand
GGTTTATCCTAGTCAAAGCTAACAGTGCCCATGATATAGAACAACTATGCATTGAATCTGAAATATCATCGTTTAATACTGTAAAGATTGTACCTTTAACAGACTATCAGGATGTATTAAACAGGATTAATAATCAAAACTAATAACTGGATTATTATTCATATTATTTCTTTGTTGTTTCCCTGAACTTATGTTACTATGGCGGACACTAAATCGATTTATAGATGGAAAAATGAGGTATGAATAATAGAAACCATCTTCCTACGCTTAATCCGTGATGCCTATTTATAGAAACGATGACCTATGCGTTGAGGAATAATCAAAAAAATCATTTAATTGTTTGATGATTTGATTCATTACAAATTTGTATTTTGTGAATCCTCTTCTAGTTTGCTATATTTCCTTTGTTGTGGTAACATCAAATATACACAGGCCCCACCGCACATAGTGCATGGAACGTTGTTGCCAGGATGTTGGCCCGTATTACGATAGTGAATATCTTTAGCCTTCTCAGGGTCTATAGACAGAGACAATTGCTTTTCCCAATTCAATGTTCTTCTTGCTTCAGTCATCTCACTGTCCCATTTTATTGCTCTTTCTTTAATCTTTACCAAATCTCCTGCATGTGCAGCTATTCTATAAGCAATCAATCCTTCTTTTACTTCATCCTCATTGGGAAGTCCCAAATGCTCTGCAGGCGTTAAATAACACAATAAATCAACACCTTCCGAGGCTGATATGGCCGCACCAATCGCACTTGCAATGTGGTCATATCCAGAGGCTATATCTGTAACTAACGGTCCAAGCACATAGTAAGGTATGTCTCCAATCAAAGATTTAGATAATCTTACGTTCGTTGCTACTTCGTTTAATGGAACATGTCCCGGGCCTTCAACCATCACTTGAATATCATTCTCAAACGCAACTTTGGCCAATCTGGATACATTTATCATTTCTGAAACCTGTAATTCATCATGGGAATCGAGTATAGAACCAGGTCTTAATGCATCGCCAAGACTAAACGTTACATCATACTTCTTAGCCATTTCACAAAGATAATCAAAATGTTCATAGTATGGATTTTCTTTATTGTATTTTAACATCCATGCAGCAGTTATGGTTCCACCTTTCGATACGATGCCACCATGTCTTTTAACATTCATAATCCTTTTTGCTAATTCGAGTGTTATTCCAGAATGAATTGTTGTATAATCAACTCCATCTTTTGCATGTTTCTCAAAAGCGTTGAGAAAATCATCTTCTGTTATATTGAGAGGATTTTTGTATTTCTCAACACCATATCCATATGCCTGATATATAGGTACAGAACCAAAAGTAACAGTAGACGCAGCATCAAGGAGTCTTTTTCTTATATTATCAAGGTCACCACCATCAGAAAGATCCATCATTGTATCTGCACCATATTTCACTGCAACCTTTGCCTTTGAAATTTCCTCTTCAATATTTTGATATAATGTGGAAGTACCAATATTTACATTAACCTTTGTTTTTAGACCCTTTCCTATACCTCTTGGTTTGATATGCTGTTTTCTCGCTGTATTTTTTGGAATTATGATAGAACCGTTTGCAATGTGTTTTACAATAAAATTAACATCTACTTTCTCATCCTTTGCTACCTGTTTCATTTCTTCGGTTGCAATTCCTCTCTTTGCCGAATTGAGTTGGGTAACCATTTTCTATATTGAGTTTGATTACTATAAATGATTTAAGTTATTTTTCTATCTCAAAACTTCCTGTAATCTGTTCTAAGGGTGCTGTAATCTGTTCTAAGGGTGCTGTAATCTGTGACCCATAGCCACTTCTAATTTTTCTGAATAGTCCTAATACAATATTTTATTTTATAAATCCCTGCGATTTTTCACATAATTTCCATCGAACTTGCATATTATACGGAACTCAATTTCCTCTACCTCCTTTTTGCGGGACAACAGCGAGCTAAAAATTGGTTTGAAAAGTAGATATTTTCCGCATTTATAACGAATTATATTTCTTTTATAAAGATATTTTTAAAATAAACCGTAGATCTGTCATCATGATTTTGCAATCCTATATATCCTTTCTTGCTTCGATTTCCCTGAAAACCGGCTATCACTTTTTCATCATTTATGATAACCGAATACGTTTGACCTTTTACAGAAACATAAAGATTATTCCAGTATCCTTCAGGTTTTGATGCAACTTTAGAAGGGCCCATAAAACCATAGATGGCACCAGTCTTGTGAACTAATTCTTTATTGGGCAAGGCCAGATCGTCAATCTGTATCTCATATCCACTATAGACTGCATTCCAGGGATCCCCTTGAGGATCTGAGAATCTTACAAATATTCCATAGTTATCTTCTATGTGAGAAACCTTCCATTCCAGCCTTAAAATAAAGTCTTTGAATTTTTTCTTATAATACCACAGTAACCACATTCCTCCTTGTGTCATGAGCAAGGAGTGTTGTTTTTGGTCATCTATGTCTTCGAATATTATTACAAAGCTGCCATTTCCAATCATTTTCCAACCATCCAAGTTACCATTAAATAGTTTGACAAAACCTGTATTCGTTTTCTTCCTACCACCTAATTTTTTATTCTCCATGATTGTATGTGTGATGTAATCTGATTTGACATTGCTGAAAAGGTTATGATATGCCAGTTTTTCCATTGTAAGAATCTAATTGACCTTTGCATTTAACAGATAAATTCAAGTAAAAAGATTGGTGTCCATAATTATCAGATATTTGTATATGTTGTAAAACATTGAATTCATATAAATCTATAAAGTAAACATATCAAATATCATCAATCCATAATATCTACCTTTTATATCTATATAAGCTAGAGTGTAAATGTCTAAAATAGATTTTTCAGAATTGCTCATATTAAAAAAGGTGTATTTTATTAAATGGTAATAATGTATTATAGATTTATTTCATATATTTACATACTCTGTTAAAATTCAAACAACGAGATGTCTTTTCCCGTCCTATGTGGATATTCTCATAGTTTCCACCGAACTCACATAGTATTTGGGTCTATATACTTGTTGATAATTACTATATTCGTCACAGAACTATGAATGTCGTCTATATTCGCAATAAGAATGAATGTAATATTATAATAAAATTAGATACGCTATAAAAAGTATTGAATTATGGGCCATCCCAAAGAATAACAGGTTTATGTCAAAACAGCGAGTAACAAATAACCAATATAGGACTCATAGTTACCTATTTACTATCGTATTCGTATTTTTATTTTCAATATCATATGGACAAGTTTATGCTCTATTGGAAAAAAATTTAACTGTTTTAGAACCTGGTTTTCTATTTATTCAATCCGCACAATCTGGTTCGCTTTTTCAAATTAATGACACTACGTATTCTGTTAAATTAAATAATATGGCAGATAAGACAATATCATTTTCAGATAGGTCGTATAGGATAGTAGAAACAATCGATACTTCAGAGTTTATCGGTAACTGGTAAATTACCTGGGATAGTTTTGCATCCGACCAGCCTAATGTTACATTTGTCTTTGTAGATAATAGCGGTGCTGCTACACGCCAAGACATAGATAAAGAAATAGCATTATTAGAATTGTCCAATCCATTATATTATAAAGACACTAATACTTTAACATATGATACTCAAACTGACAATGCAACTTCTATTGATCTGCCAGAGGAGTTTGCACAGACTGTATTGATCAACGTAGAGTATATAGTGGTAATTGATAAGATCCACATAACTCTTGATGCCTTTTAGTAATTAATCATACATCAAATTGCAAAAAAAGTGAAGGCTAACCTATATTATAAATGAAATATTCTGTTCTTTATTTGGATTTGGGTTATTAATTTGTGTCAACTTTGTTTCATATACCAACGAGCCCATATAATATACGAAATTTAATCTCACAGAAGCCATCGTAATTAATCCCGAACTGGAAAAAGAGAATTTTCAGCAGTTTATTAGAATATTATTAACCGTATTTTAGAATTATAATGGGCTTTCTAAATATCGGTTTCCTTATTTTCGTCCCTCTTATTGCTGGAAGATGAGGATTTGCCTACGTCATATCGTTCTTCATGTTGGTTATCTTTAGTTACATAATAGCTGTTAGAATTTTTCTTTTTTATTCGGCCAATATACTTCGAAATAAGTTGAACTTCTTCTTTGAATCCGGTATATTTCCAATAGTATTTGTTGACAAGAGTTGAGATGACAAACCAGATAATGCTGTTTACTATAATAGCAAACAAAAATCCAAAGTAGTATGCCATTATTGTCCCAGTTATTGTGCCTCCTACAAGATAAGGCATCTGACGTTTTAATACTGATTTTAGTAACTTGTCCATAATGACTTCTGTCCAATGTTTTATGTTCAATATACTATATAGCCAAATAGAGTAAGGCAAATTTTACACGGAGAAAAACACCACTACAATTATGACCGAAACAAGACATTGAAATTGTCGTATCTTATTCTATCGTGTTCAGTGAAATTCTATACATAAAAAGAATGGGTTTGGATGAGGATAGCTATCGTTTGCAATTTTCTTGCCTTTCTAATGATATTAGAAAATGTTACTACATGCCAGATGACAAGGCATATTATAAAAGATATTGCAAAAATTATAGGCTAGAAAAAAGATAGATAACTTGAGATTCCTAAAATTTCATTTACATTATCTTATTTATCCCATGAAGATTATTTTATTATTCCTTACTTAGTCTATGGAATGTCTTGTACTAAGATAAATTATAAAATATAGTCTGATTCAACACATTTAGATACATGTCCGCAACTAGGACAGCTTTCTAGATTTGAAAAATTCTTTTGAAAAGTATGAACACCCCTTCGGTAGATATTTGAAATATGGTTAAAATCACATTGCTGACATTTTATTCTTAGAGTCATATAGTAAAGTAATACTGCATACTACTTTAGTCTTTCCTCAAGACGTAACAAGAGTTGTATATGGTATTTGTTAATTCAAGAACTGCGTGTTCATAAGAATGGTTCTAGTTTCAGATAGCCTCTTTCTCAAAGTCATGATATTGATATTGGCTGCTGCAGCAATCTTTGATTGGGAGATCCTTTGCTTGTGTTT
>NZ_VUYS01000037.1 GCF_008389435.1 Candidatus Nitrosocosmicus agrestis | reverse complement strand
AAGGACAGAACAGAAAGTTTCGATGATTACTTTCCATGTAAAATGAACAATTGTAAGTTAAAGCATGTACGAAACTGGCTGAATCTTTTTGTCAACTATCATAATAAGGAGATGATCAACGCTTAAGGTAACAGCGCCGTTCATTCATAGAATTTTTCAGATTCTTGGTAAAGACATAATAACAATTAGCAAGTCAATTATATGTACAATCATTATTTGTATAATTTTGAAGCTTCAACACCTTATTGTAAAACCGCTCATGAATCCAGTTCAAAATAATGCTATCAAATTGTCTAAGAGGATAGATCCATATCTTAATCTATAACCACGATTAAGCAGAAGTGGAAAATGGTAAGGCACGACAGGGCAGAAGCAAAAATCATTTGTTAAATAAGATGTTAACTAGATATCATTGTTTTTATGGGATAAAACTAAAATTTCGCAAGAGAATATAGCCTTTCGATAAAAGCTCTTTTGAGCATGACCAATGTCAAAGTTAAATTATACAAAGCCTGTCAAGATGTTCCTAATACAAATCAGGTTTTTGGGCGGAATTGTTTCATCTCCAATTAGTACACAATTTAAAACTCAAATCAAATTATTCCTATATTTGAAGATCCTCTTCAAATTTATTATTCTTTATTTCTTCTACTTCATAAATAATTAAAGCCTCATATTTGTCATCGTCATTTTTACTAATAGCGGTAAACTTGATGTTAACTAACCGTTTTACATCTTCCTTTTTAAGAAATTCATTGATAATTTTTTTCGAGGTCGGATAACTTTTGATTATCATAACTCTTGACGCTTGTCATACTATTGATTTTATATGATTTATCATAACCTATACATGCAAACACAAAGTTTGAATATCAAATTGTCCTTTAACTAGAATAAATGTTAGAACACACAACGAATGCTACAGAGTTCTACTCCATCGCAGGTACTAAATAAAACAAATAAATGTAATCACAATGAAGGTAAAGAAATGGTTAGTGAATGTTGTGTAATAATGCGATTAAAGTCATGATACTATATCCAATATAGTATCATACATGCACTAAGACATCCAGATAAAACTTTATGTTTATGGTAGCACTTTATAAACGTTATAGAAATGATATCGGTCACTAGATTTTTAAAAGCTCAGCAAGTCAGTTTTAGTACGGATTTTTCTCGGTTTTAATCTCATTTGAAAAATAATTGTATATATCATAAAAACAATCATCCCAAAGATCGAAGTGTAATTTTTTTATGCCATACACAATGTATTAGACATATTCAAATTTACGCATGATCATTATACCACTAACACTAAATAATTAACCAGATCAATAGACTTATGGAAATCAAATAATACATTATCACTAGATCACATTGTTTTTGAGCTTTTTTATTTCCTTTCTAACATATCTAGTTCCAACATTTTCTTCTGCTTTGACTTTAGATAATGTCACCAAGCTCTATACAGATACAGGAAAAATTTTGAGATAAATTACTTTCTAACTGGAAGATAGCACCATAAAATTCGACTTTTCCATACTACGGTGAATCTACAGAGGTAGTTTTTAGGCCAAATGGCGAACCTCTGATTGCATTGTATCAACAATAATTTTTAGCATTTCCGTAAGCAATATCAGTACATCCTTAAAAAGCAACAATCAGAATTCATCCGAGTTTTTAGATAGGCTTGTGAAAGAAAGAATTAACTCTTTTGGTGATCCGGCTTCAATTTATGCAGGATTGAATGTGACTTTAGTTATAAATAACTGTACAGAGATAGGAAGAAACCCCTCCAGAGAATTAATTTTTTTGACCCAGAACTTGGGAACATTTGATATGGATATTTTTACAATTAAGAATGTAATTCTATATCATTTCATATTTATGAGTCCACAATCAACAGCTCAAGAACTGATTCCTCAAATTCAGCAAATGAAAAATTCATTAAGATTTAGATAGCTATTGATTAAGTTTTATCATATGCATGAGAATCTATTTCAAATTGGGCTATAAACCACTATCTCTAATTTGTCTTTATGAATATCCATACCCACCTTAATAATACTGAGTAGTGGTACAGGCTAAATTACTAAATGTTTATTAAAATTGGTTTAAAGAATATATTTACAAATTCGAATTAAGCAAACACATAGTTAATTGATAAAAAAATAAATGTTTAATCCTGTGCTAATGCGTTGTTTCCACTATTTACCTGATTTTGGAAACTAACATTGTCACAAGATACTATTGCATCTTCACCAGATACACATTGTGCATTCTGTTTACTATCTTGATTTTGACCTATACCTTGGTTAGATCTGTTGCCGTTGCCGTCATCGTCATCATCTCCACCGCCTTGTTGACCTGCTGCATTGTTACCTGAATTCTCTTGATTTTGGAAACTTAAGTTGTTGCAAGAATTACCTAAACTACCTCCAGCTACACATTGAGAGTTTTGACGTGAAGATTGAGATTGACCTATACCTTGGTTAGATCTGTTGCCGTCATCGTCATCATCTCCACCGCCTTGTTGACCTGCTGCATTGTTACCTGAATTCTCTTGATTTTGGAAACTTAAGTTGTTGCAAGAGTCATTAGTATCGCCACCTGAGACACATTGAGAGTTTTGACGTGAAGATTGAGATTGACCTATACCTTGGTTAGATCTGTTGCCGTCATCGTCATCGTCATCGTCATCATCTCCACCGCCTTGTTGACCTGCTGCATTGTTACCTGAATTCTCTTGATTTTGGAAACTTAAGTTGTTGCAAGAGTCATTAGTATCGCCACCTGAGACACATTGAGAGTTTTGACGTGAAGATTGAGATTGACCTATACCTTGGTTAGATCTGTTGCCGTCATCGTCATCGTCATCATCGTTGTTGTTGCTGTTAATATTTTTTGAACCAAAGTCACCGTTATAGTCCTCACCATAGTGTGCTTGTAGATTTTTGTCACAGGCATTTTCATGATCATCATAATAGTCTTCATCGTCCTTGCATTGATCAATATCGACTCCGTAGTGCGCAAACGCTTTTTGAAAATTAGATGATGTTGGACCAAAGATCATCATTACCGCAAATACTGCTACAACTAATACTGCAGATAATTTTGTGTCAATTGACTTTAACATTTTTTTCTTGATTTCTTTAGGAATAATATAGGATATAATAATTTTTGAATATATTTTGCAAATTTACTTCTAGTTAAAATATTCATAATAATCTTCTGTAATTTTATTGCGAAATTTGGTTATGGTATACAAAGCAGTTCAAATTTGTAACAAATTATAAGTTTGATTATATAATTCACCTTGGGTTTAAATATAGTTATGTCCAAGACATATAATATTAAATTCTTGAATGTAATGTGAAGATCCTAGGTTCTACCATATTTTGTATTATACATACAAGTGAATCCAAACATTAAAGAAGATCAAATAAATTCATAGTATATGCAAAAAGCTATTGTTTGTTATACCATGCTTATTTTATTTTCAAGTTTAAGTATGACTCTTGTAGCAAATGCACAATCATCATTTACAGTCGACAGTGTTGATATAAGTGGCATTTATTTATCAGACAAAGGCACGATTTATAATATCAAGCAAGCAAATGATACAGTTTGGTTGATTGGTACTGAAGCGACTACCAGCGATGATGCTGTTACTATCGCGAACATTTTTAGTGGTTTATTGGAAAATAATAATACCGAATTATCAGGTAAATGGATAGATTATCCATTGTCAAATAGTACAGATGCAGGAAATGTTGATTTTAATATCACAGTCAATTCGAATAATAATATTACATTAACAAAAACTGCCTTGAGTGACACATCCAATAATTCTTATCCTATTAATACATTAACAAAGTACGATCCTGTACTTCATGCACCATTATCAATATTTGTTACCATGAAAAATATATTGGTAAATGAAGCTCGCTCACCTACCTCTGATATCCTATATGCCGGAATAAGCGGACAAAAGAATGATGATGATCCACTAACCGCCACTAAATATTTCGGGCCTAGAGGAGATGGCTCGAACATAACATCAAATTTGAGGATTGGTCCTTTTTCGCTAAACAATGAAAATGATTCTCTAAAAGTCAAAATTTTGGGATTAGATAAGGCCGGCAGCAGAACGCCATTTACGCTTGTTAATCTTAGGGATACACTAGTTCAACTTATGGAGCCATCGTATAATATTTCAGGTTTGGTTCAAGCTACTAATATAATTGGTTCCATATCCCCAGGATTAATCCCGGGTGGATGTAATGGTTTAGTATTTATAGACGAAATAGAACTCACATCTGAAATTTTAAGAAACTCAACGACTGAGAGTACAGGATATAATCAAGAAAAAACCTACGTGGGAACAACTAGCCCTCCAGGATGTGGCCCCCCTTCTCAATACACAGTCAAGATATCAATAACGAGTCAATGAAAATCTTGTAATGAATAAAAACCAATGGAATATCACATTTTATCAAACATAAAAACCCTAGAAGCATATTAAAAGAAAAAATGATACCTAACATCTCATATTGAAATTGCAAACATTTATGTCAATGTAAAGTGGAATGCTAGAGTTATCTGAGCGGTCCCACGATATTGTTCATAATTGGTTATATTTTTCCTTTAGTGAAGATTCTAGATCATTAATTGAAGAGTCACTAGCATGAACTGAAGAAATAATTATACTCGCAAACATATCAGTAACTGAAAGATTACTAGCGCCATGATAATATTACGATAGAACTTCATTCCATCATAACTCAGACTAAAGAAGAAGGGGATATCAATAAGAACCAATAAAAGAAATAAATAGATGAATTAGTTGATGCTCCCAAATTTCATGATGACCCAAGTAGGATGTTTTTTATTCCTTTTGAGCCATACATTAGGACAGGGCATTTAACTTATTTTTTGTTGATAACTTTTCAAATTTCTATCTATACAAGGCAAAGTCAAAATCATTTTAACAAATCAAAAATGTTCACAAATGTATTAAGTGGTATGGTCTCATATTTACCCATGATTTCAATATTTTTGTAATTCAGAACGTAGTCCCAATCACATCAATTCCACTAATAGAATTATTCTTCCTTAATTAATAGAAATTTTAATATCAATTGAATCACATTTCATAATGATTGATTCATTGTGGTTCATGAATACCGTGATCGAATATTTATCAGGAAGGATATTCTCTTGAAACTTTGTGAATATGGCGAAATTAATCAAAGTAAACTTATGAGCTATTGTGGATTGAATAATGT
>NZ_VUYS01000025.1 GCF_008389435.1 Candidatus Nitrosocosmicus agrestis | reverse complement strand
CAGAAAACTTTGATGATTATTTTCCGTGCAGGTTAAAGAATTGTAAGTTAAAGCATGTACAGAATTGGCTACGGTTATTTGCCGACTATCATAACAAAAAGATAAAACCTGTTAACTGAACAGAGCCTAAATTTTAAATAGAACATTTTTATATTTGATTTAAATTATAAGTTATATTCCACCTAAATCAATTTTTGAAATAGTTGTTTGGTTAAAATAGAAATATATTTATATACATAATATTTAATTATGCAATCTTTTAGTATGACACGGTTATCTTATAGTATTATTGGAAGATAATCGTATTTTAGATAGAATGTTTCCTTCTGACATACTCCCTAAAGTATACCCAAAAGAGTTTGACCCGCAGGACAAATCAGAGGCTGACGATATCTTAAATAGTAACATTTTTAACGTGATGCTCAATAGGAGGTCACAAAGAAAATTTGAGGACAAGGAAATAGAACCATGGAAATTAGATATAATATTTGCTGCAGCTGATACTGCTCCAACTGCTGGAGGATTTCAAGGATTTGAAATATTCCATGTTACAAAAAGTGAAACAAAACAACAACTAGTGAAGGGGGCTAACAACCAACCTTATGTTAACGCACCATTAGTTTTAGTATTTTGTATAAACCCCGCTAGAATTAAATTAAAATTCGATTCAACTATCCTTCACAAGTTTTCAATTCAAGACGCAACACTTGCAGCAGGATATGCCCAGCTTGCGGCTCATGCCTTGGCTTTAAGTTCAATATGGATTGGGATGATAAATGAAAACATGGTAAAAGAAAGTATTGGAACAAATTTACAACCCTCTTCTATTCTTTGCATAGGCTATCCTAAAAAAATCCTTTTACCAAAGCCAAAAAGAAACCTAACGGATCTTATCCATACCATATAGGGGTGATGTTTTTTCCTTTGGTAAAACTTGGGATGGATTTATCAACGTAAATAAATTATGTATTGAAAATTTAAAAAAGAAGAAGAATTTTTTTTGGTAATCAATCAGAGAATCTCTACATATATTTTGAAAACCAAAACTACGACTAAAATATTAGAAATTATATGTTTAGAGGAAAAGGTGTAACAGTAATAAAAGGTTAATTTAATTTAATTTAATTTAAAATAGTCCAAGTTATCAAACAAGAATTACAAAAACAAAAAAAGAATTAGTTGTATAGTGCAGTGTATGGAAGGTTGAAAGATTCGTAAAGCTCAGATACACTTGTGGATGATTTGTCCAATTTATTGTTGAAACCTGGCATTTTATCTTCAATTACCTTTTTAGAATGAATTTTGTCTTCGCTGCCATCGTCGTCATCACCGCTACTGGTTACGTGATTTACATTATTTGTTTCAAGTGGCTTGTCTGAAGTAAATCCTTTATTTAGATTGATTGGTTTTATGATGTTATCTGGTGGTGAAGCAAATGCAGGTGCATTTGAAGCAATATTTTGAGGAGTGCCTTTAACTAAATCTACATTATTTCCCACATCATTGTCTGCTTGATCTTCATCATCTTCGTCGTCGTTTGAGGTTGATGCTGCTGCTGCTGCACTGGATTTATCATCCGAATCATCGGTTCCATTGCTTGCGTCTTTATGACACGTCGTCACTGTGTTTGTTTTACCGTCAGAAGAGTCACTGTCACCCTTTGTATTGCAATTTATAGAATCAGCTACTGCCATAGAAGAAGATATCGGACCCATCCCAATAGTGAACGCCAAGGTAAATACTGCTACTACTAGAATACTTGTTTTTTTCGCAGGAAAAATTTTAGTACTGGTCATAGACTTAAAGGATTTTAGTTTTATAATTTATATCGAATTTGAATAATGTTGCAGTAAAAAATTGCTAACTAAATTAGATTGTTAATTGTACCATCTTATTCTTCTTTGGTATCGACTCCATAAATTTTAGACAAATGAAATCCAAAATTTTAAAGACAAGACTTAGTCTAATAAGGTAGTAGTAGTAGTATTATTATTAGTGGTAGTTGAAGTAAATTTGTCACAGAATTCTGAATTAAAAATCAAGATAGATAAAGCCAAGCACAAGAAGTTAATAACAATTATAGAGGATTTGTATGAAGGAGCCGCTCTCGAATCGCCTGAAATTGAGGAATTTTTAAAGTTCACGTTGTTTATTGTATTTGATGAGTATGACAAAAACAAGGAATCTATCGGTAAATTTTACAAAGCCAATTTACAAAATTATTTAAAAAGCAAAAATATGGAATCCCAATTCCCATGAGATTATCCAACACCGACTATAGTATGCCATCAACTTTATTCTGTGCCTGCAAACATACTGTTAAAGTTGGATACTAATAATGAAATACTGTATCACCAATAGTTTTCTTCCAATCAGACCTAATACCTGGTTTGCCTTTTAACTTCTCTATGTAATTAAAGGCAGAAATTCCCGCTGCTGCACCGTCACCACAAGCTGCCACTATTTGCTTATATGGAATGTTTGTAGCGTCACCTGAAGCAAAAACCGCTGGGTGGGTAGTCTTGCCTCCTTCCGTTACTTCTATTTCACCCTTGGTATTGATTTTAATCAGATGTTTGATAAAATCAAGATTAATTTTTGATCCCATCTCGATGAACAAACCATCTACATTGATCGCTTTTTCAACTCCGCTATTATCTTTTAATTTAATCTCCTGCAAGTAGTTATCCCCATTCACATACGTTACTGAGCTATTTGGCACCAGTTCAACGTTACTCTTTTTTTTCAAAGACTCTATCATGTCTTTGTCTCCACCTAATTGTCCGCCTCTATAAACTAGATATACCTTCGAAGCCATTCTGGAAAGCAAAATTCCAGACTCAAGCAAATATCCACCAACGCCAACTGTGGCAGTAATCCTACCCTGGTAAAAGGGAGCATCGCATTTGGTACAGTAATGTACTCCTTTATTCTGAAACTTTATTTCGTTTTCAACGCCTAAATTATTAGGAACTTTTCCTGGAGCTAAGACTAATGCTTTGGTTCTGTACTCACTCCTTGTTGTTTTAACAGACAAATCTGTACTACCCTCTATCTCGTCAACCTTAACTACAGTATCGTAAACCATTTCGCCATTAAAAGTCAAATACTGATTTTCCAAAGTCTTTGCCAGTAATGGTCCACTAGACATGATTGTTCCAGGGTAATTCTCTAACTTGGGAATAAGATTTAACTGTCCTCCAAGATCCTTTGAAATAAGTAAGCATTTTGCTCTTTGTCGAGCAATAAAGATACCTGCCGATAATCCTGATGGTCCAGCACCTACTACTATAACTTCATATTCTTCAACAACCATAATTCAAATCACTCAAAATTTTGTTGTATATTATAAATTCTTCTGCTTCCACTCTTAAGCGACAGAAATCAAAGTAGTAAGATTTTCAATGCCACCAATTGAATGTAAATTGTTATCAATTTCATTTTTTATTTGTTGCAAATCATCCGATTCAAAAATAACAAGAATATCGTAAATACCATATACTGATTTCACAGCTTTTACACCAGCAAGTGACTTTACTTGATCGATTATACTTGCCTGATTTTTATGATTAACATTTAATAAAACATAGGCTTCGCTCAACTTTACTAAATTAATGGTCTTAGGTTTTGTTAATAAATCTTGATGTAAAGAAACTTTATCTTAGCTAAATATCAATGGCCCGACTAATATTTTCATTATTTAATTGTTGAATCTAAATTTTTTATAAAGTCAAAGCCTGCTCTAATTTTCTCATTATAGTTTGTTGTTTGAGAAATGGTAGGCTCAAAGCTGATAAAATGATCGTAATTAATTGACTTTAATGCACTAATAATATTTTTAAAATCTATATGTCCTTCCCCTGGCATCTTTCTATTGTTATCTGCAAAATGCATATGAGATAATTTATCTTTGGATTTAACGATGGTGTTGACAAAATCATCTTCTTCTATATTCATATGAAACGTATCTAACATGAGAAACAAATTGTCGCAATCTTGTAATATAATTTTCGCATCTTCACAATTGCAGCAATATGGGGTTGAGTACCTGTTTAATGGTTCCAAAACTATTTTCACATCTTGCTCCATTGCATAATCTGATAATAATCTTAATAATGGTACACATCTTTTTAATAAAATATCCTTTTCATTTTTTATGATATTGTTATGAGTAACATCTAAATACTCTATAGGGTCAGAAAATAAGCAAATATTAAATACTTTGCCACCAATGAATCCACACATATCTATGCAAGACCTTACATATTTTTCCGCGTGTTTTACTATACAGTGGTCCTTGCTTAGCAATCTTCTTTTCCAACCACTTTGACTCGATTTTCCCCACATCCCGGTTATACCTGATACATTCAAGTCAAAAGTTGAAAGCATTTCTTTGTAATATTGCAAATCAATCTTCTCAGGTTCTCCAAACATTTCGATATTCTTAAAGCCGCAGCTAGAAATATTTTCAAGTGTTTTAGTATCACTTTCATTCATCTTTTGAAACGAAGATAATGTTATAGAATACGAAAACAAAGAATTCATAAAAGCTTTCTCAATACTCCATTACCATAAATGAAAATATTTAAAGCTAAAATCTACTGCTTAATATACCAAATATATCCAAACAATCCATAAGCGGTAACCCATCTAAAGTTTGACCCGGTTTGTTAATTTTTCTGGATGAGACAAATGCCGATAACCCTTCTTTGGTTTCAACATTGCATGGCCTTCCATGAGATCCCTTGATCAACGAGGTGTTTGTAGATATGGATTTTTTTATAGGATCAAAGAAAAGGTCAAGAGGATCATAACCTGGTTTTCTGTGAATATCGACAGTTTTAGTAAAAGTTGGCGCCTTATCACTGCCTTCACCTGCATTTGATTCCTTAGTACCATGATTGCTAAGAGAAGGATCAGTATTTTCTTCAAACCACCAATAATAACTAAACCACTTGTCTTTCTCTGCGATAACAATAAGCTCACCACTTCTTTCGTGATCAATGTGTAGATTTCTTTTTTCATCAAGATCGCATACCGTCTCAATTCCTGAGATATCAGCTAAAATTTTTTTGATCTTTTCTTTTGATTCTTTGCCCTCATTATTTAGATAAATATGGGCTATTTGATGATCGACCATGGCAAAAGCATGACTAAACTCAAAATCAATGTATTCTTTACCTTTAATGGTCCTGACTTTTAGCAAGCCCTTTTCTCTCAGTATCCTGTTTATTGGAACAGCCCCATTAACATCATTGAAGCCATACTCAGAGATAAGTATAAACTCTGTTTCATCATATATTCCTGCACTTTTAACTGCGTTGATTATTTTTCCGACACTTTCATCAATTTTTTGCAAGTCATTAGTTACTTCTGGACTTGATTTACCAAATTTTTGGGCAGAGTAATCAATTTGTGGAAAATATGCAAATAATAGTTGGGGTCGATTGTTCTCTATTGTATATTCAACAGATTTTGTTATCCAATCAGAGGAGTTGAATGATGCAAATGGTCCCCAATAATTTAGCAAATTAAATTCGCCAATTTTTTGTGCTAGTCTTTCATAGTAATCTACTGGTTTTGAATAGCACCACATATCCATCTGGCCATTTTCCAAATGAATGGGTCGTGGCGATATCACAAGATCATTATTTGAATACATTGAATTCTGCCAAAAAAGTAGAGCAGTCTTAGCAGATTGATTCTTTTGTTTGATATGATCCCATATTTTCTCTGATTGAACCAGATTAGTAGATTGTTCCCAAAACAAAGTCTGAAGGTTTACCCTATCAAACATTCCATTTGATATTATTCCATGTTCGTTTGGATATTTTCCAGTCAATATACTTGATTGAACTGTACAAGTTACTGATGGAAATACTGGTTTCAGATAACCAAATTCTCCTTCTTGTTGCACTAAACCAGAGATGTTTGGAATTTTTGAATCTGAAGAAGCAGAATTATAAGAAGATAAAAGATGTTTCACATCTAAACCCACTATGTCTAAAACAACAACGTATTTTGATAAATTTCTAGAATGTGACAATATCACATTGTATTATTATATATATCATTTAATCTTTATTGGAAGACTCTTACTCAAGGTCCGCTAGTGATGATTTATTTTAAGCAAAGGTTAAAAAAATCGCTAGTTGCAACTTTTAAATTGAAATCTTTGGTTATCTATCTTCTTGGAGAGTATCAGCTAAAAAATTATTTACACTAAGATTAATTCAGATTCTACTTGCCTGATAACTTAACATGATCTGTAACTATAACCATAGAGCGCTAAAGTCTTTAGTATTTCATAAATAAAAAAAATTTTATATTATGCCATGTCCAGCAAGAATAATCGGCATATCAAGTTATGGATTGTGCTTTTGCTAATTATTCCAACTTTTTACGGGTTTGGATCAAAAACTGATATCAATGCTTTTAAATTTGAAATTTCAGATAATGCGCCATCATCATTGAGTTTTAATTCTATAATTGATAATGAGATTGGTGGAACCTTATTAGGTGATCAATTAAGTGCGATACCAGATTATAGCCAACCTGGAGTAGGAGTGACAGAAGAAGAAGAAGATGAAGATGAAGACAAAGATGAAGTTAATGAAGAAGGAACGGGAGAAACAGGTGATTTGTCATCAAATCCCAAGAATGATGAATCAGATGGTTTTTCAAAGTATACTCAGCAAAATTTCTTGCCTTTAATTAAAGATTATGCTGATTTTCCGTCGTCTTTTCTTACCTCGCCTGAAAGTTCTGACGATAAAGTAATTCCAAATCAATATATCGTGGTTTTAAAAAGCCATAATACAGACAAATCAGACTTTTTCTCCGATATAGCAAGCAAAATTAACCTTAAAGACATGGATTTATTACAACAGTATGAAAATGTTTTAAACGGTTTTGCAATCCATGTTCCCAATGAAAAAATAATAGATATAATTAAAAAAAGTCCTCTTGTGGCATACGTTGAAAAAGACGTTATGGTTCAATCATTTGCTCAATCGATACCTACTGGAATAAACAGAATTGACGCAGATCAAAGTTCCGCAAAATCTGGTGACGGCAGTGGAACCACGAATGCAGATATTGCTATTATAGACTCTGGGATTGATTTGGATCATTCTGACTTAAATGTATACCATCAGAAATCATTTGTTTCTAACTCATTATTCGGTTCGGGCTCAAGCACTGCAGATGATGACAATGGTCATGGGACCCATGTTGCTGGTATTGCAGCCGCCAAAGACAACTCAATTGGAACAGTGGGGGTTGCCCCAGGTGCCAAATTATGGGCTATTAAAGTATTAGACAGTAACGGCTCAGGTCCCCTATCCACAGTCATAAAAGGTATAGACTATGTCACTCAATACGCAAATCAGATTGAGGTAGCCAATCTTAGCCTTGGTTGTGAATGCAAATCCACTGCTTTTGATTCGGCCATAAATAACGCAGTCAAAGCCGGAATTGTTTTTGTAGTAGCTGCTGGAAATGGTGCAAAAGATGCCCGTACTTTTTCACCTGCTAACAACCCAAATGCTATTGCAGTATCAGCCATAGGAGACAGTGACGGAAAGTGCGGCGGAAAAGGACCTGCCACTGGTTATGGAAGTGACGATGCTTTGGCCAGCTTTAGCAATTATGGATCAGACGTTGATATCGCTGCTCCTGGAACTAAAATTTATTCAACTTACAAGGGTAATTCATACGCAACTATGAGCGGAACTAGCATGGCTTCACCACACGTAGCAGGAGCTGCTGCACTCTATATGGCTGCCAACCCTGGCGCCTCTCCATCTGAAGTTCGTAATGCATTATTATCCCACGGATCTTTACCAGGGATAGTTTGTGATGGAATGGGTCATGGGTATTTTACAGGCGATAAAGACCAATCAAGAGAACCTCTATTGTATGTAAAAGATCCTGGTCAGACTAGTAATACAGTCAGCCCGCCAACAGCAGACGCAGGCTCTGACCGGACAGTAGACAGCGGTGTTACAGTACAACTTGACGGTAGTGGCAGTTCGGATCCAAACAACTCTGCGCTTACTTATTCTTGGACTCAAACCTCAGGACCTGCTGTAGCCTTGAGCAGCTCATCTTCGTCTAAACCCACCTTTACAGCACCACAAACATCCGCAAAAACAGACCTTGTCTTTAAACTAGAGGTAACAAACAACAATGGTGTAAAAAGTGAGCCTGATAGTGTCAGAATAACTGTTAATCCTATTCCTATTAGTAAGCCAACAGCAGACGCAGGCTCTGACCGGACAGTAGACAGCGGTGTTACAGTACAACTTGACGGTAGTGGCAGTTCGGATCCAAACAACTCTGCGCTTACTTATTCTTGGACTCAAACCTCAGGACCTGCTGTAGCCTTGAGCAGCTCATCTTCGTCTAAACCCACCTTTACAGCACCACAAACATCCGCAAAAACAGACCTTGTCTTTAAACTAGAGGTAACAAACAACAATGGTGTAAAAAGTGAGCCTGATAGTGTCAGAATAACTGTTAATCCTATTCCTATTAGTAAGCCAACAGCAGACGCAGGCTCTGACCGGACAGTAGACAGCGGTGTTACAGTACAACTTGACGGTAGTGGCAGTTCGGATCCAAACAACTCTGCGCTTACTTATTCTTGGACTCAAACCTCAGGACCTGCTGTAGCCTTGAGCAGCTCATCTTCGTCTAAACCCACCTTTACAGCACCACAAACTACATCAAATAATATTGTCCTTAAATTCCAGCTTGTAGTTACAAATAATTTGGGAGTATCAAGCGAGCCTGATAGCACAACAATTACGATAAAGCCTGTATCAAATAACGAACCTAATAATAACAACGGAATGTGTGGTTTCCTCAGTTCACGACCCGAATGGCGAAGTTTCTTTGGCTGCTAGATAATTCTTCCTTTTTTTCTGAACTTTGAACATGTATTTGAAGAGTCGCTTCAATCGATTTAGACACACTGAATTTGGATTTTGTTACCTGGGTTACATTATATCAAATTAAATTAAATTAAATTAAATTATGTTGCATTGAAATGATACTACTTTTAAAGTCAAACCAAAGATTGATAGATATATAGATAAACAGATAAAAAAATACTCACCTTACTTTGATATAAAATCAAATCAAATCCAATTTCATAAAAGAAAAACTAGTATCTATTGGTATCAAAAGATTCTCATTTTCATCTTCATTTTATTATTCAAAACATAAAATTTGTTATTTTTTTTAAAATAAGGCGAAAGTATCTGCTCAATCTATTTTTTGAATCTTTAACAGAACCTCGCAACTTGGGCAACTTAGCCCCAAGAATTTAAACAAGAGATCGCCATCTTCGAACTCTTCTGTTTTAAGCTGACTTAAATTTATAGACTCTTTACAATATGGACATTTTGCCATTTAATATTACAAATACGCGTTTATATTTAAATTTATGATGAAATGACTAAAAGATAAAGAAGTATAATAGCACAAAATACTACGTTTAAAAATCAAAGATAAAGTAAATAGAAATTTCACTATTATTAAATCAGAGAATAATACATTTGTTTATATGTAAGTTAGGTGAACCTAATGTTGCATCTAATAAAAGCATTGTAATCAAGCAAAATAATTCCAAATCCCTCGCTTGATATCTCAATGACTTACCTTCAATCCAATACACATCTGGAAAATCTGGAAGTTGTCAAAAAGGGTGACATAATAGAACACTCGATTGGCTGGCCCAAAATCTGATAATTGATATTAGAAAAAGAGCCTGTCACCCAATTTCCAACTTTCAATAATTCATCCACCATTTGTTTTGATTATCATTTAATAGAAAACTGAAAGGTTTTTGCTTGATTGATTTATACCTTACAAATAATCAAATCACAAGGTATAGGTGTTCACATACGCATACGCATACGCATACGCATGCATACATATACACATATTATTTAATCATGAAGTATAATAACGTCTAGTATTGAAAAACTATCAAAAATTAACAATAATCACTGCCATTTTGGGTCTTATCCTACCCTTTATAGGGCTTTTTTTGTATTTTTTTATCAACAGCATCATTGGTATTCCATTGCTCGCATTATTTGTCGGTTGGGCTATGTTAATTGCTGTTGGAATTATTGCAATCAATATAGGAGCCATTGTTGCGGCATTTAAAATAAAGAATACGAAATTTGTAGGTGCAATTCTCATCGTATGTGGTGTTTTGCTGTTTCTTCTTATCCAGTGGTTTGCAGTCCCTGCGCTTGTATTATTCGTTATAGCAGGTATAATGGCGCTTAGAAACAAGGATAAGAATGGTATTTCCAACCTATCGGAAAAATTTAAACAAACCTGATTTTTTTTAATTTCTTTTCTTTTTTTAAAAAGCAGTAAATGCAATTTATTTTTTTATTAATATCTAGTTATTTCTTTTTAGAGTAATAACCTACATTGCAAGTAATTTCTTTTTGAAAAAAAAATCTATAATCAAAAATAGTTAATGTTTAAATTATAAAAAAAAGATAAATAGAGTGGAATCTACCTTTCCTTTAACATTTCCCTTTCTGCATCTTCGCATTCGGAAAGATCACCGATTCCAGAAGAGCCCTTTACTTCACTGCAATTGTTAATATTATAATAGTGGATCCCATTATCATCTACCTTGTACTCTCCTCGCTGCATATTGTTGGTATGAGTAGTTTTAGTAGAGGAAGTATTGTTTTTACCTTGGTCATTAGATTTGGTTGACTGATTATCTTTTTGTGATGATGATGATGAGGAGGATGGTGATGATGATGAGGAGGATGGTGAGGAGGATGGCTTCAAGTTAGTTTCAGAGCTTTGCGAAAAATCTGAAGATACATTGGGTTGGGCCAAGGTAGAGTTACCATTTGAGTTAGCATTGGTAATAACAAAAGTCATCCCAACTTCATCACCCATTGCATTTGAATCGGCTGTTGAAAGAGTAGAATTTTTTTCATCTGTTATGTTTTCAATACTTGCATGTACTGGAGTTTCTAAATGACCTAAATAAAGCATTATTGAAAAGGTAATCAGAAATATTAAAGGAAAGGGAAGTAAAGTTCTTCTTGTTATCAAATTAGTTGTTGTTTTTCTTGTCATAATTTTAATAAGGTATTGATGACGAGGTTCGTCATAATAAGTTATTGCATTCCACAGTTCTTCGATAGCCAAAACCAAATAAATGGTAGAAAAATCAACCATCAAATGATTTCAGCATGTCTAAACGAATCAGAATCTATTCATACAGGGTCAAGTCATGCTAAATCTTTTGCTCAATACTATTGGTGGAATAATCAATAGACAAGTCAAAAGGGAAGGGATAAACCCAGAAACACCTGCAATGAATACAGAATCCAAAAGAATAATAATTAAGATCATATTTTTGACAAGAAATTGTACAGACTCGCTTATTTCCAGTTTTTTTGCCTTTTTGATAGCCGTCTGAAAGACTAATGATATAATAACAACATAAAAAGAGATAAAAAATAAAAATTCAATTACATGTGGTAACAACACACAACCAAAGAACCCTATAGTGGCAACATATGTTAGATAAAAATAACAATGTTTGCGCATACCTGAAACTAGATTTCGTCCTTCGGCAGCGTCAATAGCCTCTTTTTTACTAATATGGGTTAACAGCAAAACATGAAAAAACATTGCCATAGTAACAAGGACCACTATCCAAAATAGATTGTGGTATTCTGTGTTTTGATAATTCATAAAAAAATTATCGGATAGTGTTTGAAAATTAATTGAACTACCAAAGACAAAACTAAAACCATATAGTATGTTTAGCCCTCTTATCAGGCCCATCAGATATGGTCTGAAAAATCCATTCTTTATTTTGTAGTTGTATGTCAAGATGCCAATTATTAACAATACTGATACTAGTAATGAAGCAGCACCTGCAATCGTTGATAAGGATAGGCCAATCAAAAAGAAAAAGACAAGAATCAATAACGCATTTTTTTTAGAGACACTACCAGAGGGGATAGGTCTACCGGGTCTTTCAACTGAATCTATCTTCTCGTCAAAGTAATCGTTGCTGACTAGACCACCTAAATACAAAAAAATAGAGGAAGTTATGAGTATTAATAGTGTAAATACATTCCTACCTTCTTCCAAATTTGAGACATTTGTAAGTGAAATTGCAATAAGATAGCCCAAGATAATATTTGACGGTATTGTAAAAATATTGGGTATTCTTAATAAGCGAAGGTATGGGCTGTTTAGCATGTTATCAATCTTTTGTTTTTTTTCTATTGCAATCTTTTTCCTATCTTAAGTAACTAAGTTTCTTACATATTGAAGTGATTGAGTAGCTGCTCCAATTGGATCGTTCTTATATGGGTAAAGCTCTATTGTAACAAAACCTTTGTATTTTGAATCTTTAATGGCAAACAAAATATCTTTAATGTTGATATCACCAAGCCCCGGGATTAGGTGATTGTGAACACGGCCTTTTATGTCTGCCAAATGAAAATGCTCTATGTAATCTGCTAATTCATTTATTAAAACAACCGGATCTTCACTTACACAATAAAAATGACCAATATCAAAATTCAATTTCAAAAATTCAGATTCAAAGTTTTTCATAAATTCCAAATACTCTTTAGACGTTTGCAATAGTAGTCCTGGTTCAGGCTCTATTAGCAATTTTATTTTGTTTTTTTCTGCAAATGGAATCACCTCTTTGATTCCGTCTGCGAATATCTGATACAGTTCTGAACGATTTTGATTGATACCAGGGTAAAGTGGACCACCGGGTTCAAGTGAAATTGTCTTGGCCCCTAGTTGAGAGGCAAGTTCTATGCAATTTTTGGTGTGGTTAATCCTTTCCTTTCTTTTTTCTGGGTTTAAATCAATCCATGAGGGATGATAGGTATCACCTAATGCAAACAAGGTAAAAGCGTTAAGATTTGATATCTGAATATTGTTTGAGCTGAGACTAGATTTGATTTTTAAAAGTGATTCTTGGTTAATGTCGGGAGGATATGCATGTGGTTTGTCACACATGATCTCAACACCTTGATATCCAATTTGCGCTATCTGTGAAATTGATTCAATCAAAGTAAAATTAGTAAAAGCATTTGAGCTAAAGGCAAACTGCATATGGCAAATTGGTTATATCAATTTAAAAATCTATTCGATGACTTTTTCTAAATTGGTCATTTTTTGTGCGCTATTTTGTTACGTATGGCTAAGTTAGAGGGGTATTACACCACTTTATTTCCTATCCTATACTGGAGCAGCAACCACACTGTGTGGGTCAAGGAACTGATCATCACCACTACCTTGAGTGCCCCAGGTAGTTAGAGGGTGACCTTCGGGATCAAAAACTTGCACCCTGTAGTTTCCTTGTTCAACTACATATGAATTGCAATCTGAATCAACTGCAACATCATGAGGACTTGACAGTTGCCCGATACCAGAGCCTTTTGAGCCTCAACTATTTAAAAACTCACCATCAGAACTAAACTTTTGAATTCTATTGTTTCCAACATCAGTAACGTAAACATTGTTATTGTCATCAATATCTAAACCAGATGGTCTTTTTAGTTGTCCATCTCCTGTACCCATACTACCCCATTTTAGTAAAAAGTTACCTTCGCTATCAAACTTTTGTACATTGTTGTTATCTGTGTCTGTAACATAAACATTGTTTTCTGAGTCTACTGATACGCTTTCAGGTGAGTTAAACTGTCCATCTCCTGTACCCATACTACCCCATTTTAGTAAAAAGTTACCTTCGCTATCAAACTTTTGAACGTTAAAGTTAGCCATATCAACAACATATACATTTCCTTGTTTATCCACATCTATACCATGAGGCACACCAAATTGGCCATCTGACTTGCCTTTTGTTCCCCACTTTGAGATGAAATCTCCACTGTTATCAAACTTTTGGACGTGGACATTGCTATAATCTACTACATACACCTTGTTTTTAATAGAATTGTTTATTTGGTTATCAGGACTGCCTGATTTTTGAAATTGGTCATCAATTATCGTCTCTTTTAATTTTGAACCACTAGCATCAGTAAACTTGTTTTTAATTGAAGTTGTAACGCTATCTCCTATTGAGCCCAGATCGGAATAGGTCTGTCCAAAGTCAGAAGGCATATCAGAATAAAGATCGGCAAAATTAGGTGAATTTGACAATTGTAAATCTGAAGATTGGGCGTTTGCAATTTGAAATGGGGAAAGAGTTATTGTTAAAGATGGAAAATAATAGTTGTTGAAAGTGTGAATAATCACCATACCACCCAAACCAGAAAATATAACGATAAATAAGATTAAATTACTACTTATCTTGCTCACAAGAATTACTTTGGAATTTAACTTTTATATAATTGGGAATATACCACAATTACTATTAATTTAATTTATTTACAATATAATTTAATTTGAAATTTTAATAGAAAATTATCTACGTTAATAGCTTTAAATATATTGAATCAAAACCTAAAGAAAAAAAAGTATTAGAAATATGATATAGATTTTATCATATCATAAAATAGACAGAAATCAAGTTCTGATGAATGTTTGGCTGACTTTCGGCCGCTAGACTCTTGTAATAACTTTGAATTGATTCATATAAGATTGAGTGGCCTGCCATAGTACCACCACTGCCAATACTTGCAATCATGTTCATCATTAACAACGTCAATATTAATCCACCCAATACTGCAACCAAGATAAATATTTTATACTTCATGTTTGAAAAAGTCATTTTATTTTTTTGTGAATTAGAATCGACTGATGAAATACTTGGCCCGGTATTAACAGAGGGTTGTGTTAAAGCATTGGCTTTGGCTTCTTCTTCTAATGCCTTCATTCTCTCAACATGTTTTGAAGTATTTAGTACTGGAACCTTCTTGACTACGGTTCCATCAACAGGTGATTTGTGAACTTCATATAGAATTAGGTTTTTTCCATCTTTAGATTGTTGATCAAATAACTGTAATGCATCCTCATAGTTTGTAAATTCAACTGTGGATGAGTTTCTTAACTTTCCTGAGATTTCAAGCACAAATTTTTTTATTGTGGTAGTATCCTCCTCTTCGATTTCTTTATCAAATCCATTTTCCTCCATCTAATAGATTACCTTCCTTTCTAATATGAAATTAAACTACTAGTATATACACGATTTGGATTCAATAATTTTCAAATCTAATTTTTATTTTGTTTAGTAAGGGTGTTAAATAAATGCAAAGAAAAAAGTTGTGATGTCATGTAGTGTTTAAGAAATACAAACAGGTTTTCTTTGAATTCTCGATGGTAGAATTATTTTGTCAAGACGGGCAAGAGTCATTTTTGATAAATAGCCAAATATTATTTGTTAGCCACGGCAGTTGAAGTCGCTAGGAAATCTAGAAGAGAGGAGAAGGGAGAGATAGAAAATGGCGGTAGAGGGGATGGAAGAAGAAGGGTGACACATTCACGGCGTTTCCAGTTTAAAAAAAGTGAAATATAATCCTTATATTCGTAGTATTATATATATAAAATAGGATGGCAAATGAAAATTCTTCTTCTAGCGGAAGACACACTTGCAATTTATGTGGACTGACTTTTCAAAACCAGGACGAAAAAGAGGAACATATAAAATTAGAACACTCTGAGCACAAACAGCCAAGCGGAGTATCCTAATTTTTCTCTCATTACACCCAATAGGAATCTTGCATATGCCCATGATAAAAATTTAAAAATATCATTCTTTTTGGTCTGATGTATTATACAGCATATTGTATGCCAAAAAAAAGCCAGTTTCGGTCATTTTTATAGTTTGATATATTAGATGTAAATATGAAAAAAAATAAAGATAGATCCCAGATTAATATAAGGAATCCCACCTCAGATTCCTCTTTCAATTCCAGTTCGAAAACAACTAAGAGAAACCTAGAGTTTGATTTGGCAAACAAGATAATAAAATATATGCAAGAAGAAGAAAAATATTAGTTTTTTTTGTTTAATTTTGTTTGATTCATAATAGATTTTTTTGAATGCTTTAAATTTGCTACTATGGATAAGGAAGAGAAAGATTACAGGATATTCATAGAGAATCCAGCCATAGCTGAATGAAAATTTGCCTTTTGAATCGTTACTCCGGTCAATTTCTTTTTTAATAGAATAATGTACAATAAGATTATATAGGAAGACTTATCTATTTCAAACTGTATGCAAGATCATACAAAAACAGGAATGACAGACAACTTGGGAAAAATTGAGATGTTTCCAAAAATTTCGGAAGAAAAAATTGCAACCAGTGACCTAAATATTGTTAATAGTCAATTAAAAGACATTTCAATGCAAGAGATGAATATATTAGAACAGGATGCTCAACAAATGACTATAGAGGACTATCATCTAAAATACCATTATGATCATGTATTTGTAATTGGGGATGATAGGTTAAAACAAAATGTTGAGGTTATGATAGGAAGGCGAACATTATACTGTGCTTTTCATGATACTCGTAATTCAGAACATGAATGTGAGCATGTTAGGTTTATTCAAATGCTAGATAGGTTGCAAATTTAGTTAAATATTTTATTATATTTAATCATTTCAAATTTTCCTAATACCGTTTGGGCAGAACATTTTTTATTAGGTGATCTTTATGCACCTAAGTTAGGTAACACTAGCAATAGGTTCAAAACAAATTGTTATTAAGATATGTTTGTCAAATAAAAAGTAAATTCTCAGTCTAACAGGAAGGTGAAGAATATTTTTGTCTGAAAAAAATTATAACTTTTTTGTTTCGGTAGGCAGGTCGGGGAGGGAGGGGAGTTTTATGAGTAATTCTAATGTCTGCTCCAATGTGATAAAAGTTATAGTAAACCAAGAAAAATAGCAAAGACAGAGGCATTAATTTTTTCACTATTTTATGTGGAAATATCTATCTGAGCTTCTGTACATCTATATGTTTCTGTATGTGAATGCTTATTAGGCGTAGGGAGGGCCAAAAAAATTTACTATCAAGGACTTTTTTGCTTACCTTGAAAACCACGGTTTAAAGATAATAACGGGACATTTAAGAAAATAAATAGAATTGAGATTAGATTAGGATTTACAGTTTAAAAATTTACTGACCATAGCAGTCTCTAATAATAATCGTTAAAGAAGAATAATCTCATCTAAAATATACAAATAATTGATTCCATTATTTGTGATTTCCTTGTTCCCTGTCCTTGGAAGTCCAATCAAATTTACTAGACTGTTTGTAAAAGTTAAGGGCGTTATTGAAAGTTATGTTTTCTATATCGGCGCTATCGCATCTTTGTTTCTTCATTTCAAGTGCAGTTAATGGTACACTTAACGGATCGGACTCGCCCCAATCTGCAGCGCTATTTACCATTAATCGTTCACTGCCAAAATTCTTGACAATTCGAATTACCCTTTCTGGGGATAATTTCGTTTTAGGATACACAGACAATCCTCCCCATGCCCCTATATCGAGAGTGTCTTTAACTGTTTCTTCAGTATTATGATCTATTAAAATTCTTTGAAAATTATAATTACCACTCTTAAAAACCTCAATCATTCTCTTCATTCCTTCCGGTTTGTTATTATGGGGAAGATGGATCATTACCAAGAGATTCTCATTATGGGCAAAGTCTAGCTGTTTTACAAAAAGTTCCTCTTCTTCGTCATTTATCAAATTGTATCCTATTTCACCTATGCCTACCACTCTGTCCCTTAGAGGATATCGGTCTTTTACCATGGCTTCAAAAGCGTCGAGTGCAAGTGGTCTAGTAACTGACTCTTTTGGATTTACTGAAATACACACATAGTGTTCGATTCCATATTCCCTAGCTCTGAGAGTTTCAAAAGTAATCATATGCTCCCAATAGTCAAGAAATGTGCCAACATTGGTACGAGGGCTACCTAGCCAAAAAGATGGCTGAACTACCAATTCAATCCCAGCTATAGCCATGTTTTTATAATCATCGGTTGTTCTTGAATACATATGAATATGTGGATCGAAGTATTGTGTCATTGAATTTAGAATTGCAAACTAAATATATATACAATAACAAAAATTAAATATAAAAATCGAATAATTTATGAGGGCAGCAGTTTTTCACGGACCAAACGATGTTAGGATTGAAAATGTGGATCTAAATCCTGATCTACCTAATATAATAACTTTGGAAACATTATCATGCTCAGTTTGTAGTTATGATGTTAGAACATTTCGTAATGGAAGTTTTAAAGTAAAACCACCTATTATTTTAGGTCATGAAATTTGTGCTAAGACAATTACTACTTACAAGGGAGAAAACTTCAAAGTAGATTCAAACTCAAGAGTAGTGGTTTACCCCATAATACCTTGTTTTAGTTGCTGGTTCTGTACCAACAAAAGATACAATCTTTGTTTAAATTTGAAAGAAATCGGTTCCACCATTAATGGAGGTTTTGCAAAATATATCCAAGTCCCTAAAGAGATTTTTGAGATAGGTGGGATCGTACCTATTCCGAATAAAATATCAAAGGAGGAAGCATCATTAATTGAACCCCTTGCTTGTTGTATAAATGGCATAAACCAGATAAAGTATTCATTGTTCAAGACAGCATTAATACTTGGAGATGGACCTATCGGTCTAATGCAGCTAATGCTTCTTAAAACAATATTTCCCGATCTATACGTGACTATAATAGGTAAAATTAATCACAGGTTAGAATTTGCAAAAAAAATAGGGGCAGATAATGCAATTTCGATTAGTGAACTTGCCGATCATGATTTGATTTCATTGAAGGAAAAAGGTGGTCAAAGATTACCTAATTTGATTTTTGTATCTAATAATAGCCCTGATTCCATAAATCTCGCTATTAAATTAGTCAACAAAAATGGAAGAATAGTAATTTTTTCTGGGATTAAAAAACCTTTTAATAATCATTCAGATAATTTTACAAAAATAAACCCAAATTCACTACATTATGATGAGATTTCGATTCAGGGTAGTTTTAGTTCAGTTCCTGAGAATTTGCAAGAAGCGATTAGTTTGGTTACCAATAACAAAGTTGATCTCAAACATCTGGTAACCCAGGTCTTCTCCTTAGGAGATTTTGAAAAAGCATTGACAGCGGCAGAGCATTTTGTAGGTCTAAAATCAGTAGTTAATGAATTTTAAGGAAAAAGTGAAAACTCTGCAGGCATGTTAAGAAAAAAACTTGGTTAATCAAAAATTATTCTAAATAAAGTTGTCGTAAGTGTTATGTTCGTAGAGATGTAGTGTCATTGGCTTATCCAAAGCAATTGAATTCAAATTATGGTGGCTTATTGTGCTAATTTTGCATGGTATTATAATAATCATTAATTAGTGTATATCTTTCTGAATGAATAGTTGCTATATTATCTATTAAATTTATTATTGAATGAAAACAAGAGGAAAAATTTTTGGTTTTGCTCTATTCTACGATTAAGATTTAAACAATACTTTAAATTCGAAACTAATGCTCAAAATTAATCTACATGAGATATTAACAGAGAGGAAATCAATACAAATACCTAGTCTGTTGATCATTGATCAAAAAATGATTGGATAAGACCTACCACTTAAATACAATATAATTCATGTTTAGAGAACTTGATATGTTTCATAAACTATCCAAAGATTGGGAATTATTCATTAGAATTTGGCTAAAGTCAATAAAAATAGATAAATGTTGCATATTTCCCCAGACAAATAAAATAACTTTTATTATAATTGTAATAGTGATTGTGGCTAACCAAAAAGGATCTTTCATTTACGCCTATTTTTATTGGTGTCAATATCATTTTTACAATATGGGGAGGAAAGACTAACTAAAGAATTGGCTGTCCACATTCAAATTCTATTAGGATGACGATGAACCCTGATAAACTTGTGAATATCATGAGAGGACGAACTTGAGAATGACAGATTCTAATATTCTAATTTGGACTTTTTCTATATTAGATTAACTTTGATCAAAGACAATTAACTTCTGGTATATCTAGAAAGAGAAACAGCACCTCTTCATTAGAGGTTTTAATTGTATTGCAAGGGCTGTTTTCTGACCCGCTACATTCAATAGCGTCAAGTTATTTTATTCTTCCTAGATTGTAAAAATGAAGTCTCATTATTCTATGTAATTACTTGTTTTAATTTAGAATCCGACTCCAAGGTAGTAATCTGTTTCATCAAGAGAAACCAAATAAAGGCTATAATAGGTGAATTTTAACAGCAAATTAATAATGGCGAAATAGATATGAATTTGAATTCCTAATTATTAGTTAAAAAGTAATTGTACTGTCCTTAACTTCAAATTTTCTGTTATCGAATTTTTGTGTAAAAGATCATAACTGTAAGGGAACATTTAATTAAAATCGATATTATTGAGCCATCCAATAATCTATTGGCAATAAATATCAAAACAATCCATATCTTAAATATAACATCCCTAAATTAAATATTGAATCATTACATAATTAATGATTTATAGAAATTTGATAGTTAATTTTAGCCCCATTTAAGAGATTGAAAATTTTTATGAAACAGAAATGATTTATTTGTTGTTTATTTTAGTTAGGCGTGATATCCATACAACCAATTGTCTCAAGATAGAGGGTATAGAAGGTTTATAAATAAGATTTTACGTGAATTATTGTAAATGTTTGTTTCATTGAGTTTAGCAAATTCTGATCAAACCACTGATTCATTGGATTTTAGGTGGTTTTTTAAAACTGTTTTTAAGTGTAATGACAACATATTTGATCATTATCCTGATTCTTAATGTCTTTTTCACCAACTTCGTCAGTTGGAAGGTACATAGGTTCCAGCTTAACTCTTTTCCTCGATCAAATACTAGTAGCACTAAGTAACGGAATTTTTTGGTTGTTAATTTCTAAGATTACAACCGCTTCCGATATCGGTAACGCGACATCCATTTATAGTCTCATAATGTTAATCGGTACATTTACTCAGTTAGGTTTAGAATATCCTCTGTTGAAAAACGTTTTAGCCAACAAGGATCACATGTTTTCAACTGCTCTTCTTTTAGAGATTGCATTAATAATATGTTTTACGCCATTGCTTGTATTAGCTATAGGAGGATGGTACAGCGAGGATTTAGAAGAGTTCACATGGTTATCCGTCACGATGTTATTTTTTTACTCCACAAGTTTTATTACCAGATTTGTTTTACTGGGTATTTTCAAGACTAAGCAAGTACTAATAATTGATCTCATAGGAGCGATTGTAAGATTTGTAGTAGGTTTTTTCTTAACGTTCATTGGGTTAGGCACTATAGGTATTATACTTGCATTTCTCATCCAATTTATCATTATGACATCAATAGCCATAGCACCTATAAGAAGGAATTTGGGTTTTAAGATTGGAAATAGAGAACAGTTCACTGAGATCTTAAAAACAGGATTGCTAAACACTCCTGCAAAATTTTCAAGAACTTTAATCATAAGTTTAAGCGTAGTTATGCTTGCTTCATATGGAGTAGATGCAGCCGAGGTTGGAATATTCTATATGGTTTTAATGATCACTATCGTCGTTGGTGGCTTTGTTCCGAGTATGGCTTATATGATGATACCATCGTCATCTACGTCAATTAAAGATCTTTCTGCAGGAAGTATTAGATTAGCCCTTACATTAACAGCCCCAATTATCGCTGCGTTAATTGCAAGTCCTGAATATTTATTGTCTCTTTTGGGTCCAGCGTATGTATCAGGCTCGGGCGTTCTAATTATGCTCTCATTGTCTATACTTCCCTCATCTGTGGTAATGTTAAGCATATCCATGTATAATACCCAAGGAAGATCAAAGGAGTTACTAATTATAGGTTCCTGTCAAGTTTTAGTTTTTATATGTTTATTTATCCTCCTTGTGCCCACATATGGTATAATGGGAGCAGCAATTTCTATGCTTTCCGCTTTCACAATTTCTTCCCTGATTGCTCTGAGGCAGTCCGATCATAGTAACGTCAAGTATATTTTAGTTTCAGGCGTCGCTATTTTAGTAGGCTCGGGGTCTGTTTACTTATTGAGGAATGTTATCGATTTAAATCCAATCATTCTTATGATTATTTCTGTGATTCTCTCAGCATTTGTTTTAATCAAGCTGAAAAATACATCTATTGAAGAAATTAGCGGACTTGTAAATTTGGCAATAGATCCTCGTGGAACAAAAAAGATTTTTGTAATAGGAAATTACGGCAATTTTAATATTGGTGATGAAATTATCTTAAAAGAAGTAATTAGACGATATTCCTCAGATTTAGATTCTAATACACCGCACTTCTTAATAGCCACGAGAAATCCATTTTTTGTTGACATTTATCACAAAGAGATAAAAAATAAGATCATCCCTATTCCAATTAATCATCTGTATCAACTTTTAGTTTCTTTTCTAAAATGCAGCAGAGTTTTAATAGGTGGCGGTGGAATTTGGAGTAAATATACAGGAAGGTATGCACATGTTGTCCCATTAATAGCTATACTTGCAAGATTAATGCTAAAACGGGTAGATTTTGTTTCTTTTGGTATCTATTCAACCTCTTCGCCAATAGATAAATTATTAGTTAATACCGCAGTACTGGTATCAAACTCAAGTTCTGTTAGAGATGAAGAATCGTTTTCTATCTTATGGAAAGCTTCTCAAAAGAAGACAAAAGTAGTGGAAGATCTGTCCTTGCCTTATATAACCAGTTTCGACAAAGATTCTATCGAAGATATTCCAAAGATTGCTGAGTACGAAAGCATCATACAGCATAAACTCCAAGGAAAATTTATTGTTGGAATATCCTTAAAGGAGGTTCACAGCAAGGAATCGACCTCTAAGATAGTCGACGAATTTTCCAATACCTTGAATACTTTGAATAAGGACATGAATGGATCCATACTTTTTGTATTTTTTCCCTTTGCTAAAACTGGCTCAAAAACAGAAAACGATGAATGGATGATAGACCAAATTTTGCATAGAGTTTCGACTAATGAAAATATTGTTCGAATTAGTCATGGGAACCCGCTCTCATGGTTTATCGCAATAGACAATCTGATTGATATTTTTATTGGCATGCGTTATCATTCAATAATATTTTCGAGTTTAGCAAAAAAACCCATCTTATGTATTCCTTATGAAAAAAAAATATACCAATACTTGTCAGACAAGAAGGATCTGTTGGACATATCGATATTGGAACCAACTCAGATAAGCAGCGCACATTTGACAGGATTTGTCAAAACAAAGTTTGAGGATAAAAAAACACAACAATTTGAAAAGTAAATCTAGTGAAATTAAAACCCTATTGCTAGTTTTTACATTGAATCGGAGAGACCACTGATAATAGTTCTATGAGGCAATCCAAAAGACAATTAAGATTTAAATCTTATTTTGCAATGGATAGATAAAATCTGAACAACTATCTCAGCAGTATAAGGGATTTGATACAAGAAATATTGGACAATTAATTTAATAGATCAGTGAATCTTTTTTCCTGCAAACACACTTTAAACAACAAGAGGATTTGTAAATCTCATTTTCGAGAATTCGTTAGTGAATAGAGTAGAAACGAATTAGTATCGTAAATATATATTCTACACATAAAAGCAGTGGAAAAAGTTGAATGATAAAAGACAACCATGATTCTCAAATATGATCTTGTCAAATCATGTAGATGTCTTACTAGAGACAAAATATTACTATACATTGAGGTCACAAAAAAAAGAATGAATAAAAAATCAGTATCACCAAATCAGGGTAAAATTGGAAAACAACGAATATTGCATTATGACGAAAATGGTTTTAAAACAGAAATACAAAGGCATCGGCTTTTTATATAATGTTTCGTTGAACTCTTTTTTTACCAGGTAGATTGTGAAAGAAGAGATTTTAAATCAAAGCGATAATCTTAATATAATAACCAGTAATTTGACTTTTGCCAATGGTATCAAAAACTGTGTAATGGAAAATACAGCAATAATTTAGCAAAGGCTCATTTTTTTTATATTTGGTTACTCGAGAGAGCCATTTAATTGAAAAGAGTATAACCTTTGAAAGATCGGATACGGCATCAACTGTATACACCCACTCAATAAAAGAGCAATCTTTGTTTTAAACCATCACAATAATAGATACCAAAATAGATCTTGTTGAGATTGTGAATAAAATTCAAGGAACAAATTTATATTCTATTTAAAGTTCCAAACTAAAAGAAATGATTGGATTTTTTATTCAATATCCATATAGACATAAGAAGCACATTATCTAGAAATTTTAACCGTGTATGTTAACTTGAGAATATTCACATGGTTCACAGAATCTTAGCTCAATATTGTAGAATTCAATACAAAGTAATGGTAAGAAAATATAAGATGAGCAGGGATATTAAGCATAACAATAAATATTAATTATAAAGTTTTAATCTATGCGAATACTGTGGCTAAATTGGAGGGACATTAAGAACCATGAGGCTGGAGGAGCGGAAGTTCTTACCCATGAAATTGCAAAAAGACTTGCAAAAAAAGGACATAAGGTAACCCTTTTTACATCTAGGTTTCAAGGATCAGAGAGCCATGAAAATATAGATGATGTGGATATTGTTAGAGATGGAGGAAAATATAGTGTTTATGGTAAAGCTAAAAACTATTACAAGCACAATAAAGATCACTTCGACATCCTTATCGATGAAATTAACGTAAAACCATTCTTGACACCCAAATACGTTAAAGAAATGCCAATTATTGCATTGATTCATCAAATCTCTCCAGAGCAGTTTACCTATGAGCTTCCATTTCCTGTTGGAATAATTGGAAGATATTTTTTGGAAAAAAAATGGTTATCACATTACAATAACATAAGCACTGTGACGGTTTCCGAATCCACGCGTAAATCACTAGTTGAATTGGGGTTTAGAAAAGTATCCGTAATAACTGAGGGGTTGAGTGTTATCCCACTTCAAGAGGCGGCGAGAAAAGAAGATACGTTTACAATAACATTTCTCGGAAGATTAAAAAAACACAAATTACCAGATCATGCAATTCTGGCTTTTAAGAAAATAAGAGAACAGATCCCGAATAGTCATATGAATGTAATCGGGGATGGTTATTTATTACGCAAATTAAAAAAGATGAATATAGAAAATGTCACATTTCATGGTCATATTAGTAACAAAGAGAAATTCAATATCCTAAGCAGGTCTCATTTAGCATTAATTCCTGCTGTTAGGGAAGGATGGGCATTAGTGGTGGTGGAATCAAACGCAATGGGGGTCCCAGTAGTTGCGTATTCTGTTCCAGGTCTAGTTGATTCCGTACAAAATGGTATTAATGGTATATTGCTTAGCCAAAATACGCCCGATGAAATGGCAAATATATCTATTTCCCTTCTAAAGGATGAATCAAAGTTAAGAAGATTAACTGAGACTGCTTTGCAGTACTCCAAGCGATTTAATTGGGATTCAACGACGGAGCAATTTGAAAAAATATTGTTGGATAACACATAATAAGCTACAATAATCGTAGCATGGTTCATCATTTGTATAGCTCTTTTCTGATCATAAATACACTGGGCTATGAAAGTAAAGTTTTTGAAAATATATTCATTTTTGATGTAAAATTGAATATTCGTATTATTATAAGCAGATATAATTTCTAGAATTTGCATATATTTATCAATTAAAAATGTTAAAAAAAAGAAAACCTCTTCATTGATCGTAAACAGAGGTTTAAAATGAAGTATCACTTCATGTTATCCTATCGGAGTCGATGATTCTTGATCATCAGTCAATTTCAGTATTTTCCCATTAGCTGTTGTAATATATAGTCCATCAGAACCGAGCTCCAATGAAATTACTTTTCCATATATTTGAGCAATGGCGGCTTTGATCACTTCATTTTGATTCTCGGCTACCTTATCGGATAGAAGGCCATCTAATTTTAAGCCAGTTCTGTTATGATCGAGATCAAAATGATACAGATATCCATTATTTATATCACCAACAAACAGATCGTTCTTATATTCTATACCTAGTATGTCTGAATTCACAAAAGCCAAACCTGTTACTCCTACTGGTGTTTGCCATACAAATGCGGGATCATAATATTTGCCGATTCCTACAAAATCGGTTAAATTATTCTTATCAAAATTCGGACTTAGACTGCTCATTCCAGAAATTTTTTTCCAACCCCCATTGAATGCGGGCTTTACAAAATCAATTTCATCCCCATACGTTGGTCCATTATCAGTGATCCAGAATTCTGAAGTATTCGCATCGTAGTCAATTCCAAAACTATTGCGAATACCATAACCATAGTATAGATTGAGAGGATAACTAGATCCTAACAAGAAGTCTTTTGTGATAGGATCGGTCACTGGCTGACCATCTTGTGTAATTCGAATTATACCACTAGATCCGTCAGGCAACGGGCCATCTTTTATATTTTGTGCTAAGGTGGTACGACCGTCAATGTCACCGATTGTAAGATACAAATTATCATCCGGGCCAATCACCATTTTCCCTCCGTTATGAAGTGCATTTTGGGATGAATTCATTTCTAGTAAAACGGTAGGATTAACTAATTTTTCATTTACAAGTTCGAATCTATATAACCTGTTCACTAAATCTCCAGTCAAATTACCTCCATTCTTATCTTCACCCATGTAGTAATACAAGAAAACATATGCCGATCCATTTTCCTGTTTTGAAATAGCAATATCACACATACATCCTTTTATCACAGTTGAATTAGTCAAGTTTAAAACAGGCTGATCTAGAATCTGACCGTTTACAACTCTCACTATCAAAGGTTTCGTCTTCTGTAAAACCAAAAAATCATCTGGTTTCAAAAATGCCACGGCCGTAGGAGTATCTAGACCATCGATAACTCGCTCTAAAACAAGACTGGAATTAGATGCAAAAATTCGCCCGTCTTTATTCGAAAAGCTAATCAGCGGTGTATATGATATCATATTATTTATTTCATCAGTTACATACATTCCGCCATGCTTATCCATAGCCAAGCCATAAGGAAAGTTTAATTTATTGTCGTTTAACTCAAATTTACCCCATTTATTGATAAAAGTGCCATTTTCTGAGAATACCTGAATTCGATTATTGGCAGTATCCGCTATATACACTTTACCTGAGGAATCAATTGCTATACCTGATGGTGTGTTAAAGTTACCATCGGCCTTCCCAGTTTTACCCCATTTATTGATAAAAGTGCCATTTTCTGAGAATACCTGAATTCGATTATTGGCAGTATCCGCTATATACACTTTACCTGAGGAATCAATTGCTATACCTGATGGTGTGTTAAAGTTACCATCGGCCTTCCCAGTTTTACCCCATTTATTGATAAAAGTGCCATTTTCTGAGAATACCTGAATTCGATTATTGGCAGTATCCGCTATATACACTTTACCTGAGGAATCAATTGCTATACCTGATGGTGTGTTAAAGTTACCATCGGCCTTCCCAGTTTTACCCCATTTATTGATAAAAGTGCCATTTTCTGAGAATACCTGAATTCGATTATTGGCAGTATCCGCTATATACACTTTACCTGAGGAATCAATTGCTATACCATGTGGAAATTTAACCTGACCATTTTCTGTTCCATACGTAGTCTCGTTAGTGAATAAATTAAATTTCACGGCATATGTCGTATTGACTAATGAGGCAGATAATATTAATGTGAATAATATTAATATCGATATGAATATATTGCTATGCAAGATCTTGGTATAAATGTTCGACAACTTACTCAATTCACTTACAATATGGTATTTGAAAAAGTTTTATAAAGTTTTTTCATATGGACATTATTGGATGAATACGGGATGAACAAGTTTCTCAATTCGGTAATATTCGTTCCTACCGTTATTATTGTTCTTAATATTTTGATTTGGAGTAATATTCTGTTTGTAAATGAAGGAGTAATCATCCAAAGGGATTTCAACTTTCCTTATACTAGTGAAAATTTTGTAGCAGCTTATTATCCAATTTGGAACCACATTTCTAGTCAGTCGAACATAGAAAATCTTCCAAGAACTTTGATTTATCTCCCATTTATTACCCTAGCTGCATTGGGTATAGAGGTCACATTAATCCTAAAAATTTTAATAATTGCTACATTTACCTTCCTGACGGCAGCAATGTACCTGTTTGGTAGTAACTTACTTAAGCGGTTAGATCTCTCTGCAGGAGGATATAAATTGATCCCCCTTGCCTCAGCCTTTATTTTTGCTTATAATCCAATAAGCCTGCTTTTCTCTCAGTCGATATCCCTGATTATTAGTTTAGGAGCACTTTCATTATTGCTTTATTTCATCTTGACAAAAATAAATTCTAAATATTTTCCTCTCTATGCAACATTAGCTCTACTTCTATCAGTAGCTCATCCTTTTAACCTAATCATGAATGTTTTAATTGGCGGGGCTTTCCTTTTTGCCATTTATATAAATAAACTTAGTCTAAAGAGGTTAATTTTTAAAGGTGGAATAACCGCAATCACCTTCCTTTTGATATTTTCTTGGTTCATTCTTCCATATATTAGCAATCCAATTTCTTCCATCGACCTGGGTAGAGAATCCATGTTGGCACGGCCTATATTTCAAGATATATCTCATAACAATCCATTGAAAATTACTCTTTTGGAGAGAGATAAATTTTTATATACTAATACTTCTCCTGTCGACTTTCCAAACAATTTGATTCATTATATTTGTTTGGCTGCCCTAGTATTGATCGGGTTATCTGCCAATTTCTATAGGAAATTAGCAAAGCGAACTCGCTATTTACTGATTTTTTTCAGCATTGGATTCGTTGCCTATGCCTTGTTGGCCATGGGGGATAATGGCCCAATTGGAGACGCTTATTACGATTTTATCGCCGGCTCATCAATAGGTTGGATATTTCGATCTCCATTAAAATTTCAGATGTACCAATTATTTTTTATCATACCATTGTTTATGATTTCTTTGGCGTTACTAAACCAAAGATTTCTGAATAAGCGTAACAATAGTTTAATATTTCTATTCATCGTAATTCCCATTTTTCTTGGGAGTTCAGCCTATGGAATTTATGATGCAAATGTATTCACATTCAAACCTATAAAATTACCAGATGAATATTATGAAATTAACGAGCTTTTGAAAGGACAAGATGAAAAAGATTTACGGATTTTATACTATCCTCTATATCGGGAAATCCCTACCGAATGGAGTCAGGGTCATTATATAGCTCCTTATGAAGCGAAAACTTCACAAGTTCCAACTTTTCGATTTTCAAATAACTACAATTATCTATTGAATGTATTTTATGATTATCCTTATAAGAACAATCTCTTTTCCTCTTCCGAATATTATGATCTGGTTTCCTCACTTGGAGCCCAATATATAGTCTTCCATGATGATAGAAATGAAAAAATCGATCAGGAAAATCTTCACATGCTACTAAGGTCGAAGGAGATAACAACAATATACGCAAAAAACGGTTGGTACTTATTTAAGATTCTAAATAGTCATAAAAGCCAACCTTATCTAGTTAACTCTCTTGCTTTAGTGGATACAATACCACAAATTTATCCGATTTCCTCTCCCGGTCTTGCAGTGGCAACATTGAATGATACTGACTCCAAACTAGAAAATGCTGATGCAATAGTAAAATTAACAATCATAAACGATACAGTCAAATCATCACTTCATAATATTTTGACTAACACTTCATTAAAAAGACAAGGGGATCAGTTACAAGCTACAGCGCCCACGCCACTGGTCGGGTGGTTTAAAGTGAATGACCAGTTTGCTGAGAGCAATCCAATTCTTATATCAAATGGGAAAAAGTACCTTTTTGAAGCCGGCCCATTATCCAATATTACGCGTAACCCATTTCTTCAAGTTCTAGGGTACAATATATCAGAAAATGCTTGGCAAGAAGGTATCACTGGCGGTACCGACTTTTACAATAGGCTAACTTATCTTAAAGAAAATGAACCATTAGAATATAAGAATTATTCTGCTGACTATTGGAGGGTAATCAAAGTCCCAGACAATATTACACAGATAAAATTTGTTGTCCCAGCTCAAACTTTATTTGGCAAAGACAACATATCAATGGCACTTTATAATTTAGACGGTATGGTCAGTAATGCCAGTTCAGTGCTTTACCACAGAGAGGATCCAACTACCCTTAAAGTTAGAGTCAATGCTACATCCCCGTCGTTATTGATCTTTCCAGAAACATACGACAAAGGTTGGAAGGCCATTATAGGAAACCAATCTTTAGACAGTGTCAGAATGTTTGGATCTGTGAATGCTTTTCCAATATCCAAAGGTAATTATGACATTACGATAAAATATGAGCCTCAGAAATGGTTGGATTTAGGAATATTCATCTCAGTCGGAACCATCATATTGTATTTAATAATAGTTAATATGCCAAGATTCTTTTCTAGAGTGCCTAGATGGCATCTTTGCCAAAAACAAGGGTGAGGAAAGCATTACTTTTATAAAAAAAGTATACAACTACGACACCGATATGAAACAAGAATTTATTCATCATTAGAGATTACAAATCATGAACTAACTGCGTCCGATATGATGTGAGCAGTTTTAAACAACCAACCAAAGTTATTTTTATAAAAAAATTACTACTCAAGAGAAATAAACTGATCCCATGGGGTTCAGCATTTATTTCATATCTTGAAAATAATCACCCAAGCATGCTGTGCTATGGGATGCTAGATAAAATTGCTATTCGCCCTTTTTGGCGGCATTATTTATTTTTATTTTATATTATACTCATAATCTAATTTCCTATCCTGTTTTTTTATTGTTTATGGTTAAAGTGCGTTTCAAACTTTATTATATCAAGCTTCACAAGCTAGCAGCAACATATTGAACCGGGTCAGCAAAATCATAGAAAATCTGAAAAACATTTAGCATATAAGAATTGGTTAAGGAAAGACGACGCATCATAATAGATTAGATAGCTGACCGAATGGAAAAAGAAAGGAGGCAGCTTTGTTGTAATAAATCTTTAATAGATTATGAAATGTCTATTTTAGAATGAACATTCAAATGCCGGTCAATTAAACTAAAATGGATCTCGTTTTTATATTTGATCATTATCTCATCCCTAATTCAGTCATCTGATCTTCGGTCTTATTTATTTCTGAATATTCCGTTATCATTTGGAATTACCATCAGATCGACTTGCTAAATTGGTAGCATAAGAAAAGTTCAACATCATCCCAACTCATATATTGTTAGAACTATGCCGTTGTACTTTTAATAGAAGTTCTTTTGTAAATATCCCTTTTTTCTGTTTGACATCAAAGGCTGTTGAAATACTCTTTTAAGCATCCTACAAACGGTTTGGTATTTTGTGATATTCAATTCAATTTACTTTCAACCGACTGCTATTAAATCTCTAGCACTGGATAATCCATTGCAGTTTTTACTTATTGTGCTTTGATGTTATTTTTTTTTGATTGAAGTGTCGAAATCTGCTGTATCCTACATCTTTATGACTATTCAGTCCTTGCATTTATCCTGTTTTGACGATCCTTTCTATTTATGCACATCTCCGGGTGGAGAATCATCAGGTATTATAGATGTGTTTAATTATCAACCTTAGTTAATATTTCAGCTGTAGAAGTTGTCTCTCTAACCCTTTAGACTCATAGTTATGGAGGATAGAATGTTATACTAATTCCATAACACGATCACTTTAAGACATATATAATTAAAGCCATATTTTATCGACATTTAATTACATTTCTGCAATCACCAAAGAACCCATCAAGATCTTGCGTATATAGTATTAACTAAATGATTTACATGAAGTTAATATATCCTGTGATCAAAGAAATAACAATAGTTAGGTTCAACTATAAGGATCTTGCAATCCGTATGTCACCTACACCTGATATTACTCTGATGAGGTAGGCAGAATGGAGCCTTGTTTATCTCTTCCTTTTGTTACACAGTGAAAAGATACTAATATATTAATAGTAGTTTATATGATTTAGGAAATGATGATACGAGATAATGAAAACCATAAACCTTTTCGTAATGCTGTTTTGAAAGTTTGTAACTGGCAACATTGTTTTGTGTATTTTATAACATTATCTGTACTTTTTATATCCTTATTTTTATTTTCATCTAGCTTGGTAGAAGTCAACGGTCAAAGTCAGTATGGTTATGATAAAGGTTGCGATGACGCTAAGATAACCGAACCCGATAATCGATATATCAGTAAACCCGGTAAGGGTGTAGGATATCACTCTGATTCATTTATGAGTGGTTACTACGATGGATTCAATGATTGCTATGATGCCGATGATTATCCTGCATCTTCAAATTCCACCAACGGTATTTTCAAAATCATTGTAGAAGTAACAAATAATTCTTTTAATGATAAATATGGCGACATAATCGTAAGTGTTGATCAGGATCGTGGTAATTTCACAAAATCTGAATATAGTACCTACTTCCCTGCAAAAGAAACCACCTCAAAGGCTTTTGCATTCAAATCTGATGATGTGCCAATAGGAACAGAGTTCAAAGTAGATATAAATTATGGAGAGGAGGAAAGTCAATCAGCATCTGGTGAAAACACTCCAGCTCAGAGAGCTGAATTGGTCCAGTTTAGCATCCGATAACCCTAGGATGAAACATGGTTTATTAAATTATTTGCCCCCCCCATGTAATTGTTAAGGCATTTACAATATGGATTTTTTTGTCAAATTGCCAAGTAATTACGTCGCTGTTTTAAACCATTTCTCCGATTGTAACTAGATAGTATATCAAATTTCTGTTTGCGTTTAGCAAAAATATAACTACTCATTTCTTCAAATCAAGTTCAAAATCAGCTATATTCCTTTTTCCATATATAAGTTGTAACATGATTCAACTTCTCATTAACTACTCATCCATATTGTTGTTGCCAAAGAAGTTAATGACACCAATTTGATAAATGCAGAAATATTCTGATGGCTATTCAAGAAAGGATTAAATCGGAACTATCTTTTACGGCAACATTTTAACTTATAAAATAATCGTTTTTTTGATAAATGAATAACATACATTTTAATTTTGCAGATGGTAAAGTAGTTTTGTTATTTGTTTAATAATATTAAACGACATTGATTTATCAGATCGAGTAGCCTCCGTTCAATCAAAAAATTTTAATTCACAAATTATCTTAAATCACTGATCATTAAATTGATTCTCATAGCTAAAAATGTATTTAGAATCAACACAAAGTAATGGGCTAGAAATTAAGTGTGACTATTAGTTTCGCTTAAATAAATGAAAGGATAAGATGGCTTTTGCGAGGAGAATTGTTAGAATAAGAATAATAGAAAACCCTCCAACGATGTGGTAAAATTTATACAAAGACATTATCACAAAATGCTGAAATACCTTCATGTGAAGAATGTAGAATAGTCTTGAGTCTGGTGCAATAACCATTCTTAGCAACGTCAACATTGGTGAAAAGCATATGGCAGATAGTGGAAGGTAAATGAGGACAAGGCCTAAATTCAGAATGTTTTAAGCAATCTTTACGATAATAATGAGTTTCAAACTGAATCTTGGTAGAAGAAATGTGATATTAAAGTCAAATACTTCTGTATGGCTCTGTAAAGTTAACGAAAAATCCATAGCTTTGATTTGCACTTACTATTCATGATTTACCAAATAAGACATAGAACTTCTATGGAAGATATCGTATTTGCTGTTAATCTATATTTTGACGGTTTGTCCTTAAGAAAAACTTCCAAAGCATTGTCCAGATTCGTCAGCAGAAGCCATACCACAGCAATAAGGGATTGGATAGAAAAGTACAAACCACAGCGATTATTATCAAAAAGCAAAAAGATTGCAGAATTCATTGTCGATGAAACTCTGATAAAGGTAGGATCAGAATATGTGTGGCTATGGATTGCAATAGAGCCTGAAACTAGGCAAATTCTCGCAGTAACCGTATCCAGAGAAAGAAACATGCTGATAACAGAGAGATTCTTGTCAGGCTTGATTAAAGACTATGGGAAACATCCGGTATCCACTGATGGTGGTACATGGTATCCACAAGGTTGTGAATTCCTTAAACTCAAACACCATATTCATTCTTCTCTGGAAAAAAGCCTGATAGAAAGAACAATTCAATACGTCAAGGACCGAACCGAAAGCTTTGATGATTACTTTCCCTGTAGAAAACAAAACTGCAAACTAGAACATATCAAACAATGGATTACGGTATTCGCTTGGCATCATAACAATAACATTAGAGATTAACTTTACAGAGCCTTCTGTATACTAGATAGACTTAAATGTGAATGAATAAAATCAGAATAATGTTCAAAGAAATTGTGATGAGTTACTTTTTTGTATCCTAATTCCTTATCCTTTAATCTAACACATGCTTGTTACCTTATAAACTAGTGAACAGATAATACAAAAACGCTTATATCATTATCTCTTTTATCATATTTTGAAATCTCATACCAAATACATATTCGTCAAACTTCCTCTTTATGGTTGAGAATGTCCCATGCGCAATCGATTTATAAGCGTACTTTCTTTTTGCTTTCCAATTGAGTAAATCCTTTCATTGCTGTTATAGCATCCCTTCTTTGTTTCTTAACTCGCTATTTTAGATGAAACGAACAGAATTCTTTCCTGCTTTGATTGCCGGAGTGATCATTTTCTCTTGGAAATACCTAAAGTAGGCATTTAGGCATAGGCTGAGTCAGCAAAAACAGATTCTTTTGTGAATGTAACCGTAAATAGATATGTTGTTAGGTAACCTTTTTCTAGCGGCACTGATAATACCTTCCTTCTGCCTGTATGGTAAATGCAAGCCTTAGCGTATGTAACCAATGGCCATGATAAATCAATTGGGAAATATGTTATGCGTACCCTCTTTGTTTTCGTTCATCCGTTCTAACTAAAAATCCCAAGTGTCAAGAAAATCATATGAAAAGAGTATATCACCACGCCTGACTAATGAGCGATTATAGGAAGGTCAATGAACACAAAGAAAGGTAAATTGGTTCAACCCCAGCCAAATAGTTGGAGTTAGACGACAAAGTAGTGATATACTACATCAATACCATTTGAGTCAATAGGCCATGAATGACATCAAATAAATTCGAACAGATTGAAATCTGAAGATCAGAATAAAAACAAATCAATTTAATCATGCAGATTCTGTGGATTTGCTGATATCCTATTAACAGGCTGACAGTATTCTTTCCAGAAGAATTGATGCGAAATTGGATACTTAGATGGCGAGCAACGAATTAGATAGAATTAAAATCATTCGCGATTTACCATCTATTTTAATTTGACTTATATTTGTTGTACTAGTATGAAAAATGAATTAAATGATGATAGCTTGAGGTAGTTTCGATTGAACCATTTTTAGAAATTAATATTAAATTTCTATCGAGTATGGCCATGCTTTCCGAACATTAAATAAAAAAATGATTATTTTGGACAATTCGCAATTAAAATATTTGAGTGATTGGAGGAAAGAATTCTTCTAAACAGAAGAATGTGACGACATTAGATTCTACAATTACAACTGGATGAAAAAGTTGATACCACTTTAAACGACCCAAGATTATTTTTGATAGTGCCCAATTTTGTAAAAAAATAGACAAATTTTCAAGAACTTCTTTGTTATATAATTGTTGAATACTTCTCTTGGATCATCCTTTTAGCAGAAAAAAAACTATCTTTGAACTAGAATATATTCATAACAAAGAGTTCGATAGAAATTGCAATAAATACTGAAGTTTGCTAAATTGTCATATCCAAACCAATTTAGTGCGAGACGATTCTCATATTCTTTAAAAATTAGTTTTCCAGCAGAGCAGTTAACTATGAGAATGATCTTTCATCGTTTGCGTTTGTATCAGACAAATATAGCTTAATTGAGTGTCAATCTGATTGCAATGTGAAAGCTGATCACTTTAATATTAAGACCTTTTCCAACAATGTGTCTCTGCCAGTCAAAGCAGCAATAGAGATAAATTAAAAATTAAAAATTAAAAAAAAATTAAAATGATGGTTTTTCTTATCTTTGACTAAACAAATTACTACCATAGTTGACTTGTGACTGATCGTTGAAGTTATTGCAAGAACCTACAGTAGAACCTCCTGAATTACAATTTGACTGCTGGTTTGAGGATTGAGATTGACCTATGAATCCGCCACTCCAATAACCATCTCTGTATCCGCTCCACCTATCATCGCCTCCTTGGGCACCAATGTTACCCCCGAAATTTGTTTGTCTTTGGCTAAGCAAATTGTTACATGAGAAGGCAGTATCACCGCCAGAGGCACAACTTGATCTTTGATTAGAGGATTGTTGTTGACTGAGAATTTGAGTCGCTTTACTTCCACCCCACTTATTATCACTGCCTTGGGCACCAATGTTACCCCCGAAATTTGTTTGTCTTTGGCTAAGCAAATTGTTACATGAGAAGGCAGTATCACCGCCAGAGGCACAACTTGATCTTTGCAAACTATTCTGTATCTGTGATATAATTTGTGAAACCGAGTTCGTGGCCGCATAAACTGGGGCACTACTTGCTAGGAGAGATATGGACAGTGCAGCTATTATAAAAATATTAAGTCCTTTAGATTTCATTATTATCTATAATAAAAAAGATACAGGTATTTAAGTTTAGTTACACTCCATTGGTTATGTCAGGTCCCTGAAATCTATGTAATAAGTTTCCAATTATCTGAAATTCCACAACTAATCATATGCAATCCAAATGAAATGTGGTTCTTACTAAATAATTGGAACTAATCACAAACTAACCGAAGTTTGTACCTTTCCTTCAATTTTGTAAGATAAATATGTTTAAGAATTACATTGAAGTTCAAATTAATTTTCAAATGTATAAGACGACCATTATATTCAAAAATGAATCAAGATCTAAAATTGAATTCCAATATTAAACAAATATTAAAATAATTAGTAAAGATATTAATCGATTATATTTCATTTTAACTATAAGAACGTTCCTTTATGATGGAATATGGGCTAATCACACAATTAATGTAAAACATTACCTAATATCCGAAATGCTTATTTTCTAGTTAAAATAATTATGATTAAATCGAATGGATAATTTAACTATTATAATTCCGGTACATAATGAGGAAAAGAGAATCAGACCATGTCTCGACAGAATTCTAGATTACATGAACCATTGTAAAATAGACTATGAAATAATCATTGCTGAGGATGGCAGTACTGACCATACAGTTGACATAGCCCGAGAATATTCGACATTAAACAGTAAAGTAATAGTAAATTCCTCTAAACAAAAATTAGGAAAGGGACGTTCTATAGTTAATGCTATGGCTATAGCTACTAAGGATATCATAATGTATATTGACGTAGATTTGGCTTCAGACATTTCCGAAATAGAAAGAATGTCACCTTATCTGGGCTCAAATGACATTGTAATTGGCTCCCGTTTAATCCGAGAAAATCTCGATAAAGTTGATCGACCTTTTTTTAGAAGATTGTTTTCAGAATGTTATTCTTTTTTATGTCAAACTCTGTTTATGTCTTCTATCAAAGATTATCAATGTGGACTTAAAATGATGAGAAAGAATTCAGCTCTTATCAATGAAGTGATACCGAAAATTAAAAGTAATAAATTCGCATTTGATACTGATTTACTGGTTCACTCAAAAATACATGGACTTAAAGTTAAAGAGGTCGCGGTTCGATGGGAACATAAAGATTATTCCAAAGTAAATGTTTCAAAGCAAATTTGGTGTATGGGTGCCGATCTTTTTAGGATTTGGCTATCTGTACAAATTGAAAAACTTCAAATACAAAAGGAGAAATTTAATTTCAATTCCATTCAAATGAATTTACGATAGTCATACCTCTTCTTTTTTTAGATTATTTCAAAAATAATATGCGAATACAAATTTGGATCAATAAGAAGAAATAAATTATTATCGATTAAAACCAGTTGACTTGTTTGGTATTAGTTATAACTTGATATACTTCGCAGCTGGTTTATCTTATTAATTCCGTATAACCAAATGAAAAAAAGGATATCCCCAATGCTGAATAAGCAAATTACTCAAAGTAACTTATTAGCTCTCATTCTTTTCGCTATCCAAACATGTTATTTTTTAAGTTTCCTATTTGTCTTCACACCAAATTATGTAATCCTTGAAAATAGAGTGATGTATGATAGACTTTATAAAATTGAAGATCACATACAGGGGACCGCATTTGACGGGGTAATAGAAATGCTATTGTTTGCTTGGCTTTTAGTATTGTTTCTTAAAAGACGTAATTTAATGATCATTGTTCAAATAATTTATATTGCAATTATAATAATTCTACGATTAGCTTTAATACCCATTCATGAGCTGAATATAGTATTAACACCATTACTGATGCTGTTGTGGTTTTTTTATGATAAATCATTATTTAAATCTACGTTTGTTGGTTCTCTTAATTTCTTATACTTAAGTTTGATTGTGATAGGAACTATTTCAATTGGCTATTCCATTATTTCTATTTCTGGAATTCTATCCATTCAAGATCGTCCAGTAAATTTTACTGCCATTTGGTTCTCCATGGTCTCGCAATTAACTCCATATTTATTTATTATTCTATTTTTCTTGGCAGGATTCCAGTTATCACGAAAAATTATCAGGCATGGTTTAATTTCTCAATTAAAGGATGAGAAATGTACTTTACACCTATCAGACGGCATTAACAGGCAAACGTTGACTATTGCCATTGCAATTATTGTCGTCATATCAATATTAATAACACTGATTCCTCATTTGCCCACTGTTAGTCCTGAAACCCGGTTTGTAGGCTATGACTCCGGATATTATATAAGATGGCTGAAGGAAATTGAAAAAGGAGGAAGCATCAATGAAATTCTGTCAATTGCATTCCATCAAAGTAATGGAGACAGATTTTTATCACTAATACTTATTCTCGGTATCCAATGGATAACTTCTATCAATATCGAAGCATTGATAGAATACATGCCATCAATTTTGTCACCGTTACTCGCAATAGTTACTTACAAACTCACATTTGAAATGTCTGGAAACTCCAGAGTTTCATTATTATCGTCTATTCTTACCCCTTTTTCTGTGCAGGTTTCTATGGGAATTTATTCGGGTTATTATTCCAATTGGATGGCGATTATCATCGCTTATACCTCCATGATATACTTTATAAAATATTGTAAATTCAACAAACCCTTCAATGCTATAATGCTGGGGATAGGCTTGACCGCATTGTGCTTTACTCATATATACACTTGGTTTTTTTTTGTAATCTGTTTTGGTTTTTATATCGTCCTAATTCCAAAATATCAAAGTGTTAAATTCAATTTTAGCACTAAAATTTTGGTCCTTATAACGTTAGCCGGTTCTTCGATTGGTTTTCTATTACCTTGGCTGATTTTAGGAAATTTGACAGGACTTCATAATTTTATGAATTTATATAATAATGATTTTCAGGCATTTTCCCAGTCCTTTATTAATTTATTTAATTTTGTAGTTCTAGTATCCCATGGTGGAACTTTCTCAAATGTTATGATTCCCATTTTGTGTATTGTATTTCTGTACTTTTTGAATAGACAGTATAATTATGTATATCTTTACCTAATAGTAATTTTGCTTACTCTTTCAGTCTTAACAGTATTTTTAGGTGGAATAGAGTTTAAGACAAGAATTCTTTACAACATTCCATTTCAAATCCCATCTGCGATAGGGTTAATGTTACTATATGAATGGACAAGGAATAAATACTTATTTACGGCTTGTTGTCTCCTAATAATAGGATATTCATTATACACTTTGACAAATTATTATCTTATTCCTCCTGAAATAATGTATCCACAGGATTTTTCAAAATAAATCTAGTTAATACAATGAATAGTGTAATGTGTGTTGGGCATAATTTCCAATTTATCTTTTTTGAAAATTAAACATTTTTACCATTATCTAGATAAATTATAGATTTGGCCCCATTGGTATTAAAAAATGAAGGTCAAAATATAATTTTAGTAAAACAATATATTATTTGTAATTTATCGTCTAACTCCAACTATTTGGCAGGGATTGAACCAATTTATCTTTCTTTGAGTTCATTGACCTTCCCATAATCGCTCATTAGTCAGGCGTGGTGATATACTCTTTTCATATGATTTTCTTGACACTTGGGATTTTTAGTTAGAACGGATGAACGAAAACAAAGAGGGTAAGCCATTTCTCTTTCCGGATTTTTTTATCATGGCCGTTGGTTACATACGTTCCGCTTATCAGTTATCATATAGAAAAACAGAAGGTGTCTTAGAGCCACTGGAAAAAGTCTGCCTTCAAAACCAAGTTACAGTCATATCTGCAAAAGAATTAACAAGTTAAATATTGACATAGGAAAGAGAGCCAAAAAGGATGATGATGATGAATGCATCATAATATCAATGGATAGTAATGGAATCAAGATAACCAGAGACCAGTGGTTGGATAAAAGATAGAATGTACAAAGCAGGAAGAAAGGATATCCGAAAATTCACATAGCAGTAAACATAAAAACAAAAGAAATCCTTGCCTTAGAAGTAACATATGAGAAGGTTCATGATAGTAAAATGCTAACGAAGCTGGTTGACCAAGTTCTGGATGATTCTTCAACAACAACAGCCAGTTACAGTGAATCAAACAAGAAGAAAGTGGTAATAAAGATCAAATCATCTTTAACTGATGGAGCCTATGATTTCAATGCATACTTTCAGTATCTTCAGAAAAAAGGATTAGATCGGGAATAACCGTAAGAAAGAATTCAGTTATTCCACCTATAAAAAACAGGTTAAGAAATAAGGAAGTGATACTTCAAACAAAAGGGGACCTACTAAAATGGAAAAAGAAAAGAAGGTACGGTCATAGATGGATTGCTGAAACAGCCTTTTCGACAATAAAGAGGAATTTGGTGAGTATGTATCGGCCATCAAGTTCAATAACATGGTAAAGGAGATGATGATAAAAGTGTCGCTCTATAACCTGTTTAGAAGAATCTAGAAAATTACGAAATGACACGACTAAGGTACAAAGAATTAGGAAACAAAGCAGTTGCAAGGTTGTTTTAAGGAAAAAAATATGTCTAAATCCTTTTAGGTTTACATGTTTTGCGTCATTTAATAAGTTATTTTAGTTAGTTTGTGCTATCAAGGCAAATACAAATAATAGTCCAGGTAGAGTGAATTTGAATGTATGGAAGAGAATACCAATACCAGCAAATGTTTAGATTTAAGATACGGATTAAATAATCGTTTTAAGGATATTACAACAGATTCACGATTCCTTCCTATTGAGGTTTATAATAACAATGTGGATACCTTGCTGTCAAGAAATTCAAATTTTAATAAGGTCTTGGCAATTGTCATAGGGACAAAACCAGATTTTTATAAACAAGCTCCAGTCCTTATAG
>NZ_VUYS01000002.1 GCF_008389435.1 Candidatus Nitrosocosmicus agrestis | reverse complement strand
TTGGTTTCAGCTGATTGCATGGCCTTTTGATTGATATCATAACCATAAGTATCAAAGCCATGTTCTTTGACATATTTCGCAACTGGAAGCCCAAGCTGACCAAGGCCAATTACTACAACTTTGTTATATAATATATTTAATCTATGAAATGAGTTTGGTTCCATTCTCTTGTCTGGATTATTTGATAAATGTGAATATACCTGTGGCCTTAAATGCATTTCATTTAAAGATTGAATATGATTTGATAATTCGTGATTCATAAATTATCTACATCTCACTCCTTAATAAATTAAACTGACTGGTCAGACATATTTATTAATCTGAATAATTATAAAATAGTATGTATATTTTTTCTAATATTAGCAAGCATTTGTTACCTTTAAAGATGGATTCTCTTTCCGAAGTGATTTGTGGAGAAAACGAATTATTGTTGTAGGTGAATTCGAGATGTGTCCTAAAGTTACTATCCGTCATAAGGAGGAAGTAAGAGGAAAAATTATTCAATCAGCAATTGAATGTTTTTCTAAAAATGGATTCGACAAAACCAAAATGGATGATGTAGCCCTATCTGCAGATGTAAGCAAGGGAACTCTGTATAACTATTTTGACAATAAAGAATCTTTATTTCAGGCTTTATGTACTGATAGCCTCAATTTATTAAAGGTACAACTTGATAATTTGTTTACCAATAACAAAGATGATCTCATTTCAAATGCTGAAATGTTCTATGATAACTTTCAAAAAATTCAAAAAGAAGGAACATCAAAGGTTTTCTTTGAAGCTTTATCAGAATCAACTCGAAGTCCAAAATTACAACATATTTTGTTTAATCACCGATTGAATATTTATAATGTGGTTGAGAATTATATTCAGATCCAAGTTGATAAGGGTTTTTTGAATTTGAAATCTGAGCCATCCTACGTAGCTGCGGGCTTGGTATCTCTCTTTGATGGAATTATGGCGGCAAGATTGTTAGGACTTCCTGATGAATATAATAGAAAGGTTTGGTCTGTGACTGCTAAATCTTTATTATCCACGATGGAGTAACTATTCATTTTATCTCGTTATTTGCCGAGTTTCATTTGAATTATTCTTTATATTCTGGTTCATCATATATCTTCTATGTCATTGTTACCTTTTAAAAATAAAGTTCCTGTTGTTAGTTCTGATTGTTTTGTAGCTCATAATTCTGTTATTATTGGTGATGTTGAAGTAGGATCATCATCATCGATTTGGTTTGGAACTGTTTTACGTGGAGATGTTTTTCATATTCGTGTAGGCGCAAGAACTAATATTCAAGATAATAGTGTTGTGCATGTTACCTCAAATAAGTATCCAACCATCATTGGGAATAATGTGACGATAGGGCATTCCGTAACGTTGCATGGCTGTACCATAAATGATAACTCATTAGTTGGTATTGGCTCAGTCGTAATGGATCAATGTGATCTGGGGCAGTGGTCTATAGTGGCCGCAGGATCAGTTGTTAAACCTAATACCAAAATTCCATCGGGTAAACTATGGGGGGGATTACCTGCAAAAGAAATCCGGGATTTAAATGATGGAGAAAGAGGATGGATTAAGAGTCTCTCATCTAAATATGTGGAGTTGTCAAGACAGTATCTAAACATTTGATAAAAAGAGACACAGTTCCAATTGGAAATTCTACAATAAGGTAATATTCTAGTCCTCTTGTAGATCCATTACTTTTATCAAAAAGATGATCTTTTTTTTAAATACTTTATTATATTATGTGAAGTTAAATAATCATTATCAACCACATATTTTTTGTTTGAAATAGATGAATGATTAAAATAAAGTCAACTATAAAATTCTCATCAATTTTTGTTTCTAAATTTTTTATAAAACATCTTGTTGTACTATTAGAGAAGTAATCAGTTATCAAACTGCTTTATGACATAAAGATGTCTCAATCCTAATGATGAAGATTATGCCGATTAATCTACTATTAGTTTTTTTAGTGATAGTAGTGTCAGGGTCATCCACAAGCACAATATTAAATAACGAAGTATTTGCACAAAAATCCGACGGATCTGGCGGATTAAATTTTGATATAAATAGCCTCTTTGGTGGCGGAAAAGAGGGATTCAGTTTCGATCAATTGATGCCTTTTAGTAAGTCTAGTTCATCTGATTCAACCGATGAATCTTCCTCTGATAATGGTGAGGAATCAACATCCGAAGATTCATCAGCCACAGACCCGTTCGGAAGCCTTGGTTTTGTTTTCCCAATGAGTGGTGCTCAGGCTCCAGAAACCCAGTCTACACCTTCAGATGATACAAATAAGCCGAGCAGCGATGATACTAGTAAAGATATAACTTCTCCCCAAGATGAGACTTCGGCAGATGATGAAAGTACATCAAGCTCTGATGAAAAGAGTACAGCATCTGACGACGAAGACAGCAAGACATCAAGCTCTGATGAAAAGAGTACAGCATCTGACGACGAAGACAGCAAGACATCAAGCTCTGATGAAAAGAGTACAGCATCTGACGACGAAGACAGCAAGACATCAAGCTCTGACGACGAAGACAGCAAGACATCAAGCTCTGACGACGAAGACAGCAAGACATCAAGCTCTGACGACGAAGACAGCAAGACATCAAGCTCTGACGACGAAGACAGCAAGACATCAAGCTCTGACGACGAAGACAGCAAGACATCAAGCTCTGACGACGAAGACAGCAAGACATCAAGCTCTGACGACGAAGACAGCAAGACATCAAGCTCTGACGACGAAGACAGCAAGACATCAAGCTCTGACGAGTCTAGATTAATTGCACCTCAAAGCGGATCCACTGCTAGCACAGAAACCGGAAAACCTGTAGCACCTCAAAGCGGATCCACTGCTAGCACAGAAACCGGAAAACCTGTAGCACCTCAAAGCTAAACGCATTTGAACAAAAAAATTAAGGCGAATACCTTAATTCTTAAAAAATAATTTTTTTATTTTTTGTTCTTCGTAATTTTAAAATCCATATTTCAGGGAATCGTTTAAAGTAATTTTCCTAATCTTTGATTTTATAAATAATCTCTTCTCCATAACCTATGGGTACTGTCACTGAATACACTTTACTATTGACTTTAACATATTCTAAGTATTCAGACATCGCTGTCTTATAGTCTTCTGGAAACAAGATGTTATCTGTCATGATTATTCCCCCTTTCTTTAAGAGCGACAAGGCCAGATCAAAATATTCTTTTAGATTCTCTTTATCTGCATCTAAGAATACAAAATCAAATAACTTGTGATCGTTATTGAGGCGGCTATTTAGTTTCTCATTGAGTTTTTTTAATATGTTCAATGCATCTCCTTCAACAATTTGGATATTTTTTTCAACACCAGCTTCATTAAAGTTATTCATTGCTTGTTGGATCTTTGAATTGCTTTTTTCAATAGTTATTATATTTCCTGAAAAATCTCGTTGTAATAATTGTATTTGTTTAAACGCAAGTGCCATACATAATGTAGAGTATCCGACTGATGTACCAACCTCTAGTATTTTTGTACAATTCATTGCAGATATCAGTATGTTGAGAAATCTGCCGGTATCTGGTGTGATAGCTAACATCATATCGTCATGTAAGAGTTTCAACTTCCCAGATCTCTCCAACTCTGATTGTTTTTCCAGTCTGGTAAGGACCTTGGTAATTCTTGCAATTTCTGGAGAATGTGTTGATTTTGACATACTATAATTAGTGCTTCTAGCATTATTAATACACCGACATTTCTTGGTATTTGATGATGTGAAAAGAAATTTACAAGTGAGTCGTCGTTATATACTATTGTCAATACAAAATATTATTTACTCGTGATTGTGTTCAAAATGCCATTTCCATATTGATTTACTCATCTCCCTAAAAAATTTGGTTACAGATTACTATATTACTGGATAAGGCCTTTGAATCAGAAGCAAATTCTTCTCAAATTACTGTTGAAAATTTCAGCTATATGTTATTCGAAGATGTTTCAGGTAGGATTGCTTGGAAAAAGTGAAACTCCCTGGTTCAATTTCACCCTCCAAGCTAAAGGGACTGGTATAAAGTTCGTTCTTATATTACCATAGTTAGAATAATATTTAAAGAATATAGTTTCCCTCGTATCTTTGCAAATTAACTTATAATGACCTTTTATACTTTGATCAAACTGTATTAATTTTAGATCTTGACCTTTGAAATTGAACTATATTACTAACTTAATCCTATTCAATTGTAAGAATTAAACAAACACAAATAGTTAGACTCTTTTAATCAGGTATTATTCGATTACATTGAATCGTTTAATTTGATTCCCATTAGAAACTATGTTATAATTCTCAATTATGGATCTAGATCTTTGATTTGCCGATTTAAGATATCGATCATATTTTCAAGAGTTAATAAAATAACTTGCTATACATATCCATACTATGGAACATATGATCAGATAACAATTTTACTAAAGTTAAATATTGTTTAATCACTTAGAAATCGCTACAATATTCTCTGTTAAATTCTCATAACGTTATCTGTCTATCCTTTTTTATTGTTGAATGGCTTGATCCGGTTTTAAAGTATGCGTTAGTATTCATGCGATGGATTTTTTGGCTGAAATAAAATATGGGAATTAAACTTTTCGAATATAATTAATTTCTAAATTCGATGAATATTATTATAATTTAGTGTCTATCAATTTTAAAAAATGAGTTGAGGCGGGCCCGAAGGGATTTGAACCCTTGACCTGACGCTTAGGAGGCGTCCGCGCTATCCATTTTACGCCCTTATTTTGTAAGGTCTGCGCTACGAGCCCGTTGATTTCTCATAGGATTTAATATGTCAACATAATATTAATGCTGAGAAGAGTTAACTAAATTTGATGTCACCATCAATTTACCCAAAGTGGTGATATTGATCACAGTTTTCCCTCGGTCACCTTTATCAACTTCTACCAAACCTAGGTCTGCTAATCCTTTATTCTCTTTACCACCTTGTACATGATAACTAAGGAGTGGTTTGCCGTAACCTGATATCTGCTCTAACTCCTCAAGACTACTTACCATTCCTCCTATGCTATCAATGCTCTTTAGGATTTTTATCTTGGTATCGGAAATGATTTCAGAATAACTAAACTTAAGAACTGGTAGCAAGAGCGGAATAGTGTGATCATGATCCATTGCAAATGCCTTTATCCCATTAATAAAAGCGGAAGAGAGAGCTGCACAACTAATCAGCTTATCTCCTGAACTTACATTCATTAGGATCTGGTGATATTCCATACTTTTCTTTAATAACACCTCGTTAACTCTTTCGATAGTGTCTTTAACAACATTTTCCTTCTCAACTAAAATAATTTCCGAACCAATGCCGATGATTGTTTCCATCTTCTTAGAATAATCTACAGCTTTGGATTCATCGCTAGCATAACAAATTAGTATCAATTGATGAATAGGAAAGTTTCTTATTCCCAAGGCTATGCCATCTTGATCATCATCACCAAAAGTAGCTATCTGAAGAGTCTTCATTCTATAGCTTTTATACCATGTACTTGATTAAAAATATTTGTAATAATTTTGGAACACTGTATACCTTTCACGGGTAAGATATGATTACAAAAACCCGTTCATTAGGTTCTTCACTTTACATATAGAAACCTCTATATAATTTCAGTTATTCGAAATGAAATTAATGTAAAACTGTTGAAATTTTGACATCCTGAAATCATAAATTCTTTTTAGGATATGTCTCATCTCTATCGCCTTTTAATCGGTAATCCTTTATAAATTGATTCTAGATGGTTGTAGGCAGGGAAATGCCTTGATATGTAACAACCTTTTAGCCTAAAGAAAGTAAATAATGATGAATAGATACGACTTTACACAGGAAATGAACTTTCACTTCTTCCATTCTTGCTAATGATTAATAAATCAATTCCATCACCGCTAGCTGAATCTCTTTGAATAGATGATTTGATGGATTTCAAAGCTAGATCCTTTGCCTTTTCTTCATCCATATTTTCCGTAAATTCTGCATCAAGCACTCCCAAGGCCATTTCGGCACCTGTTCCCACAGCTGCATATCTATCAGGTAATACTGAACCTAGTGGATCAAGAGTATAAATTTCAGGTTTTCCTGTGGTAACTCCACCAACAACAACTTGGGTTAACAATGGGAAATATCTTCGCTCAAACATTATTACCGACATTAATTTTGCGACTGAATTTGGTTCAACATTGCGGCGGGTTTCTAATTTCCTAATCTTTGACAATGCACTTACCTGTCTTACGAGAACCTGCATATCCGCAACCATGCCGGCACATGCAGCACCAACATGCTCCGTAACATTAAAAGTCTTTTTAGTATTTTTATTAACTACAAAATTACCATATGAAATTCTCTTTTCAGCAGCCAAGAGTACTCCATCATGATATGTAATACCTACTGCTGTTGCCCCAGGCATAAATTGAAAAGCCATGTAATCAATTAAAAAAAAGAGTCAGATTTAGTCGTTTCTATCATCTTTGATAATTATTTTCGCAACATGGAGTAATCATGCAGCTTGATTGCTTCAGATATCAATTTATTTTGTATTTCAAGTATGTCTCTAGCTTCTGGATATTTTGAGCCAACTACTACTTCAGCTACAATGTTGGTGATATGTCTAAACAGGAATTCATCCCCTCTTTCAGCCTCGACTTTATATGTAGAATGTGCTTTATTGACAAATACAATGTTTTCATTCGTAAAACTATATCTGGGATCTGTCTCATCCTCATAAGGAACTACCTTGTACCCGATTTTTTTGAGTGTAAAGGTTTTTTTAAGTATGGGTTTGCGAATAGTTTTCTTCACCATATTTCTGCCATCTGAATATGAGCTAGATGCATTATTATCGTAAATTTGGGTATTTTGTCCTGTTTCTGAAATTCTTAAATCTTTCTGTTGCTCAAAAATTAGTTTACTGCTGGATCCAATAGAAGATTGCAAATCAACTCTAGCTGCTTCGTTGTTTTTGTCCTTCGTAAAATTTGAGTTGGATGTAGGTGATGATGAGGAATTTTCCTTCTCTTCATTGGTGTGATTCTGACTTACACCATGAACCTCTTCTCTGGAGAAAGGTTCTGGTGAATTAGAACCTGCGTCCAGATTTTCTGAAGAGATTCTATGATTTGTCAATTCTGTTTCTGAATTTTGACTGATCTCGGTAGAGTTGACAACAGAAGTGCTGTCTGAATCTGCATTAACCTCTACCGATTCAAACCCTTCTATTTCTTCAGCTGGTTCAAGAGTTTCTAATACTGCTTGTCCCATAACCTTGTCAATTTCTTTGTAGATCTTTGATTCCTCTCTTGTGATCAATACGTCTTCATATTCGGTTAAACTGGGCAAAACATGTTCTACTATGAATGTCTTTACATTTTGATTAAAATTATTGTAATTGTCGTCCTCAATCAAGGCTGATTTATCTGCAAACCTTGAGGTAAGCGCATCACATTTTACATACCCAGTTACTCTACTCAGCTTATTCTCAAAACCAAATGTACTTCTTAAAACCACATGATTTCCTACCATGATCGCTATTCCTTTTTCGTCAGGACCTAGTGGTCTTCTGGCAATAATTATCTCCCCTGTAACTCTTGGATTTTCAAGACTTACGTCCAACCTGTATCCTTGGATATCTGGAGATCGAATCAATTGCGAATTCGTGAGATCCCATTCCTTAAAATTGTCAGAAGATTTTACATAAACTTCAAACAGAGGATATTTCAAAATCGAAAGTTTTTTTATCTCTTTTAATAACTTGTTTATGTCTACTGCAATTTTTGAACCCCTCAATAGAATTTCTGTGCCATTTCTATTCAGCCTCGGTTCTTTTAATTCATTTAAACGTGCACGACCTTTGATTAATTCCTCCAAAGTACCTCCATCAATTACTATCGATTTGTTAAAGGTGTCTCTTCTAGTTTTAATTCGCATTTGATCAAACGAGGTTAAAAATGACAATCTTCCAGTGCCATATCTTCCAGTTCTTAAACGCTTGAGTTTAGGTGAAAGAGTTTCTTCCGCCTTGTGAGGTGAGCCTAGAATTAGGAATTTGTCCATAGAGTCTGAACTCATTCCTGCGTTATCTTCTATCACTATATTTCCATTATTTAATACTGTTACTATTACATTAGTTGCGTCCTCGTCAAAGGCGTTTTCGATTAATTCACGGACAATTTCATAGGGTGATATCCAAGTTTTGGTTGCAAACTCCCTAAAAAATGACGGATGAACCTTTAATTCCATTGTCAAGATATATTAAGCTCAAAGTTATTATTATTTAAACAAATGTTAAAAAAAAATTGACAGGATTAAGAATTTTTTTTGATTTATTTAAGGGACCTAATGCAAAATCATATTATTTGATCCAAAGTTAATCATTTGTGGGATAAAATCGACTAATATCAATGTCAATTTTGGAGGATGTGTTTCAAGAAATGGGTGAACTGTCGTATAATAAATCAATAATACCGGAACTGCAGCACAACCTGCTATTGTTAATAGGATAAGCCAAGTTGCTGTCATTTTGCCCGTTAACATATTTATTTTAGAAATGGTTTGGCTATATAAAGATAAAGTTACTATTCTTATCATATTCTAAAGGATATTTCCTTAAACATATTCCAGAATTTATCCCCAACAAAGTGTAGATTATTAATTACATATCCCTTTTCCATTGATTCTGATGTCTTACTGCTCTCTATTGCAAGTCCTACAGCAATATATTTTCGAAATTTTTCATCCTTTATGGTCACAATTTCATCTTTTTCAAAAGAGTCGAAAAAAGTTATTCCAGGTCTAAGGACCTTCGCACCATTACAGATGAATTTAATTGAACCCGAGTCGACAATTACCGAAGGGAATTTTTTAAGAATTTCTTGTTTTCCCAAAAATGGCAATATGTGGTCTACCGGTGTTGACACTGCCACAATCTCTGAATCAATGATCAAAATACCTTTATTTTCTTCAACTTCAAAAATCTTTATGTTTTTTAATTTAGGAATGCTTATGCCTTTCCAATCTTTGTTCATGATTTTTAATATCTTCTCAGTATCTTTTTTGGACAAAACATATGTCTTCAAATAGACTTTACAAACGCTGACATATATTAAAGGTGTGTGTCTGTTTATTTCGATTGTATTAATTTGATGATGTGATGCTTTACAAAGAACTTTTTTTAATAGTTCTCCGAACTAAAATAGAATATCCCATTACATGGAAAAGAATTTTTATAAATAATCATGCAGTAGATAATGGTTAATTAGAGATGAGTGATACACCGCAATCAAAATATGAGGTACCAATCAAACCTGTAGAAAAATCGCTAAAAATTAGCGACAGAGCTAAAACCGAGTTAAAAAGTTCAGGTATGATGGATGACAAAGGAAAATTAAAACTTAAAGGTGTTAGCCCAAAAATGTTAAAGCGAATGAAACTTGAGTCAATAGATTGCCCTGTCTTCAAGAAGGAATTGGGCTTTGTTGAATGTTATGTTTGTAGTAATTTTCATAGCAGGATAAGCGGTGTGGTATATTGCAAAGGTGATCCTCTAGAATAATTATAGATCCAAAAAATATCGTCACAAACTTCATAAAGAGAAAATATAGTTATTTTTTCATTAATTGAGTGAAAAAGATGTTAAAGAGTTCGGTCTCACTGTAAAAAAAAATGGGGATTTCAGTGAATGGTATTCTCAAATAGTAGAAAAATCTGGATTAGCTGATTATGCTCCGGTAAAGGGGTTCATAGTTGTTAGACCATATGGCTATGCAATATGGGAATTAATACGAAATCATCTTGATTCCAAATTCAGGGAATTAGGGCATATGAATGGTTTCTTACCGTGTTTGATACCAGAAAGCTTACTTAACAAAGAAGAGAAACACTTTAAAGGCTTTAATCCTGAAGTTTTTTGGGTAACATCCTCTGGAGATTCCCAGTTAAGTGAAAGATTAGCTTTACGACCAACATCCGAAGCTCTTTTATATTCAATGTTTCCTAAATGGATTTCAAGTTATAGGGATCTACCTTTAAAAATTAATTTTTGGAACTCTGCTTTAAGAGCAGAAATCAAGTCGACTAAACCTTTTATAAGAAACTCTGAGTTCTTGTGGCAGGAGGGTCACACTGCTCATTCAAGTCATGAGGAAGCAAAAATACACGTACTGAAGATTTTGTCAATTTACAAGAAATTCATTGAAGATGCTCTTTGCATTCCAGCAGTTTCTGGTTTTAAAAGCAGCAAAGAAAAGTTTGTAGGAGCTGAATATACCACCACAGTGGAAGGATTGATGCCCGATGGCAAGGCTCTTCAGCTGGGTACATCTCACAATTTGGGTCAAAATTTCTCCATACCATTTGACATAAGATATCTCAACAAGAATAATAAAGAAGAGTACGTTTGGCAAACTTCTTGGGGTGTATCTTGGCGTCTTATGGGTGCGTTGATAATGGTACATGGCGACGATAAAGGGTTAATTCTCCCTCCTGCGGTTGCTCCAATTCAAATAATTATAGTCCCTATATACAAAAATAATAATCAGAAACAGGTTAAAGAACATGCTCACAAGTTAAAAGAAGGACTTGAAAGTCTGGGATACCGAGCTTTTGTAGATGATAGGGATGAATATACTGCTGGTTGGAAATACAACGAATGGGAAATGAAAGGAGTACCTTTGCGTATCAATATAGGACAAAGGGATATTGAAAACAATACATTGGAGATAGTTAGGAGGGATAATAGGGCTAAAAAAATAATATCATTTAGCAATCTAAAAGCAGAGATTAAAGATGCATTTGATGAAATAGTATCTGCATTGTGGAAGAATGCACTGATATCTCTTGATAAAAGAACAAAGTTTTTAGAAAAGTTTGAGGATTTAAAGGCCGAGCTCAGTGCTAACAGTGGATTTATACTAAGTTTTTGGTGTGGAAATGAATCGTGCGAATTAAAAATTAAAGATGATACAGGTGCAGATATTAGGGTAATTCCTTTTGATGACGAACGGGTATTGTCAAATTTATCTCATAATAAATCCGATTCAAAGGCTTGTATATATTGCGGCGCAGATTCTAAACAAATTGCAATATTTGCAAAGGCCTATTGATGGACCATACTTGGAGACGAACACTTTTCAAAATTAAAGTTTTCAGATCAGAATGTTTATGTAAGGTTTAAATTCCAAGTCATTTATTCCACGTTGTCAGAAAAGAAGAAGGATAACAAGAGAAAGGATATAAAGATAATAATAATTATAGTTGTAATATTTGCCATAGCCTTTGTATCAATCAGAACCATTTTGGCTGACTCAAATCCATTTTACGTTGTTGCAAGCGGCAGCATGATTCCTGTTTTGAATGTAAATGATCTCATCGTTGTTTGGAACAAAGATAACAATACATCTTTTGCTAATGCAAATATAGGTGACATAATAGTCTTCAAAGCCTCTGATCCAAGTGAGGAGAATAAAACCATTGTTCATAGAGTATCTGCAATAATTGAAAAAGGGAATAATTTGACAGGAAATGTGATTCTATGTGCGCCCATAGCTATTAATCAGGTAATTCAAGAAAAAACTATTCTTACTAAGGGAGATGCTAACGAATGTTCAATTCCGGGGATAGATTTTCCAGTTACAAAGGAAAATTATGTGGGCAAGGTTATTTACACTATTCCTCAAGTTGGTATAATACCCCAATTATTAAAACCACCCGTCAATTATATCATCATGGGCATTATAGCCATCCTACTCATTACTTCATTTATCCGGGGAAGTAAGAAGGAAAAACACGGAATAGAGGGAGACGAAAAAGAAAGACTATAAGATGATTGATAATTTCTCTGACAAGTTTGACATTAATATTTTAATGTATAGACAAGATGACCCCAATAAATGCACCGCGTCAAGAATTATCAAATTTCATTTAGCAAATGAAGTAAAAAGAATACCTAGGTCTTCAATAGTCTTGAATCCTTATACTGATAGATATCTTAAACCTCTTGATGCTAAAATGTTTAAGGGAATTTGTGCATTAGATTGCTCATGGAATCTGGCTTCAAGAGTGATTCAGGCATCGAGAGGATTTAGCAATAATCGAAAACTTCCTGCACTTTTGGCTGGTAACCCGATTAATTATGCAAAATTAGGTATGCTTTCTACTGTGGAAGCACTTTCTGGTGCTCTTTACATTCTAGGATTCGAGGCTAGAGCTATGGAACTAATTGAGAGATTTAGGTGGGGTCATACATTCTTCGAACTAAACGCCGAGATTTTGAAGGATTATTCAAAAGTTAAGGTGGATGAAGATATTGTTACCCTTGAAAAAGAATACTTCCCACATATTTTCGGTGCACCAAACTGATTTTTACAATTTGTACGCTCTTTAATCTGTGTAAATTTAACCTAGATCCTAATATGTCAGATTTAATTTCTTGGTTGAATCCTTAACCATACTTACCATAATTCATATTTTATATTATCAATCCATTCCTTATGATAATAACTTATCATATTATGCTCATCTGTATAAACAAATTTAATAACCCTTAATTACATAACGAGTTTAGTGAGTTAGCGAGCAAGTTACTTCATATTACGAAGAGGAAACTCCTCCCTCAATACGGGTACCTGAATTAGCGATAATTAGAAGGAGACTTCTGGCAACGAAATAGAAAAGTATTTGGCTGAGATCTTTGGCTATGATGATTTGTAATCTGAGTGATCTCAGGTTAAATTGAAACTGTCGACCCAGGTAGAGAAAGGCCAAACAGAGTTATATTCCCGTAATTAAACTCAGGTAGGCTGCTTAGCTGAATCTTGCCTAAAACAAAAGGAGGGTTACTACTAATACACAATAAATGAAGCCAAATAGGGAATTTCTAATCCCAATTTGGCTTCAGTTTGATTAATAACAAATAAACAACAATTGTTTACATTCTAACCTACAGTAAAAACAAAATGTCAAACTCAGGTAGCTATAATAATCCAGTACTGTTTCCGGGCAATGAATATTCTAGAATGTTATCTGAAAAGTATCACTACAAGGAATGGATGATCTCGCGATTTCTAAACTACATACCTGATGCAGAAGATCTTTTGAAATATGTCGACACCAAATCCAATCTACATACCTATATAAGGGCTAATACTCTCAAAATTGATCCAAATTCACTAAAGGTTCGCTTACTTGAAAAAGGATTTAAACTCAAAAATACAATTGTAGATGAGGTCTTTGAGGTAATCAACCACGGGTCAGATCAATTTACTAAAAAGGTAACTTCAGGAGTCTCGACTGGTGTTAGTAGTAGCAGCAGCATGGACTCGCTAATTAGAAATCCGTCCGCACGTATTTCGTCAAATCAAATTAAAGAGGAGCAGTCCAATTCTAAAGAACGAAAATTACCTAGCCTAGGCTCAACATTTGAATATTTGAAAGGATATTATTATATTCAAGATCTGAGTTCGGGAGTTGCGGTCAGTGAAATGGATATTCATCCATCAGACGATTTTCATGTCTTGGACATGGCTGCCGCACCAGGCGGAAAGACTACTCATATAGCGCAAAAATTAAACAACCTTGGTAAAATAGTTGCTTGCGAATCTAACCCTAATAGATTGCCATCCTTAGTGTTTAACCTGTCTCGAATGGGAGTAAAGAATACTCTTGTCCTTAAGATAAAGTCTGAAGATATAATGCAGTTGGGATTTAGATTTGATAGAGTATTGCTTGATGCTCCTTGCACATGTGAGGGGATCATATTAAAAGATGAATCAAGAAAGAGGAGTCGAACCATCCGTGATTTAAATATCTGTAGTAATAGGCAAAAAAGAATGATCCTTGCTGGGTTTGAAGCATTGAAACCTGGTGGTATTATGATATACAGTACCTGCTCCTTTGCACCAGAAGAAAACGAAATGATTATTCAATTTTTGATTGATAAGTTCAAAAATGCTCAGATAGAACCGTTGAACTATGGCTCTTCTGGTCTTACCACATTTAACGATATCATCTTCTCCAGTAATATGAATCAAACAAGACGGTTTTATCCTCACTTACATGATACCAATGGATTTTTCATTGCGAAAATTAGAAAGAGTACAGAACCTGATGGAGTTTAGGAAGCCAAATCGTGCTGAAAAAACCATTTTGAAGAAGTCATTCTCTAAATGGGGAATTTTTGAATATTATGATGAAACAAACCTTTTCATAAAAATCTCAGAAACAATCCCAAACGACAAAAAAGTGTATATTTGTTCTGCATCCTTCAACTCATTGGATTCGCTTTTAGAATATGATCTAGTTTCTCTGGGTCTGAAAATTGGTGTAATGCGAAAAAAGAAATTTATTCTTGGTTTGAATTTTGCCGAATTAGTCTTAGAAAAGAAAAAAAATGAAGAATTTTCTTTCCCACATGTCGTAATAACCGAGAAGGCTGTAAACCTTGTTTGTTTTGGCCGAGATATTATGGGAAATTCAATAATACATTGTAGTGAGGGGATTGCTAGTAATCAGATTTTGATGATAATAAATAAAAATCATGAATTGGTCGGAATAGGGAGGGCCAGGTATGATTCTGAATTGTTATTGCAACCAAATCTTGTGACTGTCGATACTGTTGAAAATATCGGAACCTACTATTTACAAGAAGAAAACTTTGGCCTAGAATAGTTAAAAAATAACAAAAAAAAATTTGGATTTTCTTATTTCCTTGCTTTTACTAGTACTAGGATTGCAACTCCTCCCATCATGGCTCCAAAGATTAGCAATACTTGAATTGGAAATCCTCCTGAAGAAGTGGCTATACCTTGAGGTGCTACTGAGGAAACTAAAAGATGTTCTGTTCCGCCGGATCCACCTTGCTGTATTTGGGAGAATCCTCCTATCTGCATTTGTCCACTAGGGGGAGCGGTCAATCCATTTACTGTTACAGTAACTCCATCAATATCTGCTGAAGCTGAACTTTCCTTCACTGTGTGGGTGCCTTCTCTAAAACTACTCTCACCAAGTGAATATATTGATACAATTTTTGAGCCGCCTTCTGTTACTGAAAATCCAAAGCCGGCCGCTCCTGCTTGTGCCCCTGTTGCATCAAACAAAAAGTGCCAATTATTCATCGATGCACCAAATTCCTCGAAGTTTAAGATAGGGGTATTAAATGATTCAGCCAAAGTTGTGTTTTGTATCTTAGCTGCTATTTCGGGTGATAACTTCTCCAATGCACCTATTGGTTGATTAATGTCAATTTGGCCGTATTCTGAAGTATTTACAATTAATGGACCTTCTAATGCTATACTTCTCCAATCAATATCTAATAAAGAAGTAGAACTTCCATTAGATTCTGTTACTAGATTTGTTATGGCGGGATGAAGCTTGACTTGATAAGAAATAGTTGCAGAAGTAGGACCGCCGTTTACCGTAGCCCTATAATCAAGAGTTGCATTTTCAAACTTTACCAAACTTTGCTTTTCAGATAATAACTTTTGATTAATTTTTTCTAATATGGCACTTAGCCCGTTATTGCTATCGCTGGAGTTAATAGTAAAGGAAACAGATTTCTTATTTCCATCCAACTGTTGGGCAAAAGTACTGTTGGCGGGATATTTCAAAGTAATAATTCTGTCTCCTGTGAATGCCGCGTCTGCCGCATTCTTTGCAGGTGAAATTCCAGCTTCCATTTGTATCGCAAAGCCTTGATTAAATATACTACTTAATAAAACAACAACTGCTGATAAGACAACTATATAATACAGAGAACTTAATTTCAATAAATTTGAATTCCAATTAGCCTGTTTATAATCTTATTGAAATTTAAGCAACAATAATATACACAGCTTGATCACTATATAAATTCAATTAAGAATTCTTTACTATTCTATCAAAATTTATGGAAAAATTATATCTTTATATTAAATCGAAACAGAAATAAAAAAATTGATGCGCTATTAACTTGTTGATTACTATTTTAGCAGGAGGTACTGGTTCCATCAAATTAGTCAGAGGGCTTTATAAACAATTTAAAAACATATCCGTTATTTCCAATGTAGCTGACAATTTTTGGTATTATGGGTTGTATATTTGTCCTGACATAGACACCATTATTTATGGTCTAAGTGGTAATTTGGATAAGAAAAAAGGCTGGGGAATAAAGGGTGATACCTTTTATTTCCGTAATTATATGAGAGAGGTGGGTATTGAATTTTGGTTTAATCTAGGAGACAAAGATTTGACCACCCATGTGCTCCGAACCCATATGTTAAAGTCAGGTAGTAGTCTTACCCAAACTACTAGCAAGATTGCAGAAATATATAATGTGTCAATTCCTATAGTTCCATCATCAGACAATCATTTCGAAACAAATATGATAACAGGGAGTCGGAAACGGGTGCATTTACAAGAATATTGGATACAGCATAAGGCTTCATTACCGCTAATAGATATTGTTTATCGAAATATCCGGACTGCCAGGCCCACCCAAGAATGCGTAAAATTGTTAAAAGCATCCGAGTTGATAGTCTTTGCACCTGGTAATCCTGTTTCGAGCATTGGACCGATAATTGGTATTCCTGGGATGAAAAAACTACTGCATGACCTTAAAAAAAAGGTTGTTATGGTATCCCCATTCATTTCTAACAATGCAATAAGCGGTCCAAGTGCCATTTATATGAAGGCAAAAAAACTCGACCCTTCTCTTGGTGGTTTGGCAGAGTATTACTCCAAATTTGTCGGAACCATGATTTTTGATAACAAAGATCAAAATGAAGTTGAGACTAATGTAAAACCACGTTTTCCTGATATCAAGTTTGAATATACTGATATTTTAATGAGTAATAGCAAAAAGGAAATTGCTTTGGCAAAGTATATTACTTGTAATTTTCGTTGATTATTATCTATTTGTCAAATTTAAAAACAGCAATAATTATCCCAGTAAAGAATTTTGACAAAAGTAAAACTCGTCTAAGCCCATTCCTTAGTTTGGAGCAAAGAAAGGTATTATGTAATCATTTGGTAATGGATCTGCTTTACAAAATTTCTAGACTACAAGAAAGTGAGATTATTCTCATTACCGATGAATCCATAAACATGCCTAAAGATATGAAACAGGAACCTGTTATAATTAAAGAGAATGGAACCCAGGGTGTAAATAGCGCCATCGCCTTGGCAGATCCTTATATAAACACGAATGATTTTGACCAATCCATTGTAATACCAATTGATATTCCACTTCTTGATGTGACTGAGTTAAGCAAACTTGTACATCATTCAAAAAAATTCAAAGAGGGGATTTGTATCGTGCCATCTTATCGATTTGATGGTACAAATGTTTTATTAAGGAAACCACATTCAGTGATTCATACTAGCTACGATAATAACAGTTTTTTTAACCACTTTAAGAATGCATTAGAGAAGGGTGTTGATATTGAGATTTTTGATTCTGGTCGAATGAACTTAGATATCGACAACGTAGAAGATATAAACATATTATTAAGAAAGTATTTCTTTATTAAAACCTTGGTTCCAAATTCCTTGGAAAAGAATCTGTCCCATCATAGATTGGATAAAAATGGTAACGCTATCGACTATCTTTTACAACTTCTTGCAGATTATCATCAAAATTATTAAAATTGATGTCGACTATTGTGTTCGCAAATGAATTATGTGATTTATCATAAATATATATTTAGTAGCAGATGTAGTCACAAATTCATGTTATTGAATGATTCGTTCTTACTTTGTATTTGACTAGATTGATTTACCAGCAAAACTTACGTTAAATTAATTAGTCATAATTAAGAGAAATAATTACTTTGCTTCATAACATCATTGCTATTATAGTTATCTCATTTATTATAGTGGGTTCGCTCTGGGGCATAGGAAATTTGTTAAATCCCCCGCGCGAAAAGAATATTCAAAAATCCAATGATTCGATATTATTGGTGGCTCAGAACAACGCTTTTAATCAGACAAATCCTACCTTGTATGTAAATGCTAGTCAGCCTACCAAGCTAATCGTATTGAATAAGGATTTTGTCAAACATGATTTTATATCTGAAGGATTAGGGATTAACACGGCTTATCTCACTACAGAGCAGGATTTTGTAACCGGGATAGCCAGCAATAAGACGGGAAATTATACATACTATTGTTCTTTTCATCCTGAAATGCGAGGAACGATAGTAATATCTTGAAATTTTTTTTATATTTTACTAATTCCAATTATTTGTTATGCACTGTAGTTGATTACTTTTTTAACCAAAGTAATTCGAACGAGTATTCAAATCATCAGGGCTTGTGAAAGAATTTGCTCATATTTTAAATTATTAATACTCTTGATAAATTCTAGATGTACAAGCCTGCAGAAGATACATTTTTTTTGGAAGATGCCCTTAAATTCTATAAGGGAAAATGCGCCTTGGAGATAGGAATCGGATCAGGTTATCTCACTCATGGTTTGTGCAAAAATTATAATCTAGTTGTTGGAACTGACATCTCTTTTAATTCGCTGTTATTTGCTAAAAGCAATTATTTAAAAAATGACAATAATGTATTCTTAGTTTGTACTGATTTAGCATTCCCTTTGCAAAACAAGTTTGACCTGATCATTAGTAATCCTCCATATTTGCCTCAAGGATCGGTGCAATTTGAAGATAATACGGTTCATGGGGGTGCAAAGGGTATTGAGGTAAGTTTGAAATTAATAAAAAATTGTCTCCCTTTGTTAAATAGAACTGGAAAACTTTTGATAGTCCGTTCAAATTTATCTGATTTGAGAAGAATGGATCAAATGATGCAAGAACTTTCCATCAATAAGCGAGTGGTAGCAAGAAAAAGGCTATTCTTTGAAGAGTTAGAGATTCTCGAATTATCTAAAAAATAAGCGGTTCAGCCTAATATTGCTGAATCTGTTATCTATCTACCTATCTACCTATAAATCTATTAATAATAATAAAATATTGTATTTGCATACAGACAGCCTGTTATGCAGATTCATCGAATCTATTTTCTCAAAAGACTAGCAGATCGATTTGCTATTTCATCAGCCATTTTGGACAGTGATGTACTTCCACCCATATCATAAGTTAGAAATTTCCCTTCGTTAATGATTTGTTCAGTGGCAGAAAAAATAGACTCTGATATAGATTTCTCCCCTAAATATTCTACCATCCATGCACCTGATAAGATGGTTGCAACTGGATTAACCTTATCTTGTCGAGCATGTTTGGGTGCACTTCCGTGTGCAGGTTCAAACATTGCATATGTGTCACCGTAATTTCCTGAATATACGTTACCAATGGAACCAACATGACCTGAAGCACATTCTGATATGATGTCCATGAACAGATTAGTGCTTAATAAAAGACTATCATTGAACCTTTCAGGATTCTTTACTAATTGTTGCGTCATATTGTCTATATAATACTCTTCAACCTCGATATTTGGAAATTCTTTGTTTATTTCGTTGACTGCGTTCCAAAAAATTCCATCGGTTTCTTTGAGAATATTTCTCTTTGTAATTGCAAATATTTTTTTGAATTCCTTTTGCTTTGCTAACTCAAATGCTTTTCTTACCACTCTCCTACAACCTTTTCCGGTAGTTTTCCTGATGGCAACGGCAGAATCTTCGCTGGTCTTGAATTCAATTCCGGCATACAGCCCTTCTGTTGACTCTCTTACACAGACAAAATTTAGATGCAATTTTGATATATTGTACGTCTTTATGGGGCGAATATTTGCATATAATTGAAATTTTTGTCTAATACTTACAGCTACGCTTCTTGGAGCTTCCGGGTTCGGAACTGTAGTAGTTGGACCTTTAAAACATGCGTTAGATTCTTTTAGTAAATTCCAAACTTGATCTGAAATGTATGAGTTACCCTTGTTTTTCTCCCACCATTCTGAACCTGCATCACATGTTATTAATTCAACTGCTGTATTGCATGATTTCAATACCTTGATCATGGCGTTTACTAACTCGGGACCTGTACCATCACCGTTTATAATAACTGCTTTCTTGTTGGTCAAATGACTACAAAAAATATGTGATGATATTTATATCTATTTTTTCAACTATTTTGAAATGAAATCAATTCTACCAAAAAATGTATTAGAGAAAGGCGGAAATTGGCTATTGTTGACTATTTTGGTAAACTCGCCCTTGTCAGAGTAGTAGGAGTAATTTATGTTATAGTCGGCCAAGTCTATCGTACTGTTAACATATTTCCCAGAAGCGTTATCAACCAAATCTAATGTTTTGTTATCGTATGAATACACTTTCATTAGATCTGGCAATGACAATTGAACTGGTCTTATGTATTGGACGTGTAAAGTGTCGCCAACGGAATCTGTGTGGATGGGTCTCATACATTCCTTTCCTTCCTTTGGCTGCTTGCCTAGAGTATCTGGGAACAAATATTGCTTATTATCTACATATACTTGGACTCTTGGATAAACGTTGTAACTGTCCAAGTTATGTGCTTTGAGACATACGCTGAGTACCTGCGGGGGTGGTACAATTTGAGTGAACACAAGACCAAACAAAACTGCCGCACCAATTATTATAGGCGGCAAGAGCAAGTCTTTTTTTCCCATTTTTTGAAAAAAGTTCTTCTTTGGGGCTTGTTCTCTAATCTTTCTCTTTGGCACACGATTCATTATATTACATTAATATAAATTCTTTAGAATTATTCACGAATTATAATATTAATAATTAAATTGAAAATGCTTTTAGATATTATTTGTTGTTAAGTGTACATATTGATGGCGCCAGTCGTGGGAATCCCGGATACTCCGCAATCGGTATTCTGATTAAGGATGATGGGGGGAAGACTATAACAGAGTATGGTGAATATGTGGGCATCAAAACAAACAACCAGGCCGAATATTTGGCACTAAAAAAGGCCCTGGAAATTTGCTCCAGTATGACCAAAGAAATAAACATTCTTTCTGATAGTGAACTTTTGATTAATCAGAGGAATCAAAAGTATAGAATAAGAAACCAAGAACTTAAGAATTTGTCCCGAGAGATCGCCATACTTGAGAAAAATTATGTAACAATAACATACAAGCACATTCCTCGCTCCATGAATAGTCGTGCTGATTTTATTGCAAACAGGGCGTTAGATAGACATCTAGAAAGGGTTTAATTCAACATAATTTTGTCACTTGGGTTTTCACTTTGGATTGTATTTAGATTGATTTAAGCATCCCCTATTGCTGTTAGTGTCTGTTTTTTTGTCTTTTTTTGGCTGATACTTTTACTTCTACTTTTACTTCTCCATTCGACCTTTAATGACTTTAATTTACTACTTGATTCATACAATCAAATACCAGGTACTTGTAACATAAGAATGCGGCAGTGAAGAATCAGAGTTATCACGTATCTAATATGAAGAGAAGGCATTTGACTGAGCCGCTACCTATATCTTTATTTCCGCTGTAATTATATCGCATTTATTTTTTTTACAATGGTCAGAATGTCTTCATCAACAATTCTATGTTCTAATCCCACTTTTTGACCTCCGTATTTTACACTCTTTCCCCAAACTTGAGCAAACTTAAAGTCCCTGACCATATTTCTGTGAATCTTACTACAAATATTTTGAACTGTACTGTCTCGTGGCATGATTAGAGGCTCTTTCATATCTGCTTCTTGTCCCTTCGGTTTCATGTAGATCCTTACAAAATCTAATTTATTGTAAATTTCATTCTTAAGGCTTTCTATATTTTTATTAGTATCCGCCGAGACTGCAATAAAAGGAACTTTCAGTTTGGCAGTCGCTGATTTGATGTATTCTGGGTCAACTAAATCTATCTTGTTTACGACAACAAGGGAAGGTATGTAAACTCTATTTCCTGACATGACATCTATAAGCTGATCGATTGTAAGACCTTTTTCTCTTATCGTAATACGTCCATTGTGAATCCCATTTATTCGCATAACATTTCTAATAAAATTTTCATCGACATGTATTGGAGCCTGAATATTAACCGATATACCTCCTGTTGATGTTTTTTCCAACACAATGTCGGGAGGCTTCTCATCTACCTTAACACCTATTTCAAAAAGTTCCTTTTTGATTACTTCAAGGTGATTGATTTGGAAAACATCCAAAACTATCAAAACTAAGTTTGCATTCCTGGCAACCGATAGCACTCTTTTTCCTAAACCTTTTCCAGCTGCAGCCCCTTCAATAATTCCGGGTAAATCCAAGATTTGAATTCTGGCTCCTTTGTAGTCTAACATTCCTGGTACTGCCGTCAAAGTGGTAAACGAATATGCCCCGGTCTTTGATTTTGCATTAGTTAATGCATTTAACAATGTTGATTTACCAACACTTGGAAATCCAATCAGGACAACAGTGCCGTCACCTGCTTTTCTAACATCAAAACCCGCACTTCCTCCACCTGAAGCCATGGTTTTGCCGTGTATGTTTTCTTCTTGTTCTTTTTTTAGCTTGGCAATTTTGGCTTTTAATAATCCTATGTGAAATTCAGTTGCCTTGTTTATCTGCGTTTTGTGAATTTCGTCCTGTATGGCCTTAATTTTCTCTGGAATTCCCATAGATTTTAAGATAGTTAGTAAAAATAATAATAAAAATTTTGTTAATCTTGAGTTCTCAGATCTAAAAAGTCATTTTAATATCATAAAGAATTTGAGACCATACAAGATTGCAATACTGCTGATGAATCCAAGCATTCCAATCCACGGTAATGCTGGAATTTTGGGTGATTTTAATTCGATTTGATGATCATCTACTATATTTGTTATATAGTCTTTGATAAAAGAATGCCATAATTGATACTCGATTCTGTGTTTCTTTAGTATGGACTCTATCTCGTACACTACTGGAACTCGTACTGACTTTATATGCTGAAAATAATTTCTGGATATTTCTACTTCTGCATGGATTCCTATTAGACCTTGGTTGAAATCAAGTAACCTCACATGCATTTCCCATGGTCTCTTTAATTTTTTTGAAAATCCACTGCCTATCTGAGAAGGTTTTTTGTGTTCAAATTTTACCATTTTAAATCCCTCAGACATCAATGTACTAACAATTTCATCTTTTCTTATTTTGACCATCAAAAAAAGATGATCTAGCTCTACCTCTTCTCTCTTTATGAGGTTCTGGATACCTTGCAAGAGGTTTATTCTCCTAGGATATAGCGTTGAAAATTCAGACATCCACAGATTTCTCCAATTACTTTTGTTATTAGAATGATTGAGTATTTATAATTTAAAAAAATAAAACTTTTTTTATTTTGTTCCGGCTTAAAAATTACTTGCTAGTCCTCTTATGTAAATATCAAATCTACGATCAATTGCTAAAGAATCATGAGGTTTTTGAGCATTATTCAATTTAACATCAAATCCTCTTAAAATAATCACAGGTGTAGATGCATCCGATTCTCCCATCACCATTGTACCAATAGAAGCTAGACAATCTGCAATATTTTGCGAGGTATATTTCAGAGTATTTCCGAAAAGGTCTTTAGAGCCTTTTAAATCGATAACTGGATCGATTCCACACGTTGCTAACGCTATACCCACTGTGCCTTTTCTCATGGGCAGGATTCTGCTATCCGACAGAATTATTCCAACTCTTTTTCTCAAATTTACCAGGAATTTGTTTCGGAGTGTCTCGATTGACTCTAAAGGATATTTTGGATATAAAACAACCTTTCCATTTGGTATATTTGATTTGTCTATACCGGCGTTAGGCGCAAGAACCTTGTGAATTGATGAAAGAACAAATCCATAAAGACCTCCGTAAACTTCATCCGACTCTCTTAATATTAGTTCCATAATTTTTGGGTCCATGTGATACTCGTCTGCTTTTTTGACTGCATATTTACTAGGGACAATCGAGTTTAATTTCTTTACCCTCCCTTCGCTTATTGACAGAAATTTGCTTGATATTACCAGTATATCATGGTCCTCAATGGTAATACCGTTTTTGTTGTTCAGAATGGCTTCGAAAATATCAAATTCTGAAAACTGTTTTTCCAAATTGATTGGAATAATTTTCAAATTTAGTATTCAGCTATGTTTGTTCGGTAAATAAGGTTTTTACTTCGAGACGATAAATTAGACAAATATCTGCATTCAAAAAGTATTAATCTATTGTTGTACCTTTTTTATATAATAATATGGGAATGACCTTAACCGAGAAAATACTAGCACATTCCTCTCAGTCAAAACAGGTAGTACCTGGAGATATCGTATTCTCAAAAGTCGATAAAGTTATGATTCATGATGTCTCTGGTCCAGGTGTAATCAAGGTGTTTAAAGAGTTGCAAAAAAAAGGCATTGAATTAGAAAAATTGTGGGATCCAGACAGAGTATGGATCTCTGAAGATCATTTTGTACCGGCTGCAGATAGGATATCTGCTGATAATGTTATCCAGTTAACAAATTGGGCCCAAAAATACGGAATAAAAAAACATTTCAAATATGGAATGGGGCAGTATGGTATTTGCCATACCATCTCTCATGAAGAAGGACTAGTACTGCCGGGGGAAGTATATGTTGGTGGTGATTCTCATACTAATACTACAGGAGCAGTCGGTGCATTTGCTGCTGGTCTCGGACATACTGATGTCGCTTACGTATTAAAATATGGCAAGATCTGGTTTAAAGTTCCTGAAACAATATTGTTTAGATTAAATGGAAACAAACCCGATCACCTTATGGCTAAAGATATCATATTGAATATAATTTCAGACATAGGCACGGATGGTGCAAATTACAGTACGATGCAGTTTAGTGGAGATGTGATTGATAAAATGGAAATGGAAGAACGATTTACACTTACCAATATGACCACCGAAGCAGGTGCAAAAAATGGAATAATAGAACCTGACAATGTCACTGTTGATTACTTAAAAGGACGAACTAGCACACCCATCGTTAATTTACTAAAGGGTGATGAAGATGCTACATATAGTGAGATTTTTGATTATGACTGTCAAAAGATGGAACCGTCTGTAGCCAAGCCATATTCACCAGAAAACGTTGTTTCTGTTAGGGAAGTACAAAATACCGAGATTGACAAGGCCTACATTGGATCCTGTACCGGAGCAAAACTTTCTGATTTGAGATCTGCTGCAAAAATCCTCAAGGGAAAAAAGGTTAAGGTTAGAACCGAGGTTTTGCCTGCTGCTCAGTCAATATATATGAAAGCCATCAAGGAAGGATTAGTTAGCATTTTTATGGAGTCTGGTGCTGTAATTGGACCTCCTACTTGTGGGGCATGCTGTGGAGCTCACATGGGGGTATTAGGTAGAGATGAAATTTGTGTTAGCACTACAAACAGAAATTTTCCCGGACGGATGGGAAATGTTACTTCTCAAACTTACTTGGCTTCGCCCATGGTTGTTGCGGCCTCAGCTGTTACTGGTAAATTAACTGATCCGAGGGATGTTTGATGCTGCTAAGAGGAAACGTTCACAAGTATGACAAGGCCAATATAGACACTGATGTAATAATTCCTGGGCCATATTTGAAGATTCACGATCATGATGAATTGGCCAAGCACGCTATGGAAGGAATAGATGCTGATTTTACCAAAAAGGTATCAAATGGTGATTTCTTGCTCGTGGGCCATAATTTTGGATGTGGTTCAAGTAGGGAGCATGCACCCATAGCACTTTCAAAGACGGGCATTAAAGCGATATTGGCACCATCATTTGCACGAATTTTCTACAGAAATTCGATAGACGGAGGCTATCTTTTGCCAATTGAAATTGAAGAGAAAGTTCTAAGTAAAATCGACAACAAAGATAAAATTGAAATAAATCTTGAAAATAATCAAATAACAAATTTAACCAAAAATGAAACATATAAAATTAAACCTTTTAGTAAAATAATATCGGGTATAATAGAAGCCGGGGGATTGTTTAATTATAAAAGTTAAGATGGATAAAATTACCGCATTTTGGATTCATAATTATTATTAATATATTGGCATACATTGTATGTATATATATTCTCAATTTCCTACTTTATATTTCTGATAACTCCATCAATAATTTTTTGATCTATTGCTTGCCCCAAAATATGAATTAGAGTTTGAAACCAACTTGTCTAATTCAAAATATTCAAAATCGAGGTTTTGCTGCTTATGAAAAAATATCATCCTTTCCCTTGTATCTTCATCAACAATGTCATTTTGAGAGTAATAGATAACGATTTCGGTCCTGTGAGTCTTGACATCTTTATTGGCATAACACAATTGTATTTCTCCAAGATTCTTAGATAGCACAACAGATAGTGCGGAAAGGAACAGGATATTTTCTCCTAGAAATTTTATGACGGTCAAATCAGGCCCAATTGTCTCTTCAACTTCGACCAAATCACCGTCATAAAAGATTTGGTAGTTATTTCTGACTGTGTTACCTATTTCTTTCTTTGTATTTAGTACCTTTACTTCTATATCGGTCCAAGAAGATGCAAGAGTCCTTTTAAGGTTTGACAAATGTTTCTTATGGAGGCTGCCTTGATTTTATTTGTTATTTTGTTATTCTGAGTTGTTACTGTTACTATTACTATTACTATTGTTATTTCTATAATGGTGGTTTCTGTATACATTATATTCTTATCACTAATAAAAAATTTTTTTAAGACAAGTTGATCATATAGTGAGATATAAAGACATGACAATTCAATTGGTGTTATGCAAGGCTCTGTTGATGTTTATTGTTCTCAAGCCTTGATTACAAAAAGATGATGCAAGTAGCTATTTCTTTATGATCTTGTCCCAACGATTTGTCTATAGATATCTAAACCGCTTTCGATATTATTCTTGATTGTTGATTCAAATTGTTCTCCGCTGAAAGAATAGGTTACCAGAAAGGGCTCATTTGCTATGAATCGGATTGTATTAGAGGAAAATTGTATACTACCAGCGTTTCTCGGTTCATCAAGGATATTGCTTGCAATTATTACAGTGTTATTAACGGCTGAGGTGTATAAAGTACCAAACTGAACCGGTAACTTTAAGGAATTGTTTAATGTCAAAATGTTTATTGTTTGTACTTGAACTGGTTTGCTGGAGGTAAAGGAAAGAATCCCTGAATAAGTCTCATTTATGTTACTAAGAGGGAATATATAATAGGATTGCTCTAGTCCTGTATTCTGACTAGGATCGTGTTTTGAGGAAATTGTTCCAATTATTGATATCTTATGAGATGTGTTTTTGGAGCTGTCGACAACACTTGATAGTTCGCTAATTGGGTATAGTGTGGGTATTAGTGCAAGTATTGTTATTAAGAAAAGTATCAATGTTTTATAAGATGTACCAGGGGAACCAAACATATTAAATCGTAATTAACCCTTCCGTTTATACCTTTTTGCCACTTAAAGTTGTAGTATAAAGCGTAATTTTGGTATCCTATTGTATCAAATCAGTTATACTTTTTTGAATAATCTTTTTGGCTTCACTGGATATATCATAGCACTCTAGGATTTTATTTGGGTTCTTTATTAATCGCTTCCTGAATTCGGGTTCACTGGCAGCCTTTAAAAGGATCTCACTAATTACTTCAGCTTCCAAATTAATAGAATTCAAGTAATTCCTCAAGTGAATTAAGAGTATATATACTTTTTTTTGAGGAAATAATGGCTGAATGGCTGAATGGCTGAATGGCTGAATGGCTGAATGGCTGAATGGCTGAATGGTGGATTCTTATTCATTTAAGGAAAAACCCAAACAGGGTGGTTTGAGGATAACGACTGAATTCTATTATCAATATATATATCGATTTTATCAAAATATCATGTTTAGCATTATTGGCCAATAAATCAAGTTTTAGACTTCAATCGCGAATAAAATGGACCACCTTGGGGACCTCGCGAATTCAGCCGGTAGAAACTACCCTCAAGAAAGTGATTCCTTTGACCAATAAGATCGGAATTACAAGAATTGCTGATATTACCCGCATGGATCGGTTAAAGATCCCAAACTATTCTGCCGTTTTGCCTGGAACTGAAGATTACATTTGGGTGTACAGCGGAAAGGGACCTACAAAAAATCACGCTAAAGCCAGTGTAATTATGGAAAGTATTGAAAGATTTTCCTCGCTTCCTACTAATTTTAGTGGATCGATTATTAAAGGGAGATACAGAGAACTTGCGAAAAGTTACAATGTTTTGGAATATGATGAAGTAATTGAGCCCCTGTCTTTTCAATTAAATGAAAATATGATAATGGATTATTGTATTGGATATGATCTTTTAAACAAAAAAGAAATACTGGTTCCGTCATCTCTGGCTTTGTTTCGATATGCTCCAGAGCCACCATCTGTTAATCCGTATTCTTATTTTCACACCAATGGCCTTGCCTCTGGTAATGTTTTGGAAGAAGCTATATGTCACGGATTATGTGAGGTGATAGAAAGAGACGCCGTAAGCATAGCTGATTTTGCATGTAGTGCATTTCAATATCATGTTCTAAAGAGTGTTGAAAATACTGTTTTAAGAAGTGGACGATCCATAAACCAACTTGAAGCAAAAAAGTTTACTGATGATAGTTCTATTTATCCTGACGTCAATTTGGAGAAAATCACCTATCTGCCTGTCAAAAAAATTGTAAACAGGTTCAAACGCTGTAATATTTCCTTGATGGTTAAGGATATCACAACGGATCTAGGAATTCCAACGTTTATAGCAAGTAGTGTAGAGTGGGTTAACCATGATTACGGTTACTTGGTCGAAGGTCACGGAACCCATCCCGATGCACGTATAGCCATACTAAGGGCCATTACAGAAGTATCTCAATCAAGAGCTGCAAACATCCAAGGTTCAAGAGACGATCTGAGGAAAATGAAATATGATCCAGAAGACAGCGATGAGAATCGCTCGTGGCAATTCATGAAGGCTGGATATGAAAGGGAGTTTTCAGATATACCGTCAACAGAAAATTCTGATATCATTGATGACATAAACCTGATACTTGGACGTCTTAAAGAAAAGGGACTCTCAAAAGCAATAGCCATTGACTTGACAAATCCTGAACTAGAAATACCTGTTGTACGCATTATAGTTCCGGGTTTAGAAACATTCAAAATAAACAAACAAGTTGTGGGAAGCAGAGCACAGGAGAATGCGAAAAGATGTCTGCACTAAAACCGATAATATTTTTAGGACCATCGCTCCCGGTTCAACGCGCAAGGGCTATACTGGATGCAGACTATCGTGGGCCAGCTAAAAAAGGAGATCTTCTTCAGCTCATTTTAAGAGAAACTGAGATAGTAGGATTGATAGATGGTTTTTTCTTGCAGGATTATCCGCCTACACCCATTGAAGTCTATAACTTGGTAAAGAAAAAAGGAACGGTGTTATACGGTTCTTCAAGTCTAGGAGCACTCCGTGCAGCGGAATTATCAAAATACGGTATGATAGGGGTTGGAAAGATCTATGACCTTTTTCGCAGAGGAGTCTTAGATTCTGACGATGAAGTTGCAGTTTCATTTACAGATTACTCCAGCTATAAATCTGAAGCGTTAATCGACATACGGTATAACCTTTTTTTGGCGGAAAAGAAATCTGTGATAAATAACGAAACCAAAAAACACATTCTTAAAGTATCTAGGAATATTTATTTTCCATATCGGACCTATGATGATATTTTAGATAGATGCAAACAGAAATACCCCTCTGATATTCATTTTATAGAACAGTTTCGAGAATATCTGAAAACGGACAAAAAAAGCCTAAAGGAGATTGATGCAATTCATTTATTAAATACTATTAAACGGCGGATAATGGGTGATAAGTGATAAAATAAGGTAATTTTATATCATCTTTAATTCTTTAGAACACTATTCATGAGCCCGACCATACAAGATTTTTTTTCCAAAATTGATTCTTATCATGTCTATATAGTAATATTTTACTTTTCAGCATTCATGATGCTGTATATTACAACTTTTGGGATGTACTGGAGCTGGGTTGATTATCACAATACCAAAACAATTACCATTGGTGAGATTATAGTAAAACATGATCTTTTTTTCGATGGCTCAGGTAAGCTGGTATCCTATTTGGCCATGTTTTCGGTTATCACCTGGTTTTGTGTCACCAAAATTGGATACAAGAGAGTACAGAATACCCCAAAAATAGTGCGTTCAGTATTATCTGTTATTGCACTTGCTTTGATTGTTGTAGCTGCCTATGAGTTTACTTACAATTTTTTCGTTTGGGGTTCGTTAATTACGGTAAATACCATACATCACTCTATGAATGTCGATGAAATAAATATAAGTTATCCAAACCCCGACACTCCTTGGAATCTGGTCTTTGCTACTAAAATGACACTTGCCGCACTGATAATTGCATGCCATGCATTTTATGTTATTCAGCGATCGGGGAAGAAATTTGAGTCCCGCTTGGCGACTAGCAAAGATAAAAAATAATTATGAAAATTTTTGGATTTTAGGGGTTATGATATATATTTTTGATTATTGCGGGGTTTTAAATCTGCAAATGATCCTTTAGATGCATTCGTTTCTTGTTTTTTTTGTAGTGGAATATGCGATGTATATGCTAATTCTATCTTTATTTATTTTTTGGATGCTTTGAATTGGTTAAACTTTTTTTTGGCATGGTAATTAAACAGACTATTGAAAATAGGTATAATTTCAGACACTCATGATGACATTAAAAATACACAAAAGGCTATTGAATTATTCAACAAACTGGATGTAAAAAACGTTTTCCATGCAGGAGACTATGTTTTCCCTGGAATCATAAATTTGTTTAAAGAACTTAAACCGAATACAAATATGTATGGCGTGAGGGGTAACAATGATGGGGAGCTTCTGGGAATAGCAAACAAGTTCAAGGAGCTTGAAAATGCCGTATTCTTTAACGAATTTGGTAGAGTTGTTATCGAAAAAAAAGAAATCGGAATATATCATGGGACCAATCCAAAACTTTCAGAAACTCTAATACAGAGCCAGATTTTTGATTTGTTAATTCTTGGACATACTCATATACGAAGAATTGAGAGAGTGGGCCGAACTCTTGTTTTGAATCCGGGGGCATTAAATAGTAGTTTCTTTCCACAAGAAAAACAGAAAGGACCAAACGTAATTATTTATGAACTAGAGCATGAATCCGAAAGTATGAATGGAAATGGAAATGGAAATGGGAATATGAATGAAAAAGTTGGAACAGGATCAGCTAGTTTTGTGACTTTGGATGATGACTAAGAAGGAAGTATATGTATATATGCGTTAATTTTAGGAATTGGAGGATTCTTAGAAGAATGCAGTTTGAGTATTTGAGTGATATTATGTATGTATGTATGTGTGTGTATGTGTGTGTAACTGATTATGTGTGTTTGTACGTATGCATACACATTAGCTAACCTTGGAAAAATTTAAAAGAACATAACATTAGATGACCTCACAAGATATTGCCGTTTTTGCTTGCAAAAAAGTGAAAGAACGACAACAACAACAATAACGATAACAATTTTATTTGATTATATTTGGGGCACAGTAACCAAATAAGTAATATATAAAATCAACCTCGATAGTACAAGGCTTAGTATGAGTAAAAAGGATGATACTGATTTGGATGAATCAAAAGAGGATTATAACAATAAAAAGAATTACAACTCCACTGCTGCTGCTGCTTCTTCGACAAATTCTGTTTCGGATTCAGTAAATGATGAAGAATCCTTGAGAACTAATGTTGATTTGAATTCAAAAAATGAAAATCCAACCGGTTCTTCCAATGAATCTACCTCCAGTAATTCCTTTGATTCAGACAATCAAAAGGATACAATTGCAAGCGAATCTTTTGTTCAAGAAGATGCATATTCAAGTACAAACACTGCTGCTGCTAATCACGGTGGATTGACTGGTAATTACTTTTGCTTTGACTGTGGAGCAATCATGACAACCCTAGAAGACAAGCATCAACATAGTTTGATTGAAGAGGAAAGACACAAAAAACTAGAAGATTCAGAGCATTAATTTTTTAATCTTTCCATAGTATAAACAAGTTCTATGCATTTAGAACAGGTCTAATTTAGAATGATTGAACAAATTATGTGTCGTTTCTTTCAAACCTTTGAATATCGATAACTACTTTATCTCCAACTTTTATCTTCAATTCTTCGTACTCCTTCATACTCACCTTAAACGTTGGGGAGTCACTCATTCCGCCCCCTCCAAACATATTACTGATGTTTGACATTGCCTTTGGCAAATTCTTCATCAAATCCTCTGGAGAGGTAAAGGCCATTACATTGGAACCAAAAGGATTCATTTGTTTATCGCCAGGTTTTAAGTATTCATTCGGATCTTTAAAAGAGACATAAATGTACGGAGATCCGTCTGTTGAAGCTTCAATTTTAGCAACTATGAATTCTTTTTTCATCTATAAAATTAATGATGTTCAATATAATAAATATTTTATTTAGAAAAAAATTATGTAATTTTATATAGAGTTCCGGTTTCAAGAGACAAAACATAAACTGCGCCATCTGGGCTCGTCTCGATATCTGATATACTTCCAAACCCCGTTCCTAGCACAAAATTGTCATTCTCATTCTCTGTGTCAATTACGTTATCTTCAACATCCAGTCCCGACCTATCGTCATTTAGTCTAAAAAAGTACAAGTTTCCGTTGTTATAGTCTCCGACCAGTATGTTATCTGCGTAGTCGTCTCCAAGATTGCTGCTGTTAATAAATTCTATATCCGTTAAGGCGGGAGGTTCAGCCCAGCTGATTTCTGGTTCTGAATAGTTAGAATTTTGGGATAAAGACACGAGGTTTTCTATATCATCGTCTGATGCCGACGGTCCCATAATTGACCTCCATCCGCTATTAAATCCCGGTGCAACAATATTGATTTCGTCAGAAAATGATGGTCCATTTTCCGTATCCCATATTGTACCAGTTAAAGGGTCTACCGTCAGTCCGAAAGAATTCCTTATACCGTAAGCAAAAGTTTTATCGACATTTGGAACGTCGCTATCAGAAAATGGATTGTCTGAAGGAGCTTGTCCTGTGAGAGGGTCTATTCTAAATATTGAACCTGTAAGATCCGGATCACCTCCATCTGCAAAGTTTTGTAATTTTGTGCGATGGTTCAAATCGCCGATAATAGTATACAGGGTGTTATCTTTGCCTAGGACTAATTTACCACCATTATGGTTTGGTCCAGGAGTTCCGGGTAGATCCAAAACAAGCTTTTGGTTAACCAAATCATTGCCATTCCACTCAAAACTGTAGACTCTGTTACGTAGTGTTTCGCCAGAACTGTCACCTTGGAATTGTGGATCATCAATTGTCATATACAAGAAAACAAGTGTAGAATTATTTTCTTTCATTACTTCAATTCCTAATAAACCTCTCTCGCTTTGAGAATTTACATCAAAATGCTTGATCGGAGTTTCTTCTAATACTCCATTAGAAATCAATCTTACGTCTCCTTTCTTTTCTATAACCAAAATATTTTGACCTGAATCGTCTAAAAATGCAATGCCTGTTGGTGAAGTAAATCCAGTATATGCTGGGGTCAATTGCAGATTTGGATCTTTGAGACTCTGAGCAAAGGTTACTTCTAAACCTAGATTATTTGAATACAATACGGTTAGTGTCATTAAAAGGGTGATTGTCGCTATCAGAACCGCGTAAAAAAATTTTGTATTGCTTCTTGCCATTACTTTAATTACGTAAACAATTGTTATAAATATGGTAATTTTTGTCCTTATTTGATGTATCTTAATCTGTTATCTATTTATCTATCTAATATGGCACCACTTTGATTGGTTAGGTTTTGGGCCGCAATGCTTCTATGGGGCTTACTTTAGAAGCTTTCCATGCTGGCAGCAAACCCGCGATGACACTAAGACCAACCGAAATAAACCATACGGTAATCATGTCTGAAACAAAAAAAAGCGGAATTAACGGTGCATCGCCCTCGTTTCTCGGAGTGGCTTGGGATAAGGCATAACCTCCAGCTATACCGCCCAACAGTCCAATGGATGCCCCAAGAATTCCGATTATCAGAGCTTCTATAACGAACATTGATAAAATATTCGAACTTTGAGCACCGATCGCTTTTAGCGTACCAATTTCTCTGATTCTTTCGACTACGGACGTGTATAAAGTGGTAATAATGCCTACAGCACCAACCACCAGTGAAATTATTGCTATACTCAGCAAGAAAGATGTGATACCTCCTGTAAACTGTTTTATGGTTTTGAGGATTGCTTTTACGGTGGTTACTCCTATATCATTTCCGTACAGTTTTTTTATTTCTCCTTCTACTACGTCGACTAAATCACTCGACGAAGCGACCACAAACAAAGAATCAAATTTTCCAGATTTTTGAAATAGGGTGTCTCCTGCTTTTAGATTTATTACTGCAGCGTTATCGATGGTGGGATTACCAGTAGGCTCCATGATGCCGGTCACCAAAAAGTTTTTTGTCTTTGTATCCTGCTCACCTGTTGTATCGTCAACGAAAGAATATTCTAACTCTATGGTTTGCCCAAGAGTAACAAATGGATTATCGTCTCCTGGTGGATTCGCAATATTATCTGATAATATTATAGCTGAGGGATCATTTTGTCTTATCTGAGAACCTGCCTTAAACTCTAAGGTCGGTGCAATTACAAACAAATTGTCTGGATCTATTGATAAGGCTGGATGTGATTTTTCCTCTCCTCTTGATTTCATAGTAACTTGGGATTGATATGAAGGGATAACATCGTCAATAAATGGCAAAGACTTGATCCTGTTTATTACAGCATCATTTAGCGTAATCTTTGAGCCTCCAGAGCTGCCACCTCCTCCGCCTCCACCGGTAGAACCTACCGTTCCGGAACCCTGTTCCTGTCCACCTGTTACAAACAGTATGTTGGGGGCCAGATTGCTAAACTGCTTATTAAAAAACTCTGTAAATCCTGCACCAACACCATTTACAGCGACAAGTAAACTAGTTCCTGCCATAACCATGACAATTGTTAATAATGATCTAATCTTTCTTTCCTTTAGGGCCTGAAACGCTAGGATAAAAATTTCTTTAATATCCATAGGTATTCCGACTCCCTTTCACAACTGGAACCTGTTTAAAATCGTCTTGATATTTACCATGAAAGTATATGACAATTTTTCCGATTGTTAGGTATCCAAAGCAGATCAATTCTAAGATATTGTATTTGGAATCAGGTATACGATAAATATTTTGATATGATTGGGATTTTGATTCTGTGTGATTATGAAAGACTGGAAATATTATCATATGTGAATCAGCTACAGAGCATTGCTTATATTACACCTATCTGATTATTTGACTAATATAAAGCAGGTAACTCTATTACAAAAACATTATATCAAACATTTTGACTTGCTTAATTTACTTATTTTTTTTATTTATTTATCTATTAATCATCATTTTGGGCTGTCATGATTCGCTCTTCACGCTCTATCTCACCATCTTTTAAGTAAATTATTCGATCGGTTTTTACAGCCAACTCAGGATTATGAGTTACCATTACAATAGTCCTGTCATATTTTCCTGAAAGCATCTTTAACAGATTAAAAACTTCATTCCCTGTTTTTGTATCTAGGTTCCCGGTGGGTTCATCGGCAAGTATTATTGAAGGATTGTTCATCAGAGCTCTTGCTATTGCTACGCGCTGCTGCTGACCACCACTTAAATTGAAAGGTTTGAAATTTCCTTTGTCTTGGATACCCAGAAGACCCATTATCTTGAATGCTCTATCAATCCGTTCCTTCTTATTTAAACCAGATATTATGCATGGAATTTCAATATTTTTTAAAACAGAAGCTCTATTTATCAGATTATATGATTGGAAGATAAAACCAATTGCATTATTTCTCAAATATGCCAAGTCTCTGTCATTAAGCGAAAACACATCTACATCATTAATGAAAATGTCTCCTGCAGTTGGCCTATCAAGAGTGCCTAAAATATTAAGCAGTGTAGATTTGCCACTTCCAGATGGACCAACAATCGAAACAAATTCCCCCTTATTAACTTGAAAATTAATATTTTTTAATATTGGAATTTCTTCAGCTGAAGATTTGTAGCTTTTGTAAATACTTTCTACTTTCATAATTGGGGACAAGGTAGTGTCTGACAAAGACGTAATAGCTTCGCAATCCTTTCTTATTACTCTTTAAGTCAAATAGGGTTTAGATGGAATGTAATTGGACATATGTACATTTTGAATCACTAAAAGATGATTTTAGTATCAAATGTAGGGTTCAACAATTTTATCTTTTTTTGTTTAACCCAAATCAATTTGAGAATTTATGAATTGTTTGTTTGATTAAATGTGGTATTCTTTCTCAAAACTTAAATATCAATTATAGTAGAATATAATATAACATTCTAATGAAAAAACATATCTTAATAATGTTATCTATTTTTATTACCTGGATAATATTACTGGGTGTTGTTGAGGAGAGCATTAATTTATACGCTCAACAGAATGTTGATAGAAATGTTATTCCACTTTTGATTCCACCTTATCAAATGATCGGTGATTATTCCTCATTTGATTTAAAAAAGTTTAATGTTACATTTGTGGATGATGGTCAAAGAATAAAATAAAATAAATTTCTGAACTAATTATATAGAAATATTTATCAAAATCCATTAATATGTAATTCTAATAATTCAATTACACATATGAATCGCGGATTGAAATCTTATGGTATATTACTTGTAATGATTACCACGTTAGTTTTTACACTTGATTTTGGAGTTGTAAATGCAACAACTAGCGCCGATCAAAATCCATCAACTCAATCCAGCGGTTTGCCTGAGCTGAATCATGATTCCGGCGATAAAAATCAGTGTGACGATTGTAATAGCAATGGCAATAATAACAATAATAACAATGACGATGATGACGATGATAGTAATAATAATAATAAAAATAACCATGACCTCGAAGATGGCAGCACTAGCAGCACTAGCAGCACTAGCAGCACTAGTAGCAGCAGTAGCAGCAATAATGATGGCGAAGAAAACATCAACAGTGGAGATGTTCCAATGTCTTTGCCCTTTAACTCCAATGTAGGGGAAGAATCTGATGATAACGAGAAGGATTATTCCAGCATTATACCATTTCCCTAAACTCGATGACTTTTTATAAAATCAATCTTTGAATATTATTTTTTTGCTATTATTTTAAAAATTATATCTTGTATTCTCACTTTTATCATCAAAATTATTAGAGTAGTTAATTCGCCTTTACTTTAAAAATTTTCCATGACCTTTGTTATGCTGATAGACTGTTTCATTCTCCATGATTATTTTACCTCGGGAGATTGTAACAGTGGGCCATCCTTGCAATTCCATTCCATCATAAATAGTATAATCTGAGGAGGATTGCAATAATTCTGGGGTAACTTTTTTAGAAATTTCCAAATCAATTATAACCAAATCTGCATCCGATCCTTTTTGTATGGTGCCTTTCTTAGGATAAAATCCAAAGATCTTTGCTGCATTATAGCTAGATAATTCTGCTATTTGAGTAAGAGGAATATTGCGTTGTATTACTCCAAAGTGCAGCAGAACTGGTAACATGGTCGCTAGGCCTGGGAAACCTGCTAATGCTGTCCAGATATCGCCATTTTGTCCATATTTAAGGGCCAATGTATTGGCTACATGGTCGGTACCTATGGTGTCGACGAGTCCGTTTTTAATAGCATTCCATAAACTGGCAATGTCATTTTTTGTTCGCAAAGGTGGAACCACTTTTCCTCTCAAGTTACTATAATCAATTGAATGAGTCAAGTAATGCGGACACGTTTCGATATAAGCGTTACAACCACCTAGTTGCCGCTCATTTAGAATCGTGTTTAAAGCATGGTTTGAACCAATATGCACAAAGTAAATATTTGATCTCAATTCTCTGCCCATTTTCATTATCTTTTTGATGGCAATTTCTTCGCTTATCGGTGGCCTGCATTCAGACCAAACCTTTAGTGGATTGTAATTTTCCGCGGTATCTGTTTTTAAATTTTTTTCGTCTTTTTGATCGGCTTTTATTTCTTCTCTGCTATTTGATTTCTTGGCATGTCCCAAAGATTCCTTTTTCTTTTCTTCAATAATTCGGGCACATGTGCTGTGATCCTCTGCATGCACCAAAACTGTCGTATTTTTTAGTGATGAGCAAGCAGAAAGAACTTGAAAACAAAGCTCGTCTGTGATGTTGACGTTTCTGGGAAGGTGGTTATTTTGAGATGGATACATGTCCATTAGGATTCTATTGTCTGTAGATCCAAGGTTCATGTACAATTTAAAAGAGCGAATTCCACTTTTATGTAGATGCGGTATATCAGATACCTGCTGAGGGTTTAATATAGATGCGTGAATTTGATAATCTATATAATGATTATTCACACTACCTTGTAACTGCTTTTCAATTTCTTGTGTGTAGGGTTCATATACGCGGAGCATACGCATAATTGTGGTTACGCCGCCTAAAGCTGCAGTCCTTGACTCAGTTTCTGAGGCAATTTCTATGGGTGAGAACACTCCGTAATGCACGTGAGGATCGATGAGTCCTGGTAATACGTATCTGTTATTGGCATTAATGGACGCTGTATACTCAATACCATCAATTGAGCTTGATAGATTCTTAATTTTGCCATCCTCGATGAGAATGTTTGTTTTTGTTATCCCTATTTTGGGGATAACTGCCTGTGCATCCTTGATTAATAAATCACATTTGTCACTCATATCTCACACCATATATACTTCTTATATGCTCTTTGAACGATCTTCGAATTTTCCATTTTCTAGGGCGCAATAGCAGTGGTCGGGTGGTTTGATAAACAGACCTGTCTCCATGATGCCTGGGATTTTCTTTAATTGTACTTCCAAATTTTCAATATTAGAATAATCATCAAACATGGTATCTAAAATGAGGTTACCATTTTCAGTGATGTATGGATACCCTCTATCCAAAGAGCGAAGTGATGGATTACCTCCGATCCTTACTATAAAAGGGATGACTGCATTCCTGCCAAATGGAATAATTTCCAGGGGAACCGTTCTAGAGAAGGATTCAAAAAACTTTGAAGAGTCTGCAACAATAATAGTTTTTTTTGCAGAATAGTAAAGGATTTTTTCTCTTAATAACGCACCCCCGCCACCCTTGATCAAATGTTTTTTCTTATCAATTTGATCTGCACCGTCTATTACTAAATCCAATAGCGGAATCTTTGACTCATCAACTATCTCCAGATTTTTTTTCTCAGCTTCAATTTTTATTTGCAAGGATGTACATACAAATTTACAGTTCTTGATTACCTGGGGTGATAAAAGTTTCACTATCTTAGTCACTGCTCTGCCACTGCCTAAACCTATGAATTGTTCGTTCCCAGAAATGTGATTGTCTATTATATTTTTTGCAATATTATCAAAGCTAAAGTCATATGGTCCATTATTTTGATTTTGAATATTAGTAGGGGTTGCGGACATGACTAACTATAGAGGAACAAATACAGTATATTTAAATCGATTGAGAAAAAGACATGTTATGCTGTCAAATTATTGACCTATTTTTTTATGGATTGTCTTCTAGTCGTCTCAATGTTTTCAAGATATCGCTTTGAATTTTTTCAATCTCCTTACCTGTATCTAATACATTTTTGACATCTTCCTTATCGTCTTTTGATGTCGACAAGGATAAATGATTTTTGTTGTCTTTCTGCTCATTGGTCGACACAAGGTTTGGTAAAATAGGGTTAGAGGTGCTGTCAATAGCATTAATAGAGGTGTAACTAGTTTTGGTTGGATTGGGCAATTGCAAAGTAGAATGTGTATTAATTTTATTATTATCTTGTGATAGATGTGAATTAGGTTTGTTGTCTTCTTTTTTTATTGAGCCATCAAGCTCACTTTTATCTCTAATTGTATCTTTACCAACTTTACTCAGCGTTTCTTTGTCATTTTGCAAAGGCAGTTTTTTTTTCAAATGTATTTTACTATTTTTCTTTGGATTCAGCTTTAGGGATGTAAACTTTGAAAAAAAGGATTCTGATTTGTTTCTATCGGAATTCATTTTGAAAGATGAATCTAATCCTCCTGTTACTATCGTTGCCTCGTCGTCTCCTTTGTTAAGATGGTTATAAGAATTAGGTGAAGTGCCAGTTAGATTTTTTAGCCTCGCATCTATTTTTTTTGTGTATTCTGAAACTATTGAGTTAAGCTCCTTTCTGTATTCGTAAATCTCTTGAGCTTCCAGAATAGGAGTAAGCTGGAAAACTCGTTTATCATATTCATCCAACATGTTGTTGTACTTTTTAGCCAGTCTATCCCTTTCAAATTCGTCAATTTTTTTTTCTTTAAAGAATTGATCGATTTTTCCCAGGGCTTCTAGTGCAACAGATTTCTCAAACTCTATATTGTTTAATTCATTTTTTACATTGCCTAATAATGTGAGATTGCTGTTCTTTCTGTTTATCGCGTATCGTGTTATGAATACTGCACTAATTAACCCTAATGCGACAGAAGCAGAAATTATGAACAAATCAATCATTTTCTTGATAATTATTATATTGTAGTAATAGCTTATAAAAATAAAGCTACCTTGGATGGTAAAAATTTAAAATATTATTTTACCCTTCTTTTTATCCAGCTGTATTTTCGGATCTTTGGATCTGGATATCCGCATTTTGCGCAGGTTTTGCTGCGTTTATGATATGAATTGTGACCACATCTTCTACATCTGATGTGGGTTTTCTTTCGGGTAAATCTACCCATCGAAGTTGTTCCTTTAGTCATTTATTATTTTACACCTTCTCTCCTTTTCTTTCCTTTCCCTTCTCGTACCTGGTTTCCTTGCTACTTGAACTGGGGCGGTGAGATTATCACCACGTTGTCTCCTCTTACCACGATATTTCCAATTTCATCGGTTTTTCCTTCTTCCAAAATTTCAACCGAGCTTTCTAATAATAAATTCATATGTTGATCAAAACCTTGCAAGTTTCCTCTAATTACCTTGCCACCTTTTAATTTAATTAAAACATCTCTACCGAGGCTTTCATCTAAGACTTTAACAGCCATATCTACAGACAACTTTTATCTAACCTATTGTGTATCAAATCGATGTCCTATATTAAATTTAGTTTTCTGCTTGTGTGGTACCTGGGTCAATCGTAAACTGGGTCGGTCATCAATTCTGTGATTTTATCGATGATTTGAGAAAGTAATCTTTGTCCTTCCTCGGGACTTGCTTTTAAGGGATTTCCCCAAACACCATTCTTGGTAAATTTTACAAATCCTCCGGGGTTGTTTATTGACATGTTTATTCCATGCCTAAATAAATTCTGGTCATCTATTATATCTCGAATATCAAAACCTTGCTTTGCTGCATTTATATCCACAAACTCGGGATTTATTGCCATCATTAGCGATGTTTCCACCTCGCCTGCATGATCAAACTTTCGATCAATCATTTGCCAATAGTTGATAAAGTAAAAGAAATTGGACTTTAGCCCGTATCTTGACTGTATATTTTGACCCACATACTGGAGCAACCCCGTGTTGCCATGATGGCCGTTTATCAGGAATACTTTTTGTATCCCTTTTTTTGACATGGATAAACAGACGCTTGAAATGAAATCTACTAAAGTATTGTAGTCAACAGATGCATTAAACTTGGGGTCATGTTCATATGATACTCCGTAATAAATTGCAGGAAGAACAAACATTTTTACACGCTTGGAAATGGCCCTTGAAATATGTTCCACTATTAGGGTATCAGTTGAAAATGGAAGATGATCACCATGTTGTTCTGTTGAACCAAGAGGCAAAATGACTGATTTAATATCTTGATTTTGGATGCTGTCTGAAAACCTGCTTTGATTTAAAGTCTTTATTTCCATGCCTCTTTAAGAATTTATTTAAATTCGTCTATAAATGCTCCTGCTTCTGACCGTAATGATACTCCTACTACTACTATTATTATTATTACTGCTTCTCCTCCTCCTCCTCCTACTCCTCTTGCTGTTTTCGATACTTTCATATTTTTATTTGTAGGTTACTTTGCCCCAATAAACTTCCAACTTGTCTTCCAAAAACAACTTTACGGCTTCTAATAGTGCAAAGGCTTCAGCTATTTGGCCTTTAATTTTTATTGTCTCTAAGGTATCTTCTGGTGCAACTTTAAACGATTCTTGAATGATTATTGGTCCTTGATCAAGATCCTCTGTCACAAAATGAGCAGTACAGCCTATAATTTTTGCTCCTCTTTCATACGCCTGTACATAAGCATAGGCTCCTGGAAAAGCCGGTAACAATGATGGGTGAATATTTATTATTCTGTTTGGGTAGCGCCACACAAAATTAGGTGTGAGTATCCTCATGTATCTGGCCAAAACGATAAGATCAATGTCGAATTTTTCTACTAGATTAAGGATCTCCTTTTCGGCTATGTTCTGATCAGTGTGATTAACAAAGAAAAATGGGATGGAGTAGTTATCTGCGATCGGTTTTAGCTTCTCATCTGAACCAATTATTAAGGAAATATTGCAGTTTATCTCGCCTGCTGTTTTGGAGTTTAGTATTTTTAACAAACAATGGTCCTCGCGACTTACTAATATCGCAACATTTTTTACTTTATTTTCCTCATGAAAATGAACCTTTACCTCCATCTGAAGCTTTTTTCCCAGTTCGCCTAATTCTTTTTGCATCTTGGCCTTGTCTATGGTGTGGAAGGAAGCTTCAAGATGCATACCAAATAAACCTTTGACTACATTCTGGTTGATTTTTTCAATGTTTCCACCATTCTTGAAAATATAATTTGTTGTATCTGCAACTATGCCTTCTTTGTCTTTGCCAACTATAGTTACCTCAACAAATGTTTTACTGTCAATAATATCAGTTTTTTCGGTCATACTATTGTCTCCATTTTACACCTATTATTATAAAAAACCATGCAAATCCGAGATAAATATGATACACACGATCCATTCAATAAAAATATTCACTTCGTTTGCTTTGGAAGATGTTTATACTCTTTTTTTCAACTGGTTTGCTTAAAAAAAGGGTAATAGTTAGTTAGTTAGTTAGAAGATATATATCTACTCCGTCAATATCTTTAATTTTTTTCCCTGATTAGTTGACTATTGCTATTATTATCTTTGCCCTGAAAAATATGTTCCTCTTGTGAAACTAGTACCAAATAATCTTTAGAAATAGTTATGCAGTTTATTATTTAGTAAAAGTTTAGCATGATAAAATAATAGTTTCATTTTAAGAAATATACATATTATACAGACTACCTTAACTTGTGATGTTTACATTAAACAATAAAAAACCATTGATTTTAGCGGTGGTAGCAGTGGTGGCATTTACTTTGTTTTTGAGTCCCACATTTACAGTAAATGATGTAATGGCAAAAGAAAAGAAAAACAAAGGTAATGATAGTGACCAAGACATCGATCAAGGTCAATCTTCAAAACAAAACGCACAATGTGTGTCTGGTGATGATGTATTGGCCTCTTGCAATAACTTGAGCGCACAAGACCAAGATAATGATGGTAACAATGCAGCCGGACAGCAAAATGGTAAAGGAAAAGGTAACGACAATGACCAAGGAGTGGACCAAGACCAAGACAGCAAACAAAATACACAGTGTGTAGCTGGCGGCAGCATAGCTCTTTCGTGCAATAACTTGAGTGCACAAAATCAAGATAATGAAGGTAACAATGCAGCAGCACAACACGGTGGAGATGGTCACAAGAAACACAACGGTAACGACAGCGACCAAGGAGTAGACCAAGACCAAGATAATGATCAAAAGGCACAGTGTGTTTCAGGTGAAGATGCAATTGTATCCTGTAACAGCTTGAGCTTCCAAAACCAATTCAATGAAGGAAGCAATGCATTAGGACAGAATTAAAATCCTTCTTCTTTTTTTCCCAGATACTTTTTGTCACATTAAGTCAAGATTTTAAGTATTTATAAAAAAATTATAGCTAACTATTTCCTTATTTTTTTTATTTTTATTTTTATTTTTATTTGCTTTATGATTAGGATTGATGAGCACTATCTAAATCGAGATGGTTCTATTGTTATCTTAATTACACTCCTTATTAGCCGATGGTTAGAAAATAAAACAAGGATGCAAGAGATTCTGTGGAAGAGGAAAGAGCTATAGAGAGATAGCTAGGAAGGCAGGAAGAAAGATGGAACAGATGGAGATTTAAGAATATTAATGATTTAGAATATTTGTTTGTAGAGGCTTAAGGAGTTGGGGGGGGGGAAATTGGGTAAGTTGAAATTTGAAATATCTTTATTTGTACTTTGAATCTTTAGGAATTTTTAGGCTAAAAATAGTCTGTTAACAAAAGTTAGATTAAATTAATTTATTAAAAGGACAAGGTTTATTATATTTGTAATATGGGTAGTAGAAAGAGAAAAACTTCGAAACCGGTCAGAAAAACCAAATCTACCGAAGGCAGATGCCCTAAATGTAAAACAATAGTACGATTTAATGTTTCAGGACAGGTTGGTAGCGAGATCTACGAGTGTGTGGGTTGCACGACTAAATACAAGATAGATGAATTATAAGATTTTTTTTTGAACCGAACACTTTGGAATTTACGGGAACATTTTTTTATTGCAAATTTTAAGGTATTCTGTGTCTAGTAGAATAGAGTACACCGATAAAGTTTATTTATATAGTAGTGGAATGCCCGCAGAACTAATTGACCGCAGCAAAGAAAAATTAATCGAACACGGTGTAGATTTAAAGGATCTAGTTATTATTGAATCGCCCGAAAATGTTCCGGAAGGATCGATAATGATTACTCTATGGCCTCATTATCTTTCTGTTGCTAAAGTTAAAAGAGTTAGGGAAGGGTCGATTTACGCACCACAATTATTTAATATAGATATTTAGTTATTATGTAAAAGGTAGTAGATTGTTTTTAACGTTTTTTTGTAAAAGAGAAAATCACTCCGATTGCCCAGGCGAATGGCCAGTAAACGAGAACTGTGGTCCAGATGAAGATTGTTCGTTTGATATGAAAATGGTTAAATGTCAATGTACTTGTCACGCAATAAATCAATCTGCATAGATGATATTGATAACAATAACTTGACAATCCTTAGAAGACATATGTACCTGCATTGTAAATCACTTTTATTTTTGTCATCCTACTATTTTTCAAGTTCTTTAAGTTCGTTGCAGTATTTTGAATAATCGGGTGAATTGGACCATTTCTACTACTACTACTATTATGGCATATTGCTGATATTGCATAAAAAATTAAAAAGAAGATATATAGATTTGCTCTCGTGCGAATGTCAAAAATACCCCTAGAGGAAAAATGCTTTATTAATCAATTGGACAACAAGATTACTGTATGGCTAACAAGAACGACGATTTTTCTGCAATTAGACTTTCTTTTCAGAACAAATGCCTGGAACTTATGGGTATTTCAGAAAAAATACGCTATGTTGGAATTATCAACAGATACGGTAGGACCGTAGCAGGAAAACTTAGAAAAAATGTTACTCCACTATTGTCTCCTGAACAAGCGAGGGATGAGCATTTTGTTGAAGCAATAAGACAACAACTAAGAAATTCTTTTAATGAATCTATTGGAAAAACGGATTTTTCCATAACCAAGAATGATTTGGTGACACTTGTACTTGTTCCTTCTACCAAAGATAATTTGTTGATTTACATCACACTAGATAGAGACGTACCATTGCAAGATGTCTCGGATGTTATTGTAAAAATTAAGGAAATCGACTCAAAGTAGAACTCGGTTTGAAATGAAAGAAATGTAGTGGGTGGATACGCCTTTATGTATATTTATTTATTTATATACATATAAAATATTTTTATGTGCGTTCTTACTAGTTAGTTAAAGTTTATCCTGCTTCGCATTTCTTTGTCTTTTGTTATCGCAGGATGACTTGGATCAGCTAATATAACTTCAAACCACGAATACATACCATCTTGATAAATCATATAAGAGCCCATTACTTTCATATTTAAGTACTTTTCATTTACACGTCTTTCTGCAACCCTTTTCATGCTAATTTTTTGTTTAATGTGAACTACACCAATATGTTTTGGTCTTCTTCCTGCTACTGGTCTTTGTTTTCTCATTCCACCTCTTCCTACTCTGATTCGCACTACAATGATCCCTTGTTTGGCTTTATATCCTACTGCTCTTGCTCTATCCAAACGGCTTGGATGCTCAATTCGATTTACCGTTGGTTCTCTCCTCCATGTGTATGCCTTTCTTTTAAGCTCAGGAGATCTGTTTTTTAGCATTGTCTTCCATGTTTCCGCAATGTGGCTGTACATATCCTTGAGTTATTTAATACCCATTAATATTTTCTTTGGGAGGTGATTGTAACCTTTCTATTTTTAATTTGACAATATGCAGGTAGGATAATAGATAGCAGTTATTTTCTTAAAATGAAAAAAACATGTTAAAATACTGAAAAAGAAAAGAAACCAAAAATTGAGTATTAACCAAAAAAAGAAATCTTAACGTCTTCGCATTCTTTCAGGCTTTTTCTGACCTGGTTGAACCCTTTTTTCAAATCTCTTAACAAAATTATTTTTGTTTCTTACCCTTGAAGGTGGGCTAGTTCTTTCTCGAGCTTGGATTTTGGGGGTTTGACCTCTAACTTTCCCAGCTTTTGTTAACGATCCGTGAGTCGGCATAATGTTGATATTATCTATCTCATATTTATTGTATACATTCTATGAGGGATATACAGGCAACAATTACCAAGAATAAAAAATTCGTGGCAATCAAGGACTAGTTCATTATTATTTAAATGGCGGCACATCTTTATCTGTTTTGCAACTAATGTCAATTCTGAATTTTGACTTCAGTAAGGAAATTCAAAGGCTAAAGAAAGAAAAAAATGCCATTATTTTGGCACATAACTATCAAATATCACAAGTACAAGAAGTTGCTGATTTTATTGGCGATTCGTTGAAATTATCTCGATTAGCTGGAGAAACCGATGCCTCATACATAGTATTTTGTGGGGTACATTTTATGGCCGAAACTGCTTCAATCATTAGTCCCGACAAGAAAGTTCTCATCCCCGACCTTGAAGCAGGATGTTCGCTTGCTTCATCCATTAATCCAAAGGAGCTACTAAAATGGAAAAATGAAAATCCTAATGCAGTTGTGGTAAGCTATGTTAATACCTCTGCTGAAATTAAAGCACTTTCGGATTACTGTTGTACATCCTCAAACGCAGTAAAAGTAGTAAAAAGTATTCCTGCAGATCAACCCGTGCTGTTTTTGCCTGATATGTTTTTAGGGGCATATGTTGCTGAAGAAACAAAAAGAAATAATATCAAAATCTGGCCTGGTGAATGTCACGTTCACGCTGGAATTACTGACAAGGATATCAACTCAATGTTAGCAAAATATAGTAATGCTGAATTCATGGTGCATCCTGAGTGCAGCTGTACATCATCCACTCTCTATCACGTTTCAAAGGGTGATATTAACAAGGATTGTAAAATATTATCTACTGAGGGAATGATGAAAGAGGCCAGAGAGTCAAAGAATAATCAATTTCTGATAGCAACTGAGGTTGGAATATTGCATAGGATGCAGGAAGAGAATCCCTCTAAGGAGTTTATCCCAGTTAAAAACGACGCAGTTTGCAAATATATGAAAAAAATTACAGTTGAAAAAGTTCATAATTCTTTGATAAACGATGTTTATGAAGTAAAGGTTCCTGAGAAGATAGCGCGAAAAGCTATCATTCCAATTGAGAGAATGTTGGCCATAACCTGATAAGACTTTTTTTATCTTTATTCTAGACTCTTTCCCTCTTCCTCTCTTTCCCCCTTCCTCTCTCTCTCCAAGCCTCTTCGAACCTTCTCTTGTTTTATACATAGACAAATAAACGACGTTAAAATTGAAACCTTTGGAAAAATTTTGTATACATGTATTTACGAGAAAAAAATAATAGGCTTTACTTTTCAATTCATATGCTCTGATAAGTTGCAACAGTACTTGGAAATTTCAAATTTGGGTGAAAACAGATACCGACAAAATAGTTCCATGTCTTTATCTGATTTTCAGATGTGTTTTAATTATGAATAGATGAATAGATGAATAGATGAATAGATGAATACTGATCTTTACTAAAAAACAGTATTGTTATTGTCCTTTGTTATTGTACTGGTGGGTGGGACAAGGTCAACCAATATATCGTCATTTTGGTAGTAATATAAAAAAAACAAATGCAATTAAACTGAATATACAAATTAAGTTATTTCCAAACTAAAGTCTATTGCCTGTACAGAGTGAGTCAACGATCCAATCGAAATAACATCTGGTCTGCAAGCTGCAAATTCCTGAACATTTTCGTATTTAACTCCACCACTTACTTCTATAATTGCTTTATCTCGCAAACCTGCTTTTTTTAGCCTTTGAATGGAATTATCCACTTGTGTAGGTGTAAAATTATCTAGCATTATTATATCCGCTCCTGCATCAATTGCGTCCAGTATCCCTTGATAGTCTGTTACCTCGCATTCTATCTTTTTCCTGCCTGACGGGTAAGCCGATTTTGCCTTTTTTATGGCCTCTTTAACTGAACCTACTATGGCAATGTGATTGTCCTTTATCAGAATCAACTGATCCATTCTTTCTCTATGTGATATACCGCCTCCAAGAACAACTGCTCTTTTATCAAAGTATCGCAAACCCGGTGCAGTTTTTCTAGTAGAAGCGATCTTGACTGTCTTTGAAAGGTTACCGAGCCTTCTTACAAATTGTCCGGTTTTGGTGGAAATACCGCTCATTCTCATAAGCAAATTGAGAGCTGTTCTTTCTCCTTTCAGAATCGATCTAGAGGATCCGGAAACTGTCATGACGATTGTTCCATTTGAGATTGCTGATCCGTCTTCCACCATTTGAGATACTTTGCAACCGCAAATTTCAAAAATTAATTTCGCTTCTGCAAGGCCGCTTACAACTATTTCACAGACTTTGCTGTCCGTACCGCTATCACTATTGTTATTGTTATTGTTATTGTTATTGTTATTACTGCTCTTGCATACTATATCACCTTTAGATATACTTTCTTGAGGAATTAGTAGATTGCTTGTAATATCACCAGTACCAATGTCCTCTGCTAAAAAATCAGATAATGCTTTTCTAAGCTCTAATTCTGAATCATATATATTCTTGTATGGGGAATTTTTTTCAAAATATATTGTATTTTTACTACTACTACTGCTACTACTAAAATTACTATTCAATTCAAATTATGTGACTTTCAAAGCATATTTGTGGGGAACTTTGATTTCTAACGTCGAAGCAACTTTTGATTTTTGTGGGTTCATTATTAACAAGATCCCAAACCAATCTTTTGAAAGTTCAGTTGATTTGCAAACTGGACACATCTTACCAGTTGTTAATGCTTTACATTTTTTGCATGCTACTTCTCTTACCAATGCCTACTAACAACCTTATTTCGCATGATGCCTTTTTATCTTTTATCTTTTTTTAGATGATTTGCCATCTGAACCTTTATTTTGTGCACTGGACGCTCCTGTACCCCCTTCTTTTGAATTACTGTCACTGCCGCTGCCGCTGCCTCCACCTTGGGCACGTCGGATCTCTTTTTCAACCCATTCCAAAGCGCCTAAAAATGGCTGCCTGCACGTTATACCTATCTTACCCATTGATGCACTCTTTCCTAAACTGATTGCAGTGATTCTTGCTCGTATTTTGGAGCCTATTCGCAATGTTTTTTCAGATTGATTGGATAAAATTAGGCCTTGTTTCACGTCGCTTTTTAGATAATCATCAGCGATCTGAGACAAATGTAGGAGCGCATCTGTGGGACCTATCCTAACAAATGCACCAAAATCTGTAATCTCAACTACTTCACCTTCTACTACTTCGTGAAGTTTAGGATAAAACGTCAATGCAGTAAAGTTAACTTTGTGATAGGTCGCACCATCACCAGCAATTACTTTGCCGATAGCGTTTGTTTCGGCATCGATTATCAGTATAACATATCCCAAATCAGCACTAACCATACTTTCGTATTTTTCCTTTAAAATCCCGATTGCTGTCAGTTTTAGAGAGTTGGTTAACTTACTTGGAGGGATCCTTACTACATCAGACATATGTGCAATAGCAAACATTATAAAGACAAAAGATATCCAGAATCATCAGTTTATGAACTTTATGTTTTAGTAGTGGGATTAATATCTTGGAATAATCATTCCGGTGATCTTGAAGGCATCATTATTCATTTTGAGAATGAATGATTTAAATAGAATTGCGACCCGATTTTTATATTATTATGGTTACTGTGGATAAAGTCATTAGTGCTTTAAAAAATGTTAAGGATCCAGAGTTACACAAAGATATTGTATCTATGGGTATGATCAAAGATATTACAATTAACGAAGATAAATTAGCTTTTACTTTGGAATTGACAACACCTGCTTGTCCTTTTAATAGTGAAATTGAACAAGATGTCAGAAATACCATTTCAAACCTGGGAATAAAGGATTTGGATCTTAAGGTAACAGCAAGAGTAATGGAGGGGCGAACCATAACCATGGATCAGATTCTGCCCGGTGTAAAGAATATTTTGGCGGTTGCCAGTGGGAAGGGTGGTGTAGGAAAAACCACCGTTTCAGTGAATTTGGCAGTTGCTTTAGCAAAAACTGGAGCCAAGGTTGGTATACTGGATGCTGATGTATATGGTCCAAGTGTCCCATTGATGCTGGGCCTTAAAGAAACTCCTGAGGTAATTGAAGGGAAAATACAGCCTCCTGTCGCTGAAAATGTCAAAGTGATGTCTATGGGATTTTTCTATGAGCAATCACAGCAAGCAGGTATCTATCGTGGACCTATAATCGCAGGTATAGTAAAACAGTTCATCACCGATGTAAATTGGGGAGAACTTGATTACCTTATAATTGATTTACCGCCAGGAACTGGAGATGCCCCACTTACTATGGCCCAAACAATACCAATTACAGGAATATTGATTGTAACAACACCTCAGGAGGTAGCTATGAACGTGGCTGTAAAATCCATTGGAATGTTTAACAAACTCAATATTCCTATTATCGGTGTTATTGAGAATATGAGCTATCTCAAGTGTCACAACTGTTCTGAAAAGATTCACATTTTTGGTGAAGGAGGTGGTCAAAAGATAAGCGAACAATTTAAGGTTCCATTTATTGGGGAAATTCCATTAACTGCTCAGATTATGAAGGGAAGCGACACAGGGACTTCAGTTATTATTTCCGATCCTAATTCCGAATATGCTCAAGCATTTTACAAGATTTCAAAAATTACTGCAGGAAGGATTAGTGTTATAGCTTCTGAATTGATGGAACAAGAACAACCACAACAAACCTAATCTGAAAAATTCGAGGCATTTTTTCTTATATATTTACATATTTACTCATTTACTCACTTACTTGCCCATACCCATACACACATACTTTCAATCATTCACCCAAGTACTGGGACATATATTCATGAACTCCCGTCATAGTTTTTTATCTTTAAAATTTTTTTGACTGTTATTGTGGAATCCAAATCCCATTTTAGGCATACAATAAAGTTATAATCTTTATTTTTTTCAAAAACCAGCATCTACTTTCTTACCCTATTACTCTGTAAACTTTCAATAACAACGGTTTGTCAAATTATTTTGAGATAAACATCTTTGTATGATATAGTAGTTTAATTTTTTGAGGAAGTTTAACGAGATGAAGGTGAATCCTGAGAAATTGGATCTTTTAAAAGAACCATTTGGAATTTTGATAAAAGACAATCTTGTCAATAAAAAAAATGTTACTCAAACACTAGGAAATGCATCCAAGATTGTGACCGTGGGAGATACCACTACAGAAAAATTACTTGGATTTGGAATTATTCCAGACATTTCTGTTATCGATGGGAAAGAAAAGAGGGTCATAAAAACCACAAAATTAGATTATGAGGTAGATAGAGTTCTTAAATTAAATAACAATCCTGGCGAATTGGATGAAAAAATAATCTCTGAGGTAAGAAAACTTGTTTTTCAAACTGAAGTGGAAGCTGATGGTAATAATTCAGAGGACGAGGAGAACGAATCAAAAGTGGCAATAGTGACAGAGGGGGCAGCAGAAAGATTTGAAGATAAAGATAAAGATAAAGATAAAGAAAAAGATAAAGAAAAAGATAAAGAAAAAGATAAAGAAAAAGATAAAGATGAAGTAATTGGAAATAAAAAGGAAAAAGATGCATCTAAAACTGCTGAAACTACTTTAATTTCATTAAAAACGGCGTCTAAAAAAACAGACTCAAGTGATTTGTCTGTATCACAAACAAAAAGGATATCAAGTGATGTTAAATTCCACGATCTTGACGAGTTTGCTGCTACCTCATCTGAAAAGGTGCAGATAGTGATAGAAGGGGAGGAAGATATAGTGGCACTTCCATTTTTGATCTTTGCACCCGTTGGTTGGGTTGTTTGTTACGGACAGCCTAATGAAGGATTGGTTATTGTAAAAATAACTGAAGAGTCAAAGAAGCGTGCAGAGTCAATCTTTAATAAAGTCTTTCTTTGATTTTTTAACACAGGGTATGATGATACGGTGGCTGTATGATTTTTTAATACAATAAAAAGTATGATTTAGTATTACCAATATCTGACCCTGTCTTGATCTTGTTCTATTTTTTATCTTCCAAGACTAGCTAGTTATTTTTTTTGAATAGGTATATTTGCTGGTGTATTTTTATGTGTAAAAAGTGGTCGTTGTTTTCATATATGTATATCTAAAAATATTGATCAAGTCCCACAACCACAACCGTCCTTACTATTATCGTAAGAGCCTATTCCATATTTTGTTCTACATTTGCCACAAACACTTTCGGATTCACTGATTGTGGTGGTTTCGCAAAAAGAACATACTTTTGTCATATACTGATTATCTTTGAATAAGGTTAAATCTTTAACTGCCGCTATAAAAAAAAGGACAGATTTGCCTGTCTTGATCTGTATTTTTTTTCTTTTTTTATTTATTTATTTAGATTACACGACTGCAAGGAGGGCCATCGACACAAAGTAAAATGGTTATTTAGGCCCTGTTTAAATACAATTTGTAGATTTCTCCAGTTTCATCACTTATATAATTCCAATTCTCGGGATTGATATCTACAATAGAAAAGAATTCTTGTTCTTCTTTTGATAATACGTCATAAATTAGCTGTCCAACGATAATGTGATTTTCACGGGCATAGGCTGTCATCTTCGAAGCAATGCTTATGGTGTATCCTAAAATATCATATACAGGTCTTTTACCTGAAATCAGGTCGCTATTTTTGTGCACTGCCTTGTAATCGTACAGTGACAGGTCCTTGATCTTATCAACATGTGGATAATACTTTACAATTACATTTTCTCCATAATCAATTCCAATTCTTACGCCGATTTCGGGGTAATCGTACTGACCAAAAACCGGATTGAAACCCTGATTTATTACTTTGATCATGGTTCTTGCGCAGTTGATCGCATTAATACACAGGGTGTATAGATGGGCCGAATCTACGTTGAAAAACCCAAGTATTGCATCTCCGACGTATTTTAAAACATATCCTCCGTAAAGTCTGATTATTTTTGTCATCTCTTGGGTAAACGTCTGAATAATTTTTGACACTCTTTCAATTGGTAGATTCATTGATAGTTTGGTGGAACCTACAATGTCGATGTTTAATATTATCAGTTTCATTTTGTCATATTTGTAGCTGCTTAATACTTCTTGAGTTTCCTCAAATGGTGCGGTAAATATCGGATCCGATCTTAACGCTTTCCACATACTTGATTGGGAAGCAGTAATGATTTTTTGGATATCGATTAGGGCATCTACATAAAATACTGATTGATTATCATCTGTTTCATCATTATCACCATCGCTACTAGTCTTGGCAATTAGCCTGCTGTTTTCTTTTTCAATTTTTTCATTTAGATTCTTTATCGCCTCTTCTACTTCGGAGGGCTCAACGTCTAGTTGTAATGAAATGATCTCGGGCGGGATCCCCGAGTCAAATAAGTTGATGATGGTTTGATGTTGTTCATATTTGTCAACCTTTTTGGGTTTTTCGTCAACACCTTTTTGGTTATTATCATCATCCACGCCAGAAATTCTCTTTTCACCTACAATGATGTCATGGCATCGATAAAATGTTTACGAAAGTTTGGCATTTATAATTTATGACCATATTCTAATTTGAGGACATGAGTGATTACTGGTTTTGTTTTACGTGAGCTTGCTTAGTATTGTTTTCAATAGGCCATAAAACCTTGAATTAGCCACGTAATCAAAGGAAGGAATTTGCTCGTGGTAAGAAAAAAGACGGGTTAGGAAAGGGAAAAGAAGAAAAATTTGAAAAGATTTGGTCCATATTTTTTTTACCTTTTTGAATGAGGAAGGATGCGTGTGTGAGTGTTATTATTGTTATTATAATACTAATATTATCAGTTTCTCATACCTATTGGATTCTTTTTTCGAATTTGTTGCATTGTCATTTAATTATTTTCTTTATTTTCATTGGCGAAAGTGTCTGCAGTTTCATTTTCATTGGCTGAAGTTTCATCCATTCCTCCTAGTCTTTTAAGTGCAGAAAGGATCTCTATATCTAATTTGTCTATTTCTGGATTACTGTTTCTTTCATTATTGTCCCCTGTCTGGCCGTTTGAATTTGAGTCCTGGTTTTCTTTGTCGGTTTTACGATTAGTCTGTGGATTAGATGAAATATCCTTAACTGCTTCAAGTTCATTCGGAAAGCTTGGTGACGATGGATTCATTTCTCTTGAACTTTCTGATGCTACAAACGGTAAATCGGCGGATTCTTTTGTTTTTTTGTCGATTGATTGGTTATACCTTCCTTGTTTTTCTTCTTCTCCTTCTTCTTCGGATGAACCGTCTTGAAGAACCGGATGGCCTAAGTGTGCTTTTAACCCAATTCTTGAACCCAAGTTAAGGGAGGAAGGTGAGAAAACCTTGGACTCATAGTTCTGGGCGGAGATGAAAGAAGAGATAGGGGAAGAAGAAAAGGAGGGGGAGGAGGGGATGATCTTGCTTAAGCCCTTTTGATTTGGTAATCCGTTATAGTTCTGTACGATAGCCGGGTCTATTTTGATTTTATCAATCAGATCTGCATCGCTATCTTTAACATTCGGATCGCCTTCATCAATTTCTAAAAACTGGGGTTGAATGTAATTACTGTCAGTAACGCGTTCGAATAAGCCTGAGGTCATTGCTGGATTCAAAAGTGCTGACGACGCATCAGATAAAGAGGACAGTGATGAATTTGCTGTAGCCAAGGCGGCAGCAGTTGATGCAGAAGTTGCTTCGACTGTAGATGAAAGTTTTGTAATGTTTTCGGTATTTTCTTTTATCGCCTGAGTAAATTCGTTTGAAATCAAAGATACTTTGGTATCTAGACTGGAGAGTTTTTTTGATAACTCGTTGTCTATTTTATCAGTTGCTGGTTGATTGACAGACTTTTTAATCTTAAAAAGAATAAATACCATCAAAAATGCTATTATGACTGTTTGGATGACGGTAATGGTTATAAGGAGATCTGTTAAAGTCACTATTCCAAACACTTCAATAAATGGTTAGATTTTTTCTAGCTTTTAAGTCATTCTTCAAATTATGGACTCTTCCAAGTGATGGAGTCTGAATTGCTTACCAGGTATCTTATTCTTTTAAAAACACTCAATGGATCGTCGCCACATCCATATTTTGAGTAAAAATTATTTCCTATATAGCACGCTTTTGCACATTTTTGTTCAACTAAAGATACCTTTTTGTATTTACTTAAGCCTAAAACCATGGGGATAAGGTCTTTGATAAGAGAGATTAAACCCAACCTTGAAGCTGAGGCTTTGCCTTCTTTAATGTACCAGAACATGCGGGTTGTATCCTTGTTATAGTCTTTAAATACTATTTCTTTGAGTTTTTTTGTTCTTTCAATATCAAAATGCCCAAGAATTTCAATTTTTTTTCGTGAAATTAGGTAAATTATATGAGCAAATTTAGAACAGGATGTACAGTAGTTATCGTATATTAGAGTAGGATAATGGAAATCTCCGGATACCGTATTCATACTTACATGACGTAAATGACGAATCTATATTTCTTAAATCTAACTTTGATCATATATAATCAGTGCTCATTTGCCGACAATATGGTAACTTGAAACTATCCAAACATTGTCCCTACTACCAACCACGGTCAATCTCTCGTCAAAACATTGTCCCTACTACCAACCACGGTCAATCTCTCGTCAAAACATTGTCCCTACTACCAACCACGGTCAATTCTTTGTACACATACAGAACAAATCCACTTCCAAAGGCGGTTAAAACTACGTCCAAAGAGAATTCAGACGTATTTTGATATACCTGAATACAAGATTAGAGGATTATTTCTTTTATAAATTGAATTACATATGATCTAATTGAAATATTTGGGTTCAAGAATTCCATATGAAATTAAAATCAAAGTGCGTGACCAGTGGTTTTTGGGTTTACCTCGCGATGTGATAGCTAGTTGTAATGGAATTGGATGTGGCAGTGTAACCAGAATTATTAATTACTGGGGTTCAACTGAAGTTCCTGATATAGACCTGTTAAGAGGAGTTGCGGTACAAATCAGAAACGAAGGTTTGACACTGAATAAAGTGGCGTACGGTATCCGCATACACAATTATTTGCTTCAGATGGGATCATCCGAGGCAGAAATGGATAGGTTGCTGCGGGAAATAGATGTTCATTCATTCAAAACCAATCAAACTTTTCATGATTTTGTCATGCAAATACATGAAGTTCATGGATTTGCCCGGAGATTGGGAATTTCCATTCACCAAGTCCCTGAATATATTGCTGACAAGAAAAAAGAAATTCAAACTCTGGAAAATAGGTTGCGTGAATTAAATCATCTGATTTTACAGAAAGAGATCGAATCTCGAAGGTTTAGGTGAAGATTATCTGATTTGAAATCCTGCATACTACCGTTAGAGGATCTAATAAATCCCTGTTCAAAATCATGGACATTTATCAATAAGAAAATATTTAAATTGAAATATGATTTCAGGGTTAGTGTGTGGAAGATTCTAATTCCTAAAAAAATTGCATTTGGTGAGAATGCTGCAAAAGAATTTGAGTATCCTGACAATGCTTTAATAATCACTACTACTGAGAGCAAAATCTATGAAAAATGGATTGAATATATGGGTATCAAAAATTACACTATTTATGATAAAGTAACTCCTGATCCAGCCATCGAAACTATTGAGAAGATAAAGAATGAATTTGAAGGAAAGAATATTTCTTGTTACATCGGTTTGGGTGGAGGTAGTTCGATGGATGTTTGTAAATATTTGAGTAAATTGACTGGTGTTCCAAAAATTTTGATTCCTACTACCTTTGGAACTGGTGCAGAAATGACAACCTATGCTGTAATCAGTTTCGACCACAAAAAGAAGCTCCTTCAGGATGAGGCATTTTTGGCAGATGCTGCTATAGTCGATCCTTATTTTCTGCCTGGTACGCCATTTAACATTATGAGAAACTCTGCCTGTGATGCTGCAGCACAAGCTTCCGAGGGCTTTGATAGTAAGTTGTCTAATCCTTTGACCAAACTATTCTGTAAAGAAGCTTTTGATATCCTGGAAGATGCTATTATAAATGACAAGCCTGAATTATTGCCATACGGAGCAATGCTCTCAGGAATAGGATTTGGAAATTCTTCAACAACATTGGGTCATGCATTGTCCTATGTATTTTCCAACGAGGGTGTGCCTCATGGGTATGCACTATCCTCTTGTACTACTGTGGCTCATGAGTTTAACAATTCTGTATATACAGATAGATTTAAGAAAATATGTCAGAAATTAAAGTTCGAACCATTAAAACTTAAGCTACCTTTAGATGAAGCAGCGGATGTTATTATGCCTGATAGAGGGCATCTTGACAATAACCCTATAGATGTGTCAAAACAAGATATAGTAAAGTGCTTAGATAAGATTGTTAATAGCAATCCCTTAGCATAAATACACTTTTTTATACTTTAATTAGGAAAAACTATAAATTCATATTGTTTCTTTTACAAGTTATCTTATGACGACTACCATTAAAAAGAGTATGGATATTGCTGCACCTTTAAGCGAAGTTTTTACTTATTTTGCCAGACCAGAACATATGGCAGATCAATTCCCTGAAAATATGGGTCTAAATGTAATTCCATTAGAAGTTAAAAACGGATTTGGGGTAGGTACAATTTTTAGAATAAGTGGTGATTTTGATGGCAAGAAATTGGAATGGGATTGTGAAACCATTGACTATATTCCACATAAAAAAATAGTTGCTAAGATGATTGAAGGTCCCTTTAAACACTGGCAAATAACAGTAGATTTTGATGAGTTAGAAGAGAAAAAGACAAGGACATCACTCACAGTGGACTATGATATGCCTATGGGTCCATTAGGAGGATTGTTAGACAAAGTAAAATTAAAGAAAATAGCCGAAAGAGGTATGGAGAACGGGTTGTACCGTGTTAAAGCATTACTAGAAGGAACCGGATCAATTCCCGTCTACATTACTTTAGAAGCATATAGGAAGGTTCTAAAGGAAAAAGAGCGACGTAAATGCTCTGTTTCTGAAGCCATTGTTGAAATCATTAATCAGAATGAACAACCAAGGGCTACAACTCCTGCCTAATTAATCCATTTTTTCTAAATTTGTTTCGTTCGATTATATGTTCTTAGTTTGATTTAAATAGTGTTTTTGCAACTCATTTATTCGTAGGGTTCGTAGCTCAGCCAGGCAGAGCGTCTGGCTCTTAACCAGTTCGAAAGAGGTTAAAATGTCGTGGGTCCGAATCCCACCGAACCCGCATAGTATACGGGTCTATATACAAGTTATTCTATATTATATTCGTCATAAAATAATGTATATTACCGATATTCGTGATAGCAGGAGGCTTTGTTAATGCCAGTAAAGTTAGAGACCTCCATAAAAAATATTCGACTATTGGATAACTACAATAATGCTCAATTAATTTATGAATTTTATCTGTACTTGAGATCTGTTAATACATCTGAAAGTTATCAAAATCAGAATATCAAAGCCCTAATTAATATGGCAAAATTCTTTGGAAAAAATTTAGATTTTATTCAAATATCTAAAAAGGAAGAGATACTGTCATTTCTTGATTCTAAAATAAAAAGTAAAGAGGATGATCCTGACGGAAAATGGATGCGAACTTGGAATGACTATTTACAGAGAATTAAGTATTTTTTTAGATGGTTATACAATGAAAAATTAAGACAACAGAGAAATGAAGAATCATTGGATCCTTCAGATTGGGTGACTCCATCTTTTCTGAAAATCAAAGAAAAGAAGAGTAAAAGAATCAGTCCATATCTGGAATCTGAAATATGGGATAAAGATGACTTTCAAGCAATAATAAAATATGAACCCTTAAAAAGAAATAAAGCTGCATTATCGTTACTTTGGGACCTAGACGCTAGACCTCATGAGATTTCAGGTCTCAAAATAAAGCATATAAAATTAAAGCAAAAATATGGAGAAGGTGAAATTCCTTTCGAATCAAAAACTGGAACTGGTCCTATTCTACTTACTTTTTCATTTCCTTATGTTAGAGATTGGATTAATGAACATCCTTTTAAAAATGAACCAAATGCAAGTATAATTTGTAATCAAATCACCGGTGCTCCAATACATGCTGACGCTCTAAATAATTTTATGAAGCATCTAAAAGAAAGAATTGAAAGACTAATTGAATCAAACCAGATAACGGATGAAGAGGAAAAGGAAAGATTGAACCGTTTGCTCAAAGTAAAGAAATGGAATCCTTATTGCATAAGACATTCAGCGATAACTGCCGATTCCGACTATCTTCCTGAATATGCATTAAAGAAGAAAGTAAGGTGGTCAATGAATTCAAAACAAGGATCTAGATATATCAAGAGAAGAATGGGTAATGAACTAAAAAACAAAATATTAGAATACAATGGAATAATTACAGAAGAACTCCAAAAGAAGAAACCTATACAGTCAATATGTCCACGATGCGATTTACCAAATATATTGGAGAATAAATACTGTTCTAAATGTTCCTATCCTCTAAAACCAGAAGCATTTGATGAAATTAAAGAAGAAGAAAACAAGAAGATAATGGAACTAGAGACCAGATATAAAGAAATGGATTCTGTCTTGCAAGATTTAGTCAAAGCCTTTTCTTCAGTTGATGAACAAGGAAAACAGCTGATAGCAAGACAGCTAATTCAATCAGGCAACTTTGACTAGGGTTTTGTTAAATTCAAAAATCAAATAATTCATTAATAACGTCTTACGGTTTTAGTCCAACTGCATCCCAAGTTTGACTTTCTATATTATATAAATATGAGAATATGTGACTACACCTTTGACATTTTACGATCATCGTAATCTTATTTGAATTAAGGTTGTTGTTTTTTATTATTTCCCATTCATTTCTTATTTGATGATTTATAACCTTTTCTCGTTCTATCTTTTCATATAATCCATTTTTATAGACATGGTTTGGAATAAAACGTTTTTTTTGGCTATTGGTATACTGAAAAGATTTCATCATGTGGGTATCATATTTTAAAGACTCCCACATGTCTTTGTCAATTTGAGACTCAATATCTGATTTAAAGCAGACTTTAATCATATGTCTGCTTTTTTCAATATTTTTTAATTCCGTATCTAATATTTTTTTGTCCAATTTATCTTGTGGTTCTTTTGAAAACAATGGTGTTTTAAAATTATTTAACGTCTCATAGAACAATTCCCTAAAATTATTGTCATTTAAAATTTTTTCAAAAATGAAATTGTTCATGGTATATCTTAAATCATGAAAATTTATCAAGAACCCAAAGGAATGTTTAGACATATAATAAAAAAAGTAGTCGAGAATATCATCGTATTTGTTTATACATTTAGTCAAAAGAGTCTTTAGAAAATAATAATAGTAATTATCGTAGTTCTTATAATTTGGAGGAATAGATATAAGGTACTCGTTCAACGTCAGGAGCAACATTTTCTTATACCTGTCTGAACCCTTATCGCAGTTCTGTAGATCCAAAGTCAATGCGACTAATATACCACTCCTTGGAACATGATATAATAGTGTCTCCAGACCCTTGTTTCTTTGAGATTTGACCTTGTTTTCATCAATATCGAATAATCCTAACTGTACAAGTCTTTCTAACCTACGTGCAACTTTTCCTTTAATCTTTGTTGGTCTCTTCTCAATAGCAACCCGTCTGCTTCCATATTCCTCTTCATATGCATCTTGCAAATCCTTGTTATTGTTAAATAACCACTTGCATAATGGCCAAATCCTAAAAGAAACTATAATCGGTATACCGTTCATGTCATCCTTCTCAATTTCTGGGTTGTATTTGTCCTTATAATCTGAAAGAATAAAACGGATAATGTCCCGGTAAAGGCTAATCTCCTCTTTATACTCTTTCTCCTCATCATTATTAGATTCGAGTTTTTCGACATCGCGATAAAGAATATCTTCGATAGTGATGCTTTTGATCGTTAATTTGTTAGTATTAGATTGTAACATATACGTGATACTATCATATACATAATAGTATCTTCCTAATAACAGTATCTACAGTCTATATTGTAATGAGAGGACATATTCATAGAATCAATGGAATCGTGGGTAAAACATCACTAACCGTTGTCTTACCCAAAGACTTTCTAAAAGATCTTCAAATGCAAAGAGGAGATTTTGTCAAAATCAACAAGGACAATGACAAGATCATTATCGAAAAATTAGAGGTTTAAAAAATGAAAGATGAAAAGAATTTTCCCATTGTTAATAAGGATAAACATGAAATTAAACTTTATGAAGGTAACAATGAATCGATAAATAGTTTTTCAATACTGGAATTATCTATTGCTAAATGTCCGATAACTTGTAACAAGTGTAAAACAGTCTATTCAAACAAACCAACAGGGATTAGAATTGTTTGTAGATGTCTCTGTCATGACCAGAAGAAAGGTGAAAAATTTGAGTCATAGTCGCGACAGCAATATTGGTCCAATCGATAAAAATACGAGAACGATCAGATTCAAAATAACTGAAAATGTCTCTAAAATGGGGATAGATGAGATCATTCTAGATAGGGGTATATTACAATTTAATTCTGGAAATGAGACTATTTGCATAGTAATAGTAGGAAAATCTAAATCTTCAATTCAAAAATTATGTAAGGAGGTTAGAATCAAACTAAAATACCTCAAGCAAATGACAGGTGATTCTCAATTAATAGATCAAGGGATATCAGATATAGAGAATCAGATTGTCTCATATAGAGATGAAATTTTTCTTTGTCAAGATAGACTTGATCCTAATATTGAAGATCAACCAAACGACGAATTTAAATCTAATTTTTTAAATGACGTAAAGAAACTTAGAAGTCAATTCCAAGAAGCATCTGATCCCTATAAAGAATGGCAATCTAAGGTAGCCGAAAAATATGAGATTTTAGAAAAGATATTCAAAAGTCATTATCCAGAAGCCTGGATATTTATGGAATTTTGCTTAACGGTTAAATCAATACTGAACGTTATGGATTTCACTCTCCCGTTTATGGGCGTAATAGTTGCACCTCCATCTTCAATGAAAACCATGGTAATTCAGCTCTTTAGAAAATATGTCCATGTTTTTTACACAGACGGCTTTACTCCAAGCTCACTTATCTCACATAACGCAGCATTAAACGAGGAACAACTACAAAAAGTTGACATGTTACCAAAAATGAAAGGTAAACTCGTACTTACTCCCGAATTGGCGTTATTTTTTACAGGCAAGGAGGAAGATCTTCAAAAAACCATGGGAATAATAACCCGAGTTCTTGACGGACATGGACTGGAAAATGATTCTGGTGCCCATGGGCATAGAAAATACGGGGATACTATGTTTGTATGGCTGGGAGCCGCAGTCGAGATCCCTTTTAGAGTGTGGAAATTATTGGGAACATTAGGTCATAAGATATATTTTATCCGTCCTAACCTTCAAAAGAAAACAGTTTGGGACTTAAAACGAATAGCCAAAAACAATAATTTTTCCAGCACAAACAAAGAAATTGAAGAAAAACTTTTAGATTATTTAAAAGTATTTGACGCTGCTCCTGAAATAGAAGGTAGGACAAGGCTTGAAAACAACGTTATAAAAATAAGATGGAATGAAGAAGAGGAAGGAGAACAAGACAAGGCTTTAGAATATATAGCACAACTAGCAAATTTACTCGCTCCTCTTAGAGGAGACGTCTATGTCTCTCAATCAAAGTTTACAAAACATAAATCGAATTATAGTAACGAAAATAATGAATCAAATAATGAACAAAATGGTAACTATTATCAACAACCACATCAAGTAGAAGGTCAAGATTATGATACAGACTTTCCTGTAATTGAGGATGCATCTAGAGCGGTTATTCTTTTACGTAACCTTGCAATCGGACATGCAATTTCTCAGGGAAGAAACTCCCTGACCATACAGGATGTTCCAATCGCTGTCAAAGTTGCTTTATCAACAGCACCTGTGAGACGTGTAAGGTTATTAGACCTCCTACTAAAAAGCGAAACTGGAGAACTTACAACATCACAGATATGCAATGAACTATCAATTTCACAACCGGTGGTAACTCGAACGATGAGAGAATTTGAAGCTTTAAGGATAGGGGAGATATCAACAGTAAGTGATTATAGTAATTCAGAACTTAAGATAAGATTGAATTCTGAATATGACTGGTTTAGAACAAAAGAATTTCTCGATCTAAAAGAGGATTTTGTTCCTTATGATCAGAAATCTAATAAAAATTATGAGTGCGACACACAATCTGTTGATGATAATGATTTTGAGAATGATTCTGTTCAGAATTCCATCGACAAAGCTGATACTATTGAAACAGTAGAACCGTGTGACAATAACAATAATTACTGTCACACGTTCAAAGATATTTCATCACCACAGGCTCAGCAAAAACATGATGGTGATTTAGACGATGGCTTAAGTAAGAGTCGAGATTCAAAAGAAAAATCGGAGAAATTTTTACCTGTAAAAGAGGATAAGACTGAAAATCTCTGTTGTAACCCAATAAAATCATGTGGGATCTTTAACATACAAAATACCAAAAAAATCACCGTGCCTCTCTCCGGGTCAGAACCATTTGAGCATGTGACAAGGTCACATGCAGAAGACGAAGACGAAGAGGAGTATCAGACACAATATCCCGTTTCTCCCATAATTACAGATAGCGACGGTATTAAATACACTGCTTTACAGGAAATTCTAAAAATTATACAATTATCTGATGGCTCGATAATAGCCGTCAATTATGCCATAGGATCCGTTTGTAAGAATAATGAAATAGTTAGAAATTATTTGGGAGATAAGTTAACTTCAAGAGAAAATCGAATTGTAAGGGATCTCGTTTCAAATATTATAAGACATCCAAATATCAAAATCATAAAAAACAAACCGCAATTGTTGGTAAAGTGGTTTGAAAGTAATAATGAATCTTTGACTAACCCTCAAAAGGGGGAAACGGTATGACAAGTTCAAGTTCAAACGTTCCTTTAATCACTTCCAATACCAATTATAATATTCAAAGGAATGAATTGCTAATGCAACCCTACGCTGCTCTTGATTTAGAATATAGATATGATGAAAATAATTCTCAAAAACCGTATTCAATATTTGCAGGAGCAATAGTTGATAATTTAGGAAACATAAAATCAAAGCATGAATTAGACTTTGTCAATCACATGCAACCAGAAAAGGAATTGGTAAAATGGATCATGTCTGAAATTCTACAGTATAGATTAACAATTGGTTGGAACACCAAGGGTGTTAGAATTCAAAACAGTAGAGGTAAGTTTAGTGGAATAAATTCTGATTTAAAGATAATAGATGAAGTTTGCAAATTTTATGATATTTCTTCAATTGTTGCTTTTGACCGTAGAGGCGTTCCTTATATCAGAGGTCACGATATACGAAATTTTTCTGCCGTTCCAACCATTAGAAAATTAAACAAATTTAGGTATTATTATCACATAGACCTCTATAACGTTTACAAAAAGGAAATGGTGATGGGTATTTACAATGGTAAATATCTAAATCTGAAACTAGATACAGTATGCAGAACAATTTTAGGTGAAGGAAAGCTTGAATACATGGATGGACAAAAGATACAACAATTATCTAATGTTAAACAACTAGAATATGTTATAAAAGATGCATCATTAGTTATGGACCTTTCCAGACATAATAACTATGAAATCTTTGATTTGATGAATGCCATATCTATAATTACAAAAGTACCATTTGATAGAGTCTGTAACAATAGTTTAACTAGTTGGTGGACCAAAGTCATCAATGACAAGATTAACAACGGTGAATGCAAACCTCCAACGCTTGATCCTATACAAAGAGGAAAAAAGAAAATTGAAGGTGGATTAGTCCTCGATCCTAAAAAAGGTTATTATAGAGATAAAAAACTCGTGTATGTTTTTGATGTGCGATCGCTTTATCCTACTTTGATAATAATTTACAACATTAGCTTTGACACTGTTAACTGTTCATGTTGTAAAGATGACCCCGAAGCTAGAGTTCCAAAGGAAATCATGAATTTAATACATGACAAAGGTGAAAAAGAACAACATCAAGGACAAAAAGAATATTGGATTTGCAAAAGATACAGAGGTATAATTCCAAAGCTCCTAGAACAGTATAGAAATGAACGATTCAGACAAAAAGACCTGGGAAATAATGCTATGCAATTAGGACTAAAGATTTTGATTAATGGTTGTTATGGTCTTTTTAATACCAAGTTTTTTGAATTTGCTGATTACCGAGTAGCAGAACTAACTACTGCCTTTGGTAGAAGAACTTTAGACTATATGAAACATATTGCAGAGAAAGTTTATGGATTTGACGTAATTTATGGAGATACCGACAGTATTTTTGTAACAGACGTAAAAGGTGAACTAGATATCGATAAATTTCTCGCAGAATGCTCTATAATGCTCGAGGATACAGAAATTGAATTAGTCAAAACTTATAAAAAGTTTCTACTTTTAGGTAAGAAGCATTACATAGGAATACATCAGGATGATGTAACTAAAGCTCCGGATATAGTGGGAATGGAAGGTAAAAAATCTGATAGACCCCCATGGATAAATAATCTTCAAAGAGGGTTTGTTGAAGATCTAAAACATGGTAGAAATCCTACAATCAAACTAAGAAAAGCATATCAAGATATGGAAAAAGGTCAAGTTCCACATGAACGGTTAGCAATTAGTCTTACTTTAGAAAGAGATCCATCTGAGTATTCTGATAATAAATTTCAATATATTGTGGGAAAACAACAAAATGCTAAGGAGGGAGATACCATACATTATTACAAAGCTAATTGCCTTGGAAAAGCACATTCAGATCCCGCATTCATAGACAGAAGCGAATACCTCAAAACATTACAATCAATATTTGAAAAACAGGTAGAATGTTTAGGTTATAATTACAATAAGCATGTTAAAGGGGACTCAACTTTAGATGATTTCTGGAAATAGTGGTGTTGACTATAAGAAAAAGGATGATAGAATCAACAAAGTTAAAGAAGGAATAGATTTTATTCTTTCACATTTTGAAGGAAGACAACAATTATTCCCGAGGAAAATATCAACGGCTTTTAGTAATAATAGACAATTTACAGTCTATAACAAAGAACAAATACTAAATGAATACATTAAAGCAGATTTTATAGATTGTAGAATCAATGCTTACCCAGTTTTAGACAACAACGATTATCTCAGTTATTCAGACATACAAGCTCCAAATATTATTTTTATCGATCTTGATTTAGAAAAAAATCTACCATATCCGGAAGCAATAACTAAGTTAGAAAAGACAAAGAATAGGAGTATAAAGACAATCGAAGAAAAATTATATAGTTCTCAACCGACTATACTGTGGACAGGAAATGGTTATCATATCTATATTGTGATAGATACCAGACCGTTAGAATTAATTAAAGAATTAAGTGAATTATCTAAAAAACCTTCAGAGGAGTTTCTCAGGTATGCTGAAATGACTTTTAGTTTGAAGAAAAAGGATTCGAGTCATAATCCTTCGTTCAAATCCTCATTACTAAGGATACCTTATACTTTCAACTCAAAAAATCTAAATATTAATGATGAAAATGACCAAATTAGATATCAGATAAAGATAATTCAGGAGTTTGATAAGGATAACGTTCAATCAATAAACATCAAACTGATTAGAGATTTTAGACTCTGGCTTGCAGATATTGACCTCAAAAGAAAGAAGACTTCTAGATTTCAAAACAAAAGGTGTGAGATTATTTTAAAGAGTGATAAAGTAAAGAAATATTATTGGATAGAAAGATTGTTGCAAACTCCCATACCTCGCTTTCGAAGATATTGTTTATATCGTATATTGGTTCCATATCTCGTTAACATAAGAAAACTAAACTCAGATAAATGTTCTGATATCTTGAAGATGTGGCTTGAAAAATGTAGTAAGCTTTCTAAAATATCCTTTAATATGGAATCAGAAATCAAAACCAGATTGATTGCAGTTAAGGATTACAAACCGTTATCTCTATACAAATTAAGTTCTGAAAACACTGAATTGTATCATTTGTTAAATTAGCACTATATGACAAAAATGCGTATCTCTATCCTTATTTCATTTGTTAGGATGATGATAATATTTATGATAGATCAAATGTCACATGCTCTAATTCTTTTAGATGGGGACAGATGAATATGATTTTTGTGCTTCTTAATATCTCGCTATTCTAATACTTCTTAAATTGACCTCTTTTTTGAATAAGCTAATGGTCATATGATAACAGGAATATATTTTAGAATTAAAGTATACCTTAAATGTTACCTAAGAAATTTTGGAAAGTGCAAATTATTTAATTCAAAAATTTGATTGTTAAAGAAATTATGATTATACATTAAATCTTAAAACCTATTTTTTATTCTGAATGTAAAGCTTGATCTGCTGACCTTCTTCCAATTTGACATTGGTATAATTGGTTACCGCTTTACCATTAACTGTTGCATTTACTACTTTGTCATCTGTATCAAGTTCACCCCATATTCTTAAGAAATCTCCAAGAGTGTAGTCTCTTTCTGTAATTGAACCAACTGTTATTCTGCCTTTATCATTTGTAGTGTATAGCGGAGCCATTCCTGGCATAGTTGTTTTTCCTTCTTCATCCATTGGCATTCCTGGAAATCCAAATTTGTCAAGACTATGGTCATTCCATAACTTATAGTCGATGCCAATTTGACTTGGTATTTTAATTGGTTTTCCTTCAATTGAGATGCTCAAATTCGAATGAAAGTAGACCGCAAATGGAGATACTTTCTCAGAATTCATACCCAGGTTTTGAGGTTTCATCATAAATTCAATGTAGATAATAATTGAAGTAACTACAACGACTACTATACTTATTATTATAACCTGTCTTTTTTTGCTCATCTCATATCATCAAGCTTTCTTAACTTTATACAAAGGTGAATAAATCCATGTCCATTTTACTATACTTAGATGAAATATGACTACAACCATCCAAAGATTTTAGTATCTAGCAATTACATATTAACATATCATTGAGTGATAATATATCAATTAATATTCGAAAGTTATCATTAAAAGCCAAGTTATTTAGAGGATTAGCAGATACAACTAGGCTTTCCATTTTAGAGTGTCTAAGGAATGGAGAAAGGACTACATCAGAAATAGTAAGAGAAACAAATCAAAATCAATCAAACATATCAAACCACTTAGCCTGTTTACTAGACTGCGGACTTGTTCGCAATAGACGAGAAGGAAAAAAAGTCTTTTATAATCTCAATAATGAAAGGGTAGCAAAATTCCTAGAAGAAAGCGATATCGTTCTTGCAGAGATAATTAGTGGGTTATACAAGTGTGTGAATTACAATGATGAATCCACTATGATAAACATTAGAAAATAAAGACAAGAAAATGAAAAGGAAATTTAATCTCTCAGTTGAAAATCCAATAGAAAATCTAAGAGATAAAGAGATGGAAAATATCAATTGCAATATAAAACTGCAAAAAGAAGTAGAAGTAGAAGCAGCAGAGGATAGTTGCAGCTGTTGTTCTAGCAATTCCGAACTTTCCCAAAGATTATCATCAATAGGATCAACAAACGGAAAGTCAGATTTAGAAGACCTAAAAATTATTGAGAAAATTGAAAGAAAAGAAAACAAAGAAGCAAAGATCCTCATATTAGTAGGGTTAACATTAACCATTCCTTTAGTAATTCTAGAATTACTAGAGTTCTATAATTTAGTCGGAGATAGTTTTATTCTCGGTTTTATTTTACTACTTTTAGCTACTCCTGTACAGATTCTACTAGGTAGACCATTTTACAAACGCTTTTACGATTCTATCAGAAAGAGAAAAAACTTTACCGTAGACGCCTTGGTGGTATTAAGCACGTCAGTTGCATATGGCTATAGTGTTATTGCACTTTTGACAAATCAAGATATTAGATTTTTTGAAGCATCTGCCTCTGTCATGACAATATTTACAATAGGTGAATTTGTTGAAAGTAAGGTATTAAGAACAACTTCTGAATCTATTAAGAGTCTGGTTGCCCTAAAACCACAAAAGACTATTGTAATAAGAGATAATGGAAAACAGGAAACTATTACTATTGAAAATTTAAAGGTAAATGATATTTTTATCGTTAAACCTGGCGAAAACATTGCAACTGACGGCATTGTTACTTTAGGTGAAACCTCAATAGATGAATCAATGATTACAGGTGAATCAATTCCAGTTGAAAAAAGAGTAAAAGACAAGGTCATTGGAGGTACCATAAACAAAAATGGATATGTTCATGTTAAAGCAACGAGTGTCGGAAGTCAAACAGTATTAGCAAGTATAATAGAATTAGTCTCAAAGGCAAAAACAAACAAACCTTCTATTCAAAAGATTGCAGACAGATGTGCCAAGTATTTTATCCCTATTGTGTTCTCAATAGCCATTATCTCTTCTCTTTATTGGTTATTAGTAGTGCAAGCGCCAATTCAATTCAGTGTAACAGTATTTGCCACCATACTGGTAGTATCATGTCCATGCGCCTTAGGCATTGCGACCCCAATGGTGATATCCTTAGCCATTGGTAAAGCTGCCAAACAAGGTATCATAGTTAAAGGTGGAATATATCTTGAGAGATTGGCGTCTGTTGATACAGTGGTATTTGATAAAACAGGCACATTAACTAAGGGTAAACCTGAAGTAACAAATGTTATTCCATCTTCTGGATTTGATGAACACCATTTGTTGCAGATGGCTGCTTCTACGGAAATTAAATCGGAACATCCAATAGCAAGAGCAATAGTGAAAAAGGCTAACGAGAGAAAGATATCCCTCTTTGAAGTTAATGAATTCAATACAATGACTGGTCATGGAATTATAGCTAAATATAACCAAAAACAGATATTGATTACCAGTCCACGCTCAAATACACAAAATACTCCTAAAATCAATGAAAATTCCATATCGAGGTTTAAGTCAAAAATTCCAATAGAATTTGAACAAAGAATTACGGATTTAGAATCAGAAGGCAAAACCGTAGTAACAATTTTTGTGGAAGGAAATTTTATTGGTATCATAGCAGTAGCAGATATGATAAGAGAGGATGCCTTATCCATAGTTAAAAAAATTAGATCTATGGGAAAGAAAGTAATTCTTCTGAGTGGAGATAACGAAAGGACTACTCTTGCAATTGCCCAACAAATAGGAATAGTTGACATATTTTCAGAAATGTTGCCACAACAAAAGGTAGAAAAAATTAAGTATCTACAGGAGAAGGAAAACCGCGTTGTAGCAATGATTGGAGATGGTATTAACGATGCACCAGCTTTAATTCAAGCCGATGTTGGAATAGCAATCGGATCAGGAACTGATGTCGCAAAGGAAGCAGGACATATTATTTTGATAAAAAATAATTTATCTGACATCTCATTCATTCTACAACTATCTGCATTTTCGCTGAAAAAAATAAAACAAAACCTGACGATTTCTTTTGCTTATAACTCTATTACCATTCCTATTGCGGCTGGGATATTATTCGGGTCTACAAATTCCCTAATACTGACACCGGCGTTAGCAGCATTAGGATGGGTGGTAAGCGATTCACTTGTTTTTGGTAATTCATTACTACTGAGGAAATTTAAAATTTAAAAAAAAACAGACATGACATAAATACCATAAGCTCAAAAGGAATTCTAAGAAACAAAACCGAATATTTCAATATGAGCCTGAATAAAACCAATGCTTGTGTGAAAAGCAGACTGTTTCTAAATCTGTATGCTCATTTTGTACCCAAGATATTTTGAAAAGTACAATTTTTGCTAGATATATCAACATAATTGTGCTTAATAATGTGGTGAACTACAATGCATAAAAAATTAATCAGTGTATTAGTTTCACAATCTTCCATAACATGATGCTTAATTCAAACTATAAGATGTATTCGAAAGTTAAGGTTCTAGTTGATCAGTTCTAAAGCATGTAATGCTCTTTAATTTTTACTCTTTTTGGGGTTGGTTTTGGTTTCCTTCATTAGGAGCACTACAACAATACCGGATGCCAAGCCAAGCCAAGCTACTACTTGTATTGCTGTAAACATGTTAACCATATCAGCTATAAATCCAATTCCAACTGCACCAAAAACAAATCCGATATCTCTCCAAAATCTATAAACACCTAACGAAGATGCTCGCCAGTTCGGATGCGAAATATCACTTATTGCAGCAAGTAAGGTTGGATATACCATCGCAGTTCCGATACCTAAAAGAGACATTCCCACAATCCAACCTATGTAATCATGTGAATAAAGAATCACCCAAATCCCAATTGCTTGTGTAAACATTCCTGGAAATATGAGAATCTTTCTACCTATTCTATCACTAAGTAATCCTGTGGCTAATTGCAAAACACCCCATATGCCAGGATGCAAAGCTTTCAATAAACCTATGTCAGATGCATTCAAAGCGTAAGAAGAAAAATAAATGGTGAATAATCCCCATGATACACCAAATATCAAATTGTTGACTAATCCTGCTTGACTAATTGCAAGTAAAGACCGATTCTTCCAAGAGGTTTCAAAAAAAACTGTAACAAAGCTTAGACTTCCGTCGCTGGAATTCTCGTTGGATCCAGTTTCCCCTTCTCTTTGTTCAGGGTTATCTCGTTCATGATTCTTTATCTCTAAAATCGTAAACTTTTTTGTGTCCTTGACAATTAACCACGAAATTAACAGACCTAGAACTGCAAAAGCAATTCCAAGATAAAATGGATATGGCTTTAATCCATATAGGGATGCAAGATAGCCTGTTATAATACCTACAATGGCTACAGAAAAATACCCTGAAAATTCATTAAATCCTAATGCAAATCCTCTTTTTTCTTTTCCCACAAGGTCAATTTTCATGTTGACAGTCATTGACCATGCTAGTCCTTGATTAATTCCCAGAAATACATTAGCAACTATAACCCAGTTCCAATCGGGCGCTATTAATAAAATGATAGGAACTGGAATTCCAAATATCCATCCCAAAATTAGAACGTTTTTTCTGCTCCATTTATCAGACAATTTTCCAGCAAAAAGATTCAAGATAGCTTTAATTAATCCAAAACTTGCGATAAAAGAAACAACTAATGTATTGGATTGAATTCCGAAGTCTTCTACACCAATAAGTGGAACCACTGTTTGTTCCAATCCAATCATTGACCCTACAAAAGCATTAACTAGAACAAGAATCAGGAACTGATTAATGTTGGGTCTTAGACCAAGTTTTATTTTAGAATCAATATTAGTGTCTCTGTCTATAGTCAACAAATACACCTATCATAAGATATCACATTATACGAAGATGATGATTCTATGAATGAGTAATTTATCATATCAAATACAAATTAAAACTTTATTTATTGTATATTAGCTTGCTATTGTTTTGCATACTATCATTTTCGATAATGCCGTTATCATATTTCTGAAATGGGAATTATGTTTTATATAACGGAAGCATAATTGTAAATTATAATATAAACTATGCTCATACGCTGAAAACAACTTTAAGAAAACTGAATAAATATCGGCCCTACATATAAGATCTATTTACCAACACCAATACAACAAGTTAAACCAATAACAAAAATAAATCTATTCATTCCATGACGTCTTATAGTTGCGTTTGAGTTATCAAGGCGCAAGGTCGCCCTTAAATTTCTGTGTCGTATGCCATTAGCATTATAACCTATCTAAAAATGCCGATTATCTTAATTATCTTATTTTCTTTAATTATTTAGATTTTGTTGCTATTCTTTATCGATCATTCAGTATCTATAGTAATGTTTAATTGCTTAGGAAATTGATTCTTGCTATTGTCTATTATGTCTCAACACTCGTCTAACGAGAAAACAAAGGTATTGTATCAACCTGAAAGAATGATTAGTACTACTTTACGAGTATATTCACAAACAGCTAGTCATATGGATATCATTTGCGACGAGAAGGGGGTAGAGGTAATAATCAATACAAAACCGATATGGGAGGGAATGAATGTATTAAAAAATAAGGGCATTAAATTAAGGTGCATAACTGATATCACGAGAGAAAACCTAAAGTGGTCTAAAAAATTTGTGAAAATTGTCCAGGTTCGTCATATTGACGGAATTAAGGGTGCTTTTGGAATTCACGATAATACTTACTACCTAGCATCAACAATTGTATTGAGAGAAGACAAGATATTCCCATCAGAATTAATCATAAGCAATGTTAAGACAATAGTCCAGCAGCAGCAGCACATATTCAACCTACTATGGGATAAAGCTATACCTGCAAAGCATCGGTTTAAAGAAATAGAGAAAGGACTTAAAAGAGAATTCATAGACACTATTAGGGATCCAGATGATATACTAGAAACTATTTTCAATATTATTAATTCTGCGTCAGAAAATATTCAAATAATTTTCTATAATTTTGCTACGCTTCATAGGCTGATGAGAATAGGTTTAATAGAACTTTTGAAAAATTTGCAATCAGGGCATAATATAGATATAAACATTTTAATATGTATAAAAGATGGGAACGAAATAAAAAAAATACAAAAAGAATTATCAAATTTTAAGGAAGAGATATCTGAAAAATTAATTTCATTGCATTTTAGATACATATCAAAGAACTCATTCAAATCAAAGGTGACTGCCTTGCTAATAGATTCAACATTATCATTGGTCATCGAGATGAAATCTTACATCGAAAATGATACATTTGAAGATTCAACTAGCATTGCAATTTATTCTAATAGCCAGTCAATTGCCGACACCAATTCCATAATATTTGAGAACCTATGGAATCAATCTGAAATTGAAATGAACTCAATATCATGAACGTGGAACGTATGTTTCAGATGCAATGATATATCATTGAACTTTAAATAAAAACAACTGATTACAGCCATTTTCTTTTTGATATGAGACACTGGTTCTTTAATGATAATTTCATAATGACAATAAGCCATCAATATTTTGCGATTCGATAGCATAGTGAAATGTTTCATCACACTTTAATTGGACAAGTTTTAATTAAGTTCAACTGAAATTGAAATGTCGTTAGTAAGAGAAATCAATAGAATAACTATATTTCTGCTCCGTTGTCCATTTTAGGCAATAAATACCTAAGGTCTTGATCAATGATACATGCAACACTACAATAAATTTGAGGTATTGGTATCGCACTAGTATATCTACTAAAGAACATTGGATGATTTTGCTTTTGATAATTTACTGAAATTCCATTGCCGATTTTTACTCTATATATAAAATCAAAAAACAGAATAAACTAATTATATCATCAATGGTCAATAATTATGTGAGAATTAAAAACTGAGAAAAATTTGTATCGACAAGTGATAGAAGAAATTACAATGAACATAAGGTTCATATTAACAGAGAAATTTTAGTAAGAGATCCCATTAAAAAATTGTAATTTTTGTTGTGAAATATATTCTTAATGTATTGTAAGATTCATACAATGACTCATAGCGTATTTTCACCTTATAAAAACATTATAAAGGTTACACATCAATCAATCCCTAATAGGGCACGTCTCTAGATCATGTTCAGAATCAAATGTTATGACAATATAATTTATTTTTTCAGTTGTTTGATGGCAAATAAAATATTTTTGGGATTATAGACAAATCTAACATTTCGTATGATTCTCCACGATTAGAACTAAGGCATTCCGTATTTATTTGGCCCATTACATCATTTGTGGAATGTTGCTCAAACAATAATTTTAGATGGCGATTTTGCTTTTTTCATGAGGAATAGTGATATGAAAATTGAAATGCTTGACAATATCACTGCTGTAAGAAAAATAAGGTCAAAAGAAAGAGATGATGGCAGCATTTCAGTAATCCCATTTGTGGTGGCGATCGTTGACTGATTTGTTTGCATATACATTGCAGCCAGGGCAGGACCGATAGAGCTACCTACTATCCTCAACATACTGCTCATCCCTATGGTTACTCCTGAAAACTCTCTAGGTGTTGCAACAAGGATAATGTTCATAGCGCCGACTGCAGCTAAGGATAAGCCTGCGGACACGATCGTTAATCCAACGGAAATCAATATCTCCGAGGAATGTAATAACAATATTATCATAAAGCCTGTGGTTGTCAAAACAGAGCCTAAGATTGTTGGTTTCATGGAACCCAATTTAGATATGATTAGTCCAGATGTTGGTCCAAATAACAATAGTACAATCGCAAATGGTAATTGAATTTGTCCAGTGTCAGATGGATTTCCACTAAACCCAATTGGTTTTGGAGTTTGTACAAGGATTGGAATAGTCTGAAACACCATAAACATTGACAATCCTACGATCATTATTATGATGCTAGAAAACAAAATCTTGGATTCTAAAAATATTTTAAAGTTCATAAGTGGATGCATACTACGCCTTTCAACTAGTATAAACAGTATGAGGGATACTAAGGACACTACAAAAATAGGTAAAACAGTTAAGACAGTATCGCCGTTTGGAGAAACATTACCCTTAGAAGAGTCAGGTTGTAATAAAGTAATTCCAAGAAGAAGTGAAGTAATAAGTATCGCAAGTAATGCCGAACCCTTAATGTCAATTTGACCTTTACTAGCCTTTTCTACCTTTTCTAAATTTTGATGCTTAGTTTTTATTTTATTTTTTTTATTACCTGTTTTGATTTCTGATTTCAAATTCTGATTTTCATAGCCGTAATAATTACTTTCACAAATATACTTCTTTATTACTAACAAAAGTATTATCGAAATTGGAATTATCGTTATGAATGTCATACGCCATCCAAAGTATTGGATAATAATACCTCCAACAGATAGACCTATTACCGCACCTATTGCAAACATGGATGTAATTAATCCTTGGGCTATGGACAATTTATTAAGCGGAAACTGATCCCTTACCATACCAAATGCTATTGGAAACATTGACATTCCAATACCTTGTATCGCTCTTCCAAATATCATCAAATAGATATCATTTGAAATTGCTCCGACAACTACTCCTGTAGTATATATTGCCATGATAACGAGTAACACTTTCTTTCGTCCATAAATATCAGAAAGTTTTCCAGCTATAGGAGTCATGACCGCTGCTGACACAAGATAAGCTGTCAAAAGCCAAGACGATAAACCATAATTTATATGAAAATCTTTAACGAGTGTAGGAATTGCAGGTATCAACATCGTTTCTGCGTACATAACCATTGTAGCAATAAAACTTAATATGATGAGGACTTTCCAAGACGAAAAAGGAACTTTTTCTTGATGTTGTATGGAAGCAATGCTATTAGGAACAGGTGATTTTTTTTTCATTTCATATTTGTTATTATTATTCTTGGGTTTTGTTTTATTTGAAACCATATATTTCAACTTCGTTATTCCAAATATTTCTAAAGGCAGTAGATCTACTGTAGGGAATTGTAGGTGCCTTCGTCAAAGGTATTTACTTCCATATTAGATTTGTTGCCGAGAATTTCTTTTGATGATGTATTAGAATGACATTCTTGATGTCTTTTAGATTGTATATTATTCCACATTTTCTCTAATGTATTTTTGGTTATGGATAATTCGTCATCGGAAATATTCATCAATAAAATGTTTTTTACTTTTTCCCCGTAATTCATTACTACATCTAGCACATCATCAGATTTCCTAGTTAACATGATCCTATTATTGCGTCTATCGTAACTATCCGATTGCCTTAGAACTAATCCATTTTTTTCCAATTTATCGATGATCGGAATAATGGTAGAATCCTCAATACCGATCTTGGATGCAATCTCTTTCTGAGTCATGCCATTGTTTTCATGTTTATTCTCATTGTCGTTTTTAACCAAAACCGTGATGACCCGCCATTGACCGTATGTTATACCAAGTTTGGCTCGTAACATTTGATCAACTGTATGAATTAACGCTTTTGCAGTCTTGTTAATTATAAATAGAATGGAATTTTCAAAGTCAAACTCAATTTTCTCACTATTTTCACTCACAATAGTCCATATGCCAATTAATAATATATAAATTATTTGTATACTCGCTATGAGTGAACGTATATTATAAATTTAAGAATATTCTATATATTTATAACCAAATCTTTTGGCGTACTCAAATTGTTTATAATTCATGATTCTCATCTTCTTTTATACATCAAATATTCTTCTGTTCTTTAGGGAATAAACATACATTGATTAAAAAGATATTTTTACAATGACAAGATGTGGAAGATAATTATTAGGAAAGAGTGAATCCACACTAATGATAATGTCATCTCAATAATGATGTACATCAACCTTTACTCAAAGTGATTGCAAAAAAGTAGTTGACAAAGTGAAATCTCATCCATGTTTTTAGGCTAGATTCCGCTCAATGGGGAACTTCAAATCCAATTAAAAATTTTGAATCAAAACTAATTGAGAAAAAGTATACTTTAGAAACTCTAAAAATAGTGCAATACTCTATACATGTAAATTGTCAGGGTTTCAGTTGACCATTCTATTCTCGTCCTTAACCAAGACTTTTGATGCTATGAATTAATCTATAAGGATTTTGTCATGTATGTTTTTGTCTATATGATGAAGAATATGACTGCAATTTTTTTAAAGTGAACAAACCAGCATACGGTGCATCTCATTTTATCGTAGACATTGCATATCCTGTCGGACAATAACTGAAGATAGGTCAAGTCGGTTTATAAAATGGATGTCACATGACATTAATACGTCTTACTGTTTTAACACAATTAATTATATAATATTTTAATTATTAGCCATCTAAATATTGAGTAGGCTACGACAATTTTATAAATATGACGATAAACAGAATATGATTGTCTGAATGTTACCGTATATATGATATAATATTATTTATAAATAGCCCGACTAGTCAGTTTCCTTTATTAGTAATTTTGAATAATTCAATAAGTAATTAACCTCATAGATCACACCATAAGATTTCTTTCAAATCTATAAATAGAATTTTAATACTTTTAACATAAAAATGAAGAGTACTTTTAGAAGTCCTATATTATACTGTTTTATATTTGGATTGATTATTCTATATTTTATTAATTCTAATACAGTGCTTGTAATGGGAGAAGATACTAGAGAAAATCTTAAAATTATTCCTGAACCAGGTGATTCCAATAACACAAAGGGCACCGATAAAAGCGATATTATCATAGGAAATAGTATTGTCAACACTATCAAAGGAAAAGACGCAGATGATATTGTGATGGGACGACAGGACAATGATCAACTGTATGGCGACAAAGGTAATGACATTATGCAAGGTAATTCGGGAGCAGATGTCATATTTGGGGATGATGGCAATGATCTTATTTATGCAGGTGTAGATGAGGACTATTTAAATGGTGGTTTAGGAAATGACCGATTGTATGGTGATGATGGAGATGACGTACTAGAGGGTGAAATGGGCAAAGATTATTTTGATTGCGGTGGAGGATATGACGTTATAGTTGATTTTAGAAAAAATGAGGGTGACGTAGCACAAAATAATTGTGAGGAAATCAGAGTCAATCTATAATGAAAAAAATTATCAATATGAATATTGTATAAAATATACATCATTACCACTTTTATAAATAGCCCGACTAGTCAGTTTCCTTTATTAAGGAGAATGTTGATTTTTTAAGTATGTTTTTAAATAACTTAATACCGGCAATATTCCTCTCCTTTGCTATGCTCACTAACCTAATTATTTATGAGGATGCATACGCCACGGCAAGAATTAGCGCCCCTGCAATAACATCTGGAGATAATGAATCAATGACGTTTAATCCTTCATTCTCAAATTCTAGTCTCCCCACCTCTATTTCTAATTCGTCTGTTGCACAGAGCGGAAATGGTAATGATATTAGCGGCGTAAATTTCATACCCGCATCGTTTGGTAATGATAGAATAACAGGAACAGACGGAGTCGATTTGATCGTAGCCTTAGATGGTTCAGACAATGTTCATGGAATGGGTGGTGATGATAAGATTCAAGGCAACGAAGGAGCAGACCAATTATCCGGCGAAAATGGTAACGATGTTTTACAAGGCGGAACGGGAAGCGATCAACTCAATGGGAATGAGGGACATGATGTGTTAGCGGGTGGTATAGATGATGATTATTTAGTAGGAGAGTCCGGGAATGACAAACTTTACGGAGATGTAGGCGACGATATTTTGATTGGTGGACCAGGAGCGGACTACTTTGATTGTGGTGACGGAATAGACGTTATCACTGATTTCAATTTAGACGAAGGTGATGACAATGCAGGCAATTGTGAAGAAATTCAGAATTAAATTAATGAATTCTTTTACTTCTAAAATTTATTTATTTTTAACAAATAATACCCTTAGAACTGGAATATAATTATCTCTGATTTAGTTTTGTTTTATTCATAATTTACTTTAATATCATAAAATTTACCCGGTCAACTTTTGAAATACGTTTGGAGCCTTTTAGACTAGTTTAATGAAAAAATGAGAAGCTAAATTAACATTTCTATTACTTCTAGGTTTAAATAAAAGAAATATTAGAAAGTGTATTAATCGATCTCACCTGACCAGTCAGTTTATTTATTATATGGATATCTTCAACTTTAGCATATGAAATGCGATAATTCGTCTGCGCTTCATTCAAATAATGCAAACTCTTTTGATGAGGAACGCAATTCAGGCTCAAAAGAATAGATCATTTCAAAACAGATTCGAGAAGGTTATAGTAATTGGCCTTGGTCAGCTTGGGCTTCCAGTTGCTAGATATATCAAAGAACATGGCTTTGATACTTATGGTTATGATATCAATCAAAAAGCCATGCAATCAGCTGAAACCAACTATGGAATAAAACAAGCAACAAACTTTGGCGAATTTGATGTATTAATTATCTGTGTATCAACACACGTACCAAATGACATGTTTTCACCTCAAGTTGATGGTTTAATGTCGGTTGTTGAAAAAATATCACGAGAAGCTAAATCAGGTGCACTTATTTCAATTGAAAGTACAATTCCAAAAGGTACATCCAAAAAGGTATTTGAAAAAGTAGATCATAGACTGCATGTAGTACATGCACCACATAGATGGTATGCTTTAGAAGAAGAGATTCATGGTGTCAACCAACTCCGAATAGTTGGTGGTGTTAGCAATTGTTGCTTACAGCATGGCCTTAATTTTTATGATGGTGGGACTTTAGTCTCTAAACCCTCTTTTGAGGGAGCAGACTTTTCATCTATCTCGGCACCCAATACAATGATGCGTTATGTACCCACCTCGATATCAGGTGACAATTTGATTGATGAAAAAAACAACCATCCTTGTGATTATGTTGGTGAACATTCATGACAATGATGATATGCGGCCTTCATTGTTAATTCCAATAAGTTCTGTTTCATCGTGACGTTGCAGAGGTTACAAAGATTGTAGAAAACTCCCACAGATACCTCCAGATTGCATTTGCTCAGGAACTTCTTTTGTACTGCATCTCTAATAATATTAGTTTTACAGAATTACGTGAAGCTCTTAATACTAAATGGAATGTTGACATTCTTGAACCAAGAGATGGAATAAGTGGTCAAGATCTTCCAAAAGACACTAAAATGTTTATCAATTATTCTAATACTATAAAAAGTGAAATCATTAAACTGTAATGGGAGTTGATAAGGGCTAGAGAGTATCTTCATAATAAACTAAAGTAAGCAACGCATTAGTCAACGAATAGATCCGTCAAGTTGTGTTACCCAAATTACATATCTAAACTAATTTGAGATGTAAAAGTCGTCATAGGGATTACATATATAGATTAATAAAAGAAATACGTGATATACAGAAATAGTATTTATGGATTCAGAACATGATTTTGATGATTCTTATAACTTGGATAATGATAAGAAAGGAAATATGGCCATTGCCAATTTGAGTGATTCAGACAATATTAGAAGTTATTATTTAAATTTAAGAAACGAAATTCGACGGATATATAGAAGTTCAGATGATGGGAATAAGTTATCTCAGATAGACGAGGAATTAAAATAGATCTAGAAAGTGGATACAGATACTCGAAAGTATTAGATTTTGTAGTGAAGACACCATATCGATTTTGGTATCTAGATTAAATAAAAAAAATCAGCCGTTAATTTCATGCCTCCAGATGGGCTGGTTTTAATATTACGATTGCAATTTCATCCGCTATTGTAGCGATCAAAAAATGTCTCTGTTAAGGTTTGGCTTGGTAACATCTACAGTCTCAAGGTTCCAGGTTCTTGTGTATTTGTAGTTTAATCTCTTTTAAGTGCTAAAACAGGAAGTAATCTAGCTGCTTTTAGTGATGGAAAGAGCCCCGCCATAAAGCTTAAACCCACCGTAATAAACCATACTCTAGTTAAATCAGGTAAAGTATATACTGGCACAATGGGCGGCTGGCCACCTGATCCCATCCCTGAACTTAGCAAATATCCAAATACCATACCAGAACTCAATCCCGACGTCGCACCCAATATACCGATTAATAGCGCTTCTACTAAAAATAATGATAAAACATACGAATCTCTAGCTCCAATCGCCTTAAGCGTTCCTATTTCTCTCGTTCTTTCAACAACTGAGGTATATAGAGTTGTAATTATTCCAACTGCTCCTACAATTAAGGAAACTAAAGCTATGCTTAGTAAGAATGAACTTATTCCACTGGTAAACTTCTTTATTGTTTCTATAATAGCTTTTACAGTGGTAATGCCTATGTTATTTCCATATAGTTTTCGAATTTCCTGTTCTATCGCGTCTATTAGTTCTGCAGAACGCCCTACAATAATAATAGCATCAAATTTTCCAGATTTATGAAACAGTGTGTTAGCCACATCAGGATTAATGACCACGGCATTATCTATATTTGGATTACCAGTTGATTTCATGATAGCTCTTACTACAAAGCTTTTGACCTCCTCATCTTCGTCCCCTGTTACAGGATCTACAAAAGAATATGACATCCTCACTGTCTGTCCTAAAGATAAATATGGCACTTCGTCACCTGGGGGTTGTGCAATATCTTCGGAGATGATGACTGAAGAAGGGTCATTTTGTCTTACTGCAGATCCTTCTACATATTCCAAGGTGGGCGATAGTACAGATAGTTTCTCCGGATTAATAGCAAATACTGAATAATCCTTTGTCTTTCCTTGGGATGTGAGTGTCACAGAAGCCTGGTATACGGGGATAGTTTCTTTAACGTAGGGTAAAGACTTTAATCGATTTTCTACGGCATCGTTTAAAGTGATTTTAGGTGGGGTGGATGCTCCTGTAGACGGACCAGCTCCTGCGCCTCCTGATGATGTTTGTTGTGCAGGACTGACGAACATGATATTCCCCGCTAGGTTACTTGTTTGTTTGCTAAAGAATTCAGAAAATCCAGATCCAATTCCACCTACAGCCACCATCAGACTGCTACCGACCATTACCATAATTATAGTCAATATAGATTTGACTTTTCTTTCTTTGATGGCATCAAAAGAGAGAATAAATATTTGCTTAAAGTTCATTTGAATTTATCCCATTTATTTTAAGTCGAGAGCACTTGTCATTTATTTTATTTTGAGATATTAATTGTGTAATAATAATCATGTTTTGTCCTCATCATCATCATCAAATAACGAATCATCTGTACTATTGTTATCTCTCTCACTATCCAGGTCATTTGTTGTTGAATCTTTAGATTTTTTTCGTTGTCTTTTTCTCCCCCTTATTAAAAATATAGCTAAAAGTATACCTACTAACAGTATTATAAGTAATATGAATAAATTGTAGCTGATACCAAAGATACTTTGATTGTTGTTTTCTTTTTTCTGAGTATTGGCTTTGTATGTTAAGGAATCGTTAAGAATAATAGTATGATCATTTCTTAGATTGTCCTTAAAGCTTATCTTTAATGTAACTGGATAATCCCCGGAAGGTAAGCCTTCTGTAATGTTAATCGGAATACCAAAGGGAAGTGGTGAATTTTCTGTAAGGTCGCCCAAATATTGAGAAGGAGGAAGATTCGAAAACAATTTGGCCTTTAATCCCTGACTAGGGTTTATAGGTTTTGAACTTTCATTTTGGAAACCATCTGTTGACTCAGAAATTGTATTATTATTTGATTTGAGATCTAGAGATTCACCATTCTGAGCTTGTATTCGCGTAAAAAATGCCATCGTATTTCCCTCGTTTAGCAAATTACCCACCAAATTAGGAAACCCTCCTATCTCATTTATGGCCAAGTCATACAATGTAACTTTTATTTGTCCCTCAACGTAAGCTCCGAGATCTAAAACATCAGATCTTGTTTTTCCCCCCGTGATGTATTCGGCGTTTACTGTAAAAGATATTGGTTTATTTATCATATCCTCAGAAGCAAAAACCAATGTGGATATCTCCTTTTCCATATTAGGTACAAAAAGAGGAATTGACCATCTTGTATTTCCCAAAATTTTGACAGAATCTGACGGCGAGGAAAGTGATAATATGGCATTTTGTAAAATACTGCTTCCAGTATTGGTTACAACAAAGTTCATTTTCTCTATCTTGCCAGAACTAATCGTAATTGATTGTCTCGAATTGTCATCATTATTTGGTTGTAATTGTTCGATTTTGTTTTGTCCGTTATTGTTGGAACTCGCATTTACCAAGGAGGTTCCGTTTTCTAATGGTCTTATGCTCAATGTTGATTCGGGAGCATTTGGCGAAACTACTATCCCTACAGAGGAATCTAAGGTTTTTTTGTTTCCGTATGCATCGTTATAGGAAATTTCCAAATTCATTGTTTGGATTGTTCCGCCAGCATTATAATCCGCATACAATAATGGGTTGATAGTAACTAGTTCATTTGATCTAATTTTTCCTATGTCGAAGGTATTTGCCTCTAGTGTTGCAATATTGGAAGTATTTTGATTGTTCTCCCCTATACTTTGAGTTCCTGTCTGAGTTTCAGAAGAGGAAGAATTATTTTGATTATTGCTAATATTGTCATTATCGTTTTGTTGATTGGTCGAACTATCTCCTATACTTGTAACTGTGTTACCGTTAAGATTTGTGATGGTAGCTATCACTCCATTTGCATCGGCCGAACCCTTGTTCTTTATAGCGACAGTAGCCTTATTCAAAGTACCTGTAGTAAGATTTTGAGTAAGTGAGGTGGTGTCCAATATTACCTTCCCAGTTATTCTGAATGGAATATCCAAGGTTGATGAAATTTGTCCAACTTCTTGAACCTTTGAATAGACTAGATCTAAGTTAGATGAATAGGGACCCACCGTTGCATTTCTTAATACATCGACAGAAAAATATAGTGGAAAACTCTCACCGGGTTTGACAATGGTATTATAACTTGCTACCGATACATTTGATGTATTTACACCATTCTGACCTGGAATGGACCTAAATTGGTCAGGCAGAGTAAGGTATCCTTTTAGCCCAGTAATATCCGTTCTACCTGTGTTTACAATAATGACCGCAAGAGTAGAAGGTCCCTCGCCCGGTCCCACTTCTATTCTATTAGGTGTGGTCAAATCCGTAGGTGATGAATTTGTAGAAGGTGTATCGGTCCAGTAAGAATCAAGAAACAAAGGATTTCTTGTGTCTGCAGTGGATACGAATTGGCCATGTGCGAAATAATTAGAATAAAGTGGTAAACCAGAAAATAAAATCAATACCATCAAAGCAAAGGAATAGATTGTTTTATTAGTATGTAATAATTTTTTATAATTCATTTATTTTATCTCGCTAAATTTTGGAATCTGATCCTCTATGTTAATGCGTACTTTTGGTTAATCGATTCTCTTTCCACTTGTCCATCTTTTATAAATATTGTCCGGTCAGTTCTTGCGGCTAGTTCAGGATTATGTGTTACAAAAACAATAGTTCGATTATATCTTTTTGTCAACATTCTAAGAAGCTCGAAAACTTCTTCACCTGTTTTTGTATCTAGGTTACCGGTTGCCTCATCAGCCAAAATGATTGCAGGATTATTCATCAGCGATCTTGCAATAGCTACTCTTTGCTGCTGTCCACCGCTAAGATTAGTGGGTTTATAATTTGATTTGTTTTTAATTCCCAATAGGTCCAAGAGTTTTAGTGCGCGTGATTTTCTTTGTTTGTCACTCATACCTGCGATTATTGCAGGAATTTCAACATTCTTTTGGACAGTCGTTCGGTTAATAAGATTATATGATTGAAAAATATATCCAATTAGCTTATTTCTCATATCAGCAATTTGTGATTTAGATAATGCAAATATGTCTACATTATTGATAAAAATTTTACCCGACGAAGGAGTATCTAAGGCCCCCATTATGTTTAATAGAGTAGATTTTCCGCTTCCTGATGGCCCCACAATTGAAACGAATTCACCCTTCTTTATTATAAAATTTATTCCTTTCAGTACAACTGACTTTCCGGCTTGTGATTCATAAATTTTATGAAGATTCCTTACTTCCATTGCAATATTAGAACGATTAGTTTTCTTGGCGTTATTAGAACGTGCAGTATCATCTACAACAACGTCGCTGTCATCTGCTAAATCGCGTCCAAGATTCTGTTGACTAACACGTGGCGGAGGATTACTATAAGAAGGTTTAATATTCAAATCAACCGAAAACTCTGCATTTTCCGATTCCTCAAGGTCATTCTGGTCATGCGGAGCCCTATTGCTATTCATTGGAGATCTGATACTACAGGATTAAACAATCTCCTTAATAAACGAAACTGACCAGTCAGACATGTATATATAGTAGATCTACATACACAGTCGAATAATGGAAACATTGAACTATCGCATTATTATATACATTGATTACATTGGCAGGTTTGATTTTTCAAACATATTATTAAAAGAATTCTTTAAAATACTGGTATGATTTAATAGAGATGGAGAGAGTTGTGTCCAAGAGTCACCATTGAATACAAGAAAGAAAAAAAGAGCCAGATATTACGCTCTGCAATTAAGTGTTTTTCAAAATATGGATTTGATAAGACACGTATGGAGGACATTGTTAATGAATCCGAATTAAGCAAGGGAACTTTATACAACTATTTTAGTAGCAAAGAAGACTTATTTCAGGCGATTGCTGAAGATAGTTTGAATTTATTCTACTTACAACTTAGAAACACTTTCACAAAAAACAGAGAAGATATAATATCTAATACTGAACGCTTCTACGATGAATTTCGAAAGATACAGAGAGAAGGAAGTGAAAAGGTTTTTTTTGAAGCAATCGCAGAATCCTCAAGAAATCCCAAACTTCAAAAGATCTTGAGAGATCATAGAAAAAAACTTTACAAAATTTCTTATGATCATATGCAACTTCAGATTAAAAAAGGATGGTTTAAAGAAGATATAAACTTGGAGTTGATTGCTGCCGGAGTTGTCTCATTATTTGATGGACTGACAATAGGAAGAATCTTAGGTATTCCTGAAACATATAACAAAAAAGTATGGGTGGAAATTAATCAATTGATTTTGGATGGCATTAAATCAACGTAGGGGTTATGATGACTTATCAAAGAATAAAGTATCAACCTGAAGTAATTCTTAGAAATAGTAGCGAAATGTTTCTCATAATATATTTATCAATTCCTTATAAGGTATAAAGAAGAGATACAGTTATGACGAAACCATTACCAATCGCTTTTATGATTACAAATATTTTAGTTCTCTTGCTATTTTCAAATGTTTTTCTAAATCATAATTGGGCAGTATATGCTGGAGGAGATGGAGACGGAGAAAGATATACAGGACCCCTTAATCAAGGAGATTCCCAGGAAAAGATGATTTACTGCACCTTTAATCAAGAGGTAAAAGCTCCATTATGTGAAGGAACGTCTCGAAGTGATATTATAATTGGTACGGTACAGGAGGACTTTATCAAAGGCAAAGGTTCTGATGATGCTTTGCAAGGCAGAGCTTCTGCTGACGATATATTCGGCGGAGATGGCGATGACGATGTACAAGGTGGCGAGGGAAGTGACAACATCTATGGAGAGGATGGTAATGATTTGCTGTATGGTGGCTTAGATGGTGATTACTTGGTAGGTGGAAAAGGTAATGATGAATTATACGCAGGTGCCGGAGAAGATCTTCTCGAAGGCGGTCCAGGATCTAACTACTTCGATTGTGGCGACGACTACGATATAATCATAGATTTTGATCCCTCCAAAGATGTTGCATCCAATAATTGTGAAGATGTTAGAACCGATCTTTAATTTCGGTTATGCGCAAATCAATGAGCTTGTTGTGATATCTGATTTTAAATTTTAGATGGTTTAGTTATGAATATAATATTACATCCTAGAGAAATGGTATTAATGACTATATTTACATGATTAAGTATCTAGACCAAAATACAAGATTCACAATTACTCGTTCCTTAGAACATATGTATAGAAAAATCAGACTTGAAAAACCAATATACAATCCTATTGGATCTATTAAACAAGAGTTAACATCTATAACCAACTCAGAAATTGAGTTTGTAAAGTTTGTAACAGCAAATATGCCTCCTCAACCAATGAACTATGAGAAAATTGTTCTATTTAATAAGAATCTGACTTCCTGTGAAATAGTGGATCAAAAGGATTTGGAATCAGGACCAAACTCTTGTGGAATAAGTACATAGTTCCTCCTCTTTTAACGATACCTCGCCGGACTCTAAATAATTAGTTCATGTGACACAACGTCTACATCAATTATTGTCACACATTCAAACATTTTGGAGTGGGGAGAGGTGTACGTCCTAAATTCATGATGAAATTAAAAAAAGAATAAGTATTGAACATAATAAAAGCACTAATCTGGATAATATCTGTCAAATAAGAAAGTTCCGCTCTGAAACTATCATTAGATATGCTTTTGAACCTAGTAAATGCTTAGTGTAACTTGTTACACAAGCTATTCCAAAAGTGCAAAACAATTTGTTAAAGTTGGATTCCCATATGGAAGCGTAATTGATAATTCAAGATTTAATTTATATGACTATTATATTATAGTAGAAGAATTTATTCTATGTATTTTGTAATACAATAGAAGTGTACCACAACCATAAAAAGGACGCAAATCTTAATTAAGTCTATATTAATAGAGATTCAACGGTTTTGCAGTTCAAAAACAATGGGATCAAGACTTTGAATTTCGATTATTACAGTTTTAAAAATAAGGATAAAAATATTTTAAATGCTCAGATAATAACCAATAAAGACCGAATATATCAATATATCAAAAACAATCCCGGAACACATTTGAGAAAAATTAAGAAAGATTTAGGTCTAGCCATGGGAGACATTCAATATAATCTAAATGTTCTTGAGAAATCAGATCTCATCAAATATAGAAGGATTAGTATCTATAAACACTATTATGTAAAATATGTTTTTGGAAATAGAAATGAGTTAGTTTTGGCTATACTGCAACAGGAAACTCCGCGAGCAATTATTTTGTGTCTTCTTGAATTTCCTGGATTGTCTCAGAAAGAAATATCTCAGAATTTGGGATTGTCTATCCCTACCATTAAATGGCATATTTCAAAGCTATTCGAAATGGAATTAATCCATTTCCATAAAGAAGGTAGAACACTAAAATGTTTTTTAAGTGGTGATAATATGGATTTTATAAAAATGATGCAGTCGTATCATCCATCATTGTTATCTAGATTATCTAACACATTGATGGATGTTTTTATAGAATTATCATCAGTTACCATTTTAAACACCGATAAAAACGACCATCCTGATAATCCTTTTTTAATAGGAGAACCAAAGGTGTTTAATTCGAATATACATAAAATAAAGAAAGAGGAAGAAAAGAATTGAATTCTTCTTTTAGCCTATCCTTTATCAGTTTAAATATGATAATAATCGCCTTGTCAATCACTATTTCTCCATCTTTTGCAGTTTTAACAGAAGGCCCCCATCACAGCGATTTCACGGACTTTCAAGAACATATTACTGAAGTGTTTGATTTAGGAAGTGCTGTTTTTTCCGCTTTCATTATTGCAATTACTCTTGTTGCATATAGAAATCTGAGATCAAAAAGAATAATTCTTATTTCTATAGCTTTTACGTTGTTTTTTACTAGGTCAATATTCTCAATATTTGATCTAGTTCAACCTGAAACTCTGGAAATTTTCCTATCGATTCTGAGTTTTGGTGGATTGGTATTTTTTGTGGTTGCAATTTTCCAAATGGGGAGGTTCAAGTTATGGAAGACCAACACAAATCATTATTTTAAGTAGTGTGCCAATCGACGATTGATTTTACTTTTTGTTGTTTGATAGTGTCAGGTTTTCACTAAATGTCTGATTTAGATTATCCACATATAATTTATAGATTACTGGAGAGGTGAAGTTGCCTTTATTTGATCATAGAACTGTACCAATCCCCTTATCTATTCATATATAGCAATGAATAATACTTTGAGTATCAAAAACATAAGCGCTTTCTGCTGTTTATTTAATAACCTCTCGACATTAGAGAAGGATTCTAGTCACGTCTGCACAGGTTTGAGAATCTTTTTATTGATATTTTCATTAACCGTTATCCTCATAATCCCAAGTCATACTTTGATTGCACATTCCCAGAGTGAAAATGGGAATTTGTCTAGTGACACTCCCAACATAGACGCCAAGCATATATTTGACACCAAAACTGCAGTTCTAGGAAATGATATTAAAAATTTATTCATACTTATTCCAGATGAGGCGCATCACGGTAACGGCGAAGCAAAAGAGAATAGGTTCATTGAACAATCATTCCTACCACAAAATGTAATTATTAACAAAGGTACCAATGTTATATGGTTTAGTGGCGATGTTAGTCACGAGCACAGAATAATAATCAACAACGATGAAAGTCTATTTGATAGTGGTGTCCTGCCGGAATACTCTGCATCAAACCCTATGGTTTTTAATACCGTTGGAAACTTTGGTTACTATAGTCCCGATATAGATCAAGAAGCTGTGCAAAAGGGTTTTGTGATGAGAGGCGATATCAAGGCAATTGATCAGCCAAACAAATTAAACACTAATCCAAATGCTAATGTAGAAAGCGTCGGTGTATTTATGGTACCTACGAAAGATATTGACGACTATACAAAGGATTTCACAGAAAAAGGATTTTCAATTGAAAGCACATATTCATTTAAGGACCTGAGAGGTATAGCTCGAGATACCGGATCGGAGCAAACAATGTTAGTATGGACTGCTGGACCAAGTATGACTACTGATATGATTACATCGGCATTAGAAGATATTGGATCTAAATTGCCATACAAATAACTCACACATATGCGTGCCAATCAAATCGTAGGTAATAAATCATGAGAAATCACATCCCGGATGCGAAACAGTGTGATATTACACTGTTTGCAATCCTGTTGGTTTTTGTAATAGTAATTCCTTGTAATTCTGTTTTTGCTTCCATTACTAATCTCAGTAAAACTGGAACCGAAAATTCAACTTACACCGACATGATAAAATTAAAAAATATCCTTAACCAAAACAACTCTAATATTGTTGGCGAATCTAATGATAATGATAATAATAAATCTCTTTCAATATCCGAATACGACAAACTTAAAAATTGCACTACCGACACTGACAAGAGGCCAACTTCCTTAGAGTATTTAACATTTTTTAACTGTGGTCATATAATTGCTGATACCAAAAATAGTAGTAACAACATCAATAAAAATCAAACAACTAGAGAATTTACACTAATCATAAATGAGAATAGCTCTATACCTATTGCTAGTAATGGATTGGTTTTTAGTCCTGCATGGACATTTAACGGCACTATTCCAGGTCCCACAATAAGAGTAACTGAAGGAGACATTGTAAAAATAAAAGTAATCAATCCACCGGAGAATAATCATACTCATTCAATGCATATGCATTCCATTCATCCTGGAGATATGGATGGGGTTGATGGGCCGGGTGGATACATAAAACCAGGACAAAGCTTTACATATATTTTTAAAGCAGGTCCCTATGGTGTATATCCATATCATTGTCATGTAACGCCTATTGATCAGCACATAAACAAAGGACTCTATGGTGCATTGATCATAGATCCAAAAACACCAAGACAAAATATGACCGAAATGGTCATGATGATGAATGGATATGATCTAGATTATGAAAAAGAAGGAGTAGGACCTAGCCGAATTCCAACACCAGAGGAATATGAAGAAGATTACATGCCTCAAGCATTTGAACACGTAAACGAGGTATACACAGTAAATGGAAAAGCGTTTGATTATGTGGAAAATCCCATACCCATTCAACAAAATACCAACTATAGGATATACCTAATCAATATGCTAGAATTTGACCAGGTAAATTCATTTCATTTGCATGGAAATTTGTATAAATATATTCCAAGTGGTACATCTAAAGATGCTCCTATGACTAATGACATTGTTACATTGGGACAAGGAGATAGAGGAATTATTGAATTCAATTATCCATATACTGGTCAATACATGTTCCATTCTCATATCAATGAATTTTCTGATTTGGGGTGGATGGGATATTTTAAAGTGAAAGGAAGATCATAGTGAGTGCTCTTTGTCTAACCCTTTCGTGTTTATATTAGGAAAGTAATGGAAATTATGAACCGTCGTTGACTTTTCATAACCTCTTTTTAACATTTTGAATAGCATTCAGCAATATTACGAAGGAGTAGAGTCGTTTTGCATTCTAACACTATAGAAATAATTAAGACGAATACAAAAATTAAGAAATTAAGGATAGTTCTAATTCTAATCTCTACTTATCTAGTTATAGAAGTCATTGCTGGATTTTATACAGGTAGTTTGGCTCTACTTGCTGATGCAGGTCATATGTTTACTGATACTTTTGGAATAGGTATAGCTTTAATAGCTGCAATTTACAGCAAAAAGGAAGCGACTCCGATTCATACTTTTGGTTTTTTTAGAACCGAGATACTTGCTTCCCTTGTTAATAGCATAATATTATCATTATTGTCGATAATTATTATTTACGAAGCCTATAGACGCTTTTTTGAACCTACGGAAATACAGAGTTTACCTATGATTGTAGTGGCTGTGGTTGGATTACTTATAAATATTGCTGGAATGTATTTTCTCCGCGGAGAACACATACATAATCATGGTACTAAAAACGATGAGCATACAAAACATCTGTTTTCCTCCTCAACAGTAGAACATTCTGATATCTCAATGGATCCTCATCCTGACAAAATTAAAAACAATGATGAGATTGAAGATTTAAACATGAAAGGTGCTCGACTGGAGCTATTAAGCGATACAATAGGCTCAGTAGGAGTTATCGTTGGTGGGATAATCATAGCTGCAACAAACCTGAAGATTATAGATCCTATTTTAAGTATAGGATTAGCAATATTTATTTTACCACGGTTATGGAGTTTGTTAAAGAAATCTGTTCATATATTAATGGAAGGCGTTCCGTCAAATATATCATATGAAATGATTCAACAATCTTTATTGCAGACAAAAGGTGTTACAGGCGTATTTGACTTACATATTTGGAGCATATCTTCTGGAATTCACGCATTATCTGCTCATATAGTTGTAATGGATACAAGCAGTTCTTATCAAGTTCTACATGATATCAATTCTGTGCTTGAAAACAGATTCAAAATTACACATTCTACTATCCAAATAGAAAAATTTCATCCTACAAATAGTGATTAATTCTAAATTCTCTTATTTCCTACAAGTCATTAATGAAGTCCTCAAATAAATAAATAAATAAAAATCAATCAATCAATCAATCTATTAGAGATTATCTTTTATTTTTATTGTCAAAATCTTAATCAGTCTGGAAAATCAATATATCCATCCGCCTAAACAATGATGATCCTTACAATGCTAGTGTTAAAAATCCACTAGTATCACCTTGAGATATATCTATGAAACATTGACAATTACTAACATAGATATCCTTCAGTGGTTGAATCATACTCACACCATGAGTGATAATTAGCATCTTATGAATACGAAAATTTACTATGTTGTTTTTATTAAATAACTTTTTTCATTTGTTACGTCAAAATCATTCCTACGTAAAGATATTCAGTTTTTAAGAAGTTATATAATAATTGTTACAAGGTGCTTAATTGATACTATAATAAAAATTGATTTGATACAATTAGATAAGATTTCTTAAGCATTTTCCCTTGTAATTAAGAAAATTCCTACAAACATAAATCCTAATGATATACCTAACTTTAGCATATCATTACGTTCCCCTAATACTGTTGTAGCAAATATCAACCCGAAAAATGACGAGGTGGCAAATATCATAACGGATCTTATTGCTCCCACCCTTCTGAGTCCTACCATAAATAAGAACAAAGATCCGGCGAATCCACCTAGACTCAAAAAGAGTAACATTGGTATATCTAAAATAGCAATGTCAAAGGAAATATTCAAGAATATAACTATCAAGAGTGAAATTGCTCCGCCGATTAGTGACTTTAAGTATAATAGATTTAGTATGGGTGTGCCTTTATCTAAAATTAATTTGCTGATAGTGTTATCTGACGCCCAAAATAAAGTCGAAAAAACAATCAAAATATTACCAACTAAATATTGATTTTGAAATCCTGTAAAAGCCTGTAATTCATTTAAATGAAGAGTTAAAAGACCAATAATAATACATATAATTCCACCAACGGTAAACGAAGTTACTCTCTCCTTTAGTATGAAAATGGCTAAAATTATGGTAAACATGAATTCTGCATTTATAAGAATAGAGGCGAAGGAAGCATTAGTTAAGCTCAATCCCATAAAATACGATATTGGTCCAAGCGTTCCACCAAATAGTGCAACAAGAACGATTAAGCCAAAAGACTTTGCATTTATTGAATAATTGTTTCTGGATAACACATTAACGACTAGTAACGAAAGACCCATAATCAAATATACCACCGAACTTAGAAGAATGGGATGAATATTCGTCAGTGCCGGTTTGGCAACTGTAGAAATTGAACCATATAAAACTGCTGAGAACAATAAATAATAGTATTCTTGCCTCACAGCTTTAGTTGATCTTTGATATATATATCCTATCCCCCAGTATAGGATAACTAAAAATACCTTAATTAAGGTTTGACACTACTCTAAAGCAATTGACCCATCACAAGAAACCAGAGTTAAAGAGAAGATTGGCAAGAATAGAAGGACATGTAAGAGCAATAAATAAGATGCTTGATGATGATAGGGGATACCCCGAAATAGTCCAACAGGTTTCTGCAGTTAGGGCTGCATTAGATGGTGTAACCGAATTGATAGTCCAAGATCTGGTTGAATATTATGTTAGCCAAACAACTGATAAAGTTGGTAAGGAAATTGCTATCGAAATAAAAGATACTGTATCTAAGATTCTCTGAATTTTTTATAATTGAAAAAAAATTGTTGATTGATTGTATTATTCAACTTCTGATCTAATTGATATTGTGATGTATAAGGTTCAGGAAACCCAGTCCTTTCATCGAAATTCGATTTTATTGGAAGAAATCAAAAAGATTTGAAAGTGGACCCAGCAATTTATCTTGAGTTGATTGGGGAGCAGCATGAGGTATTAGGATATCGAATGAGGTTACTGCAAAAGGAGTATCGTTTTTATATATTTGCAAAATAATTCGGTGTTCTCCATCATCTGGGAATACATAATCTACAAGGAATTGTCCGTTTATAACCGGAATCGATTTATTTTCAAATTTGTATAGTCTCCCATCGTGGTCTGTCATAGTGACCTTTGCTTTTAACTCCTCAATTTGTTTAGTGTCATTTATCTTCTTTACTTTAAAAATAATTTTGGTATTCTTGTCTATTATGGGCACTGTGGGTTCAAGACTCATTGTGATATTCAGATTATCTCGCTCACTAATCCAGTCTTTAGTTTTGTTAGAAATAGATTGTTCAGATGCAATCTGTGAAAAAGAGTTTAAATCATTGTATGTCCAGTATGAATTAAAAAGAAGTATAACAAAACCCGAAAATAATATTAACATTAACTTTGACACAATCCACATATATTAAAAATTCGAATTTCATTCCTTTAAATTATTATCCGATGTAATTGTCTAGCAAGTTTTCCATTGTCTAAAGCAACAGTATAGCATTTTGCAACTAGTCTAAGTAGTTGATTATTCTTCCATAACAAAAAATTCGTAATTATAGTTACAAAGCAATCTACTGATATTTGTATTCCCATAAGGGAAGATATTAGTTGAAAGATAAAGTGGATAACTTAAAATAATAACGTGGACCTAAACTTTTCTTCTAATTTCTAGTTTAATCTCTCTCCTTACTCTAGTTAGTTAGTTCATGTGACAATTATTTATCAAATACTGTCACATGCTCCAATCTTTAAGTGATGAGAGAGACGATCTAAATTTGAATGAATAGAAGGTAATATTAAACAGGGCAAAGGCATTCAAATAATATAGTATGCCAAATAACAAACTACTCCAAAACGATCTCTACATAAGCTTTTGAAACTAACAGATGTTTATTTCCATCTAAATCCTTGATCAAAGACATTGACACTTTGGAGTTTTCAATTTGCAATTCATTAGCAAACTCTTTTGGAATAACCAATGCTGAGGAACTATTATCATTGATATCTTGAATAGTCTTACCTATGATAGGAGCATTTGTACCATTATTCACATCTCCCATCATAGAACTTTGAACCCTTCAGTTAAAAATATTCTGGAATTACGAGATAGGAAAAAGACTAAGTGATAACATGCTAGCACTTGTTACATAAGAAATTTTAGAAGATGCAAATGACTTCCTACAGTAACAATCCAGTAGAGATTATGTTTGAGGAATTAATGGTTGATTAGACCTGTTTTTCACAGCGGATGTAAAGATTGATCCGTTGGCTAACGTCTAGCAAAAAATTCTTGATAATTATACACCTCTTTACCATTAACAAAGGCATTTACTAATTTATCCTTGACATATTCATATAAAATAATAGAATTTACCTTTTTAATTCGATTGTAGTTAACCCTAATTAAAATGAAAACATTATAGGTTAACACGTATTATACCTAGATCAAATATTAGTTCATATAGTTAAAGGTGGGGATTATGGCTTCACTTGATCCTAGGTAAACTTAATGTTTCTCCGCAAACGTGCCTATAACTGGAAAACCTTTTATCTTACCTTTTCCTGTAATGATTTTCAATACATTTGATAAATTGTCATCTTGTTCTTTTCTTGATAAAGATAGTTCTTTTAACATCATCATTGGATGTTCGTGTCCATGTGTATTTCCAACCCATGTTCCCTTCCATTGAATTTCTCCCGTAATGCCATGTGCTTTTTTCCAGTCGTTAATCCGGTCATCTATCCATCCATGCAGTTTCCAGAATATCGGATTTACATGGCTAGAGTAAGTATCTCCAAGATAATCATATTCAGGATTGTCCCATTGTGTAGAAATCAACTCAGGATGCAATGGATCATCTTGAGCACCCGGTCTAACCCCCATAGCGGGTACCGTTGCCCATCTCCCATGCATCGCATTATGAATTGAAAATTCAATGTCTGCGCCCAACATACTCAAGTCAACTCCGGCAAGATAGTTTGGATCTGTAAACTGATTTTCCCATGGAAGAAAGCGTGTTGTAAAACTTTCATCTGATTTAATACCTATTAAAGGAGGGGATACAGGATAGTCTGGATCTCCCGGAGGAGGAATGTGAAGCCAACCTTCTATTTTTGGATAATTTGGATCGTGAATCTGATTCAAAGTTTCGTTAACATTTTTGATCATTTCTCTATGCATGTATAGAAAGTCTTCACCAGAATAATTATCATAAATTGGTGACCATCCTGTGGAACTAGATGGATCCTCCTTTATGGCGGGATGAGGTGGTTTCCATCCTATTTCTTCAAGTTTATCTTTAGTTGTATCATCATAAAAATTCCAATTATTTCTTATTTCGTGAAAAAACCAATGATGTAGTCTTTGTGATCTTTGAGCCATTTCCTCAATTACTTGGCGCGGTAATTTAGCAATCATCTAGTTCACAATGATCTGCTCGATATTTAAATATTGGTGTTTATTGTGTTATAACGACAATAGCTAGCAATTTTCATAGCAGTGTAAATCTATATTTGACAGTCAGGCTAATTTTTTCTAAAACAATAAATAATTCGAATCACAGAAATAATATATTTATCTATTCATTTTATACATCTAAATTTTCCGTGTTCTCTTTTGTGACATTGACATTAACGTTAATCATGACTATATGAACAACAATTTAAATTGTAAAGAGTTGACCTGATTTACTAAAAAAATACAGATAATGTAGAAGATAGTCATAACATGTAAATTATAACGGTTTATTGAATAACAAAATTCTCCTTTAGAACTATCTTTACACAAGCTTCTGAAACAAGTAAAAGTTTTTTTCCATCTGCTTTTTAATTAAATATATTGATGTCTTGGAGTTCTTAATTTACAATTACTTATCTTATTCATTAGGAATAACCAAGTCTGTAGAATTACCACCATTAATATCCTGAATTATCTTACCTATGATAGGAGCATTTGTACCATTATTAACATCTCCCACAATAACACCTTAATATCTTAAGTTAAAGATATTCTGAATTTAGCAGAACAAAACGTTTCATTGTAAAATTGTTGGATCATTTATTGCATAAGAAATTTTAAAAAGTGCAAATTTTACTATTAGGAATAAATACTACGCTTAATTCGATCAATTGAGATCTAGATCATGAATTAAATAAATAGTTCATTGTCTCGGATCTATGACTCCTAGATACTTTTTCTTTAATTTTTTGGTTGTTGAATCTTTCCAATAGGCATAATAATATGGTCCATGTGGACACTGCAAACAAAATTCTTTTCCGCACTTGACAAACTCTTCTCTTATTGTATGATTTGATGAGAATGTAGACTCTAAATATGCTTGTCTAGTTTCCATTTCTTGAAATCTGTTTATATCGGATCGAGCTCTTTCCATAACACTGTCTAGTTCCTCTTTTTGTTTTTCTTCATCTTCAAGAACTTGTTTTCGTTTTGGAAATTGTTGACCTATTAATTTGTCTGCTTTCATAGTTTGTTCTCCATCATCTAAAATGCCATCTAATATGAACAACTTTACACCAATTGTATTATAGCAACTATTTTTTATTAAATCAAAAGTCTGACTGTCATACAATTTTTTCTTATAGTTGTAGTATGTTCTTCTGGATATACTCTTATCTCCTAAAACCTTGTTAATTGATTCAATCGATTCTCTTTCGTTAAGATCGTAATTCTCACAACTTTTAATTAAATACAAAATTGGTTTTTCCCTTTCTTTGAAACTTTTTTCTGGAAACATAAAATTGACATAGTCTGTAATATTATTTCTCATCCTAACTGACATATCTGATCCATCTTGTTCTGTTTTAAAGGAAAACATACTTTGAAATGGACTATAAATTGTATAAAAATATTACTGGAACAAATAACAAGTATTCAGGTATAACATATTTGTTAAATTTGGCCGATTATAACTGGAAATGATATTACAATAAAAGGTTATTATTTGTCTACCAATTATGTGTTAATGTATGACATAAGGTTTATGTTAAACATTGCCTAACAGCTTCCGATTTCCTCAATTTAGGAACTGCCTTAGAGTGTTCATTATTAAATAAAAGATCAGAAACATTGAGAAATAATTGCATTGCTCCGATCGAACGATTAAATCAGTTATGAGTTGCTGAAGATATCTAAATACAGAAACTCCCTACTGTGGTGATCTCTTTAGTCTCAAGGAAAAATTGCTGGATTATTTGTAAGATGAATAGATATTATGAAACACCTACAAAACCTTAAATGGAATCCCAAATTTTAATTTGTTTTGACAACTGAATAGTTAGAATATGAATTATTATATAAAACATTCATGTAAATGTTCATAGATCATAATATTCTTACTTATATTTTGATGAATTTATATTATCAAAGTAAAGGAAACTAATTAACTATATAGGAATAAAGGATTTTAATTTGAGTATCAATAATACAGATCGCATCGAAAACAGGGATAAGCTGGTTAGGATGTTTGAAAATCTTAACAAAAAGTTTATAGATGAATATGGATATGAAATCCATTTAATCTCCGAACAAGAGATGCGTACGCTAGCAGAAGAAATACTAGGACAGTTAGAAAAGGTTCCAAATAATTTAAATTTGCTGAAGAATGTAATAGAAGACAAAGGTGATAAATTTTATCAGATATTTGCAGCTCTCTTTGCGTATTCAAACTATTTTCTAAATACTCAGGGTACTAAACCAATAAAGGAATATTATCATGACGAATTAAAAAAGGGTTTGGAATTAGAAACAAAATACCCATTATTTAAGACTGAAATCTTACAATATAGACATAGTCTTTTTGAGATAATTAATAGAATAGCAACTAAAAAGAAAACTAATGAAATTAATAAATTTGTAAAAAGTATTTCGGACGAAAATATTATAACTTTAAAACAACAAACTGCTAGGGTATACGTCCTTACCTCCGAACTTGACATTACGTCAACCGATATTCCCACTGATGATTTAGATAAATATCTTGATCTTTATGACGAATGCGCGGGGTCGATAGAGACATATATCAAAATCATATATGGAATTGAACAAATAATTGATAATAAAAACATCAATTTTGAAAAAATAATTAATACAAATACCTATAAAATAAAATCCGAGTTAAAACAAATAGATACCAACTATGGGGTATTGTTAGGTCCTTTCAATACTAACATATGGAATTCAATAAAACATAAAAAAGTACAGAGAATTCCTACAATTAAGGAAATTAAATTCAAATATGATTCAGGTACCATACAAATAAAATATAGTGAATTTTTTAGACAATCTCAGATTATTTATCTGTTATTAATTCTACTCTCAAATTTCTTGGTTGCCTTGGAATTAAAATTACAAAGGAAAATCTGATATGGGGTAGAATCATCTTATAATGCATTTGTGACCTGTTCTGGATATTTTCTGTGACATTTAATTAAGATATGATTTATTCAGAATTGATTTTTTCATTGAGTCTGTATGTGAAAATTTCTGAACAAATCTAAAAAAATTATACTACCAACTCCATATGAAGGTCAAAAATAAGTGAGCCTTATAACATGCTACCTAATCTGAGAATTATACAGAACTTAATATTATTTTTTTTAAAAACTAATCCTTATGGATAATCATTATCTTAATAAATTTAAGTCTAGAAGTTCTTTGTTTGATATATGATGAATTGCATTGGTGTTGGCAATAAATTTGCCGTAAAAAAGTGAATTACACGAGAAAATCCATACACCAGATATTAGAAAACTGTTTTCGTTCATAGATAAGACATTCTTAACTAGATTCTCAATTTCTTTATAACTTTCCTCTTCGTTAAGGGGATATCTGAATATATCATCGAAATGAATTGCTAAAATAAAGGATTTACTGCCATCTGCTTGACCATGTTTTATTTTGTCGACTAAGCGACGACTTAAATGATCTAATATCGCCTTCCTAATGGTTGATGACAACATGCCTTCTAGATCATTTACATTAGTAACCGGAAAATCATACTCGGGTAATGAGATCTCGATACATTTTTTATTTGTTATTCTACCTACCGAAAGACTTACGAATGGTGAAGTCATGATGTCTTTTATTCTGATTAGTTCGGCAGTCTTGTCGTCTATATGATCAAGTAAATTGTGTATGGGATGGGATAAAACACTGGCTTCAAATTTGATATCTAGTAAAGTTTCTACGTCGAAAACCTGGTTTCTACAAAAATATTTTATGCTTGATATGGGAAGAGAATAACTTTTCGCAGACTCAAAAATACATAATCGTTCTATTCCATTTGCAATTGAATTATCCAGGTGGGTAATGTCTATTCTGCCTTTATCATCATTCTTAATACTGGTGGGCTCAATAAGGATATGTAAAAAATAATTCTTATAAGCGCTATCAATATACTTGTTTATTATTCTGTTGAAACAAGATTCAATAGTCTCTTCTGATTTTCGTTTATTTAAAGCGGTTATTTCTAAGAAAACCTCTTTAACTCCTACTTTAAAGAATAAATCGGGGTTCTTCTTGGTCTCCGCTAGTGTTTTCCCATAGTCGACATTTTCAAAACCTAATTTTATTCCTACTTCATAATAAATACAAAGTTCTATAATTGCTGAATAACAAACAAAATTATCCTCACTAATCAATCTTTTTCTTAGTTCTTCTAAATGATTACTTTTTATTTTCATATGTAAACTGGACAAGGCAGTATTAATCTTATTTAATAAAATTGAATGATTATTTTTGGCATATCTCATTATAATATTTCCCGGACTATTTGTAAGTTCATTATTTTGACTAACTTTTTTCTGAATGTATACTCCAAAAATACTATTTAGCTCTTGATAATGGTTTAGAGTATTTTGTACTTTCATAATATTAATCGCATACTCAAAGAATCGTTCATTTATGCATCTTATTGTTAATATCAATAACAGATGTTATGTATATTCAGATAAAATATTAGTTTTAACAGAATATAATAAGATATGTAGAGAAATTATAGTCCGTAACCGAACCCTTATACCATACGGGACTTAATCCCACAGAATAGATGTTGAGCATAAAGAAAAGAGGGGTCTAGATACTATCGGACCCAAACATCATATTTATGGTAACAATATGTTGAATTAATTTAGCATAAGATAATATGAGTACTGGAGCTTCCATTGAAATGACCAAACCTGAAAGGATCTCCTCTAAAAAGCAAACCGGAGAACCAAAATGGAGTATTATTAAAACTACTCAATTAGTTGTATAGGTTTCCAAGATAGTGGGGAAATAAAAATTTAGATAACAACTTTTTCAGTATGTCATCATTTACAAAATCGATTACAATACCAGAAACGCAAAGACTTTTGATCATAGTTTCAAAAAAATATAAATTATTTGGGATTCGAAAAGTAACTATTCCCTTTCATTTAGAGGGAAAAAGGGGCTTATACAAAATGGTTAAAATGGATGTCTGTACACACAAAAATTAATGGTAAGTGTAGATGAATGACAATAAATCTAATATTTTAATCCCGTTTGATGCGACTGAGTTATCGGTTAAAGCTTTAGATAAAGCTAAAGAGATTGCCGTAAATCAGAATTCTAACATAATTGTACTATATGTCATTGATGACACAAGTTTCTATCCTAAAGAAATTGCAAAGTTTATTTCAAATATGGATGATTTTGACAAAATGAGGCACAATTATGAAAAATCAATAAGGGAGGGAGCGGAGATCATGATTAAGAAGCAGATGGATAGTCTAGTCGAAGAGGGTATAATGGCTAAATCTATAATACGAGTAGGTCATCCAGCAGATGAGATCCTCACTGTGTCTAAAGAAGAAAATGTAAGCATGATTATAATTGGTAGTAGTGGTTCATTGAAAAAAAGGCATGATAGAAAAGGTATTGGAAGTGTCTCTAGATGGATTTCAGAAGTCGCGACATGCCCGGTTGTTTTGGTAAGGTGACCAAAAAATAGTAATTACCGGCAATTAGTTATAGTAGACAGAAATTTGAAATACTATTACATTTCCTTATATGTGTCCGGTGTAATATATTATTTGTTACTATAGTGTCCTACAAATTAGATAATTATAATAAATCTACATTAAAAATTCTTATGATTTCCACCGAGTTCCCGCCTATTCCTGGAGGAGTTGGAAGATATACTAAGAACCTTACAGATGGATTAAAAAAAATTGGAATCAAGGTTTCTGTTTTATGTAATGAGAAAGGAGGAGGGGATTTTATAGGTATTGATCCTAAAAATGAAAATAATTCAAAAATAATATTCGAGGTGCTTGATGAATATGATCCCGATCTTGTACATATTCAATTAGAACATGGACTTTATGGACTAAAAATGAACTCTTTTAATCCAAGAAGTTTGAGTACCAACATAGATAAATTCTATAAAGAATGCAAGATACCCATAATAACGACATTTCATTCCGCGTATCCTCTTCATCAATGGATGGAGCTATCAAAACATCCGAATCTCCTGAATAAAAACCTGATTACTGTTTCAATTAACCTCCTTAATCAGATAGGTGACTATTGGAAACGGTTCATAAACTACAGATCTTTTAATTTAGCCAATAAACAAAAAATGCAAGCGAGTCAGGCCAACATAGCTTTTTCGAGTTATTTAGCCCAATTAATATCTGAAAATGAAAATGCAATAAAAGATCAGAAATCGTTGAGTAATTTTTCTGTGATATATCATGGAGCAGAACCAAATATGAACAAATATGTAAAGAAAAGGGAAGCAAGACAATTTTTTTCCTTACCATTGAATCGTAAAATAGCACTTTTCTTTGGATTCATGACTCATACTAAAGGTTGGGACATTTTAGATAATTTGGATATTCCGGATGATTGGGTTGTAGTAGTTAATCAATCTGAGAATTTGTTTAACTTAACAAAGCCATCACCAATCAATGATCAAAAGAGTCAAAAAATACTTAGTCACACAGATAACAAAAACTCACAGAATGGTAAGATAATCAATTTGAATCGAGGATTTCTAACAGATAAAGAACTTTCAGTTCTATTTTATTCATCTGATATTATTGTCCTTCCATATACAGTAACCTCAGGTTCAGGTGTAATGTTTGATGCTCTTGCTCACGGATTACCTTTTATTGCAACTGATCTAGGTTTCTTTAAGGAATTTGCCGATAAGGGGTTAGGAATAGTAGTAAAAAGAAGGCCCAATGAATTTGCAAAAGCAATAAAGAAACTAGAATCAGAATATTTGCATTATACTCAAAGAATCGAAAACTTCAATAAAGAATTAACATGGGAGAATGTTGCATTACAGCACTTTGACCTTTATAGGAATATTTTGGACAAAAACAATAGAATTAAGAACACCCCATTTCCATTTCCGAGTACATAAGCTAATAGAATTTCGATAAGTTCAATTTGATTCAAGAACCGATTTAAGTCTCGAGTCAACTTACGTGTACAATCAATTTGTTATGTGGTTAATGATGTTCCAGATTCAATTTTTATGAGAAATTATTTGACCTTGAACATGTCAGAAGATTAGGTGAGACATATTTTGAGATTACATCATTGAATATAAACACATAACAGGAGATGAATAGTACAACGGTTTGAAATTTGATTAATTCTTTTAGATCAAGATAGTAATTATGGACGCAATAATCAAGTCATAAATCGACTCTTTCTTGTATTTTAAAATAATTTGGCTTTTAGCAATCAATATGATGGAATTAGTGACCCGTGAAGGTTAATTGTTTTGAAAAAGATAATCAACAAATTCATCTATTTTGGCTGTAGCAACACAACATACCTTATCTGCACCCCCATAATAGACAAGTATTTCTTCATCAATAATGCAAGCACCGGTTGGAAAAACTACGTTACTAACATCACCGTACTTTTCATATTGTTCTGTAGGCACAAGGATGGGTTCTTTGCTTCTGCATAATATTTTGTAAGGATCCTCCAGATCAAGAAGTGCAGCACCAGCACTATATGTTTTGTTAGCGCTAACTCCGTGATAAATTACTAACCATCCATATTTTGTCCTTATGGGCGGAGATCCAGCACCAATCTTTAATTCTTCCCATTTTTGTTCAGGTTTCATAAGCAATGTATGGGTTTCAAACTTTGTCAGTGTATTACCCTCTCCGATCCATATACTGGGTTTATCAATTCCATATGTACCCCCTACCCAAGAACTAGGTCTATGTAAACAGAAATATTTCATATTTTTAATACTTAAATTATTTTTAGATCTCAATTTGGTTGGAAACAAAACTACATCTTTGTTATCCGTCCCTTCACTTGTAATAATACCTAGTCTATCAAATCTTGAATAATCTAAAGTAGTTGCTAATGCAGTCGATACCATTGGACCTTTTTTTGGACGGTCAGGTAATACCACATAAGTGATGTAAACTTGATTATCAATTTCAGTTAATCGAGGATCCTCGATACCAAATTTTTCGTAGTCTAATATGGGATTAATCGCTACCCCATTACGCCTTCTAAAGACGTAGCCATCATCACTTGATGCATAACCGATCCTCGAAAAATAGTGTTCATACTCTCCTATTGCACGATATAACATGTGAATTCTTTTTCCATCATATAGTATCGCACAGTTAAAAACAGCTTCTGATTCCCACCAGTTATTCTTATTAGGAATAAGTATAGGGTTATTGGAAGATCTTTTTAAGATTTCAGATCCGTTAGAATTCAAAGGGATAAATCGTTAGTATCAGACTTTTTGTTCAAATCGGTCTTGCTTGAATTAAGTATATGCATAATTCTTCTTATACAACAAAGGTAATAAAGACAAGGTTTGAAGGGCTTTTAACGCAAGCGATTTGTTTGTACGGGTATTTGAATTAAGTCACTGATGATAAGTTTTAATTTGTCTCTTCAACTTGAAGTCATTATTCAGTTTTTCTATTCTGTTAAATCTCTTTTCATATAGGTCATCAAAGTAGATGCCTCTTTGTTCCTTAGACTGTCCACTAGTTGTTAGAAAATTAAGTTTCATTGCATCTTTTATTTGTCTTAGCTCTTTTGAGTCACTTCCATAGGTTTTTTCAATAACTCTTTCAATCGTTGCTTTCCATCCACCATATATTTTAGGATTATTCGATCTTTGAATTTCGAGAGTATAATTCAATAAATCATCTAATATCTTATTAGAGCGCTCATTCTCGTTATCTTTTTCACCTTGCACGTTCATAATTCTATTATCATTTGATCCTGTTTGATTTTTAGACTCTGAGGATTCTATATCATTAATTATCGGATAATTAAAATTTGTTGATAAAGTGGATGAAGGGTCTTTAATATGGTTTTTTACAATTGACATACCATTATATACATTTTGTTCCTTTTAAGATTATCAACAAGTAACTCGTTATAAATCAACGTTAATCATCGTTTTAGATATTATTTTGCATGATTCCTGCGTAAGTATCAAAATCCGAACTTAGATTGCTATGTAAACAAATATGCTACAAATACAATCCGGCAGTGATTGCCATATTTGTATTACATTTGTCATGGTTATATACTAGTTTACCGTATATAATAACATATATGGCAATATTAAGAGTATACAAGAGAAATTCCACTTTTATGGATATCACACAGTTAATAGAAAATCTAAGTCAATTAGGTTTAACAAATGCGCTAGAAAAATACTTTAACAAACCTATAGAGAGAGAAACAAAGAGTATCGTAGCAGGTCCTAGCTTTTTGCAATTTTTGGATAATTTATTCAAAACTCATATCACTCCAGGTGATATAATAGAACTAGAGTACGGAAATAGTATTAAATATTATATGTTATCTACGACAGGTACATGGGATGAAATTCTAAAGCTCAACTAATATTCTTAATATGTGGAAGTGTAACTTTTTTTATAGTTAGAATGAAGTCAAAATCAATCATATAATAAGTATATTCAATGGTAGATATACTGATGCATAGTGCTTATTGATAAAAGGTCCTCTTTAACTTTGATTCTAATGAATCCTTGTTTGTAATGGGTAAAATTTGGAGACTCGGAATATTTTTACATGGGTCCTAAACCTTGATGCGATAAAGTTGCAGCTCAACAAAAAATGAATTCAAAGACTTTGCAGGCTTAAATAACTTAATAAACATATTTAATTATATCACGTGAAACCAATTACTCAGAAGACAGTTAACGGATTCTTCATAAAAACGTACGAAAAGTATCATAATACAATCTCTCTAAACAAAAATTTACTAATTTCAGGTTCAGCAGGCTTTCTATCCAGTATTATTATTGCACACTTTGTTGCAGAATTTTCTACTAGTCATGTCCTAAATTCTGCAATAACTGTTATCACAGGATTCTTGACTTACAAGGTTATTTTTGCAATTCTTTTTCATATTGACAATAAACGAGATTACACAAAGCGATTAACTGGAAAAATCAACTTTATTGCATTAAGGAGAATATTGATTAAAATGATATTTGCTAGCACCCTATTTGATACTGTTAACAATCTAACAAGGTTTCTTCTCATAATACAACTACTAAAGTTAGAATACTCTGCTATAGAGGCTGCTACATTATCATCACTTGTTGCTTCAGTGCTTTCGTATGCAATCATTAACTTAATAGTAAAATATATTCATCTATTTACTAAGAAAAGGTGAGTTAAATTTGTAATGTATTCATATGGTCCTTGCTTGTAATGATAGAACATGTAAAAGATATTGCAGACATCTAGAGGGCGTAGGTATCGTGAAAGAAATTTACTTTACAGTGCTACTTGATCAGTTAACTCATCTCTATCGCAAAGTAGATTGATTAGCATTAGAATTGACTTACTATGCTGGCTCACCATAGAATTTTATTAGTTTCTTTCTCTTTTCAAAATCAAATTCGTATCCAGGAACAGGATGTTGATAGATGCCTACGATTGGTTTGTCACAATGGGGACAAGTTTGATAATAAATTTCATAAGCCGATTTAATACCTTTGGTAAAGCCTGTTATGCGTTGAAAGGCGACTTGATATTCGTTTTGACAATGGGGACAATTCATATTCATTACTAGTAATATAGCTATTCTTGGTAATAAACAGTCATAACATTTCTTAAATCATGAATCCTTTTAGCAGTTGGCCTAATTTATTCACCCAGTATAAGAGATATTATTAATATAATATAAAATCTATTAGTGTACGATTATTATTGGTAGATCTCATCTATGGAATGGGCATAACCGACATTATTAGAGATTTTCCGGCTCATTTTAATATGTTAACTAAATACCTGGCCATAAAACTTTTAAAATCAAAGCCTTTCATTTACGGTTCTGCAGATATTATCAATGTATGTAACCTCCATTGCTCTCATTGTTATTGGTGGAAAACAAGAAGAAATGAAAAAGACGAATTAAGTGTAGAAGATTGGAGAAAGTTAATTAATGAAACATTCAAGAAGCATAATGTCTATGTGGTAACTTTAGTAGGAGGAGAACCATTAATGAGACCAGATGTTATTGAAACCTTTTGCAATGAAATGCCTAGACGTGTTTGTGTAGTCACAAATGGTACTTATCCGCTCCCACGTTTTGATAACCTCTATTTTTACTGGGTCTCTTTAGACGGTACTGAACAAATACACGATAGCATAAGGGGAAAAGGATCCTATGAAAAAACAAAGAAGAATATCCTTGACTATGTTAAAGGACCGTCAAGAAATGGCAAACCTGCGTGGAAAGATATATGGATCACAATGACTATTAATTCCCTAAACTACAAAACTATAGAGGATCTGATAGCAGAATGGAAAGGGACTATAAATAAGATTGGATTCCAGTTCCATACTCCATTTGCGGATAATGATCCTCTATGGCTTCCCTTTGGTGAGATTAGGAATAAAGTAATTGATACAATAATCAAATTACACAAAAAATATCCTGAATTCATAATGAATACCGAAAAACAACTTCAACTAATGAAAGGATCCTGGGGTGGAATCAAAACTACTCCAGTTGACTGCCCGTCTTGGGCTATTCTCTCTTTAGATCATAAAGGAAAGACAAAGCATCCTTGTTGCATAGGGAGTTCTGATTCTAAGGCACTAAAGCCAATATGTGAAAAATGTGGTGTTGGTTGTTATTCAATACTAGTAGCACAAGGACTAAAGAATACATAACATGAAGATAATTGTAGTTAATTGGCTTCCGCCGTTCTATTTATTCATCTTTTTACTCTCAATTCTTAAAATCTTTTAGAAAGTATTGTACATTTATTTTTTGAATTGGTCATTAGAGTTTAGGTTTCCAATATTCGTGATCCCATTTAACAAAATCTACTCCTACCTTATCCTCAAATTGGATCTCCCATAACTCTTTACTTGACAGCAATTCCTGCAAAAATAATTTGGAATTCTTGTAATACATAGCATTGGAATCAGAGATCCAGATTCTGTTTCTTTTGTCGCTGTTATTATCCTCGGTTGTCCCAAAATTCTCAAATTGTATTACATATTTTTCTTTCCAAAATCCTATTTGAATACTTTTAAGATAGAATGTAGGAAATCTATCCTCCAATATTCTGACAATCTCTAAAGATCTATCTGGATCTATCTGTAATAACGTGACACCCCATTCCTTATGCCACCTAAAAAAATCAGTACTTAGATCTCTGGTTTTAGAATTCTGCCAGTCTTTTAAGATTAATAATTTATCAAGAACCATAATTCTTACACTCCTACAGTTCTCGTGTCTAGACCGACGTATCATATTTGCCTGACAGCTTAAGTAAGATGTTCTTAATTGATATTCTTGAAATTTACTTGGAAGAAGTAAATTGGTAGAATCATACTGATTGGCGTCCTCAAATAATGCATGATAAAGATTTGTTATTGATTCATCAAGTATTACTATTTCCCTACCGTTATCAATTTTCTTCTTTAACGATAATGCTTCAGATTCTAAAAAAAGATCGAAAGGGACTACTAGATTCGAATTTATGTCTATCCTGTCAATTAACCCTCTTTTATCTCTTGGAATATCCATATTTCCGAAACTGAACAATTCTTTATCTTTCTTAGTATTGCAATAATTGTAGACATGAACCGGTTTTCTGTGCTTTACAAAGAATTCTCCAAGGTCCTGAAAGAATCTGGCAGCAACGATATTAAAACCGAACAGGTCATGAGTCATCTTTCTGTAATTTTCAGTAAAGAGTTTGTAGGCATTTTCATCAAGTAGTATATGACCCTCATCACATAGATCACATAGTCTCCTAGCAAAGGTTGGACCCTTACCCCAAACCGGAATACCTAGAATTGATTTAGCAGATTCTATTTCTATTGCTGTATTACGTGCAATACCAATCTTTAGCCCAAAATTTTGTTGTTCAATACAGGGTGGAAATTTTTCATGAATCTTTAATGCTAATTGTAAAGGTAGTAATGAATCTTTTTTGAACCAAATTATTGCACCATCGCCAGTAAATGATGTTTGTAATTCTTCTTCTGTAGCAGCAATAGACAGAAAATCTTTTATTCCTGCAAGTAAATCCTCTATATTTTTTAACTGAAAATCTATTTCTATCGATGATCCAACAATATCTATACATAGGAAATTGTAATAACCCACAATCATGATATCATCTACTTGATTTTATTTAAGTAAGAGCCTAAGTCTATGTTTAGTTTCACGATTACCAATGAATTACAATTTATATCGCCCTAATAATTAAATGAAAATTCATATTACTGCGACATATGCCAACTCCATCAATAAAATTATTCAAAAATTCTAACTAAGATATTAGTAAATCCTACAATTTTCATTCAATTGTATAACTGAACCTCCAACCCATCTTGGTAAATTAGTTGCTAACAAAGATTCAGGACTAATACTTTGATAATACAATTGAAGATATGACAATAATTATAATAATCTCCAATCGTGTAGAGGTGTTATTATCTAATTTTTGAATTAATGGAATCTTATCTGTTCTCTAACTAAACCCATACTACCAACCCCGTAAATAAATCTTAATCCCATCGATGATCGTTATTTATAAATACAAAAATAAAAAAGGTTTTAGTGTCCAATTTTGTTTCACATACCGCCGAACCCTTATACCATACGGAACTTAATCCCACAGAATAGTGGTTGGTTGTAGGGAAAACACGGGTCTGGATAATATCGAACCCAAATAAGGGATTTGTAGTAGCAATATCCTCATAATTTTCACCTTTGAGTATCTTTATTATTATTATTATAAATCTAGATGACAAAAATGAGTCAAATTTGTTTCGCTTACAATCGAATCTGTAGTGGATACCTGTCTATACACTAGTTTTTCATAATCTAGCCATTATACCAAAATTGATTTCACTCTGCCAATATACGATTGAAGAATGATGTCGTTACCAATAGGACTCATACAATTATAAAAAATATGAGATTGTAAGAATCCTTTCAATTAAGATCTCATATTTGCATTTCACGAATATCTAAAATCAAATAATATAACACATTTGCATCTACAGATTTTAAATCGAATAAAACTAAAACTAAAACTAAAATTATAATTATAATTATGATTAAAACTAATGGATATTACGAATAATCTAGATCATAGTATCACTTAGCATGTAAACCTCATGGAGTAGAAAAAAAATGGTTCGATGTCAATTGGTTGTTGTAGAAAGCAACAAGAGTATTATAATTGCTCATAAACTCCGAAACTGTTCAGTTGAGATCGCTACTTATTAAATACATATCATTGAGCTGACCCTAATAAAAGACTAAAAATGATCAAACTCTTATTTTATTCTCCCATGGATTTTGTAATGGTTTTTTTCATACCTAATGTAACAAATCTTTCGTTAAATTTTTCTTCTAATATGTCTTTTCTGGACACCACTCCTATTAACCTGTTATCGTTATTTTCATCTACCACTGGAACCATTTCAATTCCTTCATTATCCATTAGTTTGATTATTTCTATCATATCAGTTTGTTGATTTACAGTTTTTGGATTGCTTGTCATCAAATCTTTTGCTTTAAGTGTATCTAGGTCTTTATTTTCTTTAATTGCTCTAAGAATGTCAATAATGGTCAGTATACCTATAACTTTACCATCTTCTTCTATAATTGGTAGTCCATTAATAGATCGTAAAATTAACCTTGTACCAATTTCTGTAATGGTAGCATTTTCTCTCGCAGCCTCAAGGTCTGTAGACATTAAATCAAAAGCTTTCATATTCTTGATGTTAAATTGCTAAATAAAATTCTTATGGGCCGTATATTTCGGAGTTAAAATGTCATCTGTTGAAATGACTATAAATTATATGGCATATTAAACAAACATCCTTGATTTTATAGAATAGAATTATAGTTTCACAAAAACATATGGTTCATCCAATAAACTCATAAATAAACATAAAAAATTATAAATATTTGTTATATTATAGTTTTTTAGTATTAAATTAAACAAGTTTTAAGGCTATTATAGTTTCATATTGTGTATGGAATGTTGTCGTTGTCATCTGACATATTCTAATAAACTCTCTGTAGGTCCTCTATCTATGTTATGCAAAAAATATTCTTTTGTATTTGCCCTTTCGACAATTGTTACTGCAGCCTTATTTGCATCTGCTTGTCCGTTTAACGTAGATGCTTATGCACAGGGTACCCAAACAGTTTTAAAGATAGATGTCAAGGTAACAAACAACGGAAACCATGATGAGCACGGTACAATACACGTATTTAGATCTGAAGGTGTTGCCATTTCTAAATGGCTAAATGATGTGTATTTTCCGGCAAAACAAACTGTAACTCATACATTTACATTTCTAACAAGTGATATACCTCCAGGCAGTTCATTTACTACTGAAGTAGTTTATGGCGACGATATATTCAAAAGGGTTGATGGAAAAAATTCTCCATCCTCTATTCCGGAAACGGTTAGTATTGTCATACCCTAATGGAATTATTAAAAAGCATCTTCCATGTTTAATTGGATATCCTACATAGAGATGTGTAAAATGAAAAGTTTCACATATATCGCATGGTAAATAAATAAAGAAATTTCATTGAAAAAATCTCTTTTGAATTCAAACTTTGGCTTCATTAGATCTTGAGTGATTAGCTCCGATTGCAATTTGGATAATAGATTGATAGTTTTTGATCAGAAATTGACTTTTCCCTTTACAAATATTACAAATGAACCGAATGCTTTATGAAATTTCAAGTCTGTACAGTTATGCAAGATTTATTGTACCAAAGTTAAAGATAGAAATTTGTTTTTATTTTTTATACACTTTAACAACATCTTCTCTATTAGTCTGTATGTGGTAGTCGATGAAAAATACCTCTGTACCTCCTATTAACAGAAGCAAGATATCAGAATAGTAAAATGGCTGTTGTTCTTCCTTATTTACTTATATCATATTTGCTAATTATTTATCCCAGTTGTCTAAGCATCAAAACAAGGTAGCATTTTCACTCATATTATAAGACGCTCATTGTAGTCTGATCATTTCGCATAGTTTATGAAACAAAGTTATCTAAATATTTTAGGAAACAAACGAGTTGTATAACAAAGCATAAAATAATTGAAATTAAAATATTTTTTAGATGTCGAATTAAAAATTTAATGATTTCCCGGAACGGCCAACCAGAATGGCGTTTTTCCGGTTGGTATTTGTTTTATCACTTCCAGGCTATTTGTATCTACTACTACAATTTTGTTTTCAGAAGAAACATCTACAAGGAGAAACTTTCCATCAGATGTTGCACGTATTCCATGAGGTCCCTTTCCAACAACAATCTGTTTTACAAGTTCAATTTTCTTTGCATCAATAACATTTACTTTGTCTGAGCCTATTCCCGACACATATACACGCTTATCGTCTGGAGAAACATCAATTCCATGATGACCCAAACTGACAGGGATTTTCTTGATTATTTGCAAAGAGGTTGTATCTATAACTGAAACATCGCTTGAACCTGCATTTGCAACAAAGAGTAGTTTTCCATCACTTGTTATGTCTAGGTTATGCGGGCCTTTGCTGTCTTGAATTTCACCTATTATTTCAAAAGTTTTTGTATCGAGAATAACAATTTTGTCACCGCCTTGAACAGTTACATACGCTCTTATACCATCAGGAGAGAACACTATATTATGTGGTACAGGGCCAACTTTGACCTCTTTTATAACATTTAAATCAGCAAGATCAATAATGCTTACAGAACCTGGTAGTTCATTTGCAACAAATACATATTTTTTGTCTGGACTTATTTTGACACCTTTTGGAACATCTCCTACATTGATTTTCGCTATCATCTGATCATTTGTCCCATTAACGATAAATGTTTGATTATCTGCACTGCTTGTTGCAGCCACAATTTTTCCATCGGTGGTTACATCTACATAAGTCATATCCTTTCCTGCAGGAACCGTCATATTTTTATATAAATCGTACAAGGAATTATCCATTCTTTGGGTTGTGTAGATACTATTGGATATAATTTCAGATGAATTTGTACCTTTTTGTGAAGGCGCCTGCTGAATATTTGATTGGGCCAGTATTGACTCAAACTGTATGCTAAATGTAATAAATGATGCCATCAAAATCAACGGCCATATTATTAATACATGTGTTGATAAAGACGAAATACTGATTATTTTATTTGTCATCAATAAATTAATCCATGATCTGTTATAAGGCTATATTTGGAAACATTCTACCTCTCGTATAATTGACCAAAATGGGTTTTATTTATGGCCACGTATAGAAATATGTCCTTTCTTTTTGCTATCCTATGATATGACATTTAAAAATCAATACTGCCGAATCCTTTACTGACATATCTGTTAAGGAGGTTGATGATTATTATGATTGTATACTACCACTATAGTTGAATTTTGAACCCATGTGGATATCCACACGATTTCCACCGAACCCGCTACCAATAGAGAGTAACGATATAAGACAATTAATCTTTTTTTCCACGTACATGAATGATGGCGTTAATTATTTTGGGTAGTAATACAATATACCACCGAACTATCATAGATATGAAATAATAAACATGGATTTATGAAATATATTTCCTCTTAACTGGTTATCATATCTGTTTAGCCTAAAAAAATCTAATACATTTTCCTTGGTTTGGATCATATCTTTGCATAATCTTCGCACAATCTTGTATACTTTGAGGATTTTTACACATACCCGTAATCGGATCAAATGGCATTCCTTGAGAATTACAGGATGCTGGAGAAGATTTTGTTACTGTGGTTTCGGAATTGGATTCATCAAGAGTCGGTATGTTATTTTGTGATAGCATTTCCTTTTCTCCAATAGGATTGTTTGGATTCTCTTGATTTTGTGTGGATTGGATGGGTGCACACATGATACCCTTAGGACCGCCTGGAACGTTCTTTAGTTCCATTTCGCCTGGTTGACATGATACTCTAGCATTTAGAGGAGCTGGTTTCACATAGCATCCTTCTGGTGATCCAGCTGGACATTCCTCTGGTGGAATAGGTGCACACATGATACCCTTAGGACCGCCTGGAACGTTCTTTAGTTCCATTTCGCCTGGTTGACATGATACTCTAGCATTTAGAGGAGCTGGTTTCACATAGCATCCTTCTGGTGATCCAGCTGGACATTCCTCTGGTGGAATAGGTGCACACATGATACCCTTAGGACCGCCTGGAACGTTCTTTAGTTCCATTTCGCCTGGTTGACATGATACTCTAGCATTTAGAGGAGCTGGTTTCACATAGCATCCTTCTGGTGATCCAGCTGGACATTGTTCATTTTGCGGTGGCTCAGACAAAGCGGTTAAAGAAGGGTTGACAGTGGTTACGTTCTCTGCTACTTCCGATAATCCTTGACTATCTTCACCAGCATCTTCGTTGTTGTTGCTGCTGTCACCCGATTCCTCTTCCGATAATCCTTGACTATCTTCACCAGCATCTTCGTTGTTGTTGCTGCTGTCACCCGATTCCTCTTCCGATAATCCTTGACTATCTTCACCAGCATCTTCGTTGTTGTTGTTGCTGTCACCCGATTCCTCTTCCGATAATCCTTGACTATCTTCACCAGCATCTTCGTTGTTGTTGTTGCTGACATCATCTTCCTCATCCAGGGATGCAAAAACATACGATGTCATTAAATTATTCTGGGTAATCTCGCCTCCACCATTAGGAAAAAATAACGTAGAAGAAATTCCTGCTAAAGTAGAATTAAACACAAGCAAGATAACAACAAAAATACTTAATATAATTGGAGATAAATTACAATGATTAGACAATTATGAAATGGATTATGATGGTAATATAAAATATTTTACTTTAACCCAATTTGGAGAACATTTGTTTATTTTGACATAGAATTTTGATTGCTAGTCAGCTAATCATATTGAAAATATTATTCATGTAAGATGGTTTAATATTTACAGGTTAATTCATAGATTAATAATTATGACATTCACGTCTATTAATTTTCGTAGCCCTTGGAATTAATTCACCTTTAATTTCAAAAAAAATTTCTAACTTGTTTTGGACTCCTATGGATATTCTCATGATTTCACCTTTGAATATCATTGTTATATGACAAAATTGAGTGACAAAAATGAGTCAAATTTGTTTCACATACCACCGAACCCGCGTTCAATTGCGTACTATTAATAGTGGTTTTTGACTATATTAGTCAAATAAGAGTTGAAATACAACGATAATCATCCTAACGTATCACAACTAAGTGATTCGCATAACTTGGGTATTCGAGAGGAAAGTTATATCTCTCCATTAGAAAACTTTACCTATGCTTTAAAGTCTAAAGTATCGAAAAGACAATATCCTTCACTATTAAACAAATTTTTATGCTTCTTAAATTTTGAAGGATCATTGGAACAAAAATGTGCCAAACTTTTGGAACTATCTTACTTGGTATACTAAACGAGTTTATAGTCGATTTGAGAATTGGATGGTATGAGTCTGGAGGGTAATAATGTGGTGATGATTTATTTAGTACGATCAGATTTGAAAATGAGCAAAGGACAAATTGCAGGTAAAGTAGCAGATGTTACCCAATTTGTTATAGAGGAATGCATCCAAAGAAAATACATTCCTTATATAACATGGAAGAAATTCCATGCTTCTCAAAAAATTATTTTAAAAGTAAATTCTCATAAAGAATTTTATGATTTATATTCAAAGTTAGTTGATTTATCTCACGAACTAAGTTTTCCAATCAAGATTGTAAAGGATGATCAAAAAATAAAGACTATTGAAAGTACTCCCACAGTCTTGGCTTTCGGACCAATAAAAAGGAACACAATTGAACACTTGGTTGCTGTTTTAAAGCTACTGTGATTGGCTACAAAAAAGTAAATCATTTTAATATATACTTTATGTGATAGGAAATCTTACCGTTATCGTGTAAATTGTCATGGATTGCTTGTGTGCAATCGACCTTGACTTGTTAAACACGTATCAAATGTTGAATAATCCAAATTGTTTCAAATAAGAACATAATTAGATTCGAACACTCTACTTTTCCATGAGGGTAGTTTCCCTGTAAGGTAGTGAATTTCTCGATAAAGTCCTAATTTTATTTTGAACATTTCTTAATCTCTTTAACTGTTTTTTTCGTATATGATCCCTTAATTCTTTGCTGTAGATCATATCAAAGGTGTTTCTATGTGGCTTATAGAAAACGAAATCATATAACATCCTAATAGCTCCTTTTCTTCCTATTGGTTTTCCAGAGATAAAGTAAACTAAAAACCTATTAAAGGCAAATAATGGGTGATATCCTAAAATTTTCATCATAGGACCAGTTTCAGAAAAACCATGATTTGATCCAAGAGCTCTATTATGAGTATACTTTGCATAGTCTAAAACAGCATAATTATAGCCTTTCATCTCCGATTCATACAGTATGACTGTTTCATAGCCCATTCTTTCTGGATAAAATTTATGATGTCTTTTGAAATAGGACGACCTTACAAATCTTCCTGATCCTCTGGGTACATTATATTTACTTCTTTCATAATTTCCTGAAACAAATACCTTGTCTTGATTATTGTCCATATAGGAAATGACTTTGCTGGCATAATCTTTTTCATAGATGCAATCATCACTTGCTATCATGTGATAATCAGTATCAACTAAATTATTTTCATTAATGTATCTTAATGCTTTGTTGTAGTTGAATGGCACCCTAGTGATGTCGTATCCAAGATCTGGGTTTGTAATGATGTGTAATACTGGAATTTCTTGCTTTAATCGATTCAATATTGTAGGTGTACTGTCTTTAGAGCCATCGTCAATTACGATGATATATTCAGGTTTTATCGATTGATCGTAAATCGAAACTATGCTATTCTCAATGTCATTTTCTGAATTTCTGCAGGTAATTATTGAATAGTATGTTCCCAATGATAACACAACAAATAGAATATATATTTATCAACTAGGTATCAAAAACAAGTAACAAGATACGCATTTAATTATGCTTTATAATCTACCAAAAATAATTCAGCATTCAATCAATAGATAATAATTACAAAATATTTTTTCATGATAATTATAAAAAAAGTTATCTATGGTAAATTTATAAAATATAGTTAGAGATTAGATAAGCTTGATTTTTTAATATGTTAAATTGTGATAGGTTTATTGTAAAATAATTAATACAAATTGAGATATATCAATTTCATGTTTTACCATTATGTTTAGTGTGATATTCCGGTTATTTGGATTGGAGGTGCAATAAAGCTATATCAATTTTATCTAATTTTTTTAATAAATCCGCAAGAGATGCTGAAATTAATAGTTCCAATTATTCTTTTTTTGGTGTAAGTTATTTCGGATACAATCGCATGATAATGAAAAATAATGAAAGAATGAAAATACTCAGTATACCTGAGAAATGCACTCACGATGAAGCTTTGGGATATCATCTTCTTAATACATTTGCTGAAGTCTTTGAAAAGCGAAAGAATATGGAAATTGACGATTTACAATGGCAATCATGGAAAAGTTGGATGAGCCTATCTATTCAACATAAATCAATGATCAAAATATGGGAAGATGCTGAGTTGCAACATTATTTTGACCCCTTATTTCATAAATTTATGAATTCAGAAATGTTTCCACTTTTGATTAATAAATAATTCTACTTTATCTTTGACTTAAACCCTGGAATAAACAAATGAAATATGAAAGCCTAAAATGAAAATTCTGCACCTGTCCGATACACCTTTACCAGACTGGCGAGTAGAGAAATCAGCTTCTAGTTCGAGGAAAAGGGGTGATTTGGTTTATTTTTGTGGTCCTAATTCACTAATTTCCAATTCCAATTCACATTCCAATTTTGAAAAACAATATGGGATTACATGGACTTCCCATGCTAGGAACAAGTTACCGTACTATTGGGGCTTGGTTAAAAAACAAATGACAAAAATCATAAAAGAAGTCCAACCTGACATAATACATGCTCACAACATTTTTTCCGCAAAAATGGCTACTGAAATAGGTGATTACCCTCTTGTTTATGACGATCATGAATATTGGTCAATGTATGCAAAAATAAAAATCGAGGCTTACTCTTTTTATATAAAAAGCGTAAAAGCGGGATCTTTGAGCACCAAGAGTTTAGCCAGAAAATTAGTAGTAAATTTTTTAAATAGTAAATTTGCTAGATCTTGGTCAAAAGCAGAAAATGATTTGATAATGAATCACCCTACGATTACAGTGTCAAATACGATCCTAAATGAATTTAAAAAGATCGGCAAACGAATATTTTTGGTTCCAAACTTTCCTGCCTTTAAAGAAATTGAGAATATAAGAGAACCAATTTATCATGATAAATTGTCTTCAGTTTATGCAGGTATACAACTCACTAATCCTATTAAATCACTGCACATGGATTTGGATGGCTTTTTTAACATCTTTGAAAAATTTAATGTGGGAAAGTTAAATGTGTTAGGCTGGAACAAACGATCAACTAATAGAGTAATTTATCATGGATACTTAAGCAGGAGTCAAATGTATGATGAAATGCATAGAAATTCAATTGGATTGATTCCTTTTAAGAAACATTGGTTTCATCCTTATAGTAATCCAAATAAAGCATATGAATATGCTCACTCGGGTCTATATGTATCCCTGACTTCTGATTTAGCCTCGGTAGCAGAGAATCTTAAAGAACATTGCATTTTATTTGATGATTTTGATGAACTGATAAATAAATTAGAAAATTTAAGCAACAATATGGATGATCTTTATTCTAAACGTGTGAAGTCATATCAGTATGCACGAAGTCATTTATTGTGGGAGAATTTTGAAAAAAATATTTTTGAATCATATAAGGTCTGCTAAGTAATTGTTTTATCCTTTTGGGATTTAGAATTTTTCATTTTTTTTCCAAATCTTAATCGTCTTTAGAGTGAATCCCAAATGTGTTGAGAATGGTTTCCGATAAATAGAAACCTTAATCCAATTATTATTTGATATCTTTATCCAACTCGGTTCGTAATGATACCTCATGAATAATTTTGTTTAATAATAATCTTTGATGATGTAATAATTGCAATTAGCATTGTAATCCCTTCAAAAATAATTGTGAACTAGTATGAAATTTACTACTCATCCCATCACAGGAGATTATGTTCTAAATGTGGCTACTAGTGGGATAATATTTATCATTCAAACCTTTTTCTAAATATTAATGCAATAATTGAAGTACCTGCAAATGTTGCAGTCCAGTATAGCCATAGATCATCCCATACTCCAGATAGCAATGCTGGAGCTAGTGAACGAGCAGGGTTCATGGATGCGCCTGATATAAAAGCCAAAAAGAATATGTCTAATCCAACGATACCTCCGATAGCAATACCTCCAAATCCTTTCAAGCCTTTTGTATAAACGACAATCAATATTACTGCCATCAAAAAAGCTGATGCTAAAACTTCTACTCCAAATATCATAGGTAGAGGATATGAATAATTGGGTGCATTAGCGCCGAGATTTGCTTCCTTTCCAATTATTATACTTACAAAAAAGCTTGCTAATAGAGCACCAACAATCTCAGCTAGAAGGTACAAACCTAATTGCTTCTTTGTGATGTGCTTTGTGATTAGAAAACCAATCGATACAGCAGGATTAAAATGAGCCATAGAAATTTTACCAAATAGATATACACCTACTGCAACTCCTACAAAAGGAGCAAATACGATAAATGGCAGACCAAGAATACCATCCAATTTTGAATCAATGACAACTGAACCTGTGGCTAGAACAACTACGATAAATGTTCCTATGATCTCTGCAACAAACCTTTTTTGATCAACAGTTAGTTTATTGACTACTGATTCAAAAGTAGATTCCTTTGACATAAAAATCCATTCATGAATATGATGGCAATACAACTAGCTTCGATTATGCTAGATTGGAATTTCATCATTCTCCGCAGCCTTAACTATTTCCAATACCCTTTTTTCAATTTCATCTCTTATTTCTCTTACTTTCTCTATTGGTTTACCTTTTGGATCATCTATCCCCCAGTCTAGGACTTTGGGAACAATTAAAGCCGGACAGAATTTATCATCCATACAACCCATATTGATAATCGCCGTTGCATTCCGCATCATATCTTCTGTCAAATCCTTGGGTTTTTGTTTACTAATATCTATTCCAACCTCCTCCATAACATCTACCGCGATTGGATTGATTTGAGAGGTGGGAACTGTACCAGCACTTACAGCCTCATAACCTTTCGGAGCATACTTTTTGAAAAAACCTTCTGCCATCTGGCTTCTTCCAGCATTTTGAACACAAACAAAAAGGATAATTTTGTTTGTATCCTCATGATCTTGTTTACCAAAAGAGAAATTCAAATAAATCGCTTCTTTCTCAATCTATCTACTCTTTAACAGCTCTAATGGAAATACTACTAATTTTTCTTTTTTCTAGACCTGTCTTGTCTTCTAACTCCATATACAGTTTCTCATCAAGTATCTCGATGTTGGTAAATCCAGCTTTTTTAATACTATCTAAATAATTTTCTTTTGTAAGTGCACCATCGATACAACTACACCAGTTTTCTGTATTTACTAAATCCTCGTCTATTTCTTTAGACGTAATCAAATCAGATATTATCATTTTTCCTTTTCCTCCGGATTTCAGAATTCTGTATACTTCCCTAAAGGTATTCACTTTATTTGTTGTCAAATTAATAACACAGTTACTTATGACTAGATCAACCGAATTATCTTCTACAGGTATACTTTGTTCAATATCCCCATGTCTAAACTCAACATTTGTATAACCATGTTTCTTAGCATTCTCCCTAGCCTTTTTGAGCATATTTTCTGTCATATCAATTCCAATGACTTTTCCTCTTTCCTTTACAATATTAGCTGCAAGGAACACATCTATTCCTGCCCCTGAACCCAGGTCGACTACGCTATCACCTTCTCCTATATCTGCAAACCTTGTAGGATTTCCACAACCCACACCTAACACAGAAGATTCAGGAACAAGCTTTAATTTGTCAGATTCATATCCAACAGCTTTTGATGATTCGAATGGAGTAAGGACAACCTCGGATGAAGTACTGCAACAATCGCTAGATGGCATACAACAAGAGTTTGAATTTCCATCAACAGCAATCTTTCCGTATTGCTCTTTGATTTTTTCTTTTAAATGTAATTGTTTATCCATAGGTATAGGTTTACTAAAGAAACTATTTAAGTTAGCAAGAGTAATTTGGTAAAGTAAGTGCAATCAGAGAAACTAATAGGAGAAAACTCCGCTGTAATTAGAGGAAAATCTTCTAAAAAATTACCCATACTTGATAATGACAATACTAATGCATGTAATTTTCATGGATATAGTATAGAAAGTTTAATGAAAGAAACATCGGAGTTGAGAAATATTATTACCAAAAGAGGAACTTTAGAAATCCTGATACCTCTTTGTTGCTCCACTGATCCTGTAAGATATTTGACTTTTAAGAATTCAATGAAAGGCTTTAGTAGCAAAACTCTTACCACTCGCTTAAGGGATCTTGAAAAGAATAGGATTCTACATAGGCAATATTTTAATGAAATTCCCCCCAGAGTCGAATATCGTCTTACGACTAAAGGACAAGAACTAGTAGAGTCTATAATTAACTTACTTCAATGGATGAGAAAATGGTCAAACACAAAATAGTTGGAATTCCATTTTGCCTAATCACACATAGTCTTGATATCCAGTTCGTTTTTGACAATAATAGCTAGCTTCTGTGCTAGTTGTTCTTCAATAGGGTTTGAAATAATTTCTACTTTTGGAAGTGCAGGCATCATTGCTACGTCATTTCTTACAAATTATCAGATCCACTAAGACTAATTTCATTAGATATTTTGATTGTAGCATTGTACACTTTGAGTCGTAGGTTAAAGAACAGTTGTTCATTAAATCATATGAAAAATAGTAGTTTAGAATTAAATAGCTTATTTTGTGAGTTAAACTCTTCATATGAGAATTATAAGAAAAAGTAGGTAAACTAAAATATCAAATATCATTTAGCAAAAAGTTGTTATCCAAGCATAGAAATGTAATTTATTCTATTTTTCTCTTTCTCATGGCAGGACTGTGTGAAATTGGCGGTGGATATCTTGTATGGCTGTGGTTAAGAGAAAGTTACAGTTGGATTTTTGGGGTATTCGGAGGAATGGTATTGTTTATGTATGGAGTTATCCCAACTTTCCAAAAAGCTAATTTTCATAGAACTTATGCCGCGTATGGAGGAATTTTTATTGTAATGGCTATAGGTTGGGGATATTTTTTTGAAGGAATTATTCCTGATATATACGATATAGCTGGAACGATAACTGCAATTATAGGCGTCATTATCATATTCTACTATCCAAGGAAAGAGAAAGAAGAGATTGGAATCGATCCCTCTAACTGACTATAATATCTCATTTATCGCATCCACATTCGGGCTGTTTGTAATTGCTGCACTGTGTGAAATTGGCGGTGGATATCTTGTATGGCTGTGGTTAAGAGAGAAAAGGAACAAAAGTTTAGCTTTAGTTGGAGGAGCCATTCTATTTATTTATGGAATCATTCCAACACTTCAGCCGTCCAATTTTGGTAGAGTATACGCATCATATGGTGGAGTATTTGTGGTTATGGCAATTATTTGGGGTTTATTGATTGACAAAAAAAGACCTGATAAATATGAAATCATTGGAGGGATGATAGTTCTTGTAGGAGCGGCAGTGATATTTTATGCTCCTAGATAATAAATATTGAAATAAATTATTTCTTATTTTTTGTTTCCTTCATTAAAAATATAACAACAATACCCGATGCTATTCCAATTAATGCAACTATCTGAATTGCAATAAACATGCCAAATAAATCGGCAATATATCCAATTCCAATTGCTCCAATAACAAATCCCATATCTCTCCAAAATCTGTAAACTCCCAGTGATGTTGCTCGCCAGTTAGGGTGCGCTATATCACCAATTGCTGCAAGTAAAGTAGGATACACTAACGCGGTTCCTGAACCTAACAATGCCATTCCTAAAACCCAACCCACGAATTCTTGCGAGTATAGAATGATCCACACTCCTATGCTCTGAATGAACATTCCTGGAAAAATGAGAATTTTCCTCCCTATCTTGTCAGACATAAATCCTGTAACAAGTTGCAAAATTCCCCATATACCTGGATGCAATGCTTTCAAAAACCCGACATCAGATGTGCCCAAACCGTAGGATGAAAAATATAAGGTAAATAAACCCCATGAAACTCCAAATATTAAATTGTTTACTAATCCAGATTGACTAATAGCAAACAAGGAACGATCTTTCCATGAAGTATACAAAAATACTTTAACAAAATCCAAATTTCGATTCAAGTTAACATCGTCGTTACTCTCAACAGGCGTATCTTCATCTTGCCTCCTTATCTCTAATAGAGTAAATTTTCTTGTATCTTTCACTATTAACCACGATATCAAAAGTCCGAGAACAGCAAAAACAATTCCAAAGTAAAATGGGTATGGCTTTAAGCCGTATATGGATGCAATATATCCAGTTACAAAACCCACGATAGATACAGCAAAGTATCCTGAAAACTCGTTGAATCCAAGGGCAAATCCTCTCTTCTCTTTTCCTACAAGATCTATCTTCATATTAACTGTCATTGACCATGCCAGTCCTTGATTGATACCGAGAAATACATTTGCAACTATAATCCAGTTCCAATCTGGCGCTACTAACAATATGATGGGAACAGGTATCCCAAACAGCCACCCCAGAATTAATACATTTTTTCTACTCCATTTATCAGAGATTTTACCTGCAAAAAGATTTAGAATTGCTTTGACTAATCCAAAGCTTGCAATAAAAGATACTATCAAAGCGTTAGATTGAATATCGAATTCCTTTGCTCCTATTAGAGGAACTACGGTTTGTTCCATTCCAATCATGGAACCAACGAAAGCATTAACCAATACAAGGATTAAGAATTGATTGATGTTTGGACGTAAACCAAGTGTGAGTGGTTTATCATTATCACTATCATTATTATTGTTATTTGCACCTTTTTCGCCAGCCAATCAATATTTACCTAACCATAAGCATTAAGTAAGTATAATCTAAAAAGAAATAGCAAATTTTAAATATATTTGGATCTATTACAAGTTAGAATAATTTGTTAGACTTTCTTCCTTGAGTTTTTCTGTTTAGTATATTTTATCTAGTAATCTAATTGTCATTGTAATTATTCCTTTGAAGGTCTAATTTTTATTTGATTACCGATTGCTAAACAAATTCAAAGAAAATCTAAAATTGTTCAGAAAGGTGAAAATAATGAAAAAGAAATCAAAAATTAGAATATTAAAAGATAATCAGAAAAATGACGATAATTATACTTTCGTATCAGATGATACTGGCATATCTTCTACTCAAAATGCAAAAGCTTCTCCTAACGATGAGGTAGTAGGTGATGATACCGGAGCGATAGATGTCAATAATTTGAATGAAATACGTAAGAAAAAAAAGGTATTAACTAACGAGGATATAAGAAAGGCTTCTAAAGGTCTAAAATTCAATAATCCTTCGCAAAGAAATCATTCATCTATCTATGAATAACTAACCCGTAAGTACTTTCAATGAAATGAGCAATTATCATTCTAATATTAATATAGCAGTCCTACCTATAGTATCTTTTAAACAGACTATGGGCATGAAATTGAAAGATTTATGTGCTTTATGCAGGAATATAAACTAGTTGATTTCAGAGTCTTCTTAAAAAGGACGAAATTGGATGCATTAACCGCTTAAAGTTATAAAAATATGTGAAATTTACTACTCATCCCATCGAATCCAATACTAATTACGGTATCGACATAGGAATAAGAATGGTTGATTAGAATAATCAAAATTTCAAGTCAAGTTCTTATCTGGTATCTTTCTGTATGATATTTTCGGAAATATTTCTCGCTTTATTATATCCCGTTCTATCGATACTCTACCTGGTCCAGATAGTGCTAGACTAATTGCAATAGACATTAACAACAAATCAACTTCAAAGCCTCCTTGACCCATAAAGCCATTACCCGCCTTAACAATGAGAATGGCACAAATCATCTCTATAGTAAAAAGTATTGCTGTTATTCTTGTTATTAAACCAACAATTAACAAGATTCCTCCAACTACTTCTAATAATCCAATTATTAGTGCCATTTCAGCCGGTATACCAACAGAAGCAAAAAAGCCTTGAGTTCCCAACAAATCTCCAAACTTTGGTAATCCATGTAGTATAAAGGCAATTCCTGCCATAATTCTTAAGGGTAATGGAGCAAAGGATGAAATTTTTTCTGCATACACAATAAAAGAGATTAATAATGCTTTTTATAGTTCATCATCGACGACCTCGATATCTTTTGGATCTGTATGTATGTTTAAATTGTGATTTAAAATGAATCATGTGCAATGATTTATAATTTTTTACTAATACTTCTCCATGACAAAGCCTATAGAAAAAGTCCGCATTGATTTTTCATTTCGCAGGGAGGTATTCTTTGTTATAGTGGGTGCAATGGTGGGTGGTGTGCTAATGATGCTACCTGACACAATTTATGGTATAATCTCACAAGGTAATTATCACACTGTTTGGATAATTTTTGGACATGTGGTAGGTGTATATTCTCAGTATACTGTTTTGGCAGGTATTCTAATTCATTTTGTAACTGCATTATCTATTGGAATTGTATTAGGAGTTTTCCTTTACAAAACAGGATTGTTAGAAATCAGTAAACCAGTAAATGGGTTACTATATGGTTTATTCACAGCTACGGTTGTTTTCCTGTTCTGGGCTATACCAGTCCAACAGTTTATACTTGATCCTGAAACTTCTAAAACATTAGTTTCTATGAATCCTGGATTAACCGAGCAACAAGTGTTAGAAAATATCCACAAGAACTTGGTAATTGCATTAGTTCAAAGTTTCATTAGAAACCTTATTTTTGGAATTTCTCTTGGACTTGTTTCTTCTTATTTGACTATCAAACTAGGAAAACGGTTTAGGTGTCCAAGATGTAATATATCTTTTTCAAGAATTGATCTAATGAATAAACATCTAAGTCAAATCCATAGTGAAAAAATTCCTCAAATAAGGATTGTAATACTAGGTGGAGGTTTTGGAGGCATTGAAGCATTAAAAAAATTGCAACGAGATTTTGAAAATGAAATACAAGTCGATATTACCATCGTCAATAAAGATAATTTCTTTTTATTTACTCCTATGCTTCATGAAGTGGTTTCTGGTATGATTGAAACTTCACATATCGCAGTTCCTATCAGATCTTTTTGTAAACGGGCTCGCTTTATAGAAGCCGAGGTTGAAAATATAGATACCGTAAAAAAGATCATTTATCTAAAAAACAGGGTCATTGGTGGTCGTACCATGCAGAATAGAAATGGGAATAATTCATCTGAGCAAGATGTTGATCCTTTTAATCATTTTAAGATTTGTTATGATTATCTCTTGTTTGGCTTAGGGGGTAAAACTAACTATCATGGTAATGAAAAATTAAAACAAGTTACATTTAGCATGAAGAGCCTAGAAGATGCAAATCTAATTCGAAGCCATATAATAAGTACTTTAGAGCAAGCTGATATACTTGACAATAACAATCCGACTGAGTATAGACGAAAGAGGAATCTGCTAAGGTATGTTATAGTTGGTGGAGGTTTTTCTGGAGTTGAAACAGCTGGAGAAATCAACGAATTTGTAAGAGGATGTATCAAAGAATTCTATCATAGCATAGATATTTCTGAGATCGAAATTGTTCTTGTTAATTCTGGACCAAAGATTATTCCTGAAATGGATGAACGACTTGGGGCTTTCGCATTAAAGGAGTTACGAAAAAATGGAGTCAATGTCTTATTATCGAATAGGGTTCACAATATTCAAAGAGGTTCCATTGTTAAAACTAATGAAAGTCTATTTGTACATAATACTATTGATAGAAGCCCCCTTGCAACATATTATTCTATCTCTAAAGAAAATGATAGTATTGATGAAACCTCCCTGTATGTTTATTTAGGTGATCAAGACAATATCTCGACTTATACTGTAATATGGACGGCTGGTGTTACCACTGAAAATGTTTTGGAATCTGTTACATTAGGGAAAGATAGGAAAGGTCGACTGTTAACCAATGAGTTTTTACAAGTGGGTTCATCTGAGAATGTTTTTGCAGTAGGTGATTGTGCTTCAATAATCGATCCTCAAACTGGTTTACCTTGCCCGCCTACAGCTCAACACGCAATAAGACAAGGTGAAATAGCAGGCAAAAACATTGCTTCTTTAGTTAAATATGAATTGACTCAAAAGTATACATTGCTAGAGAGATTTGATTATAAAACTAGAGGTACGATGGCTACAGTAGGAAAAAGAAAAGGTGTTGGTGTAATTTTTGGTATTAAAATTTTAGGAATTGTGGCTTGGTTTATTTGGCGAACTTTTTATCTTAACAAAATTCCGTCAAGAGCTCACAAGTTCCGCGTCATTGTTGATTGGACTACTGATACTATATTTGGAAGAGATATTGCCAGATTAAAAACTCCAGTCGAATTAATTAGCAGAAGTAGTGAAAGAATTTAAAATATTGTGAAGTCAGACAACTTATAAGACTAATGCAGTTAGAAAATCACTTCCGATAAATAATATCTTGGTTTTTAATTCATGGTTATCATACCACCAACTTAACATTGTTATGGCTAGAATTAACTATTAATAGTCATTAAAAGAGAATTTTAGATAATTAAATTCAAGGTTGGTAATAATTTTTTGTAATTCGCCGTTTCACTTTAATTTATTAAGATAAAATAAATACATTGAATATTGAAAGTTTTTCAATTATCATTCTGAACTTGTGTGAAATTTACTACTCATCCCACCGAACCCGCATAGTATAGGGAACTTAATCCCACAGAATAATCGATGAGCATAAAGAAGAGAGGATCTGGATACAATCTAACCCTAATAATAAATTAATAGTAACTACATTACAGTTAATTAATTTAGCATACTAGTCAAAATTATTGTCTTGAATAGAAAAAAGTACGTTGGAGTCCTACTGCTTAGAATACCTAATTATGACATGTTAGATATCTCATTATCACCCTTTATGAAGAGACCTGAGCCATCTGTAGAAGACTCAACTGTGAACCCTTTATCATTAGTTATCAATTTTTTCGGTTGATGTTCAATATTAGTCTGTGAATATCTAACATATCAGACTAGTAGGGAATTTTTCCAAACCTTTCAATTCAAAATAATTAATTTGTATAATATATTGTGACTCTTACCTCTCTTTCATAATTTAATAATGCAGTTCTTGGATTAAACTTACCTTTTACCTTTAATATTTAATATTAAATTTTGTTTCGAATTCTGTGATATTATCAATTCAATCCTTTGGTATTAGAACATACTGAGATAATTAAAGAAGATAGGTGAAGAAAGCTGAGTAAACTATATCAAATTAATTCTGATGATGACAAAACTCAAAGAATCAACAATGATGAGTTCAAAATTTAAGTATCAATCGTGGTTATAGTACGTTGATATAACTATACATATTTGGTCATCATAATTGTATTAATAGAATGTTTACAGCTACACAAAATCGATCCTATTGTATACTTGATCCATGTGAGGGAATCGTGTTTCCTATATCTGACTATGTATTGCGTAAAGATGCAGGGTCTTGTCCTGTTAATCCAGATACGTCGAGTGACGATAACTTTACTTTGTTGTACTGTTATACGGGAAATAGTTCAACCTCGTGGAGGAATAGAAAATGAGCGCGATTATTATCGGCATATTTATAATATTTGTGATAATGGGGATACAAAACGCAATGGCACAAAATAGCTCAGATTACAAAAAAGGCTATGATGAAGGCGTAAAAGATGCCCATGCAATGGTATTTCATCAGATAAAGCTTTCAAATTATAATGCTTCAGAAAGCTTCGGACAAGGATATATAGATGGATGGAGGGCAACCTGCCCAGAAATGGGGTTGGCTTTAGGACCCAACGGTCCATGTGAGTCATCTATGGACGTAGGTACCCCCTGATTTTTATTTAGGCCTTAACACCTGGTACAATTTCGACTACACTCATATCACTGAACTTTGCACCGTCACAATCACATCTGAATTCAATTGTATGGTTCGATGGTATTTGAGTTGTATTCTTTCCATGATCATCATGCCACATTCCATCACTTCCTTTGGATCCCCATGATGTGAAATTCCACTCTGCTACTTTTTCCCAATTGTTACCAGTAGCCGTTTTATCTATCCACATCTCATGGTGTCCACCATCATTTGTTTTCCAGACTATACTCTTGACTCCAATCTTTGCACCTTTTACACTACCGATATTAGCAAATACTTTAGTGGGCTTTGGGCTACTGGTGTACGGATGAAATCCCTCGCCCATACGACCAACTTTTCCACTCTGGTTTACACAACCTATCTCAAAACAACTGTTATCGTTATCACTGTGTTTTCCACCCCAGTGTTTTATCGTAAGCTCATCGCCACATTTACAATCCGTAGTAAATTGAACTACTACAGTTGCTTCTTGATTAATAAAGCCTACATGATCAAAATCCCCCCGTCTGGAAGCTGCAGCATGACCACTGCAATGAATATTCTGAACGTGGTTTATGCCTTCAGCTTTTTTTCCAGTCATCTTATAAATAGTCTTAATTCCATTATCTCCATCATTTCCAGTAACTTCACATTGATTCTTAAGGTAATTCCACACTTTTCCATTCCCACACTCAAGTTGTTTGGACTTGTGAAATTCTATAAATTGTTCTGCATCAGCCTGAGTTTGGAATTTATGAGCTACATTTACCTCATTTTTGTCTACAACTTTGAATAAGTTTGGATCGTCTTGCATATTGGTAACTTTCCAATTATTTGGATCAAGGTTAGCGCCCCAACCGTTTGGTTTAACATGTTCATTTATTGACATTGTATTTCTTATTTAGACTTACTTATTATAAAACGTTTCTGTATGATTTGGGGTTTATATGGCAATATTGATGAATATTGAGATAGTATGTATATGAAACCACTTTATTATTTATTAATAGTTTATAACTCTGTTAGTTATGGAGAATAAGTGTCAACGGATTCCATCCTATGCGTATATATTGAGAATCTTTTATAAATTAAATGTTACCGATTATAGTAAAGTGGTGGACGTCTAAGGCCCTAGTTTCACAAACTTAATTCAGGAAAGTTTTGAAATTTCTACTATAAAATAAGGAGTTTTCCCATATCTTTTAGTGTTGGAGACAGGGTTACAGAATAAGCATGCTTTACTCATGTAATATTTCTAGAATATGCGTAAGGACATCCTTTTAACTATCGATATTTTAGATGTTCGTCTGCTCTTTTCCAAGACTGATTCTTAACATCCGATAGTAAAAAATGTTTGATACTGTCCTGATAGCCCAATAATAATTGTAACTAAAAAATTTTTTGTTGGTAGTTGAAATAAACATTCAACTAAAATAATTTCATAAAATTATACTCGAACTTCTAGAATTTGTAAAAAATTTACCGACTAGAACACACAATAATAGTATTGTCCGTATATGCGAGATCAAAAATTATTCATGTATTTGTGTTGTAAAATGCTAGTCTATTCAGAACAAATCCTGCAATCGTAATTCGAATCTATGCAGAAAAATTTAAATATTTACCAATAAATTACAAAAGCATACAAAAACAAGAGTTGTTTTTTTTTGTGTTATTTTTCCACCAGTATCATTATGTTAACATCATTTGTCATTGGTAACACTGGCCTGGTATTTTCTCAGGAAAACTATTATTCATACAGCAATTCGGACACAGATGAGTCAAATGTTTCAGATTCATCTTCACCCAATAAAACATCGGAAGGTTCTCCACAAAATACTCTCGATGGTACCAAGGTGCCTAAAAACGATGAGTCGAGTGTGGGATTTAGCGAAATATCAAATTCCTGCAGCATCAAGAAGTTTGCAAATACCACAGCCATACCAGAAACCCTGACAATAGACACGGAAAAAACACGGTATACGCCAGGGCAATTCGTAAGAATATTTACATTCGTATTTGATAAACAAGGGTGTCCTGCTGACGCGTTTGTTAACATTAAAGTATCTGAAATTTATGGTGAAAAAAATGTGATCATTGATAAATCTTTCCATACTTCAGGAATTTATGATGACAACTTTGGAGCTATATTTGAAAAGAGGGGAGATTATCGAATTCAGGGGACCCTTGTAGGAACGAACATAGATAACACTTCACCTCTAATAAAGTCGGAGACAACCGTTAATATTACGGAATTCTTCGAAACTAGACCTTTCTACATAATGCTTATTGCATTTCTGTCATTCATTGGACTTATTCTTTCCATTACTCTATTATCTAGTACTATTGCAACAGAAGTACTTAGATTTGTATTCATAACTGGAATGGTTATGCCTATACTTTTTGGATTTGCATTCGTAGATCAACCTTTTGGTTCTGGTGCTCCGGTAGGATTGGTTCAGAAAGGAATTCCAGGAGGATCTGTTAAACACGATGGTGGTGAATGGATGTTTAACATAGGTGGTGATTTTCGTTCGGGTTATGCTACTGGTATTCAGATTCCTTTGTATGTGATCATATTTGGCATGATCGGTGGATATCTAAGATTTTTGTATGAAACATCAAATAGGATCAAAAAGATAAGAGATGAATTTGAAAATGGAAAAACTGAAACTATTAAAACCCGACTAAACAAAATCACCTTCCACAAGAAATCTCACGTCCAGTCCTTTTATCAGTCGTTAGAAGATTTATCATTGCTGTTTTTGGCCCCTGTCTTAGCAGTCGCGATGTATTTTCTGGTTACTATAATCGGACTTGGTAACTATAATGCCGTGTATACTATATCGGTAATCAGTTTAGCGGTTGGATTAATAACGGATGAGGTAATACGTGCATTGATTAAATTTGCAAATTCTAGGTTAGGTATAAAACCAGAGCCTGATGGGGAAGTAAAACCAGAGCCTGATGGGGAAGTAAAACCAGAGCCTGATGGGGAAGTAAAACCAGAGCCTGATGGGGAAGTAAAACCAGAGCCTGATGGGGAAGTAAAACCAGAGCCTGATGGGGAAGTAAAACCAGAGCCTGATGGGGAAGTAAAACCAGAGCCTGATGGGGAAGTAAAACCAGAGCCTGATGGGGAAGTAAAACCAGAGCCTGATGGGGAAGTAAAACCAGAGCCTGATGGGGAAGTAAAACCAGAGCCTGATGGAAGAAAAAAATCAAAAAAAAGTCCTTAAAGGCCAAGGGGGGTGAATTAATGAGTCGTTTTTATTTACAAGTAGGGAAACAGGGCGATAATTATGGATACTCCATTTCCTAAATTCCAATAATTGGAACATAATTTATTCATTGATTTAAATTTTTGACTTTGTCACTATATAATATTGGTTTGTATATTTCATCATAACCTCTGACTTATATTTTATCCTACTGAAAATCTCTTAGATTGGGGTAGCTTACACTATAGTTTTATTTCTTCATTATCATCACATATCTTAAGTTCAAGGGAGATAAAATAATGCAATTTAATCAGTTAGGCTTGCAAATTATCTAACATATATTTTAAAATGGGTTTCAGAATTACAAATTCAATAAATTCTATTTGAACAAGGATAATCGTTTTATGTTGAAAATGTTCCAAATGATATATATTAACAAGGTTTAATCAATTGTGGAAATGACATCATATTCGAATCCTTATACCGTGCGAAACTTTGTTTCACAGAATACCGTCTATACAATGTATTTACATAAAAGATAGTTGAACGTTCTGCCAGATTGCAAAAAGACTCATTCATTTAACCTGTAAACTAGATTCAAACTTTCCTATTTTATAGTAATTAAATAGGTTGCTTGTCTAATTTCAAACATCTTGCATATTAAGCATATTGTAATCATAAAAATTTTGAGATTAGGTCTCCTGTTTATCATAGTTGTAAATAAACTTAGTTTTTGTGGTTCCATTGAGGTTAACAATAGATTCACATTGGATTTTTTTATAAAGATCTTCAATTACTTCGATTGATGGCCCACTAAATGGATTTTCTGTATTATTATTGTTTATATCAGAGTTTTTCAAAGAGACTTCTATATCAAATTCCTCTATTATTGGTTTCATTTCTGCAATTTTTTTTAGATCACTTTCTAAATACCATATACTGAGTTCCATCTTAGCTTGTATGTTGTCTTCAAATAATATTTCCCCTAATTCATATGTAATTTCTTGTACTTTTAATCCATTTACATTAGTGAGAGTTTTATCTCCTAAAACATCCAGTTTTATGCTAGGAAATATGGATAGTACATCCTCACAGATTGCATCTTTGAATCTGGCCAGATATTTATCTTCCTTAAATTCTAGTTCAGTAGAAAGAGAAAACTGACTTCCATATTCAGAAATAATATCCTCTTCAAATATATTTTTCTCTTCTATTTTGAACTCCTCCTGAGGTGAGTTGGGTTGCAGATTATAACTTAATGTTTTGTCTTTATCTAATGTCCTTATCTTAAATGTTACATCATGCTCAAATTTTCCGTTATCTTTTTTCTTTTTCTTGACTCTTACTGTGAAACTATTGTTCTTGTAAAAGTCATGTTCTACTGTATCTAAGTACCACACAGTCCTTTCCTTTGGTTTTCCATAACTTGGTATAAATTTAAGCTTCAAATCATTGGTAGCTTTTTCTATAACCTTCGCTATAACCTCATTATGCGATTCACTTACAGGGAACCTGGTGGAATCTAGTATCAATTTATATTCCTTGGAGTCTAATTGTTTGATATTGGCATTTATTTGCATATTATAACAATACAATATATTTATTTAAATGTTTTGATATGGATAATAAAACCGATTTTGTTAGTTTCAGATCGATGAAATTCAAATATGGAGACTGTGGCCATTTGCCTTTTTAACATGCAATTTACATCTTACAAATACAAGGTATTGGGTTTTATTAACAATATATATAAATAACAGACTATTACAATAGATGTATGGAAATACTAACAGAACCAGTAAAACCCGCAAGTGGTCGCGATCAAAGAGATAAGGATCCTCGAATGGAACCTGATGCTTGGGTTATCATGCGAATGAATAATCCCTCTGACAAGTGGAAAATTACCGACGGAGAAACAAATATTGCTGATATGTTTGATTCAAAAGAAGATGCCTTACAATACAAGACTTGGCTTGAATGGGATTTAACAGTCCATCCTCCGGATGTCTCACGTTCATCAATTGCGCTAAAATATACTAAAAAACAAGGAGGTCAGGAGGCAACAAAATTTTCAGGTCCAAAATATTCAGAACATGGTGACGATAATAAGCCGAGAAATTCATTATACTCAAAACCTAAGGATGCCTTTAGTGCTACAAACGGACAGATAGCTGGATATGTACGCATGAAATTAAGGCGAAAAGATCAAATCTTGTACAAAGTCATGTCTGGGGGGCATGGTGATGATCACAGTATGGGAGGAAGATGTTATGGATGCGGGTTTGAAATAGATGGTGACGAGACAAAAATTCATGCAGTTAAAGAGATCAATCATCCAACTACACCAAGAATTACAAATAAGGTGGAAAAATTATTTACTGGTAATCTGCCACCGCTCAATAATAAAACAGTGGGTTATAGGATAAATCACTGGGTAAACAGTGAAGGTCATACCGTTGTAGAATTTGATGCAGACTTTTCAATATTGGATATCCCACCAAAAGACATTACTGTAGCTCCAAACAAATGGCAGCCTATATTTAGATTCATTGATAAAGGTAATTGGGATCTGTCCCGTGCAAATAATAGTAATCAAAAGAAGAACGAAAATGCAAATATCAAAGAGAACTCTGGTATAACCTACGGCGGTGGTGAACTTGGATACTATTTTAGGGCTGATGAAGTAAAAGAAGGAGACGGATCCGCAAGTCAAGAACAAGCTGTCGAAATAGTAGCTCCAAACTGAGCTCCTTTTTTTATACTTTAAATATTTGGAAGTCTATACTCTGAAAATAAAGTTTATTGTTAACTTGAATCTTCTAACGTATCTGTAATCTACCGAACCCTTATACCATACGGAACTTAATCCCACCGAATCAGCTACTTATATATGGTAACAATTTTATCTGGGTTGCAGAAAGAGGAGAACAATATATGTGTCAGATTGAATACAATGAATCAGTTTTATTGCTATGAAAATAATTGATAGGTTACAGACCAGCTGCATTATAACCACCAGTTTTTGTTACGCTTCTTTGGAATACTTAACTAAAAAATTTCGAATAATACTTGGCGAATTGACCAAATGAAATGGGCTTCCTTCCTATAATCTGTTCTACGGTTGCTGTAATCTGTGATCCATAGCCTCCTCTAATTTTTCTGAATAGTTCTAATACAATATTAACAAACCAGTCGTCTATCTTCATTAGTCTCATCCCTTTTCTTGCATCTTCTTCCGATACATTTTTGTAGGATATCCTTTTCCCTGCCTCCATAGAAAGTATTTCTGCCGCTTGACTATATGATAACATGTCGCCACCGGTTATCTCGTATGCTTTATTTACGTGCTGCGATCCTATTGTCCCACTGTAACTCATAAGGGTCTTTACTGCGATGGTCGCGACATCTCGAGCGTCTACAAAACCTAACTTTGAATCGGCTGCAGGAGCATAGAATGAGCCTTGAGTTCTTATTGTATGACCAAACTGGGTTATGAAATTCTGCATGAATGCATTAGGACGCAAAAAAGTATAGGGGATTCCTGATTCTTCAATTATTTTTTCCTCTTCTTTATGTAATCGTAAGATCGTAGATTCGGGATCAGATTCAGCACCCATGGTCGATAATTTTACTATATGTTTTATGTCATTTCTCTTTGCTTCTTTTATTAAATCAGAGGTCAGGTCAGTCATGTTAGGAATAAGTAACGTTTGCAAGAACAATTTGTCTACCTTATCTAATGCATTTGATATAGTTTCCTTCTTAGTATAATCCATATTAGTTATCTCGACCATCCCATTTCTAAATTCAATATTACCAGATTTATTTCTTGAATGAACAGCTGCCCTGATGTGGTGATTTGAATATTCCAGTGATTCTCTTGAAATAAACTGCTTTACCACTTCGCTGCCAACAGTTCCAGTTGCACCAGTCACTAAAATAATTGTCCTTTTTTTTTGTATTGTTATTATTGCTCATGTATGTGTTATACAATGAAGTTAATTAGACTTGGTGGGAGAGCCACTGCCATATTCGGACACTGACTTGAGTATGTAATATGTAATGTAGTGTTATTGCTAAAAGAATTAACCATGAGTATAGATTAGATAAAATGGATTTAAAAATAATAGGCTTATTGGCAACAGATTGCCGTTTATCTTATGAAAGAATTGGTTCTACTGTTAACTTAACGAGAAATAGTGTAAAAACACGAATCAAAAAAATGGTATCTGAGGGTGTAATCCAGGAGTTTATAGCCGACATCAATTTTACAATGATAGGTTATAGAATTTGTTATATAATAACGAAGCAAAGTCGAGAAGATGAATATCCAAATCACAATAACAGTATTAAAAGCAACAATGACCGTAGTACCAGAAAAATAGTCATTGATAAGATTGTTCAGATTGGTGATATTCTCGCTGAAATTGAGATATTAGGAGGGGTTTCTATATTTTGTGTATCTATTAGAGAAGTAAACGGGGCCAAAGAAAATGTGCTGGATGACCAGATTGTGAATTCATTATTTACCATAGACTTTATAGAAAAGGTAATTCGGATAAAAAAATAACAAAAGTGTTGAATCAAAAATATATGATCTAAAGGATCCACAGAAGCCTTACCTAACATCAACAGATTTAAAAGTATTAAGATACCTAATTTCAAATCTACAGCTTAGACTTGCAGATATAAGTAATATCATATCTGTTTCCACAAAGACTGTTAACAGAACTCTCAGTAAATTAAAAGATGATGGAATGATAAGATTTTCTGTAATCTGTGATCCTAAATCTATGAAGGGATTTGTTGCATTTGGGTTGTTAATTTATCTTGGCCAAGAGGATGATGAAATAGGGATAGGAGAACAAAAAAAGAATACGAAACCTACTTCTACTAAAATTCTAGAATTGCTTTATAGCGAGTTTTCTGACTATTCATTTTTGCGATCTCCTATTATTAGTCATGATGATATTATCCTTCTATCTGTATATGGCAATGATGTATTTGCAATTGATTTAATGCATAAGAGAGTTATATCATTCAAAAACGTTACGAGGGCAGAGATATACATGTTTACTGCTATCAAATATTATAAAGAATGGATAATGGGGGATATTGATTACAAACTAAAATTGAATTCCAATTCCAAATTTCTGTCATGATTATACCATATCCTTCGCAAACAGCTTATGTTATGTGAATTATCTTTTGCAAAATTCCTTTGGTCTATGCATAATGTGGAAATATATATGTGAAAGTTTAAGTATCGATATGGTTTATGTAAAATGTTTCAGAAAATGACTCAAATCTAAATGCAATTACATCTTGCTTTAAATTTGAAAATAGGTTATTATTTTATTTTATGCACTCGTGTAACTTTTCACATGATTTCCACCGAACACGCTACTAACATTTGGTAATTATAATATATAATTGTAAGAAATAACTTTCATGAAATTAAAGTTTTAATTTATATATTCGTCTGACATGGGCCTACCCAGTTAAAGGATATATGCTTACTAGATCTGTCCTCTCTAGTCCACTTAAAACTCATTGTATTTGCTTTATCTTTTACAGATGTTCCTCATGCCACAACACCACCATCTAAACCAACTATCTATCCTATGGATTATTTGTTTGGAAATTGTACTCTATTCAGGTTATTATACCTATGAGGACGGTGGTCAGAAATCTCCAAGGAAAGAAACATTTTTAATGCTGAGTGGATTCCGTTATGCGTTGTTAGAGACTATGAGAAGCATGTTGTATCCACCGATGGCGGTGGTGCATAGTATCAATCACAAGACTGCGAATTTCTAAAAATGGAACATTGCAATCAATCCCTTTTTTTGGCAAACAATAAAAAAGATTGATTGTAAAAAAAGATACAATATATCAAAGGTAGAACGGAAGATATCGATGCCTACCCTTCCATGTAAAATAAAGAACTGCAAACTAATGCACATAAAGAATTGGGTGAATCTATTATGTATCAACATAACAGGGATATAATTAACGCTTAAGTTAACAGCACCATCAAATCTTCCGAATGTTCAAATATGTCTAAATTCAACAATAGCTAAACTTATGAAATTTGGTGGCAATCTAATACACTATCACTCCATGTATCTTTTTGTTGTTATGTTTGTGTTTTTGTTGACATTTACAATTATTGCTAGTCAAGTTGCTCATGGTAAGCAAGAGTCTTCATTTAATGGGATAAATTTCTCAAAGCCTGTCGATGTATATAGTAATAAGGAAGGGATATTGGATACTTCCCTAATTGTTGAAGCGAAGCAAGGTACGATTGGAAACCAACCAATCACAGCGTTGGTGTATAACGGATCACTCATGGCACCAACGTTACACATTAAACCCGGAGAACGACTGGTGGTAAATCTTGTTAACAAGATAGATGAAACTAACATACATTATCACGGTTTCCATGTGTCGCCGATGGGTAGCTCCGACAACGTCTTTCGTGTAGTTGAAACTGGACAAACCGGGAGGTACGTGCTAGATATACCTATCGATCATCCATCAGGAACTTTCTGGTACCATCCACACATCCATGGTCTCGCTACAACTCAAGTAGGCAGCGGGATGTCAGGTCTGATCGAAATCGAAGGTTTGAAAGACTTGTTACCTACTTCCTTACACAATATAACTGAGCAAACTGTGGCTTTGAAGGCTTTTCCATGGAATCTGAACGGAACTTCAATGAATCCAATATATAAGTGGGCAGATTACCTTACTGTTAATGGTCAGATTAATCCTATTATAGATATTTCATCAGGGGAGACTCAACTTTGGAAACTTGCAAATATTGATCCTGCTACGTATTACAATATAACACTACCCGGTCACATCTTCGAGGTGATAGCAGAAGATGGTAACCCGGTCTGGGAAGTTTGGAAAGCAAAAAGCCTCTTACTTCCTGCTGGCAAGAGATTTGATGTGTTGGTTACTGGAGGAGAGAATGGAACTTATCCTCTACTGTCACTCCCATATAACCGCTCTGGATTTTCTCCGACCTCAGAGGTAAATCTGGCTACGGTAAATGTGCATGACAAAGAAGGGTCAGAGACGCCCGAAGTCGCTCCTTCGAGTTTAGCACTAAGACACGATCTTGAAGGCGCACAGATCACGGCTAATCGTACACTAGTCTTTGATGGCTCACCAAACAACAATACTGCTAACCGATTTGGTGACGTGGGAACTAACCAGATAAATGGTAAAGTCTTTGATCATAATCGAGTCGACTACACCGTCAAGCTAGGTGATGTAGAGGAGTGGACCCTCAAAAATACCGATGACGAAGATCATACATTTCACATCCATATCAATGACTTTCAGGTAATGTCAGTAAACGGTCAACCTTATAATGCACATAGTTTGCAGGACATGGTAGTCATTCCACAAGGTGGTGAAGTTGTGATTCGTATTCCATTTACAGATTTTGTTGGAAAATTTTTCTTTCACTGCCACATTCTCCCACATGAAGACACTGGTATGATGGGTGTAATTGAGGTGGTCGACCCATTCACACCACAGGATTAATTGAGCAGTTCGAAATTGTGTTAATGGTATTTAACAAGAATCATTATTTTTGACTATTACTTTTTTTCCTTTATCGCCGAAGAAATATTATCTGAACTAACATGAATAATCTCTGTGATCTGATAACAACTTTTTGTTAAATGATCTTTGATATTTTAGTTTACTGCTTTCTGATTCTCTTATACCGAGTTTGACTCACAAAATAAGCAAAATATGTGTTGTTACTCCATACTAATTAACCAAGGATCTGATGAGTTGAATATGAATTTCATTTAAATGAGCATACCACATAGAATGTCTAAACAATTCTTATTATGATATTTGTGAATAATCTTTTGATGCTGTTGATATTGCATGAAATTCGATTCATCATAATTGCTTTGCTTTGTGGTGGATTCTTGACCTCTTTTATTCCGTTTATTTTTGCTGAACCTTCCATTGTAGATCATTCATTAAAGATCGAACTGATTGCAGAGGGACTCTCATCACCAACTAGTATGGCTTTTGTTGATTCTCAAAATATACTAGTGTTGGAAAAAAATAGTGGAGATGTAAGATTGGTCTCTAGTGGTTACTTAAAAGAACAACCTGTTTTAGAACTAGATGTTGATTCTACAACCTTGACCTGCTGTAGAGGATTGCTCGGCATTGCAGTTAATAACCTAGGTTATACCGGCGGTAATAAACAAGTCTTTCTCTACTTTACTGCAGCAGCAGCCGGTAAAAATGATAACCCGATCTTGAACAAAGTTAACAAGTATGATTGGGATGGCAAAAACCTTCTAAATCCACTTAACATTTTGAATTTACCTGCAACACCCGGACCAAATCATCCCGGAGGTAAACTAACACTGGATAAAAAAGAAGGTAAGCTATATGCAGTGATCGGAGACCTTAACAACGTAGGTTTACTCCAAAATACAAAAAATAATAATAACAACAATAAGGATCTTACAGACAGCTCTGTTATCATAAGAATCAATTCAACGGATGGTTCGGCCCCACCCGATAACCCTTTTGCAAGCATCAAAGATGCTTTTCCTGCAAGTCAGGTTGAGAAATACTATGGATATGGGATAAGAAACAGCTTTGGATTAGCAATAGACCCAGTGACCAATAACTTGTGGGATACAGAAAACGGGGATAAGGATTTTGATGAAATAAACCTAGTGCAACCTGGGTTCAATAGCGGCTGGAAAAAATTAATGGGGCCAATCTCACAAAGCGATATCGCAGATGGTGATTTGGTCAAACTTGCCGGTTCGAAATATGCAGACCCGGTTTTCAGTTGGAAACCTTCTCTGGGTGTTACAGATATAGAATTTTTTGATTCTAAAAACTTTGGAGATACATATGAAAATAATGTATTTGTAGGTGACATAAACAATGGCAATGTATATTATTTTAAAGTAAATGGTAGTAGAACTGGTTTAGAGTTCAATAACTCAGATATCAAAACCGATCTAGTGGCAAACAATAAAGAAAAAGATGAACTGGTGTGGGGTAGTGGATTTAAAGGTATTACTGATTTAGAGACAGGACCAGACGGTAACCTATATGTTCTAACGTTTGATGAATCCAGGAATGGAGAAGGAAAAATTTATCGAATTTCAATGAACTGAGCCTGGGTCATTGATCATTTTGACACTGTGTTCATCAAACTTTTTTCAAAAATGCGTCAACAGTTTCTATCATATGTTTAATTGATTTTATGGGTTCTTCCTTTCGCGTCTTGCAGTTATGATGAATAAGCATCTCGTAAAGCATTATAGTAGATCTATTGAGTAATTAGCATCGATTGGAATTTACATGACACATTGATAGTTATTGACTTGAAATTAACTTTTAGCATTACAAATATTACAAATAAAAATGGATATTTTATGAAATTTCGATATTAGTTAATTCCGTAAGAGATCTAATATTATCTGATGTATTTTTTTGAATATGGTTATCTCCAATAGTATACTCAATATGTCAAAATAATGATGATAATTTGAAAATAATAGACATCTTGAGTAATTGAACGGATATCAAAATATCATAAAAAAAGACAACAAATTATTTGATTTTGAAATTGGTTTTAGTTTTTAATCATACATTCTTACAAGGACTCCTCATATCTCTGACTATTTCTTATTGACCAATCTGTTGGGCTTTGCGGCAGGAGGAAAACAAGACAAGAAATCACAGCCATATGATTGAGGATTTATTTTCTCTTTTGTAGTTCCTACTTCCATAATCCAATCGCAACTTATTCCAAGTTTATGATGATGCTTCTCTACGGCTTCTTTATCTGGTACATCAAGTAAACAGAATAATTTGTCTTCTTTATTGTAGATAAGATTCTCATGGGTTACCCCAAATTCATCTCTAGGTGAGTTTTGAACATGTTTAAGCTTCTCCCCATCTAATGATCCCATTATATGTGTATCTATAAATTTTGGGATATGATGAAGTAAAAATTCTGGTATTGATATCTATTTAGCAATTACAATAAGTTATTCAAACCTGTTAAAACCTAAAGAAGAATAACGGACTTTTTGCATAATTGATGAAAATAGTTTTATTTACTTTTATCATATGTGTAGATATCCTTTACTTTTGATATCCTAGGACAGCTTATCCAGAAAGCCAATATCTAAATATTTCACAAATACAGGTAAGGCTGTTTGTCTCCATCTGGTCATAGCTAACGTTGATCTGAATCCTAGACCCTGTGAAAATCCACTCGATTTCCACCGAACTAGATACTAATTATAGTAACAGTATAATTAACTTAGGAACGCAAATTTTAATCAAAATTCATTCAGAAAATTGACTCTCTGAGATTCATTAGTTATGTTAATTTTGATCATTCTAGATGGTTGCAGATATTTTACATTTTGGTAAGACATTCTACTAATTACCTCTGCCGATGTTGTTGTAATGATAAAAGGCGACTTTAACCGGACTTGAGGTTACTTTTCCCTCAGGTTGAAATGGCTTTGAGAATATTGACAGTGACAATGTAAAAACAGTATCGGTATCAATACCGCCCCAATCGTCGACTTCATCTTCTTCATCCTCGCCTTCAGTTTCAGTCACGGTAAACAATCCGAATAATTCTCCTTCTAAATCCAATAATCCGCCAACTCAAAACCCTGCCGGCAATGGACCCGCTGGAGGAGGAACAGGAAATAACCCTGCCGGCAATGGACCCGCTGGAGGAAATAACCACAACCCCAACCCTAATGCTAAACTTCTCAAACCAGACAACGACAAAGATGGTATTGCCGATGACATTGATAATTGTCCAAAAACATCAAATCCGAATCAACAAGATACCAACAAGGATGGTATAGGAGATGCTTGTCAGTCAGTAGACGTAGATGGCGATGGAATAAGTAATAATGTCGACAACTGCAAATTTGTTTCTAATGGAGACCAAAAAGACTCTGACGGCGATGGCATAGGCGACGCTTGCGAGAAGGACAATACTGACTTTGATAAAGACGGTATAGTAGATTCGAAGGACAATTGCGAATTTCAACCTAACCCCGACCAAAAAGATTCTGATAATGATAAGAGAGGCGATGCATGCGATACGGTGGTTGGTAGCCAGTTTGCTGGACCAGGATTAACTGATTCCGATAAAGACGGAAAACTTGACAATGAGGACAACTTTCCTTCCACTGTGAACCCCGACCAAAAAGATTCTGATGGCGATGGCATAGGCGACGCATGTGAAATTGTTGATTCTACTTCTGATAGTACCACACCACCACCACCATCATCATTCATCATCGACAACAGGATCAACAACTTCAACAACTTCAACAGAAACCGTAGACAAAGACGCCGATGGTGTAGATGACTCTAAAGACAACTGCTTCCAACCTAACCCCGACCAAAAAGATAGTGATTCTGATGGCATAGGCGACGAATGTGACCTTACACCAAATGGTCCTGTAGCTGGAGGAACAACTTCTTCTTCTACTACTACACCCCCGACCACAGAGACTACACCGCCAACATCGACAGATAACACCAATGTTCTCTGGGGTGACTATTTCTATGTTAATCCTTGCAAAACAAATCCTAATGATCCAGCATGTACAGCACTACCACCATCATCTCCAAGTACTACAACAGAAATACCCTCAGCAACTCTTCTAACTCCACAAGAACAATCTGCAGATTCAGACTCTGATGGGGTCATAGATAGTGAGGATAACTGTCCGTCATTATCCAATTCAGATCAATCAGATTCTGATGGCGACGGTCTTGGCGACGTCTGCGATATTGAAGATAATACTATTTCAGATACTGGACAAGCAATATCAGAGGGAGATGGTCAAACTGAAAACGCTGATACAAGTGAGCAAACAAACAATGATGGGGCAGATAGTGATAGTGACAGTGGTAACAATGATAATAGTCAAAATGGCAATGGAGAAGACAACGATGGTGGTGGTGCTGGAGATGAAGATAATGGCGGAGATGATGGTGGTGGCGGTGGTGAAAACAGCGATAACAGTGATGGAGAAGGTGACAATAATGAAGGCTAATAGATGAATCTTTATTTGGTTAAAAAGAATGATGAGATTTAAAGTATCGTAAGTGAGTAAATCGAGTCAAATTTGTTTCACATATCGCCGAACCCGCAATGATATATACACTAACATATCAAATTTGGACTACAAATGTCGAAAGGCAATTGTTAGTTTCCGACTTATCTCCAATCATTTTCCGGAGAAACGAGATGTATTTCATATTACAGATGAACAATTTGATGAGAATTCTGGATTATACAATAAGATGGAGTCTAATCTTTGTATACCTAGTTATCAGGGCAGAGAACTTGATGTCAATATAACTCGAACTATTGGATTACCCCATAATTATACAGTCAGAGAAGAGTTTATCCGATGCGGTAAATGTCCGCCTGGAAAATGTAAATCGTGTTCCCATAGGCCCCACTATTACTCATATTGGAGGGAAAATCAACAAGATGAGAGAAAACCTAAAGTTAGAAAGAATTTTTTAGGGACTTTTGATCCGAGACTATAGAAAGTTTATTTCAATCAGATTGAATTATGTTATAACTATTATGGTCATTTTAAACTAAAATTAATCATTCTTTGAGAAGATATTTATCAAAGATTCAAAAAGATACTCTATTTTTATTGGGTGTTAAATAAATAGAGATATGGCTCATAGCCAGAACATACATTGGGAAAATGTAGTTAAGAATGAGACAAAGAGGTTTAACGACACTGATATAGATGATGTCCAAGAAATAAAGGAAGACAATGTAATTACAAAAGCGCGTATGGTTGTCAAAGATGTTTTTTCTATACCCGGGTATTTCTTGGAGGAAAATAATGACAGTCACAAATTATTGATCAAGGTAACAAAGGACGAAACTGAAACACTCAACAACATAAAGGCGTAATTCCGTGAATAATCCAGAGGAAAACAAAATCGATGAATCAATAGAACTAAACAAAATAGACAAAAAATCAAAAACCCCTCCTACCGAATCCTCATCGATTAAATATGATGAATGGCTCAAGTTGGGTGAATCCATAGGAGACGTAATTACATCGAAATGGAATTCACAGAAAAAACCTGGTAAGGTATATGTAAAAAATAGGCGTTTTCATCACGGAGAAGTTGGAACAGCAATGGGAATAGCTGACGCTTTTAAAGATTCCAATCCAGGGATTACTGGTTTAAAATCCGGTATAGGAAAAAGTCTCGTTAAAGACGATATAGCAGATAAGGATAAGTGGTTTACGTTTAGAAAAAAAGAAGAGGATAAGGATGAGGAAAAATAAGGTAACCTGAATTAACTAAGATTATGTTAGATATTCTATGTGATTTAGATAATGCTAATTTTTATATTCTGTTTTAGATGTATTACTTTTATTCACATTATTGATTATGAGATAAGTGTCGATGTTAAATGTCCTGAATGTCATTGAGATGATTGTTTAGTTCCTGATGCTGACAATCTTGATAGAACATACCGTAGATAGATGAGTATCCATTAATCGTTACCAACCACTCCATTAGTTATACTCAATTTGTTACCTTAGTATACTATTATTACCTTAGTACAATGAAGCAGAATAGAAAATAAAAGGAAATAAAACCTTACAGGCAAACTTGGCCTCGCGCGTTCTGAAGTCTTCACTCTCTTCACCGTCTTCATTCTTGCTAACCAATAGTTGATTAGAATTTAGAAAACTAAAAAACTATTGACTCGCTGTTGGGTGATAGAAAAGAAATATCTTTTTTAGTATTAAGATTATATAATACTTTTAGCGTCGCTTAATAAGTTTGAATCGCTAATCTATATTGATACTCTTAATGTCCCTATCACACCCGCGTAATGCGAGCCCAATTCGTATTACCAAGTCTATTGAATATAATGTGGATGAAGATGAGTATCTTGTAACTTCATTTAAAACTGGAGAAAAGTATCAGGTTTTTAGACTAAATAAGATATGGGTTTGCAGTTGCAAATCATTTTTATATAATAAAGAAAGGATGGCAGAAGGATGTAAACATACTCGAAGAATTCAAATAGTTGATTTTGCTCGAAAAATTGGATATGATTTAAAATAAAACCTTTGACGAAAAAGATAGGGATGTCACACAATTTCAAGTATTTTCAAAATATTCTGATATGATTCACACAAGTTGTAATCCATATCAGCGACGTTAGAGGATTATTTTGATAACAAAATAGAGATATAACCATAGGGTAATAATTCTTAATTCTCATCTTTTAAAAAAATCTATTTCGTTTTCATCCTCACAATCGAGACTGCAGAAATAATCACCATTGTCTATTTTGAAAGTAACAGTCAGATAAAGATCTTTAGAAATCTATTATGAGAAATTATTTTTTGAACATGAATCACAGTATTTTTCTATAATGGTAGCTCCATCTACAGTGAAAACCGCTTCTTGAGTAGCCTTGTTACCGCAAATTACACAGGGTTTTATATTTCCGTTTTCTTCCACGAATGGCCTCATTGACGAGAATTTTTTATAAGAATATAAAGACCTAGTTTTAGGTTGAGTATTTTCTTCGCTTATCACATTATATGTATATATTTTGTCTCTATTAAGTAAGTCATGACGCATATCGATGATAAATGACTTTAATCGTTACTATGAACAATAATATAGAGCTTTCAGCTAGTTATAGTTGATAATACACAGATAGATAGGGATTTTGAATTTGACTATTACCACATAGTAGAAATGAATTTTCTAGTGTGGTATAGACCTAACACAGGGTCTGTTTGGATTATGTATGAACTTTATAGTAATTAGAATTCGAAGATGATTCAAGTTAATTGATAAATATTGACCCATGTGGATATCCTCATGATTTTTATGAACCCACATACCATACGGAACTTAATCCTGACAAAGACGCTACTAATTTTAGTGACGACATGCGATATGTTTATCATGTCAAATTAATGCAAAGTGAATGGTAGTTAAAAAAAATATTATACTACCTATAATTGAGTGGATAAATTAAGAATTTAAACCGCCTAGTTGATATATCATAAAATATCATTGTTTCTTAATAGCAGGCTGAACTAAAAGGTGCCCTTTTTTCATTATCGGATCTGAAAGTTCTTGTGAGAAAACTAATGAGCTATCCACTGACAACCTTATCACATGATGCATCCGTTTTAGACGCCATCAAACTCATGCATGAAAGCAAGATTAGAAGAGTAATTATCTTGGATGGAATTACACTTGCAGGTATCGTAACTGAACTTGACATGTTCAAACTACTCGTGAATAATAAAGAACTGATTACTACTATTATATCTGGTGATTTTCTAATACCTCATAAAGATTTATACCAAGATTTTTCACGCTTTTGGTTTAGCAATTCTTTTTACAAATAAAAGTAAAGAAGGAGGACAGATCATGTGAAATTCTTATAGTGCCCTACATAACTGTATGTTGTTGGCTGTTGATAGGTTCAAAGTTATTCATTATAAATTCCCATGCAAGTGAGAGAACTATCGGGCATTCAATAAAGTAATTTTCGGTCAAATTTTCCAACTGCAAGTATTTACCAACGGAAATATTGTTAAAATATTTTCCATTAAATTCTGCTGTAACTTTGAAATCCTTCTTTTTATAATTATCACTCAAGGATTCCCTAAATTGTTGCTTCATTAATTACTTTTTTTACTTGATGCTTCATTATCTATATTGTCAAGCCTCCAATGCCACCCAGTTTGCCAACAGTTTTGAATATTAGCGTTCTTCAAATAATCTTAAGATATTGAGATCGTTTTGTCATCATTAAAGAATATCCAAAGTTTATAATACCGATCCGGATGAAGTTTATCTTCTTCTCTATAAGACAAATCATGGGCTTCATCAAGCCATACCTTTATTTTATATATCGTAAATCGATAGTTAGAATCATCAAATGATACCTTTATCTGTGATTTTATTTAATTCCAACCTTTAGACGTCATTTACCCTATATGTGGCAAATTCATTCCACTCCATGTCTAATGAAATGCTGTTATCATCTTCATCTGCTTTTGATTTTGGAATATCATATCGTTGTTCGTAATCCCCAAAAACTATTATCTTTTTATCAGTCGTTTCCATCGCAAATCCCACAAAACTCTCGTCAGATAGCCTGACTTTTTTATTAAACAAGGAATTAGGAAATATATCTAAAGCGGTTTGATGAGTTCTGCCCCCAGATAAATCTATTTCAAAACCTGGATTGGAGGATATTAAAATATCATTTCTGTTTAGATAATACTTTATTAATTTACCATTGTCAAATAATGAAATCATAAATCATTACCTAAATTACTTCACAATAACATCAGAAGGTTTATTATCACAAAAAACAATTTTAGATTCGCCTTCTATTTTATGAGACGCAATAACTTTGTAAAGTAAAGGTATTGACATCATTAAACCATAAGCGTATTTTTTGTTTTGCACATATAATATATACATTTTGTACCTAATAAGGAAATCATTGCGTATCTCGCTTAAAGTCCGTGTTGTTCTTCAATTCAACACTAATTACAACCGGATTCCTTTGATTGTCTGCACATAGACAATATGTCATTTCACTATGGAGTAATATTTCAATAATGGATATCATCGATATAATTGATTAAACTACTTCGGTTTTGATTGATGTAATATATTCACAAAATATTGAATAGTTTTTGTCTATATTTTTGTAAAGTTAATAGCAACTTTGACGTAATAAGTATATGGAAGTAATGAAATAGTATGCCTATGCTCATGTTAAAATGTAAAACTTGCGGTATTATTTTTAGTGCTGTATACGTAGCGGACGTTGATAAATTTAAGGCCCAATCCGCCGATGAGCCAAATTTAATGCATGTTTGCTCCAGAGGTCACTCAAATCAGTATTTGCAAGAGAATTACATAGACTTGTCTTGAATATCCATATTCATATAATATTGCCTAGTTTGTTACGTAATTTAACATCTAATTCAGAATATATTACAATTATTCTGCAATAATAATTATAGACAATGTCCCTAAAGTAGATAATTTATAAAAGAAACATGTTATTTATTTGATTTTAAAGTAGTTCTCTAAATAATGGACTATCCTTAATATAATATAGAATCTAATGATATTTGATAGTTATTGGTAGATCTCATCTATGGAATGGGTATAACTGATATAATTAGAGATTTTCCGGCTCATTTTAATATGCTCTCTAAATACATGGCAATAAAACTTTTAAAATCAAAGCCTTTCATTTACGGTTCTGCAGATATTATTAATGTATGTAACCTTCATTGCTCTCATTGTTATTGGTGGAAAACACGAAGAAATGAAAAAAACGAACTAAGCGTGGAAGATTGGAGGAAGTTAATTAATGAAACATTCAAGAAGCATAATGTCTATGTGGTAACTTTAGTAGGAGGAGAACCATTAATGAGACAAGATGTTATCAAAACATTCTGTGATGAAATGCCTAGACGTGTTTGTGTAGTCACAAATGGTACTTATCCGCTCCCACGTTTTGATAAACTCTATTTTTACTGGGTCTCTTTAGACGGTACTGAACAAATACACGATAGCATAAGGGGAAAAGGATCCTATGAAAAAACAAAGAAGAATATCCTTGACTATATAAAAGGACCGTCAAGAAATGGCAAACCTGCGTGGAAAGATATATGGATCACAATGACTATTAATTCCCTAAACTACAAAACTATAGAGGATTTGATAGCAGAATGGAAAGGGACTATAAATAAGATTGGATTCCAGTTCCATACTCCATTTGCTGATAATGATCCTCTATGGCTTCCCTTTGGTGAGATTAGGAATAAAGTAATTGATACAATAATCCAATTACACAAAAAATATCCTGAATTCATAATGAATACCGAAAAACAACTTCAACTAATGAAAGGAACATGGGGCGGTGTCAGCACTACTCCAGTTGACTGCCCGTCTTGGGCCATTCTCTCTGTAGATCATAAAGGAAAGACAAAACATCCTTGTTGCATAGGGAGTTCTGATTCTAAGGCACTAAAGCCAATATGTGAAAAATGTGGTGTAGGATGCTATTCCATACTAGTAGCACAAGGACTAAAGAACTAATAACAAAAAGATTATTATTGTTAATGAGTATAATGTGCTTTTCCGCATCTACAAAGCTTTAATAATTAGAATTTTAAGTATTGTAAATGTGATTTTTGGCTAATTTCTTGGTTCAGATTCCATGTGTCTGCCATCACATTTAGAAAAATCTATCCCTTCCTTATCCTCAAATTGGATCTCCAATAACTCTTTACTTGACAACAATTCCTGCAAAAATAATTTGGAATTCTTGTAATACCTAGCATTGGAATCAGATCCAAATTCTGTTTCTTTTGTCGCTATTATTATCCTCGATTGTCCCAAAATTCTCAAATTGTATTTACATATTTTTCTTTCCACAATCCCATCTGAGTACTTTTAAGATAAAATGTAGGAAATCTATCCTCTAATATTCTGACAATCTCTAAGGATTTATCTGGATCTATCTGCAATAATGTTGACACCCCATTCCTTATGCCACCTAAAAAAATAATTACATAGATTACATTGGTTCCGTGTCACGATATAGAGTTGACACTCAAGATGGAAAGGTTGCTGAAAATCTGACAAGCTGAATATTTGTTGTAAAAAAAACATAATATTCCATAGCATAACAAAGGACACTATGCTTAATTCTTGCCATATAAGAAAATAAATGGCTAATCTCCAACTATGATATGAATAATATTTTCGATCGAATTAACCGTTCTCTCTATAAGCGAAAGATGCATTGATTTGATGAATAAACACATTAGTCACTGAGATTTGTTGATCTCAATATAAAGAATAGAATAACAAATGCGTGATAAAACTCATTTAATACCTTTTTATTGCTAATTCTCTATATCTTTTTTTCATTTACCAACCACGGAATGATCTTGTCCTTAATTTGAATTTACAATATGGGCAGTACACTTTTTCGTTCCGCCTGATGAAAATGTCAAAGTTGTACATCTCTTCTGCCCTTCCATATACCTAGAGCGAATATTGTGATCCCTTTTTGCTTTATATCTTCCACAAATACCATTACAGCTCATTTCTATTAGAACTTACTTTCATTGTAGTTTCAGAAGCGATAAAAACGTTGCAATAGACAAGCCACTTCGTTAATTTCTCGACATCTAACTAATGGGATATTCATAAATTACTATTCTCCAGATTTGAATCAATTTGCTACTCCTATATAAACAATAAAGAATAATAGAGACGATTAACGGAAATTGAGAAGTAAGGGAAATTGATTAAATAACAGTCTTAGAACCTTTCAATCAATTGCTATAGTAAGTCCCTTACTTCTTCTTGAAGAGAGGACCGTGCTGGGAATTCCTCGTCTATGAATTCTTATTTTTATTACAAGAATATCATAGGTATTTACATTCAGTGGTAATATTATAAAAGAACAGCTGGTAACAAAGCATGTCAAAATAGGAGGAAAAGGATAGATTAGACAATAGTAATGATATATTAAATATAATAGGTAAAGATCATTTTACATTGATTAAACCATTTGTCTCTATATTTTTGGTGTACTGCATTTTTGAGTGATGATTTAATAAGATTATTTCTTTCTTTTTTCAAAATCAAATTCATAGCCGGGCATAGGATGTTCGTACATACCTACAATAGGTTTGTCGCAATGAGGACAAGTTTGATAGTAAATTTCATAAGCTGATTTAATACCTTTAGTAAAGCCTGTTATACGTTGAAAGGTGAGCTCAAATTCACTATTACAATGTGGACAATTCATATGTATTAGTAGTAATATATCCATTCTTGGTAATAAACAATTATAAAATTTTCTTAAATATGAGTTGTTTTATCACTTGATCTTTTTTTCTTTATCTGATCTTCAGAAATTTATGATCTTCCTTATCTATCAATATAGCACAGAAGGTTAGATGTTTTCATGCTTAATGAATTCTTATCTTCATTTCAAAGATATAGCAAGATAGTCAAATCATCTAACTTGAATTTGTTTTCCGTAGGAGAGACAATTCGTTATATTTTTGTAGTCTATATACATGCTTTATAGGTTCTAGGATTTGGGCCACTAGTCCTGTTATGTTGAAATTTTCAACCATAACCTGTATTTTTCGATCTCTCAATATCTTCTACTACCATTCGGTTCATGTCATCACAACAACGCTCATTATAAGATATATCAAAAGTACGCCATTTTGCCATAATGGATTTTTGAAATCTATGGTGGTATCAATTACATCTATCTAATTGTTCGTTGTTATAATGGTATACAAACTGATTTGGCTTTTTAAACGTGTTTCAGGGAAAGGCCGTCTAAGCAGGTTCCAATTTTAGAATTACCGATCCGAAATGTGACATACTTATCGACTATGTATTCATTTAGGTAAATTGTCGACATTTACAAACAAGACACCGATGATCATAAAATTTTGGACCATGTGGTTCATTTCTGTGCTCAGTCTTGGTATGAATGCAATTCTTGCATACAATTATTTGAAGGCTATTTAATTCACTCACACTATCGATGTACATGATACATTATTAATGATTAGGTAAATCTAATACTGTCATAAGTCGATAATTATATTAGGTACCATAATCCAAAAGCATTTTAACTTTATTTAATATTATCGAATACCACCGCGGAGGTAGGATTTCACTGTTGTCAATTCTTTTCTAACTATTGGACTAGAAATGAAGTAAAATATTTTCAATTTGATTGTTACTGCTATGTTGGATACCATATTACTTGTTATGCTCACTTTTTCTTCATTGCAAATTGCTCAAAATCTTTTCGATTGCAGTTCACCTTCATATACTAATTATATGTTTAGAAATGGTAGTTGTCAGAATCTGGAGTACGGTTTAGCAAAGCTCGTTTGAAAAGATTCCCGGATAGAGTATTTGCTATAGTAATGACCAAATTGGTATTTGAGATTACTATTCCCCGTATTTCTCCAGCTGATGTATCATCTGAGTTGCCAAAAGAGTGGATGAGTCTGCTGCCTGCACTTTTAAGTTACGAAATTATTTTATCATTTTAGGTTTCTTCAGGATAAGCCGTGATGATAAGTTCCATTATATTGGGCGTTTTGAAGGGAATGTTAAAATCAAAAATGATAGGTTTATCAACATTTGTGTCTAATCAAAATATATGAGTAATGAAAATATTTCTGAAAGTGGTTCAACACAAAATGACAAATTAAAGAAAGAGATGTTAAAACCGGTAACTGAATCAGATTCCGAGGTAGAGGATGAATTGAAAGAGTTGGAAGTGGAGAATTCTGGAGGTGGCAAGGATGGTGGAGGCGGATGAAGTAGTCAGTAAAATTTGTTTCCCTTTCCACCCAATATGATACTAGTTGTAGTAATGAGATAGTTGAAAATAAAGGTATGGGAAAATTAAATTAATATTTTTGAAAAGATAATAGTTCTACTTACTTCCATGATTAATTAGATCCACCTTGAATTCGTTAATCAGTTTTTCTATTCTGTTAAATCTCCTTTCATACAGGTTATCAAAGTAGATCCGTCTCTGATCCTCAGACTGTCCACTAGTTGTTAGAAAATTAAGTTTCAATGCATCTTTTACCTGTTTTAGCTCGATTGAATCCTTTCCATATGTTTTTTCGATATCTCTTACAATCCTTCCCTGCCATCCATCATATTGTTCGGAAATGTTAGATTTTCGAATCTTATGGATATAATTCAATAAATTATCTAATACCTTAGAACGGTCATTCCCACTAATTTTCTCACCTCGCAACGTCGTAATTTTATTATCATTTGACCCTGTTTGATTCTTAACATCCGACGTTTCTATATTATTTATTATTGGAAAACTAAAATTTGTTGATAAATTGGAAGAAGGGGCTTTATTGTTTTTTACGATTGACATATTTATATAAATACTTTATTCCTATTAACTATGTTATAACGAATACCGTTTTCTAATCGAACTAAACATTGTAGAAACCATAATTGTGAGTGATTCCTTCATCAAGTAAAATTAATTTTCTCATGGGAATTAAAATAGGTAGTAGGCTATTATGGTGGGTTAGAGACACTCCTAATTGTACCCTTAACATAATTATAAATTGATTTGCCACGAATTGTGATATTTCAATCAAATATCATATCGAATACGAAAATGATCCCTCAATGTAGTCAAAATTGTATTAATTCTTCTCTGTATAAACAAATTGCCATGTTTTATAGTAATTAACAGTAGCGTGAACGGAATGGCGATATTATCCTTTTTGCGGTTTGTTTAAAACCGATAGGAGGTTTAGATTATAATACTATGGTAAATTAAATGGAGTTAGCTCATCTTAGGAAACGGAAGAAATTCTGTAGTCAAATGGTCCTGACTCGAGAAAACAGATTTTCTGCTAACCCTTCTCTATCTGTTGTTACTTCTTTAAGTATTTCAGACTATTGTATAGATTCCAGGTGTTCAATTGTATTGAATATGCGCATAATTTCATATATTTTGTCATTGTCCTTGTATGCAAGTCTAATCACCAAATTAATATCTGGCTGGCCCAAACGCACTGTAATTTCAAGAATACTTTTGGAATGTTGCTTGACTATTTCGCTTACAATGGTCTCGATATCTCCTTTTTAAATCTTTATCAAGAGATCTGCAACCCGCAATCCTACTCGATGAAAATCAATTACAAAACTTTTTTTCAATATGACTGAAGCCTCTATCTTACTTCTCCTTCTCCTTCTTCTTTGAATAGTGGATAGTGGAATACCTATTTTTTTTGATATTTCTAATGATTTAACCTCAGGATTCCTTATAATGTTTTTCAAGATTTCAATATTTATTTTATCCAAAAAAATAACTGGTTCTTCTGATTTATCAAATTCTAGTTTTTTCTCTCTTACTCTCTCGCTTTTGCTGACTTTGTTGCGAGGAGAATTTTGAGTAGTATTGTTGGTGGCGATTTTATGTGATCTTTTCGGCATATGTTGATGACTATTTTGATCTAATCATTTGATTTAAAAATCCTGAGGTGAATTATTAAAGTACAATGCATTTCTGCATAGTCAACAAAATTTCATCTTGAGATTTGGTAGATGGACTAGTGATAAATTTGGATCCATGAAAAATAAACTACTATAAATTTTATTTTATCACATAAGGCAGGAATGAAATCAAATGAATGTACCGGTATCTTACTATATTTCAATAATTTTAAGTAAATCAATCTATTATGCAGTGTAAATTATTGAATAAATTTATGTATGTTTATGCGCACTATCATTTTAAGTATTACTTTATCTTGAATCAGATAGAATATCCTGTATTCTAGCACTGCAAATAATTACTACTGACCACGATTCTGACTTTTACTAAACTTTCGTTCAACTAACTTTGCAAATAGCTCAGTTATCGTGTTAAAATCATTTTAGCGGTAACAATTTCATAAATCGGGAAATTGACAGGCAATTATATTACTATTAATCTATAATGGAATTTAGTATTGCAACTCGATTTAAATTTTTATGATTCAAACAATGTAAAAATAATAAAGTAATTTGAATTCCTCTGATCTGTGACTCTTTCTACCGAACCTGCATAGTATACTGAACTTACTCATACTGCATTTGATCCTACTCGAATAAAAAATCAAATAACCTTTGATAATAATTAGTTTCATCAACTTTTACCAAGAATCGTGCTATCATACCAAATGTAAATTATTGTCATTGTTTGGTATTAAAAACCGTTTGATACCCACACTTATATAGTATGTAAACTAACAGATGTTGTGTCAAAAAACAAACAAACAAACTCTAATTATTCAACTAATACCCATGAACAAAAAGACAGTATTAGCTTAAATCATAATAGTGATTATAAAGAATCAATTAACAAATCATTTGACGAAACCAAAGATAATATCAATAGATCAATAGATGAATCAAGAAATCAAATTCCACGAATCAATAGTGTAGTAAATAGTTATCAAGAACAATCACTGCAAACCGCAAGGGAGATTTCAGGTCAATATCTGGAATCTCAAAAACAAGTTATTAATTCACTCCAATCAGCATGGAGGCCATACAACGAGGCCTTTAATGGATATGCCATTAGCTTCTTTAGTCCTGATGCTGCAGTCAAAGCATATACAACATTTGTAAGTACAATTGCAGATAACACTGTATCGGCTATGAGACTTTCAAACAACGTTATCTTTTCAACCCTTGACGCCTGGAAGCCAGCACTACAACAAGCACAAGATCTTTCAGGATACATATCAAACACAGGTGTAAACGCAGCAAGAGTATTTGAACAAAACTTAAGACAAGTAGAGACAAACGTTAATGGTGTAGCAGCCAATTCAAACCTGAATTCATCTGCTAGTTCCACTTCAACAAGTAAGGATTCGACCACTTATTAGCAAAGATAAAGTAAAATCAAAAAACAAATAGATTCGTCTATTGGTTTTTCCCTTTGGATGGTAAACTCAAAGAATTATTAGTTTATTCACACAAGATTAAAATTAAATATATTTCTCTAACTTATTTTGTCAAGATTAGCAATTTATAGAAGTAATCCATTTCGTAGTTTGACTCGTGAAAATCCACACGATTTCCACCTTTTGGTATATTTGGTATGAAAGAATGGAATCACAAGAATGATTCAAATTTGTTTCACATATCACCGTACCAGATACCAATATATAGTAACTGAAGGATATACGATGGAAGACGAAATTGATGAAGTCGTCTTATCAATATTGTCCAAATATTTTTCCTATTATTTGAAATTCTACCCAATATTTCCTAATTTAATCACTTCAATACCCTAATCATTAATCTAACCATTGGTCAGAACAAGATTCTAATTATTCATCTGATGTAAAGAAAAGACTTTTTTTTATCCTGCTGGATCTAAATATATGGTATTACCTGAAATAGATAGTTTATCAATTACTTTATTAACAGATAATTATACTGACCGATTGTTACCTTCTGTATGCCCTTCTGCTCGCCCAGCCTTGGTAAAAAACGAGCAATTTCTTCCTCCACCACCACCTATTGCAGAACATGGATTTTCTGCATTTATAAGAGCCGTGTGTCATGATAAGGATAATGCCATTGATAATGAAAATATAGTTCTTTTTGATTGCGGGACCAGTGAAAATGGCGTCATCCATAATTCGGATATTTTGGGTATAGATTTTAACTCTATACATTCAATAGTGCTTAGTCATGGACATTTTGATCACTTTACTGGACTCTCACACATACTTGGAAGAATAGATAAACCCATGAGAATGATTTGTCATCCTGATGCTTTTCTAAAAAGATGGATAGTATTTCCTAATGGAAAGGATAAGGCAAGATTACCCTTCCTAAATATTGATGAACTAGAGCGACAAAAATTAAATATAATCTGCAAGAAAGGTCCTAGTCTTTTGTCTAAGGATGATATAGAGGATTACAAAGACACATTAAATCGCGAGACTGAAAATTCAATACCAACTTTAGTCATTACTGGTCAGATTCCACGACATACTACCTACGAAAAGGGATTTCCATTGCAATATAAAGAAGACCCTGCGAATGGTTGTCTCGTTCATGATCCATTAGTAAATGATGATCAAGCCATTATTGCTAATATCAAAGATAAAGGTTTGATAATTATAAGTGGTTGTGCACATGCTGGTATCATTAACACAATTAACTATGCGAAATCACTTACGGGTATTAACAGGGTTTTTGCAGTTGTAGGCGGTTTTCACCTAACAGGTGGAGGAATTTACGAAGATGCGATAGAGCCTACCATAAGAGAGTTAAAAACCATGAATGCAAATTATTTGGTTCCTTGTCATTGTACTGGTTGGAAGGCAACAAACAGAATTATTCAAGAATTCCCAGATAGATTCCTACAACCTTCTACTTGTACAACCTTTACATTCGATTCAACCACTAAATAATTAATATTTTTTTTAAAGTTTAGGAAACTCGATATTCTAATTTTCCGTGTTTAGTTGTCATGGATTAGAACAATTAATTTAGATCCTCATATAGTTTGGCAAAATGGCATAATACATTACTAATGGATCATATAGAAAATTTCTAATTAGTGTCGATATGACTTTATATAATGTAATTTATGATGTCAGATGTTTTGGTTTTAGATATGGATGGTTTTACTCATTTTATAAATATGAATCCTGATAAACTGATTATTATTATTTGAAGGATTTTTGAGATCAATCTAATATCTCGTATATAATTCGCTCATCTTATTGACATACCTGAAGTTCTAACGAGTAAACCTGATATGCCGGAACCATGTGTGATTACATTATTTCAGAACAGTATTCAACAATTATCATGTAATCAAGTAAAGAGACAAAAAATACATTGTATTTTGATTTAAAGTTTTTAATATCATTGTCAATATGCCAAGATGGAAAATCAAGTCAAATTTGTTTCACATACCACCGAACCCGCGTCAATTTAGTTCTTTTAGGGAATCTAAAAAAAAGAAAAATTTGTAAAATTTTAGAATTAGATCCCAAAGAAATGTAATAAAAACTATTATTGGTAGTAATTTAATTATAAACATGATATATTAAGAATGTTTGAATACTCCAAAATGTCCCCTCAAACTAGCGATAGTTATTTTTGTTGGTGGAGAATCTTCTTTGTCTTTTCAAATAACCCAATTTATGATTTATCTTGTTTCATTTGATTTTTCCCCTTTTTTACATCAAAATTATACAAAACAATATTTTATCAAATTATTTTGATTCGAATCAAACAAAGATATTGCTGCTAGTTGCAAGGTTACCTTTCTTAATGGATATAAATTATATCGTATACTTGAAATATCGATTTCATAATTTTTTGAAATACTAATACGAGTTTTGGAATAAGACGATAATGGGAATTTCGCTAAATTATAAGAAATGCCCTGGAATAATGCACAAACATTTAGATTCTCGTGAGAGAATATTTAGGAAGAAATGGGCAAAGATATTGAGATAGACAAATACGACCTAACGAAACATTTTGATTCAAAAATTCTCAATATCTTGATGGACCCACAGCAGCGAAAATTAAAAAATAAATATCTTGCAATTGCATTCTGGGATTTAAGTGGATTTACTGACTTGTGTAACAACCTAATTGATGAACCATTTGCAATAACTGAACTTTTAGAATTATATTTTCAAGAAGCAAATGATATTATTCATAAATATGAAGGAATAATTGACAAATTCATAGGAGACGGTGTTATGGCATATTTTGGTTATTCATCTAATGAAAAGGAGGAAATTGCCTCACAAGCGATTAACGCCGCACTTGATTTGAGAGAAAAATTTAAAGAAATTAAAGAAAGTTGGTCGGATAAACTTGTTACCAAATCCATAAATCTAGATGATGTTACCCTGATCTGTGGAATTCATATTGGAAATGTTTTGTTTGGCCTACTAGAGACAAAAAGTAGGAACCAGATAACTCTTGTTGGGTCTAACGTTAATTTTGCAAATAGACTCGAAGGAATAGCAGAAACAAATCAAATAATTGTTTCAAAGGAAATTATCGATCTTGTAGGAAATAAATATAATTTTGATGCGATTACACATGATATTTACTCTTATGGAAAAATAGAGGTATTTAATATTAAAGAAAAGAAATCAAATTAAACTAAGCGAATAGAATTCAATTACTAAAACCACCATTATGAACCGAATCAAGAAGAATTAAGGCTAGATGTGGTAAAGACCTAGTTTCTGCTTTCTTTTAAGAACGTCTCAGAGTATAGCACAATCTATAGAATAATCGACCGCCTCAGGGCACAAAGGTGGAATTGCTTTCCCATTCTTATCTTCCGTTTTTTCTATTGTTAAACTACCTATATTACAATTTGATATGACAAATTAAAAAGTGCTTTAAATCTTAAAGCGTTCCTTGTTGTTTTGACACATTTAAATGATAAGGGCTAGAAGGTAAACATAAAATATGATCCTAACCATCATTTTCTATAATATAAATAACTTTTCAATAAATCAATAGTATCGTTCTTCAACTTTTCAATTTCATATTCTTCATCAATAACTCTATAGAAGAATTATTCTTAAATTACATAAGCCATTTCTATATGTAAGATTTCATGCTACCCGATACATGTTATTTTTAATAATATTTTAAAGCTCATTAAAATTGGGCTTTACTCATATTCTCTATAATACTTGAAATTAACCGGATTGTTAGAGCGTATTCTGCTAAATTGTATATTTTTAATTTCCTTAGCCTGCATTAAACAATTTCTGTGTTTTCATTATCGCCCAACATCCAAAAAGATGTTCCCATATTCTATAGTATTACTCCGAGTGAACATTTGTTACCTAATTGCAAAGCAAAGTCTAAACTCACTGGAATATACTATTACTTTATCATTCTACTTATAAAAATTTCAAACAATCAGGTTCAAGCTTTTGCAAAAATAAAAAATAACTTTAGAAATAGAATTCGAGATATAATATGGTGTCTAGAACATTCTGCTCAATTAGAACCAGATAAAAATTTCGTAATTCGATTCATGTCGCATTGGGACCAGATAATTTATAGGCGTTAGTTATATGCAATTTGACATTCACTCCATATACTAAGTATTTCAAAACCTCGGAATTTTTATCTAGGATACAATAAAGGAGATAAGGATTATACAAAATGCAAAATAATTTGAACAAAATTCTGTATTCATAAAATTGATTATTCATTTAAATAAATATGCATACGAATGGAATTATATACACGATGTTAATGTACTAATAATATATTACATGCGCAATTTTCAGAAACCTTTCTAGCTACACTACCAATAACATGTAGTTTGGAAAGACCTCTCAATCCTACTGTACCCATTACCACTAGTGCAAACTTGTCATCCTCTATTTTCCTAATGATACTTCCAGGAGGATATCCTATAACTACTTCCACATTTATAGCTATATTTGGTTTATCCTTGTATTTTGCCTTTATTGTCTCCAAAGTTAATCGCATTTCGTTTTTGAGCATCTGATGTAGTTCCTTTAGATATACGTCCCGTGAAACCTCTTCGCCTGTAATCTCAGATCTGAATTTTAAGGTCTGCATCGTAGGAGGAAGCAATATTTCTTCTATTATATTAAAGAGCCAAATAGTTGAACCAGATGTTTCTGCTATTCTAACAGCATATTCTAGTGCTCTATCGGAGTATTCAGAACCATCATACGGAACTAATATGTTAGAATATGGCGGATTGTTTTCCTTAATTGTGTCCTGATGCACCAACATTACAGGCACTTGTGACAACTCCGAAACTTTTCTAGCTACACTACCTATAGCTTTTAGAGAACCAAATCCAGAGATTTGTTTTCTTCCCATGATAATTGCGTCTATATTCGTCTTTTTTGCAAATTCAAGTATTTCCTTACTTGGAGAACCTATACCAATTTGTACATCAAAAGAGATATTTTCTGAAACCAATTTTTCTGATCTATCCTTTAGGAGGGCTTCAGCTCCAGTTTTAAGAAGACTAATGATATTTTTCTTTGACTGTTCTACGTCAGAACCGCTCTTTATGAACGAAAGAAGTAAACTGGGTGGAACAATTTGCTCTTCTACCACAAACAACAAAGTTAATTTAGAATCAAACATCTTTGCAAATCTAATAGCCTCATCTAATGCAATATCAGATATTTCTGTTCCATCGTGTGGGACCAAAAGGTGAGAAAAATGTGATTTACTCAATTATAGTCTAAAATCATGTGTTAATAATATTTAAATTTACATTCACCGAATTTATGGGATAGTAATAATTTATAATTCATTATTTGACTAATAAAAAACAACGAATGATTCTGCCAGTAAAGGCAGAGAAAATTGGTGCGCTTCCATGGGCTTTTTTTTTGCAGCTATGATTTCTTTGTCAACTGCACTAGGTATTCCACAATCTGTCATATAATCATCAAAGTCTTGTTTTTGAAAATTTCTAACTGTGCTGAATTCTGGAAGCAGGCAGGTCTAATATATAATTTCTATTGACAAAAGCATTGATAATCAAAAGTGGTGTAGGATCAGATCTAACAGTATGTTTGTCATGTGTAGTTAGATTCGGATCTGATTTTTTTGCTTATCCATCTCTTCCTCATATCTTCCTAGACCATCATAATCGACATTGGGAGGCAAATCATAATGAAACAAAGGATATTTATTTTTAGAATGGATTTTGTGATGAGTCATGTATACTGTATCTCTTATAGGCTCGATAAACATATTATCCCAATAAACATTTACACTAGATATTTGTTGATACAATAGTCCTGTACCTATGACCTTTACAAGGTTAGAATATACTTCAATAAATTCTGAGAGAGAAATTACAAAAGTTTTTTCCCTAAAGATAGTATCAAATTTCTCATGTATTTTAGAAAGTATTATTTTTTCAGTCTTGTAAAAATCTTGTTGTTTTTAATAGTTAAGGAACAACAAGTTTCTGTCATTATCCATAACCTGCTTTTTGATTTCCTTTATCTCCTTTCTGGCATCCGTAGATGGTACGGATAGAGCGTCTATAAATGCACTATTTAATCTTGAAAAAACTCGATTGAAGAAACAAAAGTATCAACATAGGCTTCCAATAGTCCAAATTTATTATGATAATTATCAGTATTAGTAGAGATATCAGTTTTTATGGTTGCAACGTCAGTACTCTTGTTTGATTTAGTATTAGTGTTTATATTCGTATTCTATTTTGAAGAGTATGTTAAGAGAGTCGTAAAGTATATGTGTAATTGATTCATGCCGCAACATAGGTAATCTCAACTGTAAGGATTATTTTTGGGCAAGATACATTGTATCATAATGCAATTAGATGAATTTATTACTGTATGATTGCGATCTTATCTTGTGGCTGAAGAACTCTCTAAAATAATGGTTTGTATAGATGGATCTGAGGCTTCAATTAAGGCCGCTAGAAGGGTTTTAGAGATGGCAAAAAAATATGAAGCAAAGGTTGTGGCAATTTATATTTCATTTATTCCAAATTATTTGAGACGCCTACCTCAATATGCATGGGAAGAACTGCAAGTTTATGATGTTGAGCAGATGCAAGAGTGGTTAAAGGATATTGTTATACAGGCTAATGAACAAAATATTCAATTTAAGACTTTGGTAAGAGAGACTACATCATCAGTTGTTAAAGAAATAATCGATGTTGCCGACGAAGAAAGGGTCGACTTGATTGTTGTAGGTAGCACAGGAAAGTCAAGGCTCGATAGAATGTTGGTTGGAAGTGTGGCTCAGGGTGTGATGATAAATGCAAAATGTTCTGTTCTATTAGTAAGGTAAATGCGAATATACTAAAATTAGGTTGAATGTGAATAATACTATTATCTCATATTATCTCGATATTGGACCTAATGTACTAATACAATTAACGAAGACTTTTTTTATTCTTTGACTTTGCCTATACCTATACCAAAAGCCCTAATTGATTCCACATACGATGGGAACAAGAATGATAGATAATATTGTTATCATGACCATAGAAATAATATCTAAAGATATTCCAGCTTTTGCCATTTCTCTTGAAGTTACGTGTCTACTTGAATAGACAATTGCATTTGGAGGATTGCCTGCAGGCATGATAAACCCATAGCTTGAAGCTGCAGCAACAAGAGCTATAAACAAGATAAGACTTAGCCCAATGGAGATATTGAAAGAAGTAGAAGTAGATAACAACAATGCTGCTGAGGCCGTATTGTTTATCATTTCTGTTGGTAAAATTGCCCATATCACAAAAGCAAAGATGATAATTGTATAAGACGTATTCTTAAGAAGCTTGAGTTGAGAAACGATTCAATCATCAAGCCTCGTAGATGTAAATCCATATGCAAGAGCTAACCTTCCCCCTATCAATATCAAAACACCCCAAGGTATTGTCACTGCTGTATTCCAGTCTAGTAATGTCGTGACAGTTGAACTCCTGTTTTGAGTTCTTATTATGTTGTATATTGTCTTGACCTTTATCAATAAGTTTAGCAATGTCAAGACCTCTTTGAACGTTATTTTTTTCTACTCGATGACCTTTTTGTTACGATGGAATCATAAAAAGTAAATTTCTGAGGCTATTGCTATCGTAGAGTCATCTACTTTAGGGACGATATCCTTACAAAATACCCTATCTGTTATCCATGGGGTAGAGGTCATAAAGAACACCAGAGCTACTATCTTTTCATCCCGGTTCATTGGTCCAAGTTCCCTTATTTTTTTTTGCAATGGCGTCTTTTTTTAAGATATCTGATTTCATGCTACAAATTTTGGAACCATATCTAATCCTTATTTGGATGTAAGATCAAAGTTGCAAAGAGTGAATATCAGGGTGAAATTTAACTCAAACTAATAGTTATCGTCGTTACATTTTTTGATAGATTTTCTTCAATGTCTATAAATTAACTAAATGGTTCTTCGCATTCTTTGATACCTTAGATGCTAACGCAACTGGAAACCTAGAATTTCTAAAAAGATCAGTAGAAGTTTATCAATCTTGTGTAGATAATAGGAATGGACTAGGAATATTTGCCATGTGGAGCCTAAGAGGGGATTTTCTACTAAATGAGACCATCTGCACTACACTACCTTTTTTATTTTATTATGTAAAACCTATACTAGCGAATTAGATATTGAATTACTAACTTTGAGTGTTAAAATAGGTCAAATTTGTTTCACATAGCACCGGGTCCGGACTTGGTTTCGCATAGTGAATTACATAAAGCCTGACCATATTAGGACTATCAAAACAAGATGCTTTTTAGAATCTTCTTACCAAAGATTGATTATCAAACCCATGTGGATATCCTCATGATTGTCACCGAACCAGCTACTAATATTTGGTACCTATAGTATATAATAGTAAGAAATAACTTACATGAAATTAAAGTTTTAATTTATATATTCGTCTGACTATGGGCCTACCCAGTTAAAGGATATGTGCTTACTCGAACTGTTCTCTCTAGTCCACTTAAAACTCATTGCATCTACTTCGTCTTTTATCGCTGCTTCCCACATGTTGTGATAATGCTCGGACCAACCTCACTTCCAGGTGGATTAATAGTTTGAACCCTTTTTCCTAGTGGGTCATTGGACCTTCTAATGCTACTGCATTTGCGAAAACTTTTCTTGGTATCTCTGCACTCCAATAAGATAAATCCTTACAAACCTCAAATCTTGTGGGGCAAAAGCAATTCCTTTGATACCTTGTAATATATCTTTAATTAACCTGAACTGGAACTAAATTTGAATGGGTATTATTACTTGTTTTTTGGACTCGTCAATAAACTAGGCTCCGACAAACCCAGCAATACTATTCCTAGACTTTTTGTATTTACATCAGATTTATCGCAACTGCAAAGAATTACTATTCCCTTCTGTTCCGATGGAATAAACCCGATGAAGGAATTCCATCCTAAGAATGATCCCTGGTGGTTAAGAAGTTCAATACTCAAATTTGAAAGTATCCCCCATCCCAAGGCTACATATTCGTAATAATTCAAGGGATTTTGCATTTGCACAGAGTGACGAATAAGGTGCTGTAGATGTATGGAATCGTCTAGGCTAGTGTGTAAAAGACCCATGTTTGCTGCAAGATATTTCAGCATATCGTTAGTAGTCGAATGAAAGGCTCCTGCAGCTGCTATAGAATCGGGAATCTTTGGAGTTAAAACCGTGGAACCATTGAGATGACCATCTGGGAGTCTATTCAATAATTCGTCTTCTGATAGACTAATTTTGGTATCGTTCATTCCCAAAACATTCAAGATCCTATTTTTAACAAGCTGTTCATATGTAGTCCCTTCACCTTCTATATGAATTAGAATCTGTCCCAGTAATCCCATTCCGAAATCAGAATACAGAAATTTTGTACCTGGTTTTGAAAGAAGTGTGGTATTTGACAACCCTTCATATAGATCGGAGATACTATAAGCAGAATTAATTTCTCCAGCAGTTTCATTCACCCATATGTTTGAAGGCATATAAGGAAGGCCTGATGTATGTGTAGCTAAATCGGCCAACGTAATATCAAATCCATTGAATTGAGGAGCAGATACATTCGTAGGTAGGAATTTTTCTATCGGGTCGTCAAGATTCACTATTCCATCTTTGACCATGTTTGCCAACGCTAATGTAGTAAATGTCTTTGTGAGCGAATCAATATCGTAAATAGTATTTCCATCTACAGGTGCATTATTAGTGTCAGAGATATTACCGAAACTATAAACTTTTGTCCCATTAGGATCGATAAATCCTATCACCATTGAGCTTTTTGACTTGTTTAATACCTTATTAATAATGAACTCTTTAATAGCAGGTTCGAGTTTATCATCGACATTCGTAACTTTTATTGTATCGGTTTTACTAACGTCCAATAACTTTGAACCGTTAGTCTCGTTAGATATTGATTTGGCCATCGCCACACTAAAAGAGTTAGCAAAAAGTAGTATCGAAATAATCATGATTAATATATTTGGTCGAAAACTATCATTACGCATTTTAAATATCAAATATGACTCAGGACGAGTTATCTGGTATTTATTTATTGCTATGGTCAAAGTAAGATATATGTTCTCCATTAACGTCATACAATCGATATACCAAGTAATGATAACTTAGCGTGTAACATAATTTTTATGATAATATGAATTATTTTTAATAAACTAGGTAGTTATAAGATTCAGTCGGTCTTAATACTCTTTAATGACATCATGAAATCTGATGTGTATGAAATCATATTGCAGAGACCCAGTTATTGAAGGAAACAAAGAATATTCAAAATATGTTTTTACAATAAAATGGTATAATATCCACACTCTTCACTTCGGTTCTAAACTATAGAAGATGTTTTAATATGATATAGTTTTCAATAACTGAATGAATAGCCCCAAGACATGTCATTAAAATCTGAACGAATCCTGCATCTAAATGAATCTCTCATAATTTTCATCCTTTTGCATCCCTGTTATAATAGACCTGGGTGACAAAAATGCGTCAACTTTGTTTCACATACCACCTAACCAGCTGCTATTTATGGTAGCGATGTGGGGACTAGGTATGCAGCGAGTGCCTTGAAGATGTCGGTGGCGATGCTCGTGCCCTCCGTGGCGTTCGGGCCGTGCGTGTTGTCGATCACGATCGAGATCTGCTGCGACGGCAGGTACGCGGCAATCCCTTCGTACCCGTTGAAGATTGGGTTCTGCAACACCCACCCATTGACGACGGCGATCCCAAGTCCGTAGCCGATCTGCCCAGGCGCACCCGGCAGGCCCTTTGACAGATCCTCGAGCTGCTCGCTTGCTGACTCCTTAGAGAGCAGCTCGCCAGTGCCGACCGCCTTGATGAGTGTGGTCATATCGCGCAGCGTCGACGTCATGATGAGTCCGTCGCCGAGGCCCCACGACGGACTCCATCCCGTCGACTCCTCGTAGACACCGCGCTCCGACGTGTACGCGTGGAGTGCGGGTGAAGGGATGGCCGGGAGCTTCGTGATATTCGTTTCGGTGAGCCCGAGCGGACCGAGGAACTTCTGCTGCAAGAGCTCGGTGATCGACTTACCGGTGATCTTCTCGACAACGTCACCGAGGATGATGAAGTTGGTGTGCGCGTAGTGGAAGCACGCGCCCGGGTCGCAGACGATCGGCTGTGCGAACGCATACTGCAGCAACTCGTCGTCCGTCCAGTGGCGGAACGGCTCTGCGAGCAGCGCCGCCTGGAAGGGCGGGTTCTCCTGGATGTAGTCGGGGTAGCCGGAGGTGACGCTCGAGAGCATCCGCAGCGTCACATTGTCGGCGTTCGGGTACTGCGGGAACCAGTTCGACAGGTTATCGTCGAGGCTGAGCATGCCCTGCTCCTGCAGCTGCAGCACCAGAGTCGTGAGCATGGGGATCGCCATGGCGCCGGGACGGAACTTCATGTCGGGCGTCGCCGGCACTCCCTCCTGGGAAACTCCAAGACCCGCATTGACGATGGTGTCGTTGTCGACGTCAACGCGCAGAAGCACCCCCTTGGCGTTCTCCTTCTGCATGACGCCCTGCGTGATCGAGATGATCTGCTTCGACACCTCGGCCTTGCTCGTGCACGTGCTGCCTATGTCGATCTGGTTCGACGGGCACTTCGAGTTGGTCGTCGTTGTATTGGTACCCATAGTAGAATTCGCAAGCGTATTGTTTACTGCAGTCATATTCACAACTTGTCCCATTGCTGTAGTTGGAACGAGTATGAATGCTGCCAGCACAAAGCCTAAGCAAAAGGGTTTCATTTATTGATACTCCGGTTTCGTCACGAACATACCCACGGCTTCCATCGAACTAACACTAAATTGATTCACATCCAGTTCTTTAGGAATCCCACCAATTACAACAGATCGATCCGCGGGTTCAATGACCGTTCCATTATTATCTCTTGTAGAAATATTCCACACAAAATTACCTTCACCACCATCTCTTATGGAGATATGACCTTTTACAATAGCTGTCGCATATAATTTCAACGAATCTTGAATTATTTTTCTACTTATAACACGTAATTCACTTGTGCTATCTACTGTTATTGCGGACCCGATCATATTTTCAAATATGTCGATTGATATAAAAATTTTTGATGTTATTAGACAAAACCAAGAATTATCGGAAAATGTCTATCAATAACGGGTCTAGACTGCTAAAATAGTTAATTCCTGGAGCAATTTCTGCATTGAGTTTATATTAAAATATCCATTCAAGAACTTATCCATGCTTGGAAGATTCGAAAGTCACTGATGAATACCAGATATTAACTGGTGCATAAGATAGAAAGATTTGTGAATCATTTGTGGATATAGAAATGCACCTATGATCCAAACTTCTAAAATGTCGTGTTTTATGAGGATATATAATTTTTATAGAAAGTGGACATTCTTTCTTACAGTTATCGATCTATCAATCATATTTTGTTTGTATCCATACTAACTTTGCGTTAGGATTGGGCCATTTAAAGTCCAATTTGTTATTAGTCCCCATACGCCCAAACTAAATGTTACTAAAAATGGTAATAATATTGACTTGGATTCAGGTTAGCGCCATATTAGTAAAACTATCCATTCCAATATGGCTTTTATGTGGTTATGATCTTTAAGATGTAGTTTTTACTTCGGTTATCCAATCACAAGTAATACCAAGTTTCTCATGATGTTTTCTTACAGATTCCTTGTCTGGAGCATCCAACAAACAAAACAACTTATCTTCTTCTTTATTATACAGAATGTTCTCATGTACTATTCCAAACTCGTCTTTTGGTTGATTTTGTGCTTGTTTGAGCAAATCTTCACTAACCTGTCCCATTTTATGAGCATCTAGAAATTTTGGCATGACAGTTATATATTGTGCCGATATTTAAGCATGTTTTTGAAGATAGTTATCTTTTCTGAGATAAACATCCTTGTCCTAAGACTTGATATATTACAGATTATATACTATCTCATGACTTATGCAACAAATGTCGCCGTTCCTTTTGGTACCGCATATAATGGGGTAATTATAGAGAAAATCCAAAGGTTTTTAATTAAACATTTGGAATGGTAAAACTTGAATGTCTTTTCCAAAAAGAAAAATTAGGAATCAGAATTCACTATATATAGAGTTTTTTAATATTTAGAACTTGTAACGATCGAGAGAAAAAGATTGAATTGAAGCATCAGATTAATACGTAAACTTAATCAAATACGTTGTTTGTTCTTTAGGATGGAAAATACATTCTGTCATGAGTGGTTTTAGGTTAAGGTAGACTAGGTTCAACCTTAAATCGTATCCAATCGTATCCCATTGAGCACGCATTAAAAGTTTGTTACTTCTTATTACAAATAGATTACAAACTGATTATGATATCAAAATAAAAAATTATTTTATTAAACCTATGTGGATATTTTCATGATTACCACCGAACTCGTATAGTATACATGATAATTAAAAACTGAAAATTCTAAATGATCTTTTGAAGCTTACCACTTATGGCAAAGATGCTAAGGGGACTACTATAACTGCGAATGTGATGTTTGACACGGCATACGAAATTAAGAAAGCAAATAGAGTAGTAATTACATACCTATGCTTTCAAACGACTCGTCTCATCATTCTAAATGAGGGAGTCAATATTGAGTAGTATCAATAAAGTATACTCGGTCTCGATTATCAAGCAACCTGAATATGAGGTGGCGAGTTACAAAGGCAGTTTTTACATCTTCATTCTTATTTTTCATCTTGTTGATAAATGAAATGTCAGATAGGGTATTACCTATCCAAGTTTCTTATTTTAGTTATTCATAATTTTATCATATTCAATCTAAAACCTTGGTTAAATCTTACAATCAATTTTAATAGATTCAATCACATAATTACAAATATGATTCACTATCTTATTAAATATGAAAAAATATATTGAAATCCTATTTGTTTAATATTATAAACTTTTATGTATTTAAATTCTTATGGAAAAATCCATAAAATTACTCAATTCTGCCATTTTGCTATTAGTGCCTTTACTTTTAGTTGGTTCTTCCATTGTGGCTACAAGTAGTCAGTTACAGTTAGTATCAGCTCAAACAAGCCAAGGAACAAATAGCTTTTCAGCAGCAGGATACACTGGGCAAATATTAACCCTCCCGCCAAGTATAACCCAAGTTCCAGTTTCACAAAATGAATCATCAGTTGGTCCTTCTATCGGATCAGTAATTGGTGGTAATTGGAGCTTTACAGTCTCAGATGGTAACTTGCAGAACTTTACATGGAATGCAGTTGCATATTCATTAGCTGGAAAACCAAATGGAACCGCTTCAATAACAGGATTTACTGATGCAAAACCATTAGGGTCGTCTTCTGATTCTATCGCATTAGATGGTAATAGTACATCATTTGCTGGTACTGCAAATCTGGAAATCAATGGTGAAACTGCATTTGAAAATGTGCCTGTAGCATTGTACCTATTAAATGGTAATATAGTTAGTTTGACTCTGAGTCAACAAGCAACTAATGGGCAGTTCTCAGTGCCTTTATATGGTATTGTTACCTCGTTGACTCAGCAATAGGATTAATAAATTTTAATCCTTTATAATATTTTTTTTAATACTTCATTCGCGATTATACGAAAAGTAGAATTTTTTTGAGATATTTTTATTTTTTATTAAGATGGAAATATGTATGAATTTAGTTTTCCTGTATATGAATTAAAATTGAAAAATGTCAAATTTTGCAAACTCGCATATTCAATCATGGGGTGTATCTTATCCAATATCTCTTAGGGGAAAGATTGATACCATACTCTATATAACATATAGTAAAAGTAATAATCAAATCATTTTATTCAATCATCGATTCGAGTAAACATGTGAAATGTTAATTCAACAGATACATAAAAAAGTCATTTCGGTGTTGTCAGCAGGGTTTCAAATGATAATGATTTCCATGTGAGTGTTCTTTTCATATTGATATGGGTTGAAAATCGAGTCAAATTTGTTCCACATACCGCAGAACCTTTATACTATACGGAACTTAATCCCAACGAACCAGCTACTAATATCTAGTAACGAAATTATATAATAGTAAGAAATAGTTTATAATAAGGCTGTAAATTTTTTTTTTGTTTGACTATTTCTCTAACTATGGACCTGCCCAGTCAAAGGGGATGTGCTTACTAGATCTACCTGTTCTTTTCCACTTAAAACTCATCGTATCTACTTCATCTTCTATAGATGTTCCCCATGTAGCAACAGCAGCTGGACCAACCTCACTTCCAGGTGGATTAATAGTTTGAACCCTTTTTCCTGGCGGAGTCATTGGACCTCCTAATGCTACTGCTTTTGCAAGAACCTTTCCCGGAATCTCTGCACTCCATTGGCTCAAATCCTCAGAAATTTCAAATTTTATGGGAGCAAAATCAATTCCCTTGATCTCTCCTATCAACTTGGCAAATTCTGCCATAAATCCGCCAGCCCTTCCGCTAAAAATCATCTGAAGAGCATCTCTCTGTTTTTGGTCCGCGCGTTCGTCAAAAAATAAACCTAGATTCACCTTTGTGTTACCTGCCCAAATATTTCCTTCAAAGGCTCCTACACCTAGTGCATTCAAACCATCCAATGATATATCACCATAATATCCTTTGTTAATATGATATGCTAATACCCCCTCGCAATCTCCAAAGGTGGGTTCTTGAGCAAATTCGCAAGGACATGGAATTTTACATTTACAAACATCAAACCAATCTCCAGAAGCCTTCCAAGAGGGAATGCTATCCGACATAAAATTAGTTAAATATACTAAAATATAAAATTATCTAATCTTATAGGAAATTTTATAATTTATGTGTAATATAGTGAAAATAATTACAATTCAACCCTTTTTTATCTGATTTCTTATATCCATATCCATATCCATATCCATATCCATATCCATATCCATATCCATATCCATATCCATATCCATATCCATATCCATATCCATATCCATATTATCTTCCATTTTCATACCATTATCATCATTATCTTGATTTGAACCTTCCATTATCATTGTATTCATTTTATTCTGTGAATTGTGCATTCCACCGTCTTCTGTTGCGATTGATAGCATTCCTGTTATTGATAACATGCCTATTATTACAAACACAATGCCAGTTACCCTTGCGATCCAAATTCCTCTGGACCAGACTTTCTCTGCAAAAATTATTAATGCAAACAATCCCATCCATAGTAAGTTCATCCATCCTAATGAGACCATAAGTAAAAAATAAGGCCAGCAACATCCAAGACAGTATATCCCGTGGTACAGACCCATCATTAACCCATCTTTCAACTGTTTTCCTTTCCATCTTTTCATAAAAAATGACAAAGGTGATTCGCAATAACCTAAACATCTCTTCTTCAATGGGCTAAATTGGTAAATTCCAGATACAATGAGCAAAAATCCCGACACAATCGCAAAATCATGTACACTATATCCTACTAACAGATTATTCATAATTATAGACCAAAACACAAGCAACATAACACCCGTTGATGCCCAGACCAACAGGTATGTTCCTACAAATCCTGATGTCTTAATAGCCATATTAGAAAGATGTGCAAATGATCTGACATTTTGTCCGTTTTCCTTTCTTTCTGGAATATCTGTATGCTGATTGAATTTACTAACCATCGACAAATTGTCATTTTTATTTTTATTTTTATTATTCTTATTATTGTGATCGTTAGAAATTACGCGATTATATAGTAACACCATTGGAATTATAGCTGGAAACATCATGGCTGCCATCCCGATAGTCCAACTTATTGTAAATATAGAAACTGCTATTGGGTTTAGAGTCATCATAGTCTCCATCATGTCTGGCTGTTTGATGGAAAAAAGCCATGTAATGGCAGATATAGAAATGAGAGAGGTGAATATTATTTTTTGAGATTTGTCCAAAGGTGTAACACTCTTAGAATAAGGATTTCGGATTTGTAGGGTAAAATAGGACTGCTTTAAGGTCCATTGTATTCTATGACTGAGTAAAGCGCATTCTTACCCGAATGGTCATAATTGAGTTGAGGTGTAGTAATTTTCATTCCTTTGGTTTTTGCCATTTCTGCAAGTTTCCAGACAAACCCTTTAGGCAATTGTATTCTTGTATCTTGTTCTTCACCAGTGACTGGATTAACAAAGCTTTCTGACTGCACATCTATGATGCCAGGAACAGAAAAACTACTTTTCTTACCGTCTATCTTGACTAACATATCTACAAACTGTGGTTCTAGGAAAAACTTTATTGTTCCTGCAAATAATGCGAAGGGACCTTCGCCTTTAGCCTGACCTGAAAAAATAGATATTATGGCATTTCTTCGTTCGTTGTTAGTATTATTTTTTGATATAAATAATTGAGCAGTACCGTTTCCTTCATGGATTGCTTTTGGCCATGAGATGGCGGAAATTACATCAATTCCATCAAGACTGGTATCACCATAGTTTCCTGAGCGAATGTGAAATAATACAAGAGTTCTACAGAATCCGTTGGACGGAAACCCGTCGAAATTACATGGACATCCATAATTACAATTACAGGTTTCAACATAATCTGCTTTAAATGTCCAAGCTGGGATTTGATTTAAAGTAGAAGTCATATTCATTTACTCTAATCGAAATATATTAATTTTACTATGTACTAGTACCACGATCGATTTAGATATTAAGATTGTTTGAACTTTTTTAAAGGAGAGTTATTATAACATCATCTATTGTTTTTGACATCGGATTCATGTGGAATTGCCCATGATTTCCACTGAACCAGCTACTAATTGATAGTAACCAAAAGAATAATTAATTTAGAATAATCACCACATCTATTCTTATTGTAAATAAAGTGAATTCAAATTTCGAACCAAATTTGTTCCACATACCGCAGAACCCTTATACCATACGGAAATTAATCCCGCAGAATAACCGATGAGTATAGAGAAGAGAAGGGTCTAGTTACAACCGGACCAAAATAACTAATTTATGGTAACAATATGATAGATTTGTTGGTATGATATATTTTGCCTCATCAATACCCTGAAGCATTATTTTTTAACACAAACATGCCAATGAATATCTCAACTTAAAGCTACGGCAGGCATCTGGAGATACAGGTGCATATCTTTGATACGAAATAGGCATTCTTATAAAATTCTGTAGGCAATAATATTTAGTCTTATAAAATCTAAGAACCAACGATTATTTGATTTATTATTACATTTTTCAACTTCATCTAAAAATAATTCCAAGAATAGATCCTTCAGCTTATCAAAGTCCTCTCCATTTTTTTCAGATAGACGATCTAGGTAAGATTTGAGTACGACTGTTTTTACGAATTTAGAATATATCTGGCGATTTGGAAGAAAAACACAATCGCTATTAGTATTTGTCCTTATATTTGTGTAACCTATTTCTCTAAGTAATTTATTCGTCTCATCAATCATTGGAAAATACCATGGCTGTTTCCAGTCGGCAAAGTACCTTTTAAATTGACCAAGTTGTGTAATTTGTTCCACTAAATGGATTATCTGTTGTAGATTTCCATAACCACCACATTGGATTAATAATTGACTATTGTTGTCATTATTACTGTTGGTACTCGTTGGTCTTAGGTTTTCCCAAAAACTTTGAAAGGCTTTTCTATGATCCGTTATCCAATGCAGTGCAGAATTAGAAAAAATGACATCAACCTTTTCTGGAATCGCTATTTCAGTAAAACTAGATTGTATTATTTCAACGTTATCAAAGGCTTGGAGATTGGTTTTTGCTTGTTTAATCATATTAGAATCAATATCAACAGCATAAACTTTTCCTTTTGAGACTTTTTTGGCTAATTCTTTAGTAAGCAAGCCTGATCCACAACCGGCGTCTATCACAATTTCATTTCCATGCCATATTCGACCACTAATTAACTGTTGACCCCATTTATATTGAACTAACCGCGATACTTCGTCATAGGTATATGCATCCCAAGAACCTATTTTATTATGTTCCAATGTTTTTACACTATAATTCTTGCCTAAATCATTATTAATAATTTTACAAACACTGGATGCTAAAAGATCGAATATAATGATCGGCCTCATTCTGATAAGTTGAAGATGAAAGTTTCAATCATTGAAAAATATTTGAATATTTATTATTAAGATATCTTGACACAATCTTTTATTTTGTATTAAAGTAGAAAAATTATGAGTTAAACTTAAAGCTCTTAATTATTTGTTGACCTGTAGGTAATGTTTCTGAAACATTTGAAATGGGTGTAGTGAAATGTAATAGATATTGTTTATCTCCATAAATCACAGTTGTTTCAGAATCAAATGTTCCTAATCCATGAATAAGATAGGTTAATTCTTTTGCAGGTAAACCATCTACCGTTGTTGCATTGTTTGTGAGTATTTCAACATCTAGGTTACCATAAAATGACTCTGGATCTTGTAAAAATGTAATCTGCTCCGAAACAATTTTGTCTAAACTATCACGTGATGCTGCTAGGGATGTATTGTCTAATGATGTACCTACTTGAAGGGGAGAAATATTAAGATAGGTAATATTTAGAGGGTTTGTTTCACCAATCGGCTTGAAAACAACTAAAGTATCAGATCCATAATAAGGAAAGGTTGAATTTGTTGGAGCAATTTCCCAGCTCGAAGGATAGTTTACTTTAAATTCTGCATTGTTAAATGTTTGTAATTCTGTCTCCTGAGATTCTACATTTGACGTTTCAATGAGCGAGGTAATTAATAGTGCTGATAGAATGAAAATACTTGATTCTTTTAATTGACTAATCGTGTTGATTATGATATCACATTATTGTCACACTATTTAAAATTAATTTGGGTCGCCGTTAGTTTATAGCGAATTTCTGATTTATTTGTTCTATAAAGTCTTGTCAGATGAATTAGTAATAGGATAGGAGGTAGGATTTTGCATATACATATGCTCACATCTACATCTTAACCCATAGCCTAAAAGATACTCATGAGGTGTTTAAACTAGGAAACAAATTCAATTATCTTGTAGCACCAACAACATGTCTTAACATTCTTGGGCTACTCAAAAGAGGCTGTGCTTAAAACATTTTGAGATTACAACAGAATGTGTACCCATACCTACAATCCGACTTCATAACCCGAGTAGACCTAAACCAAAGAGGTTAAGAGCATGCCAAGAAAAAACAAAATACATGCAGTTACAATGCTAGGCACTCAAACAGGCGTGTACTCTTGTGAAGATTTCAAATATAGGAAAAAAGTACGTAAACACATAGTAGAGGTAATGATTAAAGTAGTTGGGATAGTATCATCATCATCATCATCATGAGCGACCTCGACCCCAACAAACAACCCGAGAAACTTGAATTACAAGCTAGACAAATTGCTATGATACTAGAAAGATGACCATAACCAAAAACCAACAAATAGAGCTAACCAGAAAAATTTTTAAAATACTTGGGGGTGAGAAGAACGTATATAATTTACACTTTTACTGGAATAAGGGAGACGGGTTAGAGTTTTACACTGGTAGTATATCAAAGGTTCAAAAGAAACAAATCAAAAAATTGTTTGATAGAAATAGATTCTACATATTGGTAGAGAATTCAAAACCTAACCCACTAGAAACATATCATCCTAACAATGGTTTACACTTTTGGATATACGAAAAGCCCACGTATAAAAACCCGACAACATAATGAGCCTTACCATACAAGCGCTCCATTTTTTAACACCTCATTATATTTTAGACTCCCCTCTCTGTCTTTTATCTTTTCTAAGAAAAAAGAATCTGCATAAATCAATTTCTAACCTAAATAATGTGGATTTATCAACAAATAATAATTTTGTTACGTACACTCATTCTCTAATAAAAACTAAAATGTACTTTACCTGATGTTGCATTAATTCTTATTCGACTTAAACTTATACCTAGAGATTTTGGATTTATCTGAATCATTATTGGTTTGAATAATATTGGCGAAAGATTTTAATTTTAAATCTCAATCGAACCCGAAACTATTAATTTCAACCATATAAGAATAATTGAACTAAAATAAACATCTCACATCTATTCTTATTGTAAATAAAGTGAATTCAAATTTCGGACCAAATTTGTTTCACATATTTTCGATCCTTTTAGTTTATCCAAAAGTCTTTTTTAATAATCTAATTATTACTTGAGATAAGTGTGTTGTATTTGTATTTCAATCAAAAGGGATTTCAAAAAATGAATATTCTAAATTTAATAATCATAATTTCATGCTGTATGATTATTGCTAGTTTTAATTCCCAATCGTCATCAGCAGTTAGCAATATAGAAGAAGAAGAAGGAGGAGGAGGAGGCGACCAAAACAACTCACAACATAATCCTGAAATTAACAATAGTTCTTTGAGCAAACCACAACAAGATAAATTTGCAATATTGAACTTTGACGATGGTTGGAAAAATCATTATAAAATAGTCAAACCCATTCTAGACAAATACAATTTCAAGGCTACATTCTACAATGTTTGTAACTATGTGGAAGCAGGGGAAAATGTGGATGAGGACAAAGAAGACAATGCTCGCATGAATTGGAACGAAATAAGAGAATTGAAAAATGATGGAATCGATATAGGTTCTCATACTATGAACCATGAGGATCTAGAAGGCTTATCATATACTGAAATTGAATACGAAATCGGAGAATCAAAGAAATGCTTGATAGATCAGGGGATTAACGCTACGACATTTGCTTATCCTTTTAGTAGCGGGACTTATAACGAATTTGTTATCAACACCATTTCAAAATACTATGATCTAGGAAGAAGCGGAGGGAGTACTTTGATGTTTTTACATTGCGATGAGTGGCCCAATAAATCAGATCAGAAAAACTGCAGAACTTTCAATGAAAATGGAGAATTAAATCAAGTTTCAAGATATTCTCTTCTAAGATGGGCCCATCAAAATGATAGAGGCAACAACGATCAGGAATTGTATGACAACTTTATTGAATTTGTCAACAGTCAAATCCAGTATAATACGCCTAAAGATAACAGTGACCAAAATAGTAGTCCTCTTTCTGTTTTAGCGATTCCAATCATTGTATATCATAATGTTGCTGACGAATCAGAGGGCAAACTAACAATTAGTTCTAATCTTTTGGAAAAAGAGATAAAGTATCTTTATGACAATCACTTTAAGATAAAAACAATGTCAGATTTAAAATATAACTCTACAAAAGATTTTCTATACATAAGGGATTAATTCCATTCCTCTTTGATTTATGCCAAGTCATTGATAATTGTAGATTCATTAGAAAAATATTTTGATAAAACGATTGAGGATTGAATGTTATGTCTTTATTGAAGGCTAATGAGGATTTGGTATATTATGCAGAAGGAACATTAAAAAAGAAAGGAATTTCCTCTCTAGGCGATTCTGGTGCTTTTCTTTTTAAAAATCAAATTCAAAGTCTTTTAGATTATGAGGCTTCCTTACCACGCCAATTTAATATCAATCTTAAAGGAATATGCCTTTATCATCTCAATGATTATGATAGATTATCTATGGATCAAAAAGAAGAAATAATAAAACATCATGGTATTGCAGTTGAAATCTAAAACAATTGGATTATAAAAGTTTCAATTTCTTTGTTTGCAAAAGTAGTGCTGATTGTTATGATTATTAATTTTCTAATACAATGTTTATCATTTTGCGTAACTCAGAAAATGAGATAGGCTTTTGAAGTAACCTATCAACATTTACAGCTTGAAAATCAGGTTTATTTTGCAAATCTCTAATGTCAAATGCAGTCTTAGAAAATATCTTGACCTTTTAGTAAATCCTTTGATCTTTTTTTGCTAATTCTATTTCACACATTTGGGCATGCTCATATCGGTAATTAGCAGCAAAAATTTTTTATGGTTATTTTCAGTGTTCCAAGGCTTGCAGAGGGTTAGAAAAAGAATGGAATCATACCTATTGCTTTAATAAAATCCTCAAACAGTTTACCTAGTTTCCTCTTCATCCTCTTCATCATCTACTATCATTACGGCGAGACCAGAAGCCAATGACGAAACCATAGATCACAATTGCCATAATCTTCTTATTTATGATTGTTGATTGCTAAACCAAGAATATCTAATCTACCAAGAAATAATCTACTTATGCAAAATTTTTGGTCTCATAAGCAGGTCCTTTTAATTGTCCAGTTTTAAATAATTTATGATTTTGACGCTATTTGATTAAGAATGTATCTAATTAAATTTAATGATAATAATAATTGTACAATAATTGCGCATTCTGATGATTCTTAGTTATCACCAATACTAGATTAAGCTGTGAAAAGCGAAAGAGAAATTCAAGCCAAACTATGAACTTGAAGGATTTCATAAGAAAACGGTTCATGTGATAGAGGAAATGCAAGGAGGAATCCAGGCTCTACAATGGGTGCTAGATAAATTTGATAGATTTATGACGAACCCACAGACCCATTTTTTAATTCATGATTCAACAATCAACTCATCTAACACGACCGATTTCTTCTATCAAATAATATCTGAGATATTCTAATTATTTGTATTTATGGCATTTAGCAAAGAAATATGACGTTGTAATTATATAGATGCGGAAAGAGAATGACAAAATACTAACATAACCAATTAAGTAAAGGTGAGTTAAAAAATGAACATATTCAGTTACACAGAATATACATCCACTCCAAGTAGTTTGTCATTTATTCCAAAACATCGGACGAGGGTAAGTATTAATCTATGAGAAAATATTGTGCTTAATCGAGTAGTCAATCATGTCTGCCAAAAAAAACTTTTTCTTATACTATTTAGATTTTGATGGCCACAAAGGAGATTTGTAACACGTTTATTCTAATGTGCCATGAACATCTATGTAAATATTTTATAAGACCACTAATAGGAATATAATTTTTATAATCCATAAGAATTTTATAAATAATATTGTGCATCCAATTTATGCAAACATATATAATATGAAGATTGAAATTGTGTATAATTGACAAGGAAAACAAAACTCGAAGTCATTATCCCAGTGTATCAAAAGGGCAAAAGAGTTAGGCGTCCCTTGTAAGGTGATTTCAATCAGTTGCTATTTGAATTTGGTTAAATAAAGACAAAGGAGATAAATTTGCTATTTTCGACTTTAGAATGTTATTATATTGTCGTTTCAGTCTTGCATTTTTAGGTTTCAGTCTTAATTTTCTTTTACAGCATGGACAATTATTATAATCGCAAATCAAGAATATCTCACATGTTGGACATCGTTTTTGTCCATTCGCATACCTTGCGCTTTTTGAATTTTTATCAATGGCTTTATAGTGTTTACAAATGTTTTTACATGCCATTACCTTCGATTATTTGCCAAATAATAGAAAAACATGATGTTTAAAAATTGTTTGTTAATCTAAATAGAACTATAATTAAAAGAAGTTAATGTGTTGATTTAAGTTTTGCTAAAAGAAGCAACTAGAGATTAATAGTGATAAGCGTTTCTAGTCAAAATTACTAATCGTCTTGTCAGGCCGATTTTGCTTTCGATTAGTATTCTATAAAGGGTTGATTTTGATGTCAAGGTCTAACCCTCATACCCTTACGGGACTTAATCCCACAGGAGCGATATTTGAGCAGTATAGTAATTAATTGTTGATGCATTTATATTAAGAAAAATATCTGAATATTTCATCGACTCTAAAACGATGTTGTTATGTTATGATCTTCTGATACATTGAGACCTTGATTGCCTGAAACGTTGGGGTGGGATTATTATTTGGTTTTTCAAACTAATAATTCTAACAATTATGTCTCCAATTCGAAATATTTCTTAAATCGACTATTAACAAAATATTCTACACAATTAGATATGCTAAAAGATTATTATATTACCCACTTTAGTAACATAAACCTTAAATAGCAATTACTATAAGGTTGCGTTACTCATGTACTTTAGCACTATAATAGTTTTTTACAACTACAGAGACTGTAATGTAGAATTTAAACTAAGGGGAATTGTTAGAAATGGTCAATCAATTGGGGTATACATCCTGTGATCCACAAAATAGAACCATTAAATAACGGAGACATAATCTTCATTTTCACTTTCTTTTCACTTTGTATGATCGCGATGATTCCAATCGCACCTCAAAGCTCAACCTTCAACTCTCTATGGAATGGATTCTTGAATCCACAAATCGAAGCACTTGCACAACCTTTGCTTCGGGACCAACCTTCATCTCTGGACGGTATGAACTATTCAAAGCCTCAAGATGTATACAGCAAAGACGGAGTTTTGAAAACTGCCATTTCAGTTGACTATCTGATAGGAAACCTTGACAACAAGTCAATTGTTTCTATGGCTTATAATGGTTCTATTCCTGGACCTAGCTTGCATGTTTATCCAGGAGATAGAGTTGAAATTGAGTTGATAAATAATCTTAATGAGTCCACCAACCTTCATTTTCATGGATTGCATGTGTCTCCTACAAATAATTCTGATGGAAGTGCATCGGATAACATATTCCTTAATGTTGAACCTGGTAAGACACAACTTTATGTTCTCAATATTCCAAAGGATCACCTTCCAGGATCGAATTGGTATCATTCACATTTTCATCAACTTTCATATGGACAAGTCTCGGCAGGTCTGTCTGGCATGTTCATTGTTGAAGGGTTAGAAAAGTTATTACCAGAGCCATTACAGAATATCACAAAACAAACCTTTGCCATGAGAGATATTCCATTCGACCAAGCATTCATTACTACACACCACAGTATAAGCAATACAAATACAGGCACTGAAAGAAATACCGTTAATGGAGAAATCAATCCTGTCTTTAATATTTCGTCGGGAGAGACTCAGTTATGGCGTCTTGCAAACATAGGTCCTGAGAATGAACTCGCGGTCGAACTCCCGGGTAATACGTTTTATGTTATAGCAGAAGATGGAAGTCCTGTTTGGGAGGTATGGAAAAATGATACTCTTTTTCTTCCTTCTGGAAAGCGGTTTGATGTGCTAGTGACTGCGACAGGTAACGGGTCTATTCCACTTAATAACACATTTGGTGAACCGTACGGCACTTGGAACCATAATATCATTGCAACCATAAATATACAAGGCAATCAGAAGGATGCAGAGAATTCAACTATCATTCCAACGAGTTTAAGGGCTAAGGATGACCTGAATCTTGCAAACATTACTAATAGTCGAGTCCTTAATTTCTCGTCAGACGACATCAAATGGACATACAAGATTAATAACGCAACGTTTGATCATAACAGGGTAGATCAAACAGTAAAGGTCGGAACTGTGGAGGAGTGGAAGTTAGTAAACCTTGACGGAGTAAATACCACAAATATTCATCCATTTCATATTCATGTGAATGATTTTCAAGTAATTTCAGTAAATGGAAAACCATATGAAGCTCGGGGATTACAAGACACCGTCATTATTCCAACTGGCGGTGAAGTGGTTATTAGGATACCTTTTAATGATTTTGTGGGAAAGACTGTGTATCACTGCCATCTGATGTTTCATGGTGACTACGGGATGATGGGTATTGTGGAAATGGTCAAATAGGTGATGAAAGATGAGGATTAGCAAGTTGAAGACAAACACTTCCAAAAAAATCGCAGTTGTAACTTTGTTTTCAGTAATGACCTTTATCTTAGCCGGGCTTATAGAGGTGACTTTGCTATCCGAGTCATCTGCTGTAGCACAAGAGAGAGACCGAGAGCGAATTGACCCAATTTCGGAATGTTTCAAGGAAGTCGGCGAAACGGAAGTAGCCCCTAACGGTATTCGGAATTGGACCGAAAGCACCAGGGACTTTGTCTCATTAATACCAACTGACGACACGCTGACGTTAATAAATAATAATGTAGTCGGAGATAGCAGCCCAGTAACTGATATGACTGGGATATGGTATGTGCTAATAAATGGAAACAATACAGCTCATGACAGGCAGATGGTATTGGACGAGGTTAATAGTCTTTTGGCAACCTCCAAACCAGGGTTTACCAAAATACAACAAGACTTGCTAAGTAGATGCATAACTAACGAAACAAACTCTTTAGGTCCTACACCAAACTATTAGGACCGCACCTCTTAAAGTAATATAATCGCCTAATAGTTGCTAAAACAAAAATATAAACGGAGTAAACTAGAGGAAAGGAAAATATTATATTTGAAAGATATTTTGAGTTTAACTGCCTATTTATGATCTATTCCTGATCATAAATTTTTTAGAAAAATTAAGTTAACCATTTCAACAATTTAATTGAAAATAAGGGATCAATTACACGGTAAATCATCAACCCTGTTACCTTAGGTAGTTTTTTAATCGAGTTCCGATGTTCTTATTATTTTAAAAACTCTAGAATCTGTCTGTGTCTAGAATAAAATACATTTTATTAAGGTTAGATGAGCTAAATCAAGAATTTGATATTTGTTCTAGTTGCACATTGCTCAAGTTAACATGACCTTAATAATATGAGAACATTTATGTGAATTTGATACGCGTGATTCAAAGTAGACAACCATTACTTAGTATGATCCAGCGGTTAAAAATTAAGGTCAAATTTGTTTCACATGCTGCCGAACCCTGTATCATAAAGGATTTAATCCCGCCGAACCAGCTACTAATAAATAGTAGCTTTATAAGAATAATCATTAAATGTATTTGAAAATAAAATAAAGTTGATTATATCCACAATATTGGGTATTTGTCAACTTATATTGTTCGTAACCCATTCCTGTCTTTAAAACTCTACGCTGTTATCCTGCTCTGTGGACTGATGTTGAAGAGTCGAAGTCTGAATACATTTGATCATTTCCAAATGTCCATCCAAGTTATTTTCTCTATTTTCTTGAGCTTGGATATTTGTGTTGCCACCAAATCCCAATATTCTTTCAAATAGTAGGGGTAGTGGCTTAGATGGAGTATTGGCAGGATTTACAGTTATAGTAACACTATCAGGTTCGCTTTCAATACCTTGCTCATTTGTTACTACGATCTCAATCATTATAGATTCCTGAGGTTCTATATCTGGTGTAGTAAAGGTTGGGTTAACTGCTGAAGGATCATTTACGGATATAGAAGGTCCACTCGTTTGAGTTCATTGATATGTTGGTGTTTTTTTGTCTATTCACTTGCACTATGTATATATATTTTTGTCGATGCTGTATAGTATTAGTAAATTAGTGGTAAAAAATAGGAGGTCCGTTTTATTGCTTTAATTACAAAGAACTATTGCAAAGAGGATAGTCAAACTAACCGAAATAACTTTTCTAAAAAGAGTTAAAAATTATGGAGTTAGGTCCATACAATATGCGAACGCTTGTGCTCTCACGGTTTGCGGATTAGTGGTATCTCCAACAACAGTAACTTGGATAGTGTCCTCATCTATAGGTATCACATTGTCAGCAACTAATCTGAATGCTGGACTAAAGCCGTCTGCCCTTGATGATCCACCAGTTAACATGTCTCCAGGTTCACAGCTGACTTCAATAATGACAAAATTTGATCCATCTGGATTAGTTTCTATCTCGCTTTGAACAATATACATACGAGGCTCAAATGCGGGTCCTGGTGGTCCTTCAGGTCCAGCGGGTCCTGGTGGTCCTTCAGGTCCAGTCATACCTATGGGTCCCTGTGGTCCAGTATCACCTTCAGGTCCTTGCATACCTGTTTCACCTGGAGGTCCCTGAGGACCGGGCTCTCCTTGCAGTCCCTGTGGTCCTGGTGGTCCTTCAGGTCCCATTGGTCCAGTATCACCTGTATCGCCCTTATCTCCTTTTGGCCCAGGTAGGCCAGTCTCACCCTGTGGTCCTTCAGGTCCAGCGGGTCCTGGAGGTCCCCTTTCACCTTGTTTTCCAAGTCCTATACTATTTGAAGATAAATTGTTACAGCTTGCAAGATTATCGTCTCCAGACACACATTGTGTCCCTTGACTACTTTCTTGACTACTCTCATCACTCTGAGAGGCGTCATTACCATCGCCATCCTGACCTATGACATTGTCGTTATCGCCGTTTGATTGAGCAAACGTAAAACTGTTTAATTTTGTCATTAATTCAGTTTCAGGAATTATTAGAACACCCAATGCTAATAATACAATGGTTACGGAGCTAATACCTTTATTTTTCACAAACAGTTACATTTCAAATAATTTTTATATATTCTGTAGAATTTGTAGTATCAAATTAAATTTGTAAAAGTTATTTGAATTCTTAACAGCTGTATTTCTTGTATAAATTAGTGTATAACCTGAAACAGTGAAAACTTCTAGCTATGATATTTCGTTTATTATTTCGTTCATTCAAGAACCTAATCTAGATAACATACATATGTATTCTCCTTCATAATTTCATCATCATTATTTTAGTTTTGTGGTTACTTTGCTAATTTTTATGGTAAATGCCAACTAAATAACATCAAATATACTGACACATTTTACAAACAATCTGTGCGATACTTTATTACCTAAGTTAATCGATGGTTATGTGTGTCTATGACTGACCATCACAAATTCCAAACCTTTAGCCCATCCTGGCGTGAATGAAGTGTCTAGATGATTGTGAGATGGTGATAAAATGAGTCAAATTTGTTTCACATACTGCCAAAAGCGAAGTGATATTAGTTCTCATAATACAAAAAATTTGATTCAAATATGGAATCGACCTGTTAAACCTAAATAATTAATATGATATATTTCTCTATATCATAATAAAGATAGTGAAAGACAGTTCAAGCTATGAAAAATATGATAATCTAAAACATCTTGTAGAAGTGAACGACGATATTTTGGCTGTTTTTTCAATTGTATCATCCGATATGAAGGAATTATATGTTGCCAAAAACGCTAATATCGATAAAAGCTATATTGAGTCTCTAATTCGCATTTTAAACTTAACACAGGTGACCTCTGATGAAAAGGAAAACAAAACAGAAAAGGATTTTGATATCATTTTAGGTGACTTAAAATGGATTGTAATAGAATATGAAAAGATGAGAATACTAAAAATATTGGAAAAAGACAAAACAATTTATGTTTTAATAAACAGTAACATACAACTAGAGGATACTGTGGATAATATTTTAGGATATTATTATGAATTAGATGAGATACCTAAAAGTCTATTCTAATTTAAATTAAGGAAAAAAATTGATACTAATGATGTTATTTATGGTGTTATACTATTACATTAAAAACAATGTCATAAAAAAAGGTCTACAACATGGCAGCTGAATCGGTTTTTATTCATATCATAATATCGCTTTCTATTCTTCTTTTTACTGCAAAAATATTTGCAGAAATATTTCAGCGGATCAAACAACCAGTTGTTTTAGGCGAGCTATTGGCTGGAATTATTGTTGGCCCATATGCATTGGGGGGTATTCCGTTATTTGATGGTCAACCTCTTGTCGTTCTTGATGAAACTGTAAAACACATTGGAGAATTAGCTGCAATCATTATCTTATTCATTGCAGGACTCGAAATTACACCTAGAGAATTTCTTAGAGGTGGCGTAGCATCATTTACGGTTGGAGCATTAGGGGTGATTGTTCCATTCTTTGTAGGCTTTATTGTTCTTTCATTCTATGGGCTAAATACATTTGAAATATTGCTTATAGCTACTGCATTAACAGCTACAAGTATAGCAATCTCTATTCAAGTCTTGACTGAATTAGGAAAAATGCAGTCTAAAGAAGCTAGGCTGATCTTAGGAGCAGCGATAGTAGATGATATTTTAGCTATAGCAATATTATCTGTAGTCGTGACAATGGTGCAATCGGGTGATGGTATACCACAAATAATGGATATCGCGTTTCTAATACTAAAAATCCTTGGTTTATTTGCCGTTTTACTGATTAGCGCTGTCCTTATAATCCCAAGGATATTGCACAGAGAAAGATTATGGAGATCAAAAGGAAGTATTGAAGGAATAACTACAGCTATCTTCTTTGGTATTGCTGGTCTTGCAGCTTATGTTGGCCTATCGCCGATTGTTGGTGCATTTGCTGCTGGAATGGCTGTTGCTAGTACGAAGTTAATCAAACAAGTTGAAGAATATGCGCATAAGTTACAGTTTATTTTTGCACCTTTGTTTTTTGCGATTATAGGAGCTCAAGTTGATCTTAGAGGTATTAATATTGAAGTATTAATTATAGCCGGAATAATTATTACAATAGCAGTCCTTTCAAAACTTGTAGGATGTGGATTACCGTCCCTGTTATTTCTTAAGGATAAAACAAAATCAATGAGGGTAGGAGTAGGAATGATATCTAGAGGGGAAGTCGGATTAATTGTTGCTGGTGTCGGCGTTTCATCTGGAGTTTTATCTACAGACGTATATACTTCAATAATATTGATGGTAGCTGTTACTACGATAATTACACCAATCTGGTTGAAAAAGACCTATAAAAACAAATCTACTTCGGATATAGTTAAATAATCAGCTCGAAGTAGATACCTCCACTGGTACAAAGATATATGAAGTGAGTAACCCTATTCTAATTAGGTTCATTTACAGAACGATATCATTATTAGAACCGTCTAACCCGATACTAATTAAACGAAAATAATGTGACAACAAAATATACCTACAAGAGTTTATCTGATAATATGGTTTTAGTAATATATATCTGGCTGACTGTGGACCTTCCCAGATAAGGTGTATTGGATTACTAAACCTAAGATTTAACTATTTGTTTACTTTAGCAATCTGTCTGAAAAGGCGTTCAATGTCAAATAACCATTAATTTATTATTTCCAATTATGATCTTGTTCTTATTTTAAAAGTTGCCATAAATTGAATCTCAAAAGGTCTAAGAATATGGAGTATGATCACTCATTCGATATATGTCTGAAATATAACGTAATATTCTTATAAATTGCAAAATATATTTGAATATTTATGATTTTTTTTGTAATTCAAATAAAAATTGCATTATATAACTTTTTTATATGAATAATCGGCTCTGTTCATTTAAGGAATTCTTATAGATTGAAGATGCTTTATCTCCTTTATGTTTACCAGAAATAAAACACCTTCAAAGTATGTTTACTATGGGTTGCATTTGTACTTTTCAGGCCTATCCTTA
>NZ_VUYS01000024.1 GCF_008389435.1 Candidatus Nitrosocosmicus agrestis | reverse complement strand
AATTCATGGCATAACAGATTTAGAAAGTTATTTACCAGATATGAGAAGAAGGCTGAGAACTATCTTGGGCTGATACAGTTCTCTTGTTTTATGATTGTTTATAGAAAGATAATTTTGGGATAGACTCAGTTGTTTTTCTTTTAAATTAACTTTACTAATATAAAGAAAGTTTACTACAGTTCTTATATTTGATTTGAATGCAATTATAGAAATAAGACCAATTTTTCTCTTTTTGTTACCATCGTTTAACCAATTTTCTACTATCTAATATATTTCAAATTCCCATATACCTTTGATATTTACTAAGTATGGTATTAATATACGCCACAAACAAAATTTCCTATGATCTTCAATTGGCGTTTGTAAGAGTTTTTCTATCCATGGGATTTCTTTTAGTTCCCTTATATTAGATCTTTGGTTATAGCTGGGCCGTCTCTTTTCTTCTCTCACTCTTTCAGTTATAAGATGGGATAGAAATGTTCCAAGTTGATATGATATTGGGACCCTTTTGCCATCCCGCTCGATCATATTAACTTTGGATTCTTCTTCAGTCAACTCATTACAAGACATATTGAATTTAAGTGAAAGGGAAAACTTGACAAATATGATTTGAATGAATGAGGTCGACCTTGTCAGCATGACCGTGGGATAGAAAGTCTTTTATCAAATATTTTATGAAAAAAGTTGAGTATACATTAACAGTTTTATATTAAAAAGTTTTGAAGATGGTTATCCAACGGAAGATGGATCAATGTAGAAACTTGGTCTTGATTGGTTTTCCAGTTTATATGTTTCGACACAAAATTTTGCTATAATACAATCTTTTGTCTGATTTCCTTTTAACTATCTTGCAAAGGTAGTCTAAAAGTAAATGTTGCCCCTTTTCCATCTTGATTGTTTTGGGCCCAGATTTCGCCCCCATGAGCTTCAATAATACGTTTTGCTATGTATAACCCTAGCCCGGTTCCCTTCTCTGATTTTGTGACAAACTTGTTAAATAGTTGTGGTAAAATTTCTTCATCAATACCTTTTCCCTTATCCTTTATTGAAACTATAACGCCATTTGCTTGACTCTTATCGTTTTGATTTTTTGTTGTTACAATGTCAGATTTCTTCTCAATTCGAGTGCTATCAAAAAGATCTTTCTTTATTGAAATAGTTATTGGTTCATTATCTGAAAACTTAATGGCATTGTTAATCAAGTTGGAAATGGCTTGAAACATTCTAGTCCTGTCTATTAGAACCATTAATGGGTCTTGCTCGGTTTCAAAGCGGATATCAACGGGTTTGACATTTCCTGCTTTGCTAGTCTCGCTTGATTCCTCATGTATATCTCTGATTACATTTTTGACCTTTTCATTAATATTGAAAATTTCTTTATCAAGTTCCAACCTTTTGCCTTCAATTCTTGATACATCCAATATGTCCGAGACTATTTTTTCAAGTCGCCGTGAATTTCTATAAGTTGACATCAGACCTTCTATAAAGCCATGCAATTGTTGCTTGTCTTTTACCATGTCTTCAAACTCTTTATCTATTTTTTCATAATTTGCTGATGTTCCTTTTAAAAGTGATGGAAGATAGGCGATTTCAATTAATTCTATATTTCCCGATATGGCTTGTGATGGTGTTCTTAGTTCATGGGCCGCAATATTGATGAATTCTTTTTGTTGAATATCATGTTGCTCCAGTGCCTTGTTGGCATCTTTTAACTTAGAATTGCTTATGGCTAGTTCTTGATTTGTATTTGTTAGGGCGTTCTTTGTTTTGGTTAAATCGCTATTTGATTGACTTAATTCCTTTACCATTTCTTTTAATTCCCCTGTTTTTTGATTCACCAAAGAGCCGAGTAATCGATTCCATTTTAGTAGTAATATTGCCGTTATAAATGATATAGTTATGATGGTTCCAATTATGATAAATGTAAGAGAAGTTTGAAAATTGATAGTTGCTGTTACATCTTCAGCAAGTGTATGGGGCGCGGCAATGAATAAGGTTCCTATTTTATCAGATGATTCTAATACTTTTTTTCCCCCAGCCGTGACGGAATCGTATGCAATTGTAGTTACATTATTGCCAAATGTAAATTCATTCATACCATTATTAGAATTCATTGCATTTCTTATGATTGAGTTAAATTCTGCAGATCTGTCCTTTAATAATAAATTCACTGCTCTTTGAAACTTTTGACCAAAAATCCCCTCACCAATTAATGTTTGATTTTGAGTATAAAGGATTGTACCATTCCTATCAACAAAAGTAACATCCCCGGGAAAATTTGGGTGAATTTGATCTTCCAAAAATCGGCCGAGCATCTTTGTTTCAATCGACGCAAACACTACTCCTTCAAAGGTTTTAGATATGCTTAATGATTCGTTTCCATTTGTTCTATTATCCACATTAGTGACTTGAGGTGCAAACGATGAAAAAATTGGAACTGAAATATACAGGCGGGGGATATTGTCGTTTGAAATGATCACAGTACTTATGTAAATTGTTCCATTTTGTTTTGGAATGTTAAAATATTCTCTAGAACTTAGATCCGTTCCAACGTATTTAGAATTATCTTTCTCATCAATACTTGTAAATGTTACTATCTTACCTTCTTTATCTAATAAATAGTAACCATCTGTAAGACTGGCTGTTGACTCCAAACCCTTATTCAGCAGTATTTGAATTTTAGAAATATTCCAATCCGTTGTTGAAGGCGAATTGGCAATTAATTCTAAATTAGATCTAATTGTATTAATTGCATTTCCAAGACCATTCGATAAGCTAAAGGCCTCAATTTCGGAATTTGTTTGTAACTCTCTAATCGCTAGGCTTTGAATCTTATCATTCGTTTGAGTGAAATAATTATAAGAAAAGAGAGATAAGACTATAGAAGAAACTACAATTATAGATAAAATTATGGTGCTTTTTTGAAGTCTCCTCCGGTCCAACATTTTATAAAAATAGGGTTTGATTTATTAGGATTGTTTTGGTCTCATATGTTGATTCCCTAAAATCTTAAGTAATTGGTGATAAAACCAAAATTTTGCAAGTTTAATTTACCCACTAATTTCCGATACCTAACAATAAAAATATATTCAGAGACAATCAATATATGCACATCAATGACAAGAACGCTCCATCTGGAGTGCTTAGACTAGTAATGAGGGCTTTTTGTCAAGTTTCCTTGATAGTCAAAAAACTTGTTTTTAAAGGCCTATTACATCTTCCACATACAATTTCGTAATATGGTACCTTATTACTTCAACTGGCAAGAAACTCATGTCCTCTGATTACTTCAAACATATCAGCATTAGATCTCTGATATATCGGATATGCTATCAAAGTTAAATCATATGTAAAAACATGCACATACATCTTCTTTAGAATTGATAACAGATTCAAAGTTATATTGATAAATATCTTTATGATTTTTACAGGTTTCGTAAAAAAGTAGATTCGACTTGAGATTGTTGTCTCAAAAGTTTTGGCGATGGCATGTTGTGATTTGGGACTCAAACGAAGCCGTCAATTATAGATATATTCTATTGCAATAGACTCATCATAATTTCTTATATCGAGTCTTTTAATCAGTCTATCAAGACTTGTATCTTTGTCTAATATCTTTCTGTTCTTTATGGCAACATATCTCTTGTCATACTTTTGCTTAAGGTCATAGTCCAGCTTATGTATCCATTTAAAGTTATCTGCCAATTTTTCCAATTTATCTAGATCGGATTTGGCAAAATCATCTAGATCTTGCATGGTAAAGACTTTCATAGAATTCTAACCCTATTAAATATTGTCTTGATTCTAATTTCTTATAGTCATTAACTTAACAATTTAACGTAATCTTGAATCAAGTTTAGGTAAATTCAATCTATGATCTATTGTTTTTAATAGTTTTATTTCAAGTCCTAGACTATACATCTTTAGACTTAAACAACTAGAAAAACTTGCTCTTGATTTTTGCCTAAAAGAACAAGGGTTAATTTGTAATTACATTTAGTCAATTCTATGTGTTCGATTTGACTCATAATTGAATTGTGGGTTATACTTGCAATAGGCTAGGTAGATGACTACTTTTGGCATTGTATGATCACAGTTTTGTTCTCTTAATAGATAATATTTCATGAGTTTTTGTAGGGATGTGCTGCCTTATAGGTACGGTTTGACGATATCCAACTTTTTGAAGAGGAAATTCTCGATGTTAATGAGGATTGCCATGCTCATCTATATACAATATGGTCGCAGAAATCTACGCTGATTATCTCAACATTTTTTATAATTTTATATTTTTTGATATAAAAATGACTATCTATTTTTGTTCCTACGAGATCGAAAGTTTTGGCGACGGCTCTTCCTAATTATGAGTAGCGTAAGATCAACTGATGATTAAATAGAATGTTAATTCAAGTATGCTATGTCAGATACCAAAGAATCAGTTGAAGATGCAGGGGAAAGTATGAAAAGAGGAGCAAAGAAGGCAGGTCATAAAATAGAAGAGGGTGCAGAAGAAGCCAAAGATAAAATAGACTAGGTTTATTCACTTTCTCTAAACTCATACGTTTTTTCTTTTTTTATCTTAATTGCGTTCTAAATTAATAGGAACGTCCTTACATATGTATAGGCCAAAGACACCAAATGCGAGAGCACGTATACATAACATTAGATTTACTTATAGTCAGCGAAAATAGTATTTTTCATGGTAAATTTTACTTATTCTGATAGTTCTGATTCCAAAACTCGCGAAATGGAGGATATGCTGCTTCAGACGCTATATGAGTCTCATGTTCATGGGTCGGACTAAGTTGATTTAGGAATATTAAAAGAAAGGCCAAATCAGGATTATCATATTTTGCAGATGCAGTTTCAATTCTCCGAGAAAAGTTATTCATTGGGGCGCCGCCAGAGGGCACTTTTAGAATTTCTAGTGAAGGTATTAGTGAATATCAGAGGAGAAATCTTTCCTAACGACGACCGCGAAACTGTGGAACAATACTCCTAAATATGACCTGTTTGTTATGGTGGTTTAATTATTTGAATATTAAGGATAGGGAAAGGAGAATTTGTATCCTGGACTATAGAATGCTTTCCATTCTTGGACTAAAGTGGGGGCCGTCACTACTAAAACTGTAATCATCAACACAACAAAACACATTACCAAATACCGCAACATGTCATTGTTCTATTAGCATATTCTGATATTTTAGCGATATAAGATGGTCCACACTTTAATGAATCGGTGGAACTTCAACCAGGATAGATCTTTCGCATCAGTGGTGTAGAGGCTCTTTTTGCAAAAAAGAGTCACACAGTCCGGCTAAGCATTTCGCCCTCTCAATCGCGACAAGATAGGAAACCTTTAAGCTCTATTCATCATATAATACAACATTCTTTTGACAAAATGCAACCTTTGTAACCAGGGATTGAACTCCAACTATATCAGAATTGGAAATGCAGGAACCCTCAAAAAGATTGGATATACATGTCCAAATTGTAATATTCACTACGATAAAAAACTATACAGTAAATCAAAAACTGTATACAGATTCTCAAAAAACAGATATCAACAAAACAGGCCCAAATTGGCCCCAGAATTCAAATATAAGGATGCTCCGGCCGGGATTTGAACCCGGGATCGTCGCCTTGAGAGGGAACGTTCAAATCCCGTCCTTGGAGGGTTTTCAAGAATATTTGGAATCAAGCCTAAAGCTTGAAAAAGCCACTGTTAGAAATCGTATGGTATATGCTAAGAAGTATCATAGCTTATTACAAACATGGAACTTCTCTGAATTAGCAAAGATGTCTATTCAAAAACGGGGTCATGTTATGAGAGCACTATCGTTATTATCAAAGTATCAAGGTCAATATGAGAAATGGCAACAAGTGAGAAATAATTATCAATTAAAATGGTCAAATACCGATTCGCTGAATAGTTTTCGTAAAATAAACGATGAAAATAACGATATTAATAGTATGATAGACTGGGTAAGACAATCAGTTAAACAGTTCCCTAGATTTGCCAATGTCTTAATATTCAATACTTTGACAGGCCTAAGACCAACAGAAGCTGTCGAGTCCTTTAATTTATTATCCTCCTCTTCTAGGGATTACCTCTCTAAAGACGGCAGAAGACTGGAACACTTTAGATTTCCGTCAATCTTTATCAGAAGAACTAAGAAGGCATTCATCTCAATAATGAATAAGCACATAATGAATTTGGTAAAGGAATCTAAATATGAAGATTTAAACTACTCTAAAATCAGACTTGCATTTCAGAGGAATAATAAGAAATGCAATATGTCTTATTGCCGCAAGATATTTGCTACTTTCTTGAGGAATGAGGGGGTTGAACCAGAATTAATAGATCTTTTACAAGGACGAATACCTAATTCCATCTTTGTCAGGCACTACTATCGCCCGCAACTCGAAACAATTTATAATCGAGTTGCGGACAAGTTGGATAAACTAAATGACCTGTTAACAAGAACTTAATTATAAGGATAAATAATATAACTTAATCCTTTCAAAGAGATTATCAAATTAATAGAAATTTACAGATAAATTGAGGATTATAAAATAGTCATGTAAACCGAACATGTATTATTGTCACAAGGTCTTTATTACCTTCTTCTGCAACAAAGGAATTGAGCCCGAAATAATCGATTTACTTCAGGGAAGGATTAGTAGTTCAGTATTTGTGAATCACTATTACAGACCCGATATCAATCAAATAATAACAAAAAGGATACGACCGGTATTGGGTGAGTTAATGCAGTAACTGATTTGACTAGCAACTATTATCAAATTTTGTTAATAAGTATGAATAACGAACATCGTTTTCTGCAAGGTTCAATTATTTCCTATACGGCTACTAGCAAGTTCTAAAGTTACCGCCTAAATGCAAACCTTTATTCTAATTCCTATAAAAAGAATAGGATTGACTCAAATAGTATATCTGATTAATAATAATACAATCGTCAGGCGCTGCAACAGAGGCGAAAACTAACAGTCACACGACACCAGATAACTCTTAGACTCTGATATGCTTTACTAATATGGCATACTACCCGGATTAGTTTCTTTTCAATGTTTCTCTAGATTAAAATGTGTAGGAGCAAACACTTCTGGGCACCAGATTCTCGGTCAATTAAAATCCACACACATGTCGGTGTATCATAACTTCCCTTTTCTATAGTTATTTACATTATAAAACGTGTAACTTAATTCCATTAAAGCTTAAATTCTCGGCCAATGCTTTCTATTTAAGGTATTTCGTGTAACCTCTCTTACCTGTGAGAAGTAGTACCACACATCTCTTCTCATGGGTAATTTAATTAGAAGTCAATACAGTCTTATACCAATAAAATGTTTGACCTATGTGGAGACCTACATCTATGGTCGAAGAACAAGGCGCTTTAGTGGGTGCCAAAAGGAAAGAAATTCAGAGAATTAACAATCAGGCGTTATTAAACTAAACTTAAAGTATAATTGGTAAATAGACTCTATCGATTGTAATTGAGTACTACTAATCAAAGTAAAGGAGTTTGGGCATTAGGTGATTATAAAAGTCTTGGTAGAACAGTTCCTCCTGTTTCTGCCAAATTGACAAGACTTGTCAAAGTCGACCCAACAGATTCTGTTTTAGACGTAGCTTGTGGATTTGGTAACACCGCTATAACAGCCCGAAGAATTGGGGCAAAGGTAACCGGAATAGACATTACTCCGGAGCTTTTATCTTTGGCAAAGGAAGAAGAATCTATTGCAGGATTTAACGACATTGTATGGGAAGAAGGAAACGCCGAAAACCTTCCATTTGAGGATGAAATATTTGACGTAGTTCTTTCTACCTTTGGTCATATGTTTGCTCCAAACCAAGAGAAGACCGCAAAGGAAATGCTTAGGGTTCTCAAAAAGGGCGGGCGTATAGGATTTACAACGTGGTCACCAGACCTTGCGATGGGAAGAATGTTTTCCGTTGTATCAAAATACGCGCCAACTACACCGACTTCTTCTCCCGTTGAGTGGGGTAATCCAGATAGAGTAAAAGAGCTTTTGACTGGTGTAAAAGAGTTATACTTTGAGAGAGATACAATGAATTTTCCAATTCTTAGTCCAAATCACTATTGGCAGGAAATGTCAACAAAATCAGGATCTATGGTCCAACTTATTGAAGCATTCCGAAAGAGCGATAACAATGAAAAGATAGAATTACTTAGGAAGGAATACCTTACGGCCGTAGAGCCATACATAGTTGATAATGCAGTAAGGTTAGGTTACCTGATAACAATAGCAACAAAAGAATGAAAATCACCCTCTAGTTTGTTGTTGCATGAAGTAATTTTCGTATAACACATTGTGTCTACTTTTAATAACTACAAATTACTCACAAATAAGCTCAAGGCAGATAGATTAATTGACGGATGATGAGAAATTGCTTTGAAATAAGTCTCAATTTCAGAAACATTCAACAGTATTTACTCATTAGTTCAAAAAGAGTAAAAATGATATTACTTGGTCTGAATTGTTGTTGGTGATTGATTTTGAATTTGAGTGGGGTTATCTTTATGTGTTTTCGAGGTGGTGAGGTTATCTTGCTTTATAATTTTAGAGTTTGACTGACTCGAGGAAGAGGCTACAAATACTATATCTGTAGAAAAACTCTAGCCATGAAACATTGCATAAACATCTTGTGTGATCAATTCAATAAGATGTGCCATCGCGGCAAATCCTAGACTAAAGATTACAGAAATTATTGAAATTAGTTTATTCATATTCTGTAACTTAAATAACATGCTTGAATATATTCTAATATTGAAAAAGGCGGCTAAATGCTGTTAGATGCTATCTCTGTGAGAGTATCACATTAAAACATGGTGACAAGAAGATTTAAAGATACAATAAGGCCAATTAATATAGAATATGTCAACCATTACTACAAGCCGGACATAAATGAAATTATTACAAAAAAGGGATAAGGCCGGTGTTGGAGGAGTTGATGAAGGTGATACCTAATTGTCCGAGTATAATATGGAAGAATTTGCAAGTTCCTGTATTCATTTTTATAAATGCTAATCAATTACTAATTCGCATTACTTGTCTTGAAATATACAGATAATCCTTTCGCATATCCTCTTCTTTATACGGAATTTAAATAGCATAAAGTATAAGATACAACAATGTCCTTAATTTGTCCTAATTGCTCCTCTCCAATGCGAATTAGCAACAGAATGGGAGTAGAAATAGATCAGTGTCCAAGTTGTAAAGGTGTGTGGTTAGACCGAGGAGAACTGGAAAAGATGACTAAGATTCAGGATAGATACGAAGATGAACACTATACAAAGTACCATTCCGGACGGGATTATCATGATGACGATGATGATTATTACCGTAGAAGAAAGCACAAGAAAAGAGGCTTTTTAGGCGATCTGTTTGACTTTGATTGATTAGCCGTCCTTACATAATTTGATCACAATTCCATAGTATTTTTATTAATTTAACTACCAAAATTAAGGAAACCAAACAGCATGTTTAACAATCTGTCTATTATAGAGCCTGATTGTTCTTGCTGACTTTGAGAGGGAACGTTATCCTGAATACTAGTACTTTGGTTGGCTTCTGGAATCTGATTGTTGTTGTTGTTTGAATTTTGAGGCTGCTGTTGTTGTAGTTGTTGGTCTTGATTTGAGTTCTGTAAGTTACAAAAGTTTTCTACATTAATGATGTTAAACCCTCCTACAATTGAACATAATTCAGATAATGCTTGATTGGCACCAATCGTGTTTAAGTTATTACATATATTTACTGCTTGATCTAGTCCTGTAAGGCCCGCAATGAACCTATTATCCTGAATAAGCTGGCACATGGAGTTTACTGGAGAATTTGCAGTTTGAGGTTGCTGCTGTTGAGGTAGTTGTTGTTGTGCCATAGCCATATTTTCACCCAAGGTCAAAGAGATAGATAATAATGCTAGAGATAACAGCGATATTTGAAAATCCCGGAAATTGGCGGTTATACCATATAACATACTCTGAGTGTTCATTTTGTTTTAATATATCTATCCCGTGTAGGATTTCTAAACACTATAAAGAAGCACGCTTCCAACAATATACAAAAATGCAAGCATTTTTCGCTTGATCTTGTAACCATTATTAGATTTTGAATAATCATATATTTTGCGCTTTGGTTTTTGGTTTCTTTTCTTTTTACTACCTTCTAGATGTTGTGATTCTAAAGGCTCTGTTTGTTTCTCGTTTGTGTTTAGTCGGGCTTTTGTCTGTCCGGCCATCAAAAACAACTTGTAGTTTCCCAAGTTTAATTTGTTTTTTATAGATTTAGCTGGATTGCCTGCAACAATATCTTCATCACTTATGTCATGTATAACAGAACTTCCAGAACCTACTATTACTTTATTTCCAACCGTTATCTTGTTCTTTATAGTACAGTTAAGGCCAAGCCAGCAGTTATTGCCTATGGTAGTACTTCCACCAATTACTGTGCCTGCAGTAACTTGGGTGTTTCTGCCAATATGAATATTATGTGCTATATGACATAAGGAATCTATTTTGGTTCCTTTTTCAATCACAGTGTCAGAAATTGAGCCACGGGCGATAGAGCAATTGGCAGAAATTTGTACATTGTCTTTTATTATAACCAAACCATAATGAGGAAACTTTTCAAGTTCAAATGTAACTTTTTTCCTCTCAAAAGCAAATCCTTCTTCACCTATTACAGTACCCGATTGAACCGTACAGTTATTTCCTATTTGACAGTTTTGTAAGGTTGTTCTAGACTGTATTATACTGTTGTCGCCTATGGTACAGCCATCGCCTATTACAACAAAGTCGCCTATGTAACAGTCTTTTCCAATTCTAGCTGAATCTGAAATTACCGCATGTTTTGATATTACTTTTTGTATTTTGTTTTCTGGTTTTATTGTCTTGGCAATTTTTATGAATACTAATCTGGGATTATCCACAAACACAATCGTTTTCTCATCATAATGATTGTCTTTTATTCGATTCGTTAATTCCATTAATCTTGTGTTGGTCAGAGATTTTCTTATTTTGTTATTGCAAAGAATTGCACCTGCTTTCGATTTTGATATGGATTCTAAGGTTTTATTATCGGCTACCTCAGAAGAGCAAAACGATAAATCTTTTCTAGTAGCTTTGTTAAGAGGAGCAATATCTGTTATGGGTTTTTCTTTCGGTCCATAGATCTTAAAATCATATCCATTCTTCTCGGATAGGGATTTGACTGTCCATGTAGCCAACACTTACCTATTAATATATACACTATCACTGAATATAACCATATGAATATACTCTCAGAAATGAGATTTAGTTTGTTGTTTATTCGAGATCGACTCATGTATATGCTGATAGATAAAAAGCCCAAAATTAATTACGTATTTATGGCCATTGTAGAATCATCTTAGACGTTTTAATTATTATGACTTGTAATGGAATTTGTGTAAGGTATAAAGCAAAAAGGAAATCAGATGTTCCATTTAGATACAAAGAAGGCCAGAAAAGATGTAGTGTGTGTGAGATATTCATAAAATGGGATGAAAGTGTTTATTGTCCTTGTTGTAACTACAAGCTTAGAACACGATCTTTCAGAGGCTTTCAAAAGGGAAGGAAGGTACGAGAAATTATTATAAAACGATACTAAGTTTTTACTCAGGTTTAATCAGCGAGAGGAGGGAGCGCCCGCTCTACAGAGCGGGCGCGAAGAGTACGCTAGTTGTTATAGTACTGGTCGAGGTGGTGGTGTACAACGTGAAGGATCCGTATTACAGACTTCTGGATGCATTTGAGAATACAGATATCTTACATACTTTTCTGCGACTTGACATTTATCTGCTTCAAGACCTTCTGGTCCATTACATACTATCTGTGAATACTTCATTATATTGTCAAAACACTCTTGTAATGTTTCTTTATCTGCTTCTAACGTATATGTATAAAGATAACATCTCGATAATTCTGTATCCAATGAAGTTTCAGCAAGCTCAGATAAATCATCTTCGGGTGACACAAATTCTATGGCCAATACATTTTGATATAGTGGTGAAAACATAATTAGTAACACTATCATGTAAATTAATTTCATGGATTTATTATATCACATTAGATCTATATGCTTTCCTGAAAGATTTTACTGTTCGAATTGTAATTATTGATAGAAACATGGAGATGATTCAGGTTTGAAGATTCTCATAAGCAACTATAATTGACGCGGTATGAAGTGACGCAAACTGTAATCAAATATTTTAGTTCCTAAATAGAATTTAGGGCAAATAACATATGATATTCCCTCCCCACATTTAGCAGATCTATCTTATCCAACTTAATTATCCTTTAGATATTTCACTGTAACATATTGATCAGATTATTCCTTTAGGTAAGTTACATTTATGAAGTTATATCTAATTTTCTGCAAGAGAATAGTATAATCATCTTTGAGTTTAGAGTGTTTATTCGTTGCAACTAATTTAGCCAGTAAACCTGAGTTACAAAAGTTACCGCAAAATAATATATCCCCTTTTAAATTCGAACTCCATAATAAAGATTGTATATAATTGAATATACTACTCATAATAAGTATAGGAACAACACTATACTTCCATCACCAATCCATAAACGCTAGAACATACAAGGAAAGAAGCGATTACATTTACTACACACGTCTGTCAATAGAGATAACAAAGATACTTGTGAACGAAGCGACAGAATGAACATAGTAAAAGTTAATGCTTATTTTTCAAACTCTGATCGGAAAAAGGAATTTCAAGAGGCTATTGGAGACACAAAGGTAAAGGTGAAATGATGATGAGAAAAGAATCCTTTGTAGAATATGACCAATATTACAAGATTTGACGGAAGAGCTACACAAAGAATAAACAATGATGGAAATTGTTTATTAAATTTCGTCGGTATCTAACTGCCATCTTTAGAAGATCAACACAGTACACTGCTTAGTTTGACCGCTAAACATTGTGCCCTGACATTGAAACTCTGATGTTTGTTCGCCCGTTCCTTGAGGTGGAATGGGTGTAACTGAATAATCACCTTCTTCTATGGTCACATTTGTTCCTGTTTCAGAACCCTGAAATTCTGAGGGTAACGGATTATTTCCATTAACAACAATACGAACATCAGATGCATTAATTTCATTGGCAGCTGGATAATGAACATCTACCTTGACAATCAGTGTGCCGGTTTGGATTCCTCCTCCTGCAGGTCCTGGAGGGCCTTGCGGACCTGCGGGTCCCATAGGACCTGCTGGGCCAGTTTCACCTTTCTCTCCTTGAGGACCCACAGGACCGGGTTCACCAGTAGCACCGGGTGGACCCTGTGGACCAGGGGGACCCCTTGCTCCCTGCGGACCTTGCGAACCGATTGAAGGTATTTCATCCATTTTAAAGCTTAATCCATTTTGGCCTCCAAAATTCAAGTCTAGCGACCAAACATTATGATCAATAGGTGTAAATAACATCATAGAAAATATTGCTATTGTCATTGTCGATAACACAATCGGATTATTCATTAAAGAAATAATACCTGGTTAAAATTTAGGTGTTGTAGAATTAGATTATAAAATAATCGTGTATAAAAAAGACAGTTATTTGAAACCTATAAAGTAAATCCATTACCTATATTAAAAGACATAATCAGTTTCATTTTTGGAATCGCATCATCTTTATCATTAATCATGACGAATCACACACAATGTCGGAGATAAAGATAATGACAGTATTCTCTCGAGACAAAGAAAGTCTAGCGTGGATACAATATGGACAAAATTTACATGGCTGGAGTTACCATCCAATTATCATTGCTGAAACTAAAGTCTATAAACAGATCTCTTATGATTAGAATAGTGTAAAAGGTACAAGAAAGATAAACATGAAACGATTCTAATTTTAAACCCGGTCTTGATGACAAAATAAGGAGAGTGAGCGCCTGCTTCGCAGGCGCTAGCAGTTTAGCGAGACCACGAAGAGGCACACATTAGTTTCTTACTTTGTAAGATATACCCATTGTTCATAATGCAATGCGCTATCTCCTACATCAGGAACAAAATTATGTACTTTATAACCTGCCTTATTGAGTAAATCTAATTCGTCACCGATAAGAGATAATCCTCCTTCTAATACACCAGCGATAATAGAGTTATTTGATTCATACACTATAGTAAGAGGAGAATAACAAAATTTCACACTTAATCCGGTACATATATTCCTATACGCATCACTTTCGAATAGTTTTGTAAAATTAGTTTGTGCATATACATGAGGGATAAAAGATATAGATAATATTAATCCCAGAATTGGTGTTATGTAAGTTAATTTCACAGAACTTGTAATATAATGTTCGATCTAAATGTTTTTCTGAAAGTGTTTTCGTTGTATTTATTATTGAGTAGTAAGTTGATGTATCCGATGTTTTGTGAAATTCGATATTATTTATAAACTTGAATTACATATTGAGCAAGCAATGGACATCGGACCCGAAAAACACCATTACGGAAATAATTATTCAAATACATCAGGAAGAGGACTTAAGTTGTTCATTGCAGTGGCATTAATATTAACTTGTTCGATTCTATGGATCAGTGTTTATCATGATTTTCAATCCTATGAGTCAAATATGACTTTTATTTATGCTAAAGCTTTCATAGGATCTTTCTTATTATTACTTGGGATCGCTGGTATTACTAGTATTCAAAGTAATTAACCTAATATGCATAGGTATCTCTTCGTATATCCTAACTATAAAGTATCTACACGTAAAGCACTCGGAGTTACAATATCAAGTCCTCGGATTTGGTGGTCACAGGCCGACCGAAATCACTCACCTTTACGACTAAATCCAGTATACAAATTAAATATCTGTGAATTGAAACCTACCAACAACTTTTTTAATTCATTATTGGGATTGCCATATACATCTAGCGTATTTAATTTCGCTATATTAAATATTTTAGGAAGAATCATTTTTGAAGCGTCACTTTCATTGTGAGATATAACAGCCTTGGAATCTACATATGTTTCAGGGACCATACATTTTGTTCCATCTGTGTTAAAATAGGCTTGATATACTAATGTTGTCGGTTCGTTGACCTCGACAGCCCGACTCATTTCCCTTATCAGTTTCTTAAATTGTTCCACATTATCCTCTTTTATGAGGAATTCAGCTCTAACATGGATATTTTCGGACATTCTTATTTAATTTTAATGTAAGTATATCTCATTTGTCTTAATTTTGTCTTTCACTTTACTAAGTAAAATAGCATTATATTAATGACTTAGTATTGCATCTAATTGAAAAGTATGATAAATCATAAAATCGGCCGCTGATGGATAAGTAATAGGTCTAGTCGCATTGTATATTGTGTAGCCAATCATTATAATGACAACCAGAAGAAATATGATTAAAAATATGCCCGAATTAGATGACCCTGAGCCTCTTCGTCCACCAGATGAAGAGGGATTGTAGCCTGCAGGATACGTCATTTGGCTTAATTCAGGCTCATTGGTTATAAAAGGGATTCTAATCCAAAGTTGAACTAAGGTTTTATAAAAGTATAGTTAGAACTAGTCACGACACTGCAAAACTCATTTAGGAATTCGCTCGCCAAATACTATAGATCTATAATGGTCAAACCATTTTACAATTAATAAGATCTTCAGTTGCAACTCTGATATTTGTTATAAAAAAACACGTAGAAAATTGTTGCGCTTTTCATTATTCTTAGAAAAGATAACATATACTCAATGTTTGGATTTATCGTAATATTAGAAAACATACTGATAAACTACTATAACTTTTAATATTCCTATACAAATCCAATAGCAATGGTAATTAATAATAATATAACCATTAGCATAGTATTGCTTGCTATCTCTCTTGTGATAGTTTTTGGAGTTTCTTCACAGCAACAAGCAAGTGCTGTTACTGTGGCTGCAGGCGGAGGTAATGGAACTGCTCCATTGACCATATTTGTTCCTCAAAATGTCGATATAAAAGCTGGTCAAAGTGTAACCTGGAATAATCCAACAACAGTAGGCGAACCCCACACTATCTCCTTTGTTAAGGATAATAACATGGTTCCTCCATTCGTAGCTCCTTTTAGTATTCCAAACAATACTGAATTAATCGCTGCTATACCTTCTCCTAATGTCGAACCTACAACAATGCCCGATACATCAAATCCAAATAATAAACTGGTCGTAGTAGATAATATGAGGTCATCTGCTCCCGTTGTAATTGATGGCACTAAAACAAATGTAACTTACCTTCCACCAAACGCAAACTACACATTTATCGGTGATGAAAGTTATGTGAACTCGGGTTGGATTTGGCCAGAAGGACAGGTTCCGCCAGGTGCTCCACCAATTACTTCATTTACGATGACGTTTACTACACCAGGAACATATAACTACATCTGTGTAGTCCATCCTTGGATGACAGGTACTGTTACTGTGAGTTAGAGGTATTATTTACACCGATTATCCCAACCCTTCTTTTTAATTTAATAATGTAATCCACTATCAAACATGTTTTTACAAAAAGTGATAAATTCAAGGATTAAAATAATCTTCTTTTTACATAATGATATAGATGTGGAGATCTTTTTGATACATCGCAAATGTTATTGAACAATCCTTTTTCGTATCTACCTAGGAGATAGTGCACAGGTTTTAAGGAATGCAGTGTTAAGGAATGCAGCCAAGAGTTAGTTAAACTACGGATATTCTCTTAATAGATTGATAAAAGGACTCAACCTTTTTGACTATAATACCACCTATCAATAATGTGATAATAACTTGTTTGTCCATAGCATAGATAATACTCTTCTGTATATAGTTAAATTAAGAAAAGCGAATGAGAGAACAATCTTGCAGTATCTATTAAAGCAACTGTTAAAATGATAAACGTTCTCTATAAATAGTGAATAGTTACCTAAATTGCTCAATATTTAGATTAGATAAAAGCCATCATACAATAGTATTTGCTCTTTCAATTTGTGGTATATTATCTATGGGTTTATTGACTGTACATTCTCCCAATGATATGGCTCATGCACAAGGTAATCAAATTTTCAAGGTAATAGTCCAGGTCACAAATAACGGTGATAGTGATGAATACGGTGCTGTAAATGTTGATATTGATGGCGCCATGGCCGCACAATGGCAAAGTGGTCAGCTATTTCCATCGCATCAAACTAAGTCCTATACATTTACATTTAGTTCAAGTGATGTTCCGGTAGGAACTGGTTTTACTGCAGAAGTTGTGTATGGTGATGATTCTCATAGGTTTGCATACGGTAGCAATGGCCCATCCAACTCTCCTGAAACAGTAAGCATTAGCATTCCCTAATCCTTGAACTTGTTTGTAATGGCGATAGTGCGATTAGTCTCCATCCTTTGACTATCCGGCATTAGTTCTTATTATTCTATTTTCGTCCATAAATTATCACAATTTAATGAAGAGATATGTATGCTACCTGACGCTTTTATTCTATTTTTATTAACATCTCTGTGCTAAGCGTTAGGGCTTACCAGAGAATTTCTTTTAAATTAATCATAAATAGTATCAATATTTAGAACTGGGTTTAGATTTGTGCGACTAAATGATGATGGTTACTCATTATAGTATTCTATTACATTTTATATACCAAAATTACTATTTCTTAAATACTATTATGCACATGTTATGGAATGTCAAGTGACAAAAAAAATACCAATTTGTCAAATTCCACTTACAACGTTATATCTGCAATGGGAAAAGAGGCTGACTTCCTTTATTCAGCAGTAGACAAGTATATTCAGGATGCTCAAAGTGATGGACGTCAAAACCTTGTAGATTTGTGGAATGAGATAAAAAAGGATAAGCAAAATCATTTGTCAAGATTGAGAGAATGTCTACAACAAGAAGCAAAAGATCAAAAGCTCAGTGGATGATTCTTATTATTCTTGAATCCTATATTGACTCATTTATACTCGGAAAGCATTTTAATATTATTTAACCATGATAAAGTTTTTCAATCCTACCGACTATCTTCCTTGTAAAAATTGTTCGCATTCTAAAAAGCTTCATCTTATCAATTCCGAACTTCCTAGATGTACTGTGAGTGGATGCCTGTGTAGTTCTTACAAGAAATATATCTAAACTACTCACGCTATTGGTAAAATAAGGTAAAGATAAGGGTGAAAGACCATTTTATCAAGGCAAATAAAACAAAGCATTTCATTTCATTGTAAGTGATATTTGTTGTAATCGATACAAAATTACTGCATGATGTTGACAGTTCACAAATGGATTAATAGTGATAGAGCGCGTACTTAACAGTGGGATTATGAACCGTAACATGGTTTTCATTCATGCAGTGGTAGACAGATATCTCATTATTCAGTTTGCATTTGGAGTTGACGGAGTTTGTGTAAATATGGATAAGTCACCTAAAATATAAACATGGTGTAATCAGTTGCAAACAACTGTATGTCCTTTTAGGGTTTGTAAAATTATATATCTTGAAACGGACGAAAGTAAAAGTCTATTAAAACAGTAAAAAAGAGGTGTGATAGAGTTTAGTTCTTACTTTTTCAACAACTCTTTTCCATTTTCATCTATTATTGATTGAACTGTTCCAAATACTGGGAGCCCTTTAAAGTGATCTTCAGTTTTAGCTGGATCGATATTGATGTTTAAGATGTTTCCATTCTGCATAGTTACGTGAATCAAAACATCTTTCCATTTTACTTCTCCATTAGTGGTTATATCTGCTGTTCCTCTAAACATCGTAGAATTTCCGTTTACCAATGCTATTTTGGAATTAGGTTCCCCAGTCATGAAATTTAATTTAAGTGGTTCCTGAGCACCCATCGGCATTCCAGTTGCGTTGTTTATCTTTTCTATCGAGTGCTTATGTGCTGCTGTTCCATCTACTTGCGTCATATCTATATCAGCTACAAAGTTAGTCAGGTTGCCATTGGCTACATTAAATTCCCAATCACCGCCCAATACCCAAATTGCGTTTTCTGAAGAGTTAGATGTTCGTCCAGCTAGCGTGTCAGACGCTAAACTAGAGATTTGACCCTGAGCACGAAAGGTGTCAATAGCACTAGTTGAATTACTTGAAGTTGCATTAGAGCTAGTCGTATTAGTTACATTTTGAGCCTCGGCCGATTGGATGCCAGTATTAGTACTTGAAATGGTCATTAACAATATCCCTACTGCGACAGGTATTGTAAGCGAATAAATTACATTTTTTGATATAATCATTGTCAGCACATGTACAATAAGCTATAAAAAGACAACATTTTTGTCCTTTTCATACCTAATCCCGAGCATATAAATTATAATATTTGTACAATCACTATATCATTTAGATATTTAATAAGTTGTGACTTGAAATGATATGTACATTTATCCTTTAGAATACATTAAACCTGGCGCTCAAATGAACATTCGCAGCATAAGAAGTTTTGTGATGAAATGTATGAATAGGTAACGGCCCACTACTACCAATGTAAACAAGACGAGGTTTTGACTATATATGAGTGATGATTTGGACCGTTACCCACAGTCATGCTGTTCTTGTCCTTGGCTCATAATCAAATATCCTTAATATAAATAAACCGCACTCATTCGCAAGCAATTGCAATTAAAATGGTTGTTTAGATTGAGAAATGCAATCAACTAAAGATTCTTCCGTTAATCATTTAAAAATTAAACCTCATTTATGAACCTGCTCACCGAATGCCGTTATCTTATAGTGGTCAAATCTTTCTACACTCGTAAGAAAACTGAATCTTTCGGTAGAACTAGGTTCGTAAACGGTATGTCCTAGTTAAGAAGCAACAAAGGCATCAGCTGACTGTTTGTTACCGCATATGGTTTTCAAGTCTCATGCTTTTGTAAATATGTGAAAATCGTAGTAATAATAGGGCTTAGCATCAGCAACAATAGCAGCAGACAAGTAGTTTCCGACTTCTTTAACCACCATTGTTGCTGAAAGCACTATTATATAGTCATCATCAATTTACTACTTTCTTCACATTCAACTTTTATCGCATGAATGTAGCCTTTGCTATTTCTCTAGGCTATTCATAATTGTACTACAAGGTTAATAAGGTTAATACTGTGTTTTAGTAATGAAGGTAAAATTATCGCAAATGGGAATATTGATAAAAATATCATGAGACTGCATATTTATGATATTTAATGTTATTATCAAGCAGGGTATACCTATTCTAAATTACCTATAATACAATAAGTTAATTTATTCTTCATGCACACTGCTGTTGATAAAGATAATCTTTAGTCCTTATGAAATCTTGTATTGAGATTCAAAAACTATCTTTTATATGTATTCTTCCATCGTGTACTTTACTTCGCATTTGTCAGACAAGATAATAAAGGCAATTAATAGTTTAAAATACAATATTCTCGAACATATTTTGAAGAAATAGAGGGAGGTTTACTTCATGGATTGTTTTCTCACTTTTGGATTTGTTTAATAGATAATGATTGGCAAAATCTTGACTTATTGTAATTATACCTGAAAAATCAACAATAATTTCCTCATAAGGCTTGTTAAATAATTCTTTATTTAATTTATTGTCGATATCTGGTATCGTCATTAAATTGCTTGTAAAGATATCTTTGATAGAGGCTACATAGATAATGGGCATAGTGGTCATTACGTCCCAATGTATTTATTTGAATATGAACATTTCTATCGTTTGTTATAGGTTAATTTATCTATATCAATTATATCTTCAATTTCTATTAATGTACGAATGAAATTAAAACCTTTCAAAGTAATGCCTTGGCATATAAACAACAAGCAAGCCCGAAGGCCTGAGCGGGCCTTTGGGTGACACGGTTGTAAAACGCAATGAATGATAATGTAAAAGCCTCAGCGGCTCGTTATTAAGACGAGCCGCTGAAACGACATAAGGAGCCAGCCGTAAACGACGAGATAGAAGTGTACGGCTGGCTCCTTCAATGAAACAACTTCGTCGATACAAAGTTGACGAGACCTTGTATCAGCTGTTTCACTGCTGCATACCGGTCAAAATATGCGTGATTGTATTATGCATAACAGAGTAATAAATTTTAGGGGCACATAATTAGTAGTATGAAGATATATGTTATAATTAAACTGTGAATAATTTGAGGTAATTACTATGATATCTGTTCTAGGATTATTGCCATAATACGATAGTTGAATCAATAGCGTCTAAGAATTCTGTTAATTATATACCTAACAAAGACATAACTCATAATGATAACGTTTATTAATACTTCGCTTCCAAGGATAAGAGACGACGAGAAATGGGTGACACCAGTATTAAACATAAAATTAGTATACTTCATGAGACATTTACAGGATTAGAGTGTGAACAAGATAGTGACTTGGTAATGGGGGGAAAATAGATGACAACTGAATCATCTCAGTTGGATGAAATCTTTGGTACCTTTACTAAGGATAGTCGTGCTGAAACTCTTCAAGATAATTCAAAATCTGCATTTCGAAATGAAATCCCTAAATTGGAAGTATTATTTAGATTGCCTATATCTGATGAACATAGAAATAACAATATTAAATGGATCAAAATTAATCCTCAATACCAGATTGTAACTAATATTAGAAATCATGGTAATTTCAAAACTAATATCAAGTATGAAAAAGTGGATGGTAGATTCCGAATCAACTGGGAAGAAACTAATGATGAAATAACCAATGATTTGAAAGAAGAAATAAGAACTAAGGAAGTAAACTCTATAATCAAATCTATACTGTCAAGTTTAGACATACAAAGAGACAATATCGAATACTACATCAACGGAATACCGACCAATGGTCCTTTGGACGCTATTAGAGAGTATATTGTAAATCCTGATGAATCTGACATATCTGACATAAATGATGTAACAAAATCAGAAACGATCAGCGTATCCAATGCAATCAAACAAAGTGAGGGATATCACAAAGTTAAGGGAGTCATTATTAGTGTATCTGAGCCTTACAAATTAATTCAAGCATATCAAGCTGAATGTATCTGTGGCTGGTATTCTACTACTGAACAGTTTAAAGTTCCCATTTATAAGGAACCTCGATTGAATTCATCCTCCTGTAAGAAATGTCAAAGTAGTCTGAATGTACATTACGAATATGTTAATGCAATAATGATAGAACTCCAAGATGATGAAAGGTTTAGTGAAATTGAAAGGTTGAATTGTTTGCTACTTGATACAGATACACATAACATTAAGGTAGGAGAAAAGGTAACAATAGGTGGCTCTATTCATATCACTCAAAAGAATCAGAAAGGAAATCTTCTTCCAATTTTATACAGCCGAAATAAGCTAGACTATGAAAATAGAATCGAAGTAGTAACGAGTAGTTTGGATGAGGAAGCCATAAGAAGGTTTGCAAGGATATTCGGTGAATCTACAATACCAAAACTAGTTGATATGTTTGATAAATCCGTAATAGGACAAGATCTCGCAAAGGAATGTCTTCTGTTAAGTCTAGTTAGTTCAGGTGATGATTTGAACAAAACCAAATCCAATCAGTCTGGGAGAAATAGAACTCATACATTGTTAGTGGGTAAACCCGGTAACGCAAAAAGCTCATTACTAAAGAAGGCGGCAAAACTCCTTCCTAATGGTCGTTTTGAAAGTAGTCAGCATTCATCTGGGAAAAGCCTGACTGCAATTATTGAGAAAGAAAATGAACATCATTTACTTAGATTGGGCTCAATCCCATTAGCAAAGTATAGTGTCTGTGCTTTAAATGAGATTGGAACCATACCATTTGAAGAACAAAAATACTTGTTAGATGCGATGGAGGAAGGCGAGTTTAGCATCAATAAACATGGGATACATTCTGACATTGAATCCCCTACAACAATAGTTGGGTCAACCAATCTTTTAAAACCCACCTACCACGCAGACATAACTGATGGTAATATTAGTCTTAGTCAAATACCTTTAACAGCTCCTGTTTTGGATAGATTTGACCTGATAAACGTGGTAACTGAAAATACCAGCGATAGTGCTATACTTTATTACACTGAAAAGAAGATGGAGTTATCTGACAAACGTATTCCCAAGTATGATTTATATCTACAGAAACATATTGAGTATGCAAGGAAATTAGATCCAAAACTGAGCTCAGAGTGTAAGGAACGTATAAAATACTTTTATACCGCCCTTAGAAAATCTAATCCTGATTTTGGTTCGAACCGAGTGTTAGAAACAATTATTAGACTATGCAAAAACGTGTCAAAACTAAAACTAAAACAAACAGTTGATGAATTGGATGCTAATGAGGCAATAGAATTCTATAGTAAAATAATATCGAGGTATATAGAATCTTCAACAAGAGTTCCGATAGAGCCCGATAAATATGCTTATGAAAAATGCTTTAACATCCTAAAAAGACGATATGTAGATGATACTCAAGTGCGATTTGAAGACATTCTATATGAGGCCTGTGAAACTGACGGGGTAGTGAAGGCATATATTTTAGATTCGCGTTCGGAAATAATCGATAGAAATAATCTGAAACTAGATAGGAATCGTAAAGCTCGACAAGTCAGAGACCTGCTAATTAATAATCAATTTGTGAGGATTATAAAGAAAAACCCACTTACCTTACAAATTGAGTAGGCAATACGCGATCAGTGAGTTGGATTTTAATTTGTCAGAAATGTCAGATGCGTCAGATGTAAGATACAAGCAAGAGTCGGGAACAGATTAAATAATAAGAACTTCATCCGCGTGGTTGAATGAATAAGATTCAGTTCCGATCGATACAGAGAGGTAGTCTTAAAACGACTCTATATTAAACCTCTCGAAAACTAAATCCATTTAAAGCCAATCATTACCAATTTACAGTAAATACTTATATATCATCTAGGTCATAAATATGATATGGATTCTGGGAACACTAACAAATACAAGCAGATTTTAATAGACTTGGATAACTACAACGCACTTAAAGACCTAGGAAAAACAGGTGACTCGTTCAACAAAGTAATCGGTAATCTATTAGACAAGCAAAAATGTGAGAATGGAGATACAGCCTAATGTCATATCTATCAAATGTCATAGTCTTTACATCTAATAATGAATTTATGGTGAGAATAAGCCCTTCACTACGTAAGTTAGGAATGATTGCCATAACCTGTAATAAAAATAGGATGGAGATTGAATTTAGAGGTGAATACTACATAACAATTCATTATCCCAAAAACCTTGATCATCTTCCTGACGCCGTAGAAGAAGAAGTTAGATTACTAGCACCATTATACGAATCGAATATTCAGACGATAAGGTATCATATTGATGAGAACTTGGAGCAAATTAAAGATGCTTTAAATCACATAAAATAGAAATCTGATGTATAAAGAGATTCTAAAATAGATAACACGTTTATTATATCAATTTTCGATTGAAAGATAAGTAAAACGAATTTGGTATAAGATTGATATAATATTCAATTATTCTCACTCATTACAAATATAAACGAGTATAATAATCCTGAAGAAATAGTGGAATCGCTATATCAAACTTGTTTGTTGATTATAGTAGGTCTTTTCTTTGCTTTGTGTATCTCAAATGAATCTATGGCAATTCAATTTAACGGCCTAATATCGCATGAAAATGGTACTGCATTAGCATCCTTTAAAATTGACAAAATTATAACTTTAGAATATCCTAGCAAATATACTACAGATCCCATTCTAGACATAAGCAATCCATCTATAGAATTTACCTTAAATTCATCAGATAACTCCAATGGCTTGAAAAATGTATTGGACAAAATAAATGAATTATTCTCTTTAAAAGACCAGAGTCAGGCGAAATTTGATAGTGCAATCCTCCAATACAAGGCTTCAGTAATTGGAGGACCCTCCAACGCTACTTTGTATTATGATATTTCATTAGTGCCCAAGGTGTCAAACCTCATTGTAGATTCCAATCAGACGTCATCCCTATTTGATGTTGGTTGGAGGAGTTTTGCTATTGAAGGACCATTGATAGTAAATACTCAGGAATATGGCCCCATTGATATAAATTATCCATATAGTGCCTTAGAAAAGATGTCTCCTAGTCTTGTTTCTAAGATCAAAGACACATCATTAACAGAAGTAGTTAATGAACCATTACTAAATTTTGAAAGATTTAGCGAACCTGTGAGTAAGTGGAAATTTACAAATATGACAAAAGAGGTCGCTTCAAATATTTCTAATATGGATATGATCAAAATAAATCCAAAGCCTGAAGATGGTACTAGTTATTCCTTTTATGACGATAGTAATTCAAACAATGGGAGGTATCTACAGAATTTGAAATATGGCCTAGTTGATGGGTTTAGTGTTAGAGCTGCCAGTTATCTACTTACACCATCAGGTTATTTGCAAATTGACGGTCAATCTCATCTAATAAAGAAAGGAGATGCCGAATATATCTCGGCTCCAAAGGAAAGTTCCAAGAGCCAAATAGATTTACCTTCCAAGATATTTTCAACAGTAATTCAATATTATCCTGCAGTAACCTTGGAATTCATTAGTGATTCTACAGTTGTATTAAAAGGAGATGAGAAATTTATGCTAAAGTCTGAAAATGATTTAAGATCATTCTGGAAAGCTATTGACACAGTAAAACAATTTGGATTTAGTGTAGATGAAATAACGGAATCCGGATTGGGAAGTGTAGGAAATCCGACTAGATTTTATGCGGTAATGTCACTGGATGTCGATTTCGAAGAGAATATGGATCATTAGGATAGGAGTGATAATATTGCATTCTCACAATCAAAAACTAATTTACGGATTAATTTCATCACTGTTCTTAGTTTGTATAACTTTTCAATCTACATTTGCTCAAATGGAGTCGGATTCAACACCTATTATTCCCGACGTCACTTCTAACATCTCTGAAATAATGACACCTGATTTACCGGATAATTTATTTGAAAAAGACTTTCTTAAACCATTAAACCACCATTATCAAAAATCTGCAAATAGTAGTCAGAACACAGTTAATAGTACCACATTAAATTTGATTCCATCCTCGGACAAAACGTTAGGTACTACGGCAAGTAATGACATAACACATTCATCGAATCAAACAAATACGACTGAAGATTCCGATCTTATAGTTCCTCAAATTTCAAATCCGAATCATATGTTCAAAATGTCAAATTCTTTGAATAGCGTGTCTCAGACATTATGGAATAACTTTACTTCAGATGATGGATACTCCTTCTCATACCCAAAAGGTTGGAATTTGAGTACTTCTGATAATGAAGTTTACCTCGAATCGACCGAACATGATTCTGACTATTACCCGGAAATGACCATTTCTATAAGATATCTCGACCCAAACTCATTGAATGATACTATTTCTGATTTGTTTTCCGTCGAAGGAATATCCCTTGATGTAATATACTCTTCATTTTTTGATAGCAAAATCTTATCAAATATGGGATTAAAATATTATATCGATCTTGATTATGTCATACTGGAGCCTACCCAAGTAGGAAAGTACATAATTGATGGAAAACAAGCGTCATCATTTAAGGTCCATGAATTAGGAAGCAATTATGAAAACGAGCATATAACGGTCAAAAACAATGATAAACTCTATAGCATAGAAATTGATTCAGACTATTTTCCAAGTTCTGCTAAAGAAGCGGTACAATTAAATCAATTTAAAGAAACTGTGTTGGAGTCAATTAAATGGCTAAATAAAGAAACAAAACCCATTACGATAGAATCCGACTTAGCGGATGCAACTAACAACACCTTCACCATTCATGATGAAAGTAATGGTACACTAGATTTATTTGACAATGATGGTGACGACAATGAAATACACAAGACTATTTCATCTTCTGAATCTGACCTAAATATTACAAGTTCAACACACTTCTTTGATGGCGATAATTTCAAAGTTGTTGGCGAGGTCCTAAACAAAGGACCAAATGCGAAAGATTCCGTGAAAGTGATAATCACGTTGTATGATAGGAATGGCAACATACTCGGAACTGAACTAACTTATACAAATCCCGATGATTTGAAACCACAACAATCGGCACCATTTGAAATCATAATAAGCCCAGGAAATGTAAAAAATGTAAGCGAGATTGGCAGATACAAACTGTATTTAACGTCCTTGGCTGATCAATCATCATCCACATCCTCGTTATTTGAAAATACAAGTATTATCAATCAAAGTGTTCATTCTCCAGAAAACAAAATATCCGTAAATTCGCTGGATAAAAATCAAATATTAAACGAAGACGAATTTGCAATCAATGCTACGCTTAGCGTAAGTAAAGGATTTGGAAATTCAAGTAAATCTTATTCTGTACAAAGTTTAGATTTTAAAGTTGGGTCCAATAGCACCATTTGTCCAGAGAATAACTGTGAATATGAGATACAAGATGGAAGAATAGGATTGTTAACTGCGCATCAATACGTCTTTAGCGGAACGTTAAAGATCATTACACAAGACGAAGAGGGAAAAAGATCTAAACTAATGTACATGCATTCCATATTGAATATAGGAGAAATCCTTGAAAAAGATGGTATTGAAACTGAAAAACTCGCAGGCAATTTTGACATCGGACCTTCAATAAGTTATGCGGTAGCGAATAGTTCATTAACGCTCCATGAGAATAATGCAATGTTGTCCCTGTTTGGTAGGGCAATTTAGTATCATCCGCTGATCTACAACGTAAGTGGATGTAATTTTTACACTATATTTGGAATCTTTAAGCCAAAGATCAACCGATAGAGCCTAACTCGACCTAATTCTGTTTGTATTATAATACACCAGATCAATCTATTTATTCTGATTTTGATTATCTTAGATCCAATTGACAAAGTGTCGAATTTGTCACAAAGGTCTAAATTCTAGCTATATTAGAGTTGGCGCTAAAGAATCATTCAAGAAAATTGGCCTATACTGTATCAGTTGCGATATGTACTACTCGCCGGACTTTCAAAAACAGTATACTGTAATACAAAAACAGTATACTATAGATAATTCAGAAATAACCCTGTCCCGGGTTCAAATAGATAACACAAGGATGCTCCGGCCGGGATTTGAACCCGGGATCGTCGCCTTGAGAGGGCGAAATGCTTAGCCGGACTGTGTGACTCTTTTTTGCAAAAAGAGCCTCTACACCACCGGAGCTCTCGTGCTGATTAATTATTTGCGAAGGGTTATTAATACAATACTTTGAAGCTGGCCCCTCTAAAACACCAACACTTGGTTTTAAATGGCCATCACTACCATTTAAAGACATATTGAAGCATTTCGTTCCTGCGGGAAGTTTCTTTCCCCCATTATGCTTCTTGTATCGCTTCTTGCTACTAAATTCAGTAGCAATGAGAGTATTAGAATGGATATTACTAAATTCCGTAGCTCCTTGTATTTTTTGATATTGATCACAGGCTTTTAAGCGGTTAACACCCCCATAAATCTCAAATCCCTTGTAGCCTGGGGCAAGAGTAGTAAATTGTCCATTACTTAATTCAGTAGCACCCTTTACATTGTTGAAATTTTGAACAATGAGTGTATGTTTGACATCTTCTTGTTTTGGAATTTGGATCGAGGTGCAATTCTCATCTACGAATCCAGATAAAATTGAACTAATATTTTCACCAAATAGCGTAGACAGAAGCGGAAGTTCTTTTTGCAATGACCTTATCTTTTTCATAATTAAGCACTTTAACTTCCTTTCATAGGATTTGGAAACTTGTTTTTGACCCTGAAGATACTGAACTTCTGCTTTTGATAACATAGTGATATGAACTCTAGGTCCAATGAAGAATTAAGCTTTTTCTATTAAATGCCGATTTGTATACTTTAAAAAAGTTTGATCTTAGACAGTTTTGATTTGAGTCATAGTTATAATACGCTGTGTATACATGTATAATAGTTAAATCCATTGACTTTATAATGTCTATGTGGGCCGCAGTATACTATCATTCCGACAACTCATTGAAATAGAAAAGTTGGTTTGGTCAGAATTTAAGAAGGAATTAAAGACCAAGGATGTCAAAAAGACTTTTGATTCTCTATTTGACAACACCAAACTTTATACATCTCACCAGTCTTTTGCGAGCAGATTCATACCCATTGAACCCATCATAGTGGGAATGATATTTCATCACTACAAAACCTTTGCAAGTATAACGAAAAGCAATACAAATGAGGGGGCTGTAATAGGTACAGAAATTGTTACATCTGAAATCTACGAACCCTACAACAAAGAGTTGGTTGATAAAACATGCGACAAATGGCGCGCTTCATCAGGATGACAGAAAGGTTTTGCCAATTATGTTTGTTAATGGCGGTAATGGTTTGGATGAGGGGTCGGCGAAGACCATAATTGAGAGAGATAAGCCATAGTAACAATCTATTTCTTCTTATATCTCATTTTGCAGAATCAAAGATTGATAGACAGAATTATAAATTCTATCTCGGAAAACGAAAAAACAGAATGTAAGTTGACAGATTTTTTAAGATGTGATAGTTCTATAAGTTACACATTATAAAACACTGAAAATCCAATTTCAAACCAAAGTTGCAAGATTTCTTATCATGTTCAAATTTATAATGAGTGGGCATGATATGCCGTCGCCAAAACTTTCAAAACATACTTGACAAAAATTTTTAATGCTTTTCATTCCCATAGGCTATAAACTTTTCAGAAATGCTTTTGATTACTATGTTAGAAAGTACATCCCTTTCTATAAATAGAAAACTATAAAGCTCTGGTCCTTTTTTAAGAAGACATCGTGGGAGAAACAAAAATAGTCACGATCGTTGGCCCTGAAGCAAAAGCCATTTTAGAAAATCTTGTTAGAAAAGGAGATGATGAAAAATATTCATTTACTTAAGATGTTAGCGATAATTTAGACATCGTAGAAATATGGATTAATGATTTCTAACCATAGAATATTCTTCTATTTTTATAGACGATAAAAAAATTCTATTCATTTGCCCATTAGTGGACAATCAACTATAACAATCTTCTATTCGTTTGCCGACAAGTCCTCAATCGTATAATATATTCTTCTATTTTTATAATCCATAAAAAAATTCTATTCATTTGCTGTAACTACAGCAATCGACTATAACATTCCTCTATTTCTTTGCGAAACACATTGCATTCAACTATAACAATCTTCTATATTCAAGAATATTAAGTACAACAGTTCCTTTAAGCAGGTTTCGGCCCGCTCTTTCCTATGAATGAGATAAATTTATCATCATTTAGATGGTATCACACTCTGATAAAACAAGGACCAGGTTCAACAACGATAACTATCCCCAACCAATTATAGCAGCACTAGGGTTGAAAGTAGGCGATCACCTAGAAATTCAGTTCAAAAAAGGAAAGATCATAATGACAAAAAAACAAAGAAAAGGAGAATGAACAAATGTATAATCGATTATGTAGAAAACCAGACTATACATATTTCTATGGAATTTTGAAGAATGATACTGTTGATTTTCATTTTGAAAGGAAAATACAGATACCTTTGAATGAGGAATCAGTTGTCGAATATTACACCCACAATTTTGACTATATTGTAAGAACTAATGATTACACACACAAGTTTCATATTTTAAAAAAATATTTGAAATTCCTTGAATTCAATTCTCGTTTTGAATTTGAAGAAAAGGTTCTCAAACTTATCATCTTGAATTTATGTAGTAAATATGGAGTAGATCTTGAGAAAGTGCAAAAGAAAATTGACAATGGTATTTCTTATGAGGAGAACTTTAATTGACAGTTCCCAAAACAATAGATCCTGACTTTTGGTTTTATACAATCGGTGTAAACGCAATCCCGGCCACTTCCATGATAAAAATACCCAAAGTTGAATGGAAAGAATGGCAAGACAAACCAATACCCAAGGAAGTCTATGAAGATTGGAAGAAATCTAGTGCTTTCAAGGCTGGTTGTGCAATCATTACGGGATTAATATGGCGTGGCGAATTCAAAGGAAAATATCTAGCCTGTATAGATATTGACAATGCTAAAGGAATTGAAGCATTTCTTTCCAAATTTGGTAAAACCAATACATTAGAAAAGATTGCAGAAAACACGATTGTTGAACAACATCTTGATGCTAAAGATAAAAAGGCGCACGTCTATTTCGTAGTTGAAAAACCGTTATCAAAGAAATCAGGGATCGATGGACCGCCCAATTCACTGGATCAAGAAATTCCAGCGATTGAGGTAAAGTCGGAAGGAAAGCACGGTATAATGTATTGCTCACCTTCAGTTCATAAGAATGGACACCCTTATCAAATCATTGGATCTCGAACTCCAACGGTATTAAACGAAGAACAGTCAGAAGGTCTTGAATATTCGATTAATCAGATATATGAAGAATTTGGTCCCACAATATCGGATAGTAACAAATCTCCCACCATCCAAGATCTGTTTAAACATGATTATGTCAAATTTGAAGGTAACAACAGACACCTAGATCTATTGAGGATGATGGAATCTCTGATACAAAGAAACAAAGCTATAATGTCTGAAGAAGAGATAAAGGAAATATCTAAAAGAATGAATCAAGAACATTTCAAACCACCCCTAGATGAAAAAGAATTTGAGAGACAGTGGAAAGATGCAAAGAACTTCATATCAAGGAATGCCGAAAATGTTGAAACAACTGACAAATCAAATATTCCAGATTTGTTAGAGTCAATCAAAAAACGATGGTTACAGGTTTTCAAAGACCAATTTAACAGATACTATGTTACAATCTGCATAAATGATCATATTGAATGTATACCCCTAGATAGTGATCGATTCAGAAAGATAGTACAAAAGGAGTATTATGAGAAAGAAAAGAAGCCTCTAAACAAAGACAGGGTAAGCGAAATAGTTTCCCTTTTAGAAACACAAATGATATTTGACGAAAAAGTAGAAAAGTTCGACTTGAGTCTAAGAGTAGCATCTAGAAAAGCAGAACCAAGTGTTTTCTACTATGATCTTACAAATCTAGATTGGGATATAGTCAAGATCTCGTCAGGTGGCTGGGAGATCATCAAAAGCAACAAAATTCCACTTTTTAAAAGATATGAAACCAATTGCAGTCAACAAGTCATACCATCATCTTCATCAAAACAAGACAATGAAAAAGGGTTTATTCACTTCTTAAGATTGTTTAATCTACAATCTAACGACGACAAGATATTACTATCTGTATACCTTGTCTCTTTGTTTATACCTAATATTTCTAAAGCAATATTGGTGGTAAAGGGCGATGGCGGGGGCGCCAAAACAACAGCATTTAAGATGCTAAAGAGAATAGTAGACCCATCTAGCGTTGATAACTTTTCATTTAGCAAGCAGTATAATGACATCATACAGACTTTGGAGCATCAATACGTCGTATTCTTTGACAACATATCATCTATTTCAAATTATCATTCAGATTTGTTGTGTAAAGCAGTTACGGGCGCGGGCTTTAGCAAACGAGCGCTTTATACTGATGATGGGGATATAGTTTACAATTTCAAAAGATGTATTGGTATTAATGGTATCAATTTAGTTACAACACGGGCAGATTTTTTGGATAGATCTTTGATTATCAAGTTTAAAAGAATTGAAGAGAATGCGAGAAGAAAGGAACAAGACATTGAAAGAGAATTTGAATGGTTAAAGCCATTTGTTTTGGGACACATATTTGACGTTTTGGTAACGGTACTTAGATACAGAGAAGAACACCGGGATGAAAAAATATTGGAGAAGCTCCCAAGAATGGCTGATTTTGCTGAATGGGGGGAGATCATTTCAAGATGTTTGGGATATCCAGAAAACAAATTTACCAAACTATATTCTGAAAATATATTGGAACAAAATGACGAAGTCATTGAATCTTCCCCAGTCGCTGAAGCAATATTGATTTTCATGGATGAAAGAAATAGCGAGTGGAATGGGAGTCCAACTCAACTACATAAAGAACTTGGTGATGTAATAGACCAAATAAAACCCGAATTAAGAAGGAGTAATTTATGGCCAAAAACTTCAAGTGAACTTTCCAAAAAGATTAATGAAGTGACACCCAATTTAAAAGCGAAAGGCATTGACGCTATTACTGGAGAAAGAGATACCAAAGGCGGGCGAATTATCAAGCTGATGAAAAAAACAGAATATAGCGTATCAGAAAAAAGGGATTTTAATTCCCATATACATAGGATTGGATACACTGATAGATTTGAATGTGACAAGTGCCCATTAATTGATGATATCCATCATATGAGAAATCATATATGTGTTTAATTGACGGGCAAGAAATTGCCGTCAAGATCCTGTCAAACCATTTTATAATATTTTCAATCAAACTAGTGCTTAATTTGATACTTTAAATGATATCATTTGACAGGTGGACGGGTTTGACAGGTATTTTTCATAAAGTTTCCAATGATTTACGAAAACGTATTTTCGAGAAAATGGTAATATCTCTTTTCATTTGAAAAAGTCTCGCCAAACCTGTCAAGCCGTCAAATGTCTAACATTATGGTAACAATGTTAGCACGAAAGAGGTCTAAATTGTTAAAAATCAATTTGACACATGTTTGACAGGTGATAATCCTCTGTCAAAAGAAAGATTTAATGATTTTGTAACTGGAAAAATTATGCCGTCGCCAAAACATTGACAAATGTAGTATTATAGATTAACCCACCTTTAAACCTGAAAATTTTCTTTACAATATAAAAAAGCTAAATATTAGCAAAAGTAATAGAAGATTTGTATGCTAATACCTTCTGCTATTGTTTTTGCTATTTTTTGTGTATTTATAGGCTTGGGCGCCCAACACTCTGTTTTTGCTCAATCAGAAGAATGGAAAACCTATATTAATCCTGAATATAAATTCTCAATAGATTACCCTCATATGGAAACAAATGTTGCAAATATATTGATAATTGGTGATAAACCAAAAATATCAAACAATCTTGAATCAGAAATAGATTTTTCATTACTTATATCTCAGAAAAACGATTCTAATGATATTAAACCATATGTTGAATATTGGTTACAAAAGGATTTGTCTAATGAATTAAGAAATGTAACTATATTTGATCCTCTACACCCAGTAATTTTTGCAAACAGTTCAGGTTATGAGTATGTTACTTATAATGGAAAGGATTCATTACGAACCAATATCTTCCTAGATCATGATGATAAGATTTTCTTTTTTACTACGTCCAACCCAACAACAGATTTCAATCTGGACAAGTTTTATAGATCAGTTAACTCTACCAAATTTTTTGATTAGTCTTCAAATTGAAATGGAATATAAACCAATACAGATATTTATGTTATGATAATTGAAAGAATTTGTCGGAGCAGTAGATGAAACAGAGGATGGTGAATATATTGCTTTTATGATTTGTAATCATGAATCATTGATTAAAAATATTCCATGTCTTCCTAAGAATTTTACTCATCTGACAAGTGTATTTTACTCCACAGACAGACAACAACAAATTATAAATAGTTTTGATTTTAGTCAAGGAGTTTTGATCTGCTGTATAAAATTTGGAATATCTTCATTACGTAAAGAAATAGATAATTCAATCAATTTTGGTAAAATGCCGCAAGTTAAATTTCGATCAAAAATTTCATATAGAATGCGAAAACATTTGAACTCTATTTGTAGTAGGTTTTTAGATAAACACCGGATTAAGATAAATGAGGTCCAATTTCAAGTTGATAATGGAGATATCCGAGGGTTTTTAATGCAGGGTGGATTAAAATGTGTCGAATCATCATATGCTCATAAAATTGCTGATTGTATTGCATATGCCAATCATAGAGGTTGGCCGCTCAAAGGTGATCACATAATAGAAAAAGGAGAAGATTTTAGACTATCTTTTCGTGATCAAATCATTAAAGATTTAAAACTATAACACAATATGTTTTGCAGGCATAAGGACCCCACATAAGCTCTAGTTATTACATCTCCGAGTAACCCCATTTCGTGAGTATTATCCCGCAACTAGAAATGCTAGAGATTCGAGTTCCAGTTCCCCACTAATGAACATTGACGACGAGATCATCAATTACTCATTACCTATATTATAGTGATCATAATATAAAAAGATTATAGGAATGTTGGGGTGGGCCCCTTCTATTCATACCATATTAGATAGTTCCCTTCTTTTAAAGACGGGCGCCCCACTCTGTATTGGCCGAAACTCCAGATGAAATTATAATTAAAGATTCTAAAAAAATATCAAATCTAAATATTAGCAAAAGTAATAGAAGATTTGTATGCTAATACCTTCTGTCATAATTTTACTTGCTGTTATAGGGTTGGGCGCCCAACACTCTGTTTTTGCTCAATCAGAAGAATGGAAAACCTATATTAATCCTGAATATAAATTTACGATCGAATATCCATTTAAGACTGATAGTTTGAGTGGTTACATCAATTATAACAAATCTTCAGACATGTTGGATTCAGACATTACTTTTGGTTTATACATATATCCTTCTTACGGAGTAAAAGATATCAAACATTTTGTAGAGAGCGCTCTTGCAAATGATACTGATTCTACTACCATAAATTGGACAGTCTTTGAAGATATTAAACCAGTAAAATACGCAAACCTTACTGGATATGGATTTAAAACATATGACAAGAATGACAGCATAATGACTGATATAATTTTACTTCATAATGATATAATTATGAGGTTTGAAACATCTAACTCAATTACTGACTACACCGTAGATAAATTTATCAAAATGATAAATTCAATCAAGTTTTTTAATTAATTTTTATAGAATGGTTAGAAGAAACAAAACAAGGAAACGGTTCACAAAAGTAGCCACGATAGTCGGGCCCCAAGCTCGTGCTATCAAAGATCACATCTTAATCCAAAGAGAGAAACCATTTATGAATGGCAGGATAAAAGTGTAGAAGGAATAGATATTGTGGAGTTATGGATTGACGAATATTTATCATAAAACGAAATAGTTCCCTTCTTTGGTTTTTGGGCGCCAATTTTGTAAATGGCGCAAAATCCTTATGAAATTCTATTAAAAGTTTTAGGGAAATGAGATCCAATTAATATTAGCAAGTCTCAAACTAAATTGAAATACTAACATAGATAGAACTGAAAGTAATTCATCGTTTGAGGCCATAAAAAAGAATTTTTACCACTAAACAGAGATTAGTTAAATTGAGACGAATGCAAAAAGGTTAAACGTTCTTTCAACATAATCCTGTTTTCGATAAAACAACTGAAAGAAAAAACACCCCCTAGCCTATATGGCTTTTCTCCTACCTCTTAAAACGAATCTGGATATGAGTGGCTTAACTTCCGCAAACTATTACTTTCCTTCAAGTAAAGACGGTTTTATGTATCAATACCTACTTACCTCAGGCATGACCAAATCCGAAATTTAAGATATAAACGGGTTACAGTCATAGCTTAGGATGTAGCTGATTTAGTAGAGAAGAAAGATGTACACATCATTATGAGATAAAAAACTGCACTACCTCAGGTTTCTTTGCTGGTGTATTCATCCCAAAAATGTGTTGATTGTAGTCAACGCCATAGTCAAGGTTTACTTCAAATTCAGTCCCAACGGGTACATCGCTTGATTTGAATGTAAATGTCTGTGAAGTGGTTTGTCCGGCTGGGAAATACAGACCATATGCGGACTTAAAAACATTTTCAGGATAGCTACTCACATTTAAGGTGATTCCCCCATATGTGTCCTCTGACAGTGGGTTTGTAACTTGAACAATGACCTTGAAAGTTCCTTTTGAATTTGGTTGATTGTTTCCATTAGAACAAGTTTCAAATCCATCGTTGTATCCACTCATAAAATCTGGCGTATGATAACTAGGTCCCTTTCCTGGTTGATTTATGTACCTTTTTGAAGAATCAGATATTTTTGCATCAGAACAACCATGACTATATCCAGATTTATATGGTAAATTGTTTGCAGTATTATCGTCAACTTTGCATTCATTCAATGTAGGATGCTTCTTACAGACACTGTCTTTGTATTCACAAGTAGGAAAGTCAGGACTCATAATATAGCCTGGATCACATGGAACACTATCAGGAATACACCTTCCGCTCTCATCATCCTCATGGCTGTGGTATCCAGAAGGACATTTATCATGAGCAGGAAAACATTGTTCATAACCATTCATGTGAAAGCCGTCAGGACATTTGCCATTCTCATCGGGTGCACATTTTGGCAATGATGGATCAAACAAACAGTCCCTATCTGGCTGCGATTTAGCAGCCCCTATCTGGCTATTTGACTTTTGTAAAATGGTTTGACTACTACTTGTATTCTCAGAATCATTTCCTGAAGAACCGTTTTCTAAAGATGATTGTTTATCTGTATCTTCATTGTTTTGTTCTTCTGCAGTATTTGGAATAATATTGGCTGAATCTTCCCTTTGTGAATTTGTCTCATTGGATTGTCCATATACATTCCAACTTGAGGCGGCCGACCCCAATACAAGTGTAGATATTAGAATAAAAATTGTAAGAAATCTGACAACAGATCTAATATTTTTTCCAATTATACTATCGAAATTAATATAATGATAACTATCAGTTCTTTTTATCAATATATGATACTACAGATTTAATGTTTAAAATATTATCGTATATTCTTATAGTAGAATTTTCAAAAGCATTTATGCTTGGTTAAAACATCATAGGAATAAATTAAGAAATCTTCATGACTCGTTCCAAGCGGTGCCGTGAATTCAAACTTTAGGTTTGATGTCATATGCCAAGGGGTAATTTTTCTTTCAGTTAACGTAATCGAAGATCAAATTGGTTAAAGCAAGTTTATCGTATTCTTAGATAAAGATTTTTACTACATAATTTAGAGGAATCATTTGTTTAAATGATTATGAATTGAGAACTAAATTCAGGTAATCAACCTTTGAAGTCTAATCAATTTCTTTTTAATACCATCATATTTAGATGTCATACAAGCAGCTTTGATTATAGTAATTCTTTTCTCAACTCATTCAACACAGGTCTTATCTTCTTTGTAATTATCTCTTTAATATCGGGACGGTAATAATGATTTACAAATACTGAACTACCAATCCTTCCTTGTAGCAAATCTATTATCTCTGGCTCAATTCCCTTGTTGCGTAGATAAGTGGCAAATATCTTTCTACCATAATTCATGTTTAATGGAATTTTTCTTTTTGTAAAATATGATCTGAATGCAGCAACATTCATAACAGAACAAGAAAAGACAAGTTCGATCAAATCAGCGATTATAACACTACAATATGCCTTCTTTGTCCTTCTGATAAATATTTCTGGAAATTCATAATGTTTAATCATTTCTTTGTCATTTGAGATATATTTTAATCTAGAATTTTCATTCTTGATTAACTTTATACTTTCAATCGCTTCAGAAGCCCGAAGACCGGTCATAGTGCAATACAGCAAAATATTTCTATGACCAATAGGAATGTCACAGTTCTTCAATGTCGACCGCAAAGAAGGAATCATTGAATCAAGAGTATTTACTGGTTCAATTATCTTTTTAAATACTTCAATCCCATTAAATCCAGACGACCACTTTAGATTGAATTTGGTTACTATATCCTTCCATCTGTCATAAATTCCCAAATATTTAGACAAGGATGTTAATGCTTTCATAATATGAATTCGCTTGTCTTTAGACATGGTATGAAGCTCATGGAAGTTTCTACTAATTAGTAAATCGTAGTATCGTTTCGCGTACGAAAGCCGGCTATATATGGTTTTTTCAGTATTGAGTTCCAGTAAATAGCTTCTGAATGAGTCCCAAAAGTTAGTACTTTTGATAATATTCTCGATGGACTTTTTATCATATTCTAAATCTTTTTGATCCAATCTATCAAAATGATTGATTTCAAACGGATTTGAACCCGGGATCGTCGTTTTTTGATGATTTACCAGCGAAAAAGAACCTTGAGAGGGCGAAATGCTTAGCCGGACTGTGTGACTCTTTTTTGCAAAAAGAGCCTCTACACCACCGGAGCTCTCGTGCTGATTAATTATTTGCGAATGGTTATTAATACAATACTTTGAATCGGCCTCATCAAGTTCTCCACTTATTGGTTTTAAATGGCAGTTATTGTCTGTAGTCACTGTCATTAGTCGTTTAACGTCACTTGAATTTGTCCTTAATACCATAGGCTTGTTGGGCCTACCTTATCTCCTAAATTCAGTGGTGACAGAAGTATTACCCACATTATTTCTGAATTCATTAGGAGACTTATTAAATGAAAGGATGTCAAGTAATACACGAAACCTAATCTGCTGCTTTAATACCTAAACCGACCTCCCTTTTCAATCCTGTATGAAGAAGAAATAGTTTAATACAATTCTCAAACAGTTTGGTAATGTGTAGAAGCTCTTTTTACAATCTCTTTCTTTTTTTAATCAAATATTTTAACTTCATTTTACAAGAATTTGAAACTTGCTTCTGTATTTAGACATGTACAATATTGATCTTCAACAACGATATGATTCGTACAATGGTAATAGAGGTATCAATCATATTCTACTTGTCAGATAGTTAAAAGATTAGTCATGTCTGAGTTTGATGGTTTTTACTCAAATTCTTTTGACTCATAGTAATAGAATGTTATATAGAATATTGCATACTCTAATTTTATTGGAACTACAAGACAAATCTGACAAAATACAGAGTTTGACTTTGACATTTGTCAAAGTATTGATAGAAAGTACCGGTAAAGAATTGAAAGTACCGGTAAAGTTTATTGATATTTATAATGAGGCATGTAGGTTAAGGGGCGGCAACAGAAACAAAGAAGAGTCAAATCTAGAAATAAGGCAATATGTCAGAGACGATTTGCTAAAGAATGGTTACATCTTTGTAGACCCCACAGACGTTGACTCAATTTATCTAACACAAAAGACAATAGATGAATATTCTGATTATTGATAAGCTAGTTATTCCACGTTTGTATACAAAATACCTAAATCAAAATATAAATACATAGTAATACGAACCATATCATATCACAATCCTTCATTTGATAAAACCACGATATGTAGCAGAATCTGATCATATCCCTTAGACAAAATAATAAAGAAATAATGCTTAACGCCTTTGTAAATTTTATTAAAATAAGGTAAATTTCGAGACTACCAAAACCCTCGTTAAGAAAGATCTTAAGATCTTATCACAACCCTTCTTCACATCAAACCATTCTTACAGTATCAATTATGAATGGACAAAAATAAAGTTTGGACTTAAAAACATTTACATCTAACTGAATATGCCTAACATCTCAGATTAAATCAAATTCAAAGATGGAAGGAAATGCTTCTTTTTATATGTGAATAAAAGCATGTTGTTAGCAATATAGTAATAAAGTCTATGGTATTTCTATAGCAACAGTTTCTGAAGAATTAGGAGAAGTATTTTTGCCATATACCCTTTTGTGTATATCAGTGGCATACACGACTTCGGCAACAAATTCCTTTCCAACTGGAATTTCCTTTGAATCAAATACAAATTCAAAAGATATTGTTCCTCTCGCAGGAAAAATCTGTCCGCTTAACCCATCCACTGCAGGACTGTCATTAATATTTACATATATGGTACCATATTGGTCTGTAATCCCAGTGTTTGTAACCTCCACACTTACCCTAAAAATAGGCTTGCTTTGTTGTTGTGCTTTCACATGATTAATAGAAGGTATTTCAGTTAAATAAAAAAAAGTGAATAGTAATGTAACTAAAAAAAACGTAAAAAAAACTCGATCGGACTTAAATCCACAACTAGAATGAAGGATATGTTTTTTAAAAATAAAGACTAAACTAGACAAATTTACAGTTACTATAAACCACGTATATTTTTATAAATTGTTGAAAATACTACTACCAAAATTCTCAATACATAAAGATTAGAATTCTATTACAAGAGATTCTTTGATCAATTTACCTTATGGTCTAGGTCACTTTCATATCATCAAAAAAAAACTTGATTGAAAACAGATATTCTTCTTATGTCCAAGTGGGTACTAAAATTCTAAAAGAAATTTACAAGGTAAATATTACTGAAATTAATACATAGATCATATGTTGAAAATTTATGCTGGTTTAACTTTAATTCTGACAGTCTTTTTGACTGGGTGCCTCAACCTAATTTCAGCACAACAATATGAAACATTTTACAGCCCAGAAAAGAGATTTGCTATAGATTATCCGATTTTTAGTAGCAAAGATTTCAGGATAAACGATTCGAGAGAACAAACGAGTATTTCCACATCCTACGTACAATTATTAGTAAATATGACTCCTAACATCCACAATGTTGATCTCAATGAAAGAACGAATTCTATCCAAAAAAGTTTACAACACAGAGGATTTGGAATCATATCAGAAACAGAACCGATCCTTGTTGATCATTACGTAGGGTATAAATTCATAGTTTCTGGAGTTCAAAATTTGGCGGATGTTTTTTTGTATGTTGAACACAATAACAGTATTTACCAATTTCAGATTGCTTATACCGTTGGTTTTGGAATGGATTTTAGTCACTACGTAAACCACATGATAAAATCAATAAGGTTCTATTAAACTTAAAATCAGATTGATTGAAATAATATTAATATCTTTTTAATACTTTTAGGTTTGGATAAATGCTATGTAAATATAGATACTTTGCAAAAGAAGAAATCGATTAGGAAATAGACAAAACAGAATGATAAAAATTTATTGGAACAGAGTATCGCCTCTTATTATCTATGAAAAGTTATGGTCATTCTTATTAGCATGGGAAATTCCTTATCAAAAAGTTAGCCATACTCAAACATTACCTTAGTGGTTGATCCACTGAAAAAAATATTAAATATTATTAAAAAAGGGCAATAATTATTTTGACGCCTTCAGCATCCTCATATAAACTAATAAGAGATCGAAACTATTCGTTTTTAATTAAATTGGGATAAATAGTTTTGACAAAGGGTAATTGCAGGTTAACACCCGCTCTTTTAGGCAAAAATCATAGATCTATGTTATGAAAGATTTTAACGAAATGACAGAAAAAGAAAAAGAAGATTTTCTAAAACTGGTGCAGGATCTTCCAGACAATTCAAAAGAGAAAGGAGATTCTTTCGATCTATTTACTCAATCCTTTGATGAGATCTCAAAGACGTTGACTGCATCGGTAAAAGAGTTTGAGATCCTTTATCCAGAGTATATCAAAGATGAAAGGGCAAATACTCTTGAAAAATACGAATCCAAATGGACCGCAAAAATCAAAAGAAAATTTTCCTAATTATGTAATGCTAACTTGTAAGATCTTATACAGAATAAACTTTAAAAAAATTAGAGTTTGATTGAATTTGATTGACCTATAATCATGATAATAACGTTAGCTTGTAGGTTCTATGACTTTAAGGAATAGAATTATGATAATATTTAATGGGATTGAAATTACACACTCTTCTTTATCATTTAAGATCAAGATAATTTTGCCAAGTCCATCTAGATATATTGGAAAGATTGGCAGACAACTTAATGCATACATCATCTACACGATGCTTTAAAAGGAAGGTACAAAAATAGACTTGTTGCCATAAAGGATAGAAAGTATCAAGATAAAAAAATATACCCTGACCGAAATGATAAAAGAATCAATATTAGAAATCCCGAGGAAACTATTGCGACAGAATATACCCACAACTGACGGCCTCCATTTAGGACTCTTGTTATAATATATACCATTGTCAAAAAAAGGAAGAAAGAATATTAATAAAACTTCTATAGTTTTTTTGTTCAGAAAAATTCCAAAAATGATATGAACACAAGCTAACTAGGATAAATAGATTGATAATCATATGAGGGATTTTTGTAGATATACAATCCACACATCCATCACTTTTTCAAATAACCTACGGTAGAGATGAAACTAGAATAAATTTTTTAGGCGGGGCTTTAAACACATGCGTTAACACCGCATCCCTCATTCAATCCATACTTTTTTGCATCCAAAGGTCAATCATACTCCCTTAACCCATTTTATATTGCTGTACACACCAATTTCTCAAGGAATTTTGTTCCTTTTCAGTATACTACTGATCAGTTATTAAATACACATCCTTGTGAAAATCGGCTTCTATAAAGTCGACTGCATTAAATCCATGGAATTTAGAATTAGTAGTATTTACATGACTACATTACTATCTCATTTTGTTATCAAACCGATTCTTACTTATCATCCTCAAGTCTTTCGGACTACATAATAGTAATTTAGAATATCACCATCGATTTGTTTGACATCAATTGCCTCAGAAAAAGCAGCTTCCCTTAGCTTTTCCTCTGCCAACTGACGGCCCCACACGGTCCCCAAGCCATCGCCGCCTTGTGCTAATGAAACAGTCATACAGTGCATTGTAGAAAATGTATAAAGTGTCGGGGCGAGTGGATTTTGAATATTCTCTTCTGTGTTACTAGATGCAGCAATGTCTTGCATTAGAAAAATTCCTTTGGTCTTTAAGGCCTGGTATATTTTTGAGAGTACTGTTGTAGGATGAGCCTGATCGTGTATAGTATCAAAGGCCATGATAAGATCGTATTTATTAGTATCAGTCAGTGTGTTGACATCTTTGACTTCGAACACAACATTTGTTAGATCCATTTCTTTAGATTCTCTTCTTCCAGCTTTTACACCCTCCTCTGAAAAGTCGTAGCCAAAAAACTTGCTATTAGGAAATGCTTTTGCCATAAGATTTAATGCATGGCCGCGCCCACATCCGACTTCTAAAACTAATGCCCCTTCGTTAAGATTGTTAATCATTTCGTTCCCCGTCAAAGGTATTATTTGGTCTACCAACCGCGTATCGAATACTCTTGATGTCTCTTCTGCTTGAAGTGATTGGAAACTAGGGTACTCTGAATAAGGAACACCACCACCATTTTTAAAGCAATTTACAATCTTGTCTTCCACCAATCCCATTAAACAAACATACTGCGAAAAGAGTGCTATATTATCAATTCCAGCAGCCCGGGTTGTGAATGCTGCATGTTCGGGTGGTAACCAATACCTTTTTTCCTTAGGAGAATAATTAACGATTCCACCTACCACCATTCCCCCTAACCATTCTCTCACATAACGTTCGTTGAGATTTGCTTCCTTTGCTATTTCCTCAGAAGTAGATGGCTCCCGTAATCTTGACATTGTGTCAAACAAACCTGTCTTATGTCCTATACTTATCATTAGGGAAAGACAACCTCCATTGATTATCTCTAAAAGTCTTCCAGCAAATTCTTGAGCTTTTAAATTATCGAACCGATTTTCCTCTAACATAAAAAAATAAATTTTGGGCGAGATATTAAAGATTTTGGACTATTACAACTCTATAAGCTGTTTCTACTAGATCCAAAGAAAATAAAACCAGATAAAAAAGGTTAAGTTCAGTTATTGGATAAAGAATTGAACTACCTCGGGTTTCTTTGCAGGTGTGTTAATTCCATATATATACTGGTTATAGCCATCGCCATAGTCAAGGTTTACTTTGAATTCTGTTCCTACAGGAACTTCACTTGAGTTGAATGTAAATTCCTTTGAAACGGTTTGTCCTGCTGGGAAATAGATACCATTTGAGAGCTTGAAAACACTCTCAGGAAAGGTGCCAACATTTATGGTGATTCCACCATAAGTATCTTCCGATAATAGGCTTGTAACTTGAACTATCACCTTAAATGTCCCCTTTGAAGTTGATGGAGGTTCATAGGTCCCCTCAGAACATGTCTCAAATCCATCATTGTATGCGCGCATAAACTCTTGTGTATGATAGCTTGGGCCCATGCCGGGTTGATTGATATATCTTTTAGTAAAGTCAGATATTTTTGCATCGGAGCATCCATGACCATAACCGGAGTTATACGCAGATTCATTAGCAGGCACATTATTACCCTCCAATTTACAATTGTTTAGTTCGGGGTGTTTTTGACAAACAAAATCTTTGTATTCACAGGTCGGAAACTCAGGGCTCATAATATAACCTGGATCACAGGGAACGCTATCAGGAATGCATCTCCCACTCTCATCATCCTCATGGCTGTGATAGCCTTCCGGGCATCTATCGTGATAAGGGAAACACTGCTCATCTTCATTTATTCCAAAGCCTTCAGGACAGTTACCATTCTCATCTGAAGCACATTTTGGCAAGGATGGATCGAACAAACAATCACCATCAGGATGTGGAGCAGCTGACCCTCTCAGAGAATTTGATTCGCCAAACCTGATCTGATTATCAGTTACAACACCTGAACTAGTATCAGAAGAACCTGATTCTGTTGTTAAAGCATTTCCTGCATTTTCGGTGATTTCATCATGAGAAGGCTGTAAATTACTTTGAATTCCATTTTCTTTTTGCGAAACAGATTCAATGGATTGTGCATTCACATTCCAACTTGACACTATCGAGCCCAGAATAAGAAAGGACATAGACATAAGAATCGTTAAAGCATTTAAAAAATAATGGAATTTTTTTTCTTTATGAACTTTGAAATATATAAATTCAAGTAAAATAGTTCTTTTAATCAATATTTATGGTATGTATTTAGAATTCTAAAAAGGTTTCATACTTTCTACCACCTTATTTTATATTTGAAAACTATTAAATCAGTAAAGGTATGTTTTTAAATTGGTCATTCTATGATAAAAAACTTTTATATCCTAGCTTCTCATGAACGCTTGAAATATAGAAGAAATTTTTCTTTTTATCCCTATCTCTAATCTCATCAATTACATGAATACGATCAAATCCTAACACTAGTGGTCTTTGTGGACCCGGAGGTCCGGTTTCGCCCTGTAAATCTTGGTCATCCTGTGGACTAGGTATACCTACACCATTAAGTTCTTAAGAAAGATTGTTGCAATTAAGCGAGTTACTATATGGATATACACTTGCAGCTTTGGTTCCTTCCTTTTTAAGCTTCATCGTTCTATAATGCTTCACGCTCATCACCATCCTGACCCATGACATTGTTGTAACTATTGTTAACATCTTCTTCACCATCATTTTGTTAGAGATTGTTGAAATGAACCTTCTCTCATTGAAATCATGAAAATTACTATGATCATTTTGTATAAAAAGGCAAGCGTCGTTTTATATATATCATGAAATTTTGTATTCATTGCTATACGTTTGGGTTTTAAAATATATACACTATAAATGATTAATTGGAAATCATAGGCAATTTTATACATTGAACTTAATATGAATTGATACTACATTAAGAATTTGCAATTGGAAAAGAGCTTGTGGACTAAATCTGAAATCATAGTTTGACGGAAGCGAAGATCCATTGATACAGTTAAATTTTTCTCATGACATAATCGAATCTTAAGAATTAATTGTTATAACCAATATGCTTTGTTTTTCTAACATTTTATGCTTGAAAAAAAATATCCAAGGGTCTTTCAATCTAGGCAAAAGTATTGAAAGCAGTTTTTAAGGAAATGTCAATTTCTTCGGTTCAGCTTATTTTTGTTGAGTTCAGCCGATAGCGTGCTACATCAAATCCTTTGATAAGAACTTATGCAAACCAGATTCATTGAGTAATTATTTCTTTTTAAAAGTTGGATTTTCTGGATTATTTACAGACTTGACTTGCCAATTAAATAATCTCATGGAGTAAAACTATTGTCTATAGTCCTATCCTCTTGTTACCAAGACAGGTTATGAATATCTATATACCTAATTCATATTTGGTGCAAATTCTCCTTTGATATATCCTAGTCTAATATAGTAACATTTACATCGAACAGTAAAGAGCATGTTAAATTAATTCAATTGTATAAATACCAAATCATTTCTTCTTTCTCCTTCTGTTAATTACATTTAAAAACTCCTAATGCTTCAGTATGTGGTTGATATTTGATATACATCGGAACCTAGAATTACGTATTAATCAACTCTTTTTTTCTATTGGAGATCATAACAATGGATTAATGAAACTATTAGAATATTTTTATGACCTCTCAGATATTCCCGCTCATCAAGTTCTACCGCAACGTAGTAATCATTAAGTCAATATTTCAAGAATAATTATCCTTTTGAATGCTGCAATCCCATTGAATTCTCCAAGACTACTTAAAATCAAATTTAATTGCCATAATGTTCTAAGATCCTAAACCCATAGAAAAAGACATGATAAATAATGATTATTTTATGATGCAAATTCATTTTTAAGGAGACATGGTATAAAGTACTATAGTTATTACAAGTCAGCTAATACCAGATTATTATTCTTTCAATTGGCAGGCCAGGTATAAATCGTTTCTTGTAATATTAAATTACAATAGAAAATTTCCGAAATGAATTGCAAAAGTTAGAGATTAGAAAATAAGTTTGATAAATTATCTTTCGTAACATGATTCTTTTTGTCAACTTATCAATATGATCTATTTCATCGACCTTAAACCTGGAATAATCGATTTTTTAATGATCTGTATTCAAAAAAAAGGGTTATAAGGGAAATTGCATGGGCGGAAGTGTGAACCTTGATAGTAAAAAATGGTTTTCCTACACCACCGGAGCTCTCGTGCTGATTAATTATTTGCGAAGGATTTTTGATGCAATTCATTAAAATCAATTACAAACTAATTTATGGGATGTATTTTGATGTTTACAAATAGTCCAATATTTGATTCTATTGCGAATGAATTTGAATTACAGATGTAAGTTAATCACGGATAGTTTTTGCCATATTCATAGATCCTCCTGGTTACATTATTTGTACATTTATTAATTAAGCATGAATTTCAACCACCCAAAAAAAAAGAATATTAAAATTATAAAAAAAGGGGAAAAAGATTTCCATCATTAGCAAAGATAAACCTAATACACATCGAGTTAATTAATTGTCTATTTCCAATGATTATTTGCTTATAGACGATGTAGATTGTGGGGTTAGTTTTGACAACCAATCCATCATTGTACGTATACTTTTTGGATTCTAACCATATTAGGATCAACGGGCTGATCTAGTGAATTGGTAGTAACATTGGCGATCTTGTCCACAGTTTCCATACCTTCGATTACTTTACCAAATACAGTATATTGTTTATCCAAGAATCTAGAGTCATTTACTACAATAAAGAACTGAGATCCAGCACTATTTGGATCTGGCATCCTGGCCATGGATACAACCCCTCTTTCGTGAGACATATTGTTAAATTCTTCATTGATGGTATAACCAGGTCCACCGGATCCCCACAGATCCCTGCTAATGCTTGCATTTTTTGTATATGGATCGCCAGCTTGAATTACAAAACCTGGAACAATCCTATGAAAAATCACACCGTCGTAGAATCCTTGACGTGCTAGATCCTTAAAATTCTTTACATGCTTTGGTGCCAAATCGGGATAAAACTGTATTTTGATATCCCCCTGAGTAGTCTGAAGTAATGCGGTATCATTGGAAAGACTCTGGTTTGTTGACACTTGAGAAGTCGGATTTTGTATCATATTCCAAGTTGAATTGGAAGTTGAATTGGTTACTCCGTAGCTTGGAGTATCCGTCCACATTAGTGAATTCAATAAATAATTGAATATAGGATTTGTTTGGTTATACAAATTTGTCTCTGTGACAAATACGAATCTGTAAACGTTTTCATTATGAAGTATGAACGTGTTATTTGACACAAAGGTCGATTTCTCAAGAACACTGTTGATTAATGAAATCAGGTATGAATATGCCGGATTACCGCTAATGTTCATAGGGGATGTATCCTCAACCAACATAAGGTATGAGTTGTTTATGTTCATATTCAGATGCGATTCTTTAGCTTGATTTACAATATCAAGGAATTCGCTAGAATTTTTCCCATAAATACTTGGGCTTATGCTAAAGCCATCTTTATCTATATCACCTATTTTAAGATCCCGATAAGGATCAAATCTTGTCTCCTGACCCTCCTTTTGAAATGATACATCCGATGGATGTTTCAAGATAAGACCCAAATCTTTGCTTGTGTAATCTTTCCAATCCTTACTACCTAAATCAGATTGGGCTATTTTTTCTTGAGCCAGTTTAACTTGATCCTCAAGTAAGGCAAGGTCATTTAGGTTTGAACCATTAAAAGTCTGCCTAGTGATTTCATTATCCGATATTGGTGAATTATTAGAAATGTTTGGCTGCAACATGAATGAAAAGTTAGAAGGCATATCAGGTAAAAAATTTGTATCATTCAAAGAAAATTGACTATATCCACCTAAACTCATTGAATTTAGAAATAAAATGCTTGCGAATGATGATCCAAGTATAATTAAGTATACAATTAACCTCATACACAACCTCACAAAACTGAAATATAAAATAATTCCTATTATTCTAACGATAAAAGAAGAATAATTATTACCGCACGAGTTAATACAATATGAGTTATTTTAATAGTTGGAGTTTTTCAGCATAAATGGTTTTAGATTCCAGATCACTGTAGACATTGAAGTTGCTCTGTTGCATGATTCATCCAGATTACAAATAATTCATATTTCTTTTCTCTAAATAGATATAAACTTGTTATACAGAGACGCTTTAAGCATCAGCTCTTGCTTCATGTTTTCCATTTTGATAGAATAAACATATTCACCAAACATTCTTTTTAAAGATGAGAACACAGTTTCAACAATCCATCTTTGTCCATAACTTACCATGCTGTCCTTCCATTGTTCAAAGTCGTTTCTCTGGGCTATCACAGACAGATTCCTAAAACTATGAGCAGTATTCCTCACTCTTGAATTCTTTCTAACTTTAATACAGGGTATAATCCCATTCTCTGATAAAAATCTAAAAGTATCGTTACTGTCATAGGCTCCATCACCTAAAACTCTATCCACTAATACTGCAAATCTATCATTGTTTGATTTAAGAACATTATCAATCAACATTGGTAGCATCTTGTTATCATGAACATGCTCGTCTGTTACTTCCATGGACAGAATTTTCTTGCTTTTTATGTCAACGGCGATGTGGATTTTCAAGTAGCCTTTTCTATTTTGCATGTTCCATTTATCAGACATCCATTGACCTCTATTAGTAACTTTGATACCTGTAATGTATATGGTAATAATGAGATCATCAACTACATTCTCTCTTTTTATGTCGATGTTTAACCTGTTGATCCTTTTACAGATGTGACCGTAGCTTGGTGAATTTGAAGGTAACCTTTTTCCCGTGGCTTTGACTACCCCTTCGGTTTGTCTATAAGCAAGGTGAAATGAGTAACGGATGTAACCAATGGCCAGTATGAAAGAATTGGGAAATATAAAGGGTTTACCCTTCTTGCCTTTATTCATCCTCTATCTAGTTCATAACCCCAATTATCAAGGAAATCATGCGAGAAGAGGATATATCTCACCACTTCTAACCAATGAACGATTATAGGAAGGCCAACAGTCAATCACAAATACCTATTATGAACAATTCGAGCTAAATAGTTTGAGTTAGGCGACAAAGCATTTTTTTGCATAATCCATATACTTTTAATGCAAGAAACATTGGAAACATTTGAATTCCAAAGTGATGGATGCTACGTTAGTAGAATAAAATATGAAAATGAAGTCCTTGGTCAATCAATTTAGTTTTTTTAGTTTAGTTTTGAATCTCATAGTTTTTGTGGTGTAGTAATTGTCTTGCCTATCTGATCTCCATTTATCATCATTATATGTCCTTTTACCATATTTTGGAATGGTAGTACTGCATTTATAAGTGGTTTAATTTTCTTATTTGCTGTCCAGTATAACACCTCTTCTAGTTCTGCTCTTGTTCCTTGAGTAGCTCCAACTATATTTATTCCTCTGAAAAAGAGATACCTTAAATCTATTGTAGAGTCATATCCTGTTGTAGCGCCTGTAGAAACCAATGTTCCACCCATTTTTAATAAAGATACTGCCTGAGGAAACACAGTATTCCCTATATGTTCAAATACTATATCAACGCCTTTTTTGTTAGTAATGTCTCTTACTTTTTTATACCAGTCTGCTTCTCTATGATTTACGACATGGTCTGCCCCTATTTCTAAACACTTGTCCATTTTTTGTTTATTGCCTGCTGTAGCTATGACATTACAGTCGTACAGTTTGGCGATCTGAATTCCAACCATACCAACACCGCTAGTTCCACCCATTATTAACACCGTCTGACCAGGTTTTATCCTAGCTCTATCAACAAGCATGTGCCATGATGTCATTCCAACCATGGAGATAGCAGCTGCATCTTCAAATGATACGTTATCACTAATCTTTACAATATTTACCTCAGGTAAATGTGCAAATTGACAGTAACCGCCCCACAAAGGACCTGTCTGAAATCCCCATACCTGCCTCTTTTTACAATCATACTCCCTACCAGAAGTACAGAGATTACATATTCGGCAGCTCAAATTTCCATGGGATACCACTCTATCGCCTCTTTTCACTGAAGTAACCTCTTCACCAACTTCTTCTACCGTTCCTGAGATATCTGTCCCTGATATGTGAGGCATCGGGACCTTAATTGGACTGCCCCAAATAGCCCACAAATCATTATAATTGTAGGCTGTAGCTTCAACCTTTATTAAAACCTCATGGGGTTTTATTTTGGGAATATCTATATCTTCAATTTTTACTACTTTTTCAGGATCCTTGTCATGTTCTCTAAATACAGCGGCTTTCATAGTTTTACCTCCTTTTGATTTGACGTAATGTTGGATAAATACGAATTGATCTTCACAACTACATCAAAAAATAAAGACTAAATATATATTTTCAATTACTATTTGCCATATCTATCAAGAACTCTAGCATTTATACCAGGATCAGTGGCTGACGATTGATTTTAGGTGATCAACAATAATAATAAAATAGATAGGATCAGACCGTGAGTTTATGCAAGTTCAGAGAATAAAATAATGCAAATTGCATCCATTCACCAATCTTATATTATGTGATTTATCATTGAACGGATAAACTTGGTGTATTGACGCAACAGGTACAAGACTGCCGATCTTTAGAACAGGGTAAATAGTAATTCTGAAGTTATCTTTAATAGATAAAATATCTTTTTTGAATCTTACATTTTGAATATCACGAACCATGGATGTTTTAACTCTACTACTTTTTTTATAACTATAAACAACATTCTGAAGCTGTTACCTAAGAAGTTAGAGAAATTGCTCTTTCTCACGGTCAGATATAACACTTTGACTTTTTTTGTATATAATTGAGTGCGATCATAACTTGCCTAGATACTTTTTCCTTAGTTTTTTAGTCTTTTTGTCTTTCCAATAACCGTAATAATATGGTCCGTGTTCCTGATCACAGTTTGGTTTTCCGCATTTAGTATATTCACATTTGATAAAAGCTGATAATGGTAGCGAGGCTATGCGTTCAACGAATTTACTTTGATTTGAATCGTCTTTTCTTAGTAATTTTTGTAGCCGTTGTCTATATTCAGACTGTTCGAAAAGTGATAATGATTCTCCGTAAATAGTGTCCAGAATTTTGCTTCCATTTTCGGATGTTTTCCTCATGCAGGATAAACTCAGGACTTGATATATAAAATTAGATTATTGATAATAACTAAATCCATATAGTATCTAGTTATGGTATTATTGCTCGCTTATCACCACCTGATTATTGTTTATTCTATTAATTTTCAATATTGAGTATACTTGTGAATAAATAAGAAATAAGAAATAAGAAATAAGAAATAAGAAATAAAACTCGGATACCCTCTCATGTATTCTGAAACAGATATTCAAATATCACTATATCCAATACGATACAATCTTAAATTCAATATTAAGTCAAGCACAATTTACACAATAAAAGATTCTCTTAGGGGGAAATGATTAATACTGAAATAGAAAAATACTTATCATTTTTTGAACATTTTTTTGATCTAGTAACGCATTTTCATTGCTCATTTGCTCCAAAGTTAAGGTGTGGATAAGTGTATACTCATAAATATGTTATGTATAGTCGATCCGAA
>NZ_VUYS01000023.1 GCF_008389435.1 Candidatus Nitrosocosmicus agrestis | reverse complement strand
GAATTTTGTAGATCTATAAAAAATACGGTTTTATAAAATTCATTGTAATGGGCCAAAGAATAACCCTGACGCCTTTAATTTGTATTATAGGTAGTCTTACCCCTTTTTACACTGGATAAAACAATATACTAAAGCTACTTGTAACTCATGGGTAGTGAATTCGAGTAGTCATGGCAATATAGACGAATCTGAAAGAAGCGCATTTTACAAAATTCTCTTTTCAAGAAGGGATGTAAGAAAAGATTTCATTAAAAAGAAAATATCAAACCAAACTTTGTATAAAATTTTGTTGGCAGCCCATCATGCACCTTCTGTTGGATACTCCCAGCCATGGGATTTTATATTGGTTCGGGATCTGGATAAACGGAGTCAAATAAAGAATTCGTTTTTGGATCAAAAATTGAAATCTATTCACTTACTAGATAATCAAAATGAAAAAAAACAAAAATATCTTGAATTAAAATTGGAGGGAATTTTGGAATCAGATTTAAACATCTGTGTAACTTATGATCATGCTAGATTTGGCCCTTTCGTAATAGGTCGGATGACAATTAAAGAAGCAGGTATCTATAGCGTTTGTTGTGCAATTCAAAATTTGTGGCTGGCTGCAAGGGCAGAAAATATTGGAGTTGGATGGGTAAGTATATTAAACAATCGAGATCTAAAGAAAATATTAAACATTCCTCAACACATAAAGCCTATCGCTTACTTGTGTTTGGGATATGTAAAAGAATTTGAACCTTTGCCTGATCTTGAAAAAAGCAATTGGGCTGAAAGAATGCCATTGACGCAAGTAGTAAATTTCGAGTGTTGGGGATTAAAAGATCCAGAAAACGACATTGATAAAATAAATCAACAGAAAATTTTCTGGTAATATAACTTTTTTCAAGCCTGCTTTGCGAACTACTGTTCTTTTTTTAACATTTTACTAGTTAAAACAAATATAAAATTAATGAAATAGTGCTAATTATTTAGTAACATTACTTTGACTTTTTATATTGAATTAGCAGTAATCCACATTGAGGAGGCTTTTTTATCCTTTTTGATTTTTGCAAATCAATTAAATTGATTTTGTCTTCAATTTATATATTGCGGATTATTTACATTTTTGATAAATATTGTAATTTCCATACCATAATTTACATAAATGAGATAAGAAGCTGAAAAAATTATGCCGGAGGCGGGATTTGAGCCCGCGACCTTTCGATTATGAGTCGAACGCTCTGACCAGGCTGAGCTACCCCGGCAAGCCCAGCCATTCTAGGTTATAAGCATATCATCTTAAAGTTATGTACAATATAATCTATCCTTTCCGAGGCGCAAAATTTTATGTTTTGTCATAAAGGGTTAAACATGAAAGATAGGTTAGTTGTTAATTCAACCTTCCCAAGAGCAACCTTAATCCTCTCCCATTATTGCTCTTTAATTAACATGCTAAATTTTGATTTATTAAGATTAAAAAAGACTAACAAAAACTGATGCATAAAAAAATAAACTCGTATAATCCAATTTAAATTATATATATCGGAAAGAGGGCGCTGTTAACTTAAGCGTCGTTCACCTCCTTGTTATGATAATCTGAAAACATATTCAACCAGTTACTTACGTGCTTCAACTTGCAATTCTTTATTCTACAGGGAAAATAATCATCAAAACTTTCCGTTCTGTCTTTTATGTATTGCATCTTTCTTTCAATCAGACTTTTCTCCAGAGAGGAATGAATGTGATGATCGAGAATTAAGAATCTACAGGCCAGTGGATACCAAGTACCTCCATCAGTCGAAACTGGATGAATTCCATGAATCTTGACTAAACCTGAAATGAATCTTTCAGCTACAAACATGTTTCTCTCCTTTGAGATAGTTAGTGCGAGGATCTGTTTGTTTTTTGGTTCGATAGCAATCCATAGCCAGATGTACTCTGATCCCACCTTCAACATGGTCTCATCTATTATATACTCTAGAACTCTTCTTCTAGTTGACTTCAGCTTTTGAGGCTTGTACTTTTGAATCCAATTCCACTTTTGGCAAAGAAAACGTGATTTCTCTTGTATATCTGAGATAATCTTTCCGAGGCTTTCCTTAAGGATAGGCCTGAAAAGTACAAATGCAACCCATAATATACATACTTTGAAGGCGTTCTGTTTCTAGTAAGCATAAAAGAAATGGAATGCTTTCAAGCTATAGGCTTATCGTTAACTGAACAGAGCCTTCTTGAAGGTCCACATAATTGCACGCCAAGCGTTCAAATATTTTTTGTGAGTAGCGGAATGGCAGATTCAAAGTCTGAAGTAATCTTTGCTTTCAGGTGCTCATTTGAATATAAGGTGATTAAGATACTCGAAATCCTTAATTATGCAATTTTAGAAGTCCGGTAATGTCTATTTACTGATAGATATTTTTTTGATTTTTATTGACTTGTATTATCTTAGGAGCAGTATCCGCAATGGGGTATTAAAGATTAATATCATTGTTCCTGTGGCAATCGAGGTCAAATAAATACCAATAAAGATATTGCTCCATACCATAGGATAAAATAAATACCACTAAGGTATTGTCGTATTTCTTATTGATAAAATACTATACAAGTTAGTTTAATGTCCTACTGGGAATTCTAAAAGACATATCAAAAGTCACACATTGAAATCAAAGATACAATCATTTAAAACATCTATACAACTATAAATCACTGCCATTCGAACAATAAAAGTTTCCAAAATGTAATTCTCTTAGTCTAGATCACGGCAACGGATTTTGGTAAAAGTTAACCATGTTTTAGGGAATTAGGAATCATTAGACGAGTTTTGAATCCTTCATATTGCTGATGGAAAACTAAAAAATATGGTGATATACTAAATTAAAACGTTTTATAAATCATAGTAAATGTGTTCGAGACAAAATAAATATTGATAATGCAGCTAAAATCATTTTATAATTTATTCTTAAGACCATAAACTTTGCAATTGTAAAAATCAAGAACATTGGAAGGAACGTTTTAATTAATGAAATGTGAATTCTTTATAAAAAGAGTTGGTTTTTGACATTCCCACAAAGTTTGCTGGAATTGAACTGAACAATCCCATCATTGTAGCATCAGGAATATTGGGTTTATCTCAAAGTATATTTAAAAGATTAGAAAAGATAGGCGTCGGTGCTATTGTCAGCAAATCAATCAGCATTAAACCGCGGGATGGTTATAGGAATCCCACCATAGTAGCATTAGGTAATAATAATTGGCTAAATGCTGTTGGATTGGCAAATCCTGGTGCAGAAGCTTTTGCCAAAGAAATTGCAAACAACTCTGTCCCTTTGTTTGTTAGTTTAGTAGGATCGAATGTTTCTGAATATATTCAAATTGTAGAAAAGATTAAAAATCACAACATTCTTGGCTTCGAACTCAATCTATCTTGTCCTCATGTAGAGAAGATGGGTATGGAGATTGGCGATGATCCAAAGCTGGTTTCTGACATAATAAGATCAATAAAGACCAAGACAAGTAAGCCATTATTTGTAAAGGTAGGTATAGGTAAGACTGACGTTATTCATATTGCAAAAACAGCAGAAAATTCTGGGGCTGATGGTGTAACCGCAATCAATACCATAAGAGCGATGAAGATTGATATAACAAATAGATGCCCTATTTTAGAAAACAAAATAGGTGGTTTATCAGGAATTGCTTTAAAATCTATTGGAGTAAGATGTGTTTATGAGCTTTATAAAAGCATCAAAATTCCTATCATTGGATGCGGGGGAATTCAAAATTATGAGGATGTTATTGAATATGTGATGGCGGGTGCTACAGCGGTTCAAGTTGGAAGCATGATAGGAACATACGGCATCAATTCAATTCAAAGACTTGCCAAGGATTTAAAGGTCTATCTTGAGGCAAAAAAATATGATTCGTTAAGGGAGTTGATAGGTGTTGCACATCGATAAGAACATTCTGCGGATTGTGAGGATAAAAAAAACTAGAGAGGAGACTCCTTCTGTTAAAACCTTAATCTTTGATGACTATCTTTCTCATAACGCTAAACCTGGCCAGTTTTTGATGGTCTGGATTCCACAAAAAGAGGAGATCCCACTAAGTGTCATGATATCTAATTCGCAAGGTGAAGCAGCGATAACAATAAGGAAGAAAGGGTTAGCATCTACTTCATTGTTTAATTTAGTGGAAGGAGAAACAATAGGCATTAGAGGACCCTATGGAAATTCGTTTTCAACCGACCCTGGTTTTAAACATAGGCTTCTGATTGGTGGCGGAACTGGCTTGGTTCCTTTGGTCAGACTTCTCAATCATACTAAAAATTCTGACATCTTTTCTACAATTATCGTTGGTGCGAGGTCAAAGAGTGAGTTATTTTTCATCGACTTGATTTCACATATTATGCAAGACAGGCAATTTGAACTTCTGATTGCAACAGATGATGGTTCTATAGGGTTTAAAGGATACCCCACTGAACTTTTAGATAATATCGTAGAAAAGGATCCCAAGATAGATATGGTATATACTTGCGGTCCGGAATTAATGATGAAAGGAGTATATGAAATTATTTCTAAAAAAACTATACAATTAGAGGCAAGTGTCGAGAGATATATGAAATGTGGAATAGGAATTTGCTCAAGCTGTAGTATAAATGATAAGCTTGTATGCGTAGACGGAACCGTTTTCAACAAAGGCCAAATATCAAAATTATCCGAATTTGGCCGCTTTTATAGAAACAAATCTGGAATACTTGATAGTTATTGACAGGCTCTTTAATGGGTTTATTATATGGAGAATATTTTTATATTCTAAATAGGGTTTTACTTTATATCAATTGACTTCCATTTCGATTTCTTCTGACGATAAATCTGAGCAAAACATTAAAAACAAAGAGAACCGAAAATGGAATACACTCTTTCATAACGGAGTCTGCTTTCCACCAATTTATCAGCCAAAGGGCTTAGAGTTCAGAATTAAAGGTGAAAGGATTACATTGGATGCGGATCAAGAAGAATTGGTATACGCATGGTCTAAGAAAAAGGATACACACTACGTGCATGATCCGGTTTTTCAACAAAATTTTATTCAGGATTTTAAAAAATTATTTCCTGATAATATTCGATCAAGGATAAACCAAATTTCTGATTTAGATTTTAGTAAATTCAATGAACTGGTCGATAAAGAAAAAGCAATTAAGGAAAAAGAGAAACAAAATTGGAGGGATTTGCCAAAAGATGTAAAGAAAAGAATATCTTTAGAAAAAAAAGTTGAAAAAGAAAGGTTAAAAAATTTTTATGGAAAAGCTTTCGTTGATGGTACTGAGGTAGATGTCGCAAACTGGCTCGTGGAACCTCCTGGCCTTTTTATGGGCAGAGGTCAGCATCCATTACGCGGTAGATGGAAACCAAGGGTTAGTCCACAAGATGTAATATTGAATTTAGGTGAAGAAGCGAGCGTTCCAGAGGGACCATGGCAAAAGATCATTCACGATCATACATCTACATGGCTAGCATCCTGGATCGAGACTTTGACTGGAAAGCGGAAATATGTTTGGCTTCATGATTCATCTTTGATTCGTCAAAATTACGATAAAGCAAAATATGACAAGGCATTGAACCTTGAGAAATACATCTTGAAAATAGAGAAGGAAATTATCCATAGGATGAGTTCTAGGGACCTTAATCAGAAAAAAATTGCTACGGTGTGTTTTCTCATCATAAAGTTAGCCATGAGGGTAGGAGATGAAAAAGATCCAGATGAGGCTGATACGGTAGGTGCGACCACTCTAAGAAAAGAACATTTGATCTTCAGAGAATTACCAAATGGGACTAAAACCATTGAATTTAATTTCTTAGGAAAAGATAGTGTCCCGTGGCAAAAATCGATTGAAGCTGATACCCCTGAAAAGATACTTTTATATGATAACCTCATGATGTTTGTCAAAAACAAAAATGCGACTGATCACATATTTGATAATATAAACTCTTTAAGAGTAAATACATTCTTAAGGAACATTGACTCAAAGAATGTTCCAGGTTTGACTGCGAAGGTTTTTAGGACTTATATTGCTACCAACGTAGTTAAACGATGGCTCAGGGATCCCCCGATCAAAGTTAACAAAGCATCAAGTGAGTTTGAGAAGACGTATGTAGCCAAATACGCGAATCTTCAAGCCGCGATTACTTGTAACCATAAAAAAGGAATTGATCCAAAAAATCCGAATTCAGTCCTTACTAATCAAAGATTTGAAGATTCTGTCCTAAAGAAGAAAGAGTCTATTTCAAAGTTAAAATCTGATCTAAGTTCCCGGAAATGGAAGACCGATAAGCAAAGGCAAAGATTACTTGAGAGAATTGAAAAACTAGAATTTCAGCTCAAATTGCAAAAAGATACTCGAGAATATAACCTGGGAACATCCCTTCGTAATTATATCGATCCACGTGTATTCAAGTCTTGGATGAATCTAGTTGAGTTGGATTGGAAAAAGATGTACACAGGTACATTACAGAGAAAATTTCTTTGGGTGGATTCAGTATCAAACAAAGAACTGAAATCTTTTTTTAACTTCCGATAGACTCGTGTTTTGGAGAGGTATATTGAAATGACAAGCAGGACTCCACATATCAGAGTTAAAGCCATTCTAAATAATAGTAATAATGAAATCCTTTTTATTATTGTGAATAAGAACGATCCATTTTCGATGATTAAGATTCCAGTAGGTGACGTACTTTATAACGAATCTGCAGAATCAACTGCTAAACGGATAATTGCTGAAAGTACCCCATATGAGATCGAACCTATAGCGATACTTGGGATTTATTCGGAATATGATGCGGGTGGAACTAATCATTTTGTCACTGCCGTTTTTATATGCATTGTTACTGAATTTAATGCAAAAATTCGAGGCATTAATTTAGATGTTAATTGGCTAAATTCTAAAAATCTCAGCAATGCTAACCTATATGATGATGATGTCAGAATACTTAAAGACTATAGAGATTGGCGAATACATAAGTCCACATATTGGACCTCCAAAATAATTTGAAATCAACTAACTAAGGTGAAAATGTCCTTATTGTTGCTATGGCTGATTCCGTGAGTTTTATGGTAAATGCCGCAGCATTGTCAGATTGAATTTTGGATATCTTTTCTAAAAAATTTGTCTTGTTTTTTCCTCTTTCAAACACACCTCCAGATTCTTTAATACAAAGCGGAAATCTTTGAATTTTCATACCCTTAGAAAATAAATAATCAATGAATTTAAGATAGTTTTTCGTATCAGAGTATTCCCAATTTTTTTCTTCACAAAGCATAATCCATACATCTATCGAGTTTTGGAAAAACGCTTTATCTCTTAATTGTTCTAAACTCAACAAGATTAATCTGTTTGAAAGGGATTTAAATTTTAGTTTTAAAGCAATTTGTCATTAATTTGATATTTCAAATTGAAATTAGGTGTAATACCCAGTGGTGAATAATCTCCTGTTGAACATGAGAAACACAATTCACTTTTCTTTAATCCAATTCCTTTTGCCAATGTCAAATTGTCATTATACAATACAGTATTGGCTCCAATTATTTTAGACACTTTGTTTCCGATACTTTCTAAATTAGTTTCATTCCTAGCAACCTGAAAAGCTATCAACTCCTCTTGTGAGGGAAAATCAATTCCGGCGTAACACGGATAGCTAATAGGTGGATAGGTAACCACCATAGAAATTTTTTTGGCTCCGGCACTTTTTACCGATTCTATGATTGCTCGAGAACTCGTACCTCTCACTATGCTGTCGTCAACTATTATTACATGCTTATTTTGAATAACTTCTCTAATAGGAAGTATGTTTTGATTAATTTCTTTACGATCTTCATTTAAAGGCTCTATAAAACTTCGCATAGAACCCTTCTTGCTATATCGATCCTTTAGTAACCCTTCTTCAAATGGTATTCCTAGCTTGAGTGAATACCCAAGCGCTGCCGGACGTGAAGAATCTGGAACTGGAATAACTACGTCAGCATCACTAATAGGATACTTTTCAGCTAAATATTCACCAATTTTTTTTCTGGCCAAGTAAATGTTTATTCCTTCCATGATAGAGCTTGGGTGGGCGAAATAAGTGAATTCAAAAGCGCAATGCGCGTGCTTTGTTGCATCAGCATATGTTTCGGATCGAATACCATTCTGATCAATTCTTATTAGCTCTCCTGGTTGAATGTCTCGCATCAAAATGGCCCCGAATGAGGAAAACGCACATGATTCGGATGCAATTATAAAAGTATTTGTATCCTTGTGGTGACCTAGAACCATTGGTCTAAAGCCCTTTGGGTCCCTCGCAGCATAAATTGTATTAGAATCAGTCAAAAATGTAAAGCAATAAGAACCTATCATCTCTTTTTTTAGTATAGTCATTGCACTCTTCATGTCGTCTTTGCTCTTTAAAATTTCAACCAACCTTTGAGCTGCCACCAAAGTGTCCGTCATATTCTGTGGAGTAAAGGTGCAACCTCCTACCAAATTAGAAAGTTGTTGAGCGTTTGTAATGGTACCGTTATGAGCTACACACAGGTCTTTTACCTTAAGTGGCTGGGCGTTTTCTAAAGAGCTCGAACCAAAGGTAGAATATCGAACATGGCCAATACCAATATTTGATGAATATTTTGTGATTATATTCTCAAACTCATTAGCGGATCGAGATACCAATCCAGTTTTCTTATATGGGATTTTTTTTGGGACAGCGATTCCCCAAGATTCCTGACCTCGATGCTGTAGCGATCGTAGGCAATCTATCAGATAGGGTATGACGTTAACCCCACCAAGCGAATATATGCCAACAACTCCGCAATTTTCATGAACCATTAGAAAATTATCCTTCGTCTTTCCTTCTTTTTAATATTTCATTTTACCAACCTATGTTATAAAAAACTCATCGGAATCATGTGCGTTTTCCTCATTCGGGGCCATTTTGATGCGAGACATTCAACCAGGAGAGCTAATAAGAATTTTTAAAAAAATATCAACTTTTCCCCTTAAATAATTCGTTTAAGCAATTGTTATAGATCTCAGTTACTTTGACCAAGTCTAAAATAATATTCTCTTTATCATTCGCTTTAATTATACATTCTTTTGTTGACTGGGTAATCCCAATGTTAGCAAAGGGTATGGCCATATTATCTAAGTAACTTGCCAATTTTAATGGATTCTTGGTTGTCAATAGGAAACGATTATGAGATTCGGAAAAAAGTAGGTAATCCAGCCGACTACATTCATTAGGGATTTTTGTAGTCGAAATATTAAACCCAATTTGCGACTGTATGGCCATTTCTAGCAATGAGATAACGAGACCCCCTTTTGAGCAATCATGAATTGCATTAATTAATCCATCTTGATTAACCAGCGATTTGATCACCTCTATAGTTTGTTTTAGAATGTCCAAATCTACTATTGGTACTTGACCGCCTGTAAGATTCAAGCAATATTCAAAGTATTCTGACCCGCCGAGGTCCTCCTTGGTAGTTCCGATTATGAAAATAAATTCATCTGGGCCAAATTTTCCACCTCTCATCTTTGTCTTAGAATTAATAATCCCAAGCATACCTATTACGGGGGATGGTTTTATGGAACCATTTGAAGTCTCATTATATAAGCTAACTTTGCCTCCAACTACAGGAATTTCCATAAAATTACAAAAATCCCTAATCGCGGTAATTGACTGAACAAATGTCCAAAAAACCTCCTTATTTTCGGGATTTCCAAACTGCAAATGATCAACTACCCCCAATGGTTTAGATCCACTACATGAAATATTTCTAAGTGATTCAGCAAGAATACCAAGTGTTCCATTATATGGATCCAAGTAACATTGCTTTGAGTTTCCATCCAAAGAAAAAGTAAGGTATTTCTCAGAATTCAATTTTACCACTGAGCTGTCAGATTCGCCTGGTTTTGTTACCGTACGAACTCCAACCTCGTGGTCAAATTGCTGATATACCCATTTTTTGCTGCATATGGAGGGATCAGAAAGCAATTGATAAATGCTGTTTTCATAATCATCAATTATGGCGGGAGATTTAAATGATTTTTTGATTTCCTTTAAGTAGGAAGGGTAATAAGTCTCTCTTTCTAAAAGTGGAGCATGGGCTATTAATTTTGCGGGCATTCTAGCTAATATGTTATTCTTTTTAGTAATGCATAACTCGCCATCATCTGTAACTTCACCAATTATTGCAAAAGTAATTTCATGCTTATTAAAAATTTCAAAAAATTTTTCTTTCATATTAGGATCAATAATGTATAGCATCCGTTCTTGTGATTCAGAGATCATTATTTGTATATCCGTAATATCAGAGAGATTTGTTGGAACCATAGATAAATCAATCATCATACCTTTGTTCAAATTGTCAGCAGTTTCTGATAGACAACAAGACAAACCTCCACCACCCAGATCCTTCATCGATTTAATGCAAGCACGATCTACTGCTTCCATTGTGGCTTCCATGAGGATCTTTTCCAAGAATGGATCTGGAATTTGAACTGCGCTTCGATTTTCCTCTTCCAAGTTTTTGGATGCAAATGATGCCCCATGAATTCCATCGATTCCTGTGGCGTTACCAGCCAATATAATCAGATCACCCTTTGAAGCAGTATTACCAATTATCTTATCCTTTTTTGAAAATCCTATTGATGCAACATCCACCAGACAGTACTCATTAAAAGACTCATCAAATTCAACCTCTCCACCAAGAGTTGGAACTCCCATGCAATTACCATAATCTGCGATTCCCCTCACTACATTCTTAAATAACCAGAGATTTTTTCCGCCATCCTTGGTTTTGGAATCGATATTTCCAAATCGAAGCGCGTTGTACAATGCTATGGGTCTGGTCCCCATCGAGAGTATATCTCTTAAAACACCCCCGACTCCAGTTGCGGCTCCTCCATATGGCTCAACAGCTGATGGATGATTATGACTCTCAATATGTATTGTTACTACTTCACCATCACCTACATCAATTACGCCTGCATCATATCCAGGTCCAACAATCAAACTTTTGCTTTGGGTTGGAAGTAACTTGATGTGTTTTTTGGATGACTTGTATGAACAATGCTCTGACCATTCAGCGCTAATTATGTTTAATTCGAGTTCATTTGGAGTCCTACCAAGATTATTCTTGAGGTATTTATATTCATTATCACTTAGTATTCCCATCTATTTCACCAAAAGGGTTATTTCAGATAATTGATTAAAGATTTAAATATCAATATTGATCTATTATCAAACCCTTCGGGAACAAGATCAGGATCGCTACCTCTCTCAGGGTGAGGCATCATACCCATTACGTTACCTTTTTTGTTGCATATCGCAGCGACTCTACTAAGTGAACCATTTGGATTGTCATCATTGTACTGCAGAACGATTTGATTATCTTCTTTTATCTCATTCATGATATTAGGTTCTGTTACGTACTTGCCTTCCCCATGTGCAATTGGTATCGATAATAAATTCTCCTTATCAAATAAATTTGTAAAAGGCGTTCTATTATTTGCAACAGTTACATTCACCCATTTACAAATGAACTCAAGAGAATCATTAAGAATAAGAGCACCTGGTAGTAATTGAGATTCCACAAGTATCTGAAAGCCATTGCAGATACCTAAGATTGGAACGTTATCTTCTGCTTTTTCTACAATTTTATTCATTATTTCACTATGAGCGGCGATTGCACCTGCCCGTAATCTATCACCATAGGTAAATCCACCGGGTATAATGATAGAATCAAAATTATCAACTGAGGATTTATACCAGATATATTCGACATCTACATTCAGCAAATTTTTAAGAACATAATAAACATCCCTCTCGCAATTGCTGCCAGGAAATACAGTTATTCCAATTTTAGCCAATACTTAGGTACTCCAGTGATATTTAATAAATTCGTATTCTCAATAATTTAATAATTGTGGGGGAATATGTTACTGTTTTACTAAAATTGCATTTACTACCCCATCCTGACCAGGTCTCGAAACTACTCTGGCTAAACCCAATTCAGTTTCCAAAATCGAACCCTTGGTAATAACACCCCTTCTTTCAAAATCCTTATTGGCTGGATTTTTCGATACCGTTATGATCTTTACTTTAGTTGTCTTTTTGCTTTCTTGATCGCTAACGTTGGCGTATTCAGCAAATTTAAAAGCAACTTTAATGTTATGACCTCTCACCCTACGGACAATATTCTTAGTCTCTCCTACAATAGGTTCGTTAGGATATCTATCAATTTCATACTTTCTTCTTGTTCGATTTGGAATTATTCTTCCACCAGTGAATTTCCTACCTGAAAGGTTCTCGATAGATTTACGCACATATAAAATTTAACGAATCGCTAATTAAGTGTTTTTCTTATCCAATTCTTTAGGATTTAATAGCAGGGTTTTCTTTAATGACTTTAAATCATTTATACCAAAATAACTATTAAATTTGCTTGTTGTGGTATATACCTTAATCCTGCCTGAACTCTTGAAGTTAATGAAATCTTCTTCCTGTAGTTCTTTCAAATGATGGTAAACTTTAGAACCCCTAATCTCAAGCAATCTACGTGTAGTTACAGGTTGTTCAAATGCTATGTATGAAAGCGTTTTAAGAACAGAATTAGAAATTTGAGGTTTGTTTGAGAACCTTTTTACTATTGGATTGTAGATGGGTTTGAGCTGGAATACATATGTGCCGTCTTCCAATTTTGCAATTTCTAATGCCTTGAAAACTACTTGAGTTTTATTGATTAATTCACTGAGTAATTTTTTTACTTTGTCTTTGGATTCGATCCCTGAAGCTCGAATAATTTCATCCAAAGATAAGGGGCGTCCTGAAGAGTAAAGAGCTGCTTCGATCCTTGCAATAATCTCATCATTAGGTAATCTTGCCATTTGAATTCAACTAACTGTTGACTTTAGTGTGACTATGATTTGTTCATATTCAATGTTACTATCTGGATATTTGAATTTGGAATTTATAGAATCTGGAACTAGGTTTTGTTGGATTTTTCTTACCGGCTCAGCAACTATATCTATTTTATCCTTCATGCAAAGATACAGCATCGCAATAAAATAACGCGATGCTTCAAGACTGTCGAGATCCTTTACCAGTTCGTTAAAGTTTATATGACTATTAATTTTCAAGTTAGTTAGTAACTTCATCTCAAATTCTTCTATAATTCGTTCAAATTTGATTAAATAGTCTTGAAAATTGACAACCTCTACAGGCTCAAGGCTAACCTGAGATTTTTTTATAACCGGTTTGGTTAAATCAGTGACCATATTTTCTAAAATAGACAAGAGTTCTTCAAGCGAGATTGGATACGTAACTTCTTTTCTAAACGGAAAGGAAAGGTTTGAGATTTCAGGAATGGGTATTTTCTCACTTGCTTCCTTCAAACCGGTACCATCATTATACTGTTGTTTGCTTGCAATCTTCTCTAATCGAAATATAGATTCAACTTTCAAACGATGTATTAAAGTTGAAGTGAGAATAGCTACACCACATAGTCGAAGGTCCTTGTATTTTGAGGTTGTAAGGGTAGAAAGAAGAATTTCTAAGAGTTTTACAATATCAATTTTCCAAACATCATCTTTCTCAATTAACGAAGGATTAAAAAGTAAATTTAATGGAGGTTTGGATATTTTCTGTCTGGTTGTTACCTGATAGTTATCTCCCTCTTCTCCAACCATTTTATGGTTTATGGAAATACCGCAATTTAATATATACGGTTAAAATTAAATCGTTTTAGAGGATAGCAAAAGATTGCTCCATGAAAAATTAAGAATAATAAATAGAATAGAAATCAAATCCAGATGAGGGGTTGCATTTCCTAATAGAATATTTAAGAAGAAAACCTAAACTTCTAATTATGCATTATTGGTATGGGTGCATCGACACTCCCAATTCAGACTATCCCGATGATTTTGATAAATTTAGGGTGGTAGTGGACAATATTAAGTTAATAAAGGATCTAGGCAATTTTATTCCCGACAAGTCATGGATGTTATATCTATTAGAGATTTTTAACGTTCAAAAACAACCAGCCGAATTGAATCTCATATGTCAATTCGACAATCAAAACTATTTTGAAGCCATATTTAGAGGAACAAACCAATATCGTTTTAGAAAAGTTATCCCTCAGATCGGAGGGTCTTACCGGCGAGAAATACGGTTTAAGGAGGATGAATCAATAATTCAATACTGTTTGCAAGATCTTGATACTAAAACAGTGGAAATTTATGATTTAATTGTGGACAAAAGGACATTTGTATATCAATTTAGTCAATGTTTTACAGGAGTAGAATGGTGGAATAAAATGCGTAACCTCCCCTATCAATTAAGATTTGAAGTTTTCGTGTCGAATTTAATGTATGGATACAATGATGATGCACTCGATCCAAATTCTATGACTTTTTTTCCGATAGGCAAAATTTTTGAGAATAAGGATGGAAATCCAGTATCTTATCCAATAACAATTGAAGGAATGGACCGTATTGACGGATGTATATGTTACAGTATTAAATAGTGTTTCATATCTTATAAGAGATCTCTATTAAATACGCAATAGGCTATTAGGAGGTACCTCAAGGTCACCAAAGATAGTGGGGTTAACGATTTTACAAAGAATCTCAATTCCAGTAATCAAACGTGGACTGGGTTTGCTAAAATATGACGAGTCTACTAGATAGATTTCATTATTCTTTACTGCCTTTAACGAATTCCAATTGATTTCGCGGAGACGTTTGTATTCAGCCAGGCTTCTCTCCAAATTGAACCCACATGGAGAAATTACTATCTTATCAGGATCTAAATTTGCAATAGTGTTTATTAATATCTGTACAGAGTCAGGACTGGGTGGTTTATTCAATGAATTTCCACCTGCTATCTCTATCATTCCAGGAATCCAATGGCCTGCTACAAAGAAAGGACTAATCCAATCAAGAAAGAGGACAGTCGGTTTACTGTAAATAGATTCATTCGATTTTTCTGAAGTCTTGATTGCTGATTCAAGCTCCTTTGTCCTACTTTCAATTGTATTTATCAATTTATATGCATTGTTCAAGTTCCCTATTTTTTTTCCTATTGTTTCTATACTTTTTAATACATCACTGAAGTTTTTAGGGTTAAGAATCAAATTCTCAGGTTCGTAACCAAGTATTTCAGAAGCTGATCTTGTCTCTCTTGTGTAAGGTGCACAAACTGAGCACGTATCTTGACTTATTATCATATCAGGTTTAATTTCTTGCATCAGTTTTTCGTTGATTCTAAAAATTGGAATGTTATGATTCAATAATTCCCTCACTTTGGAATCTATCTGGGATGCATTTAATTCATCAAAATTTATGCTTGGCTCAATTACTCTAGGTTTATCATTTACTTGTGACGGGAAGTTGCACTCATGAGTAACACCTTTAATGATGTCACCCAGATCTATTTCATATAAAATTTCTGTAGCACTGGGAAGAAATGATACAATTCGATGGAATTTAGATATGCTAAAAGGACCTCCAGAGTATTATAATTAGAATACCGAAACCAAATCTACTGGCTTTTATAAAGAATGTAGAGTCCTTTAAAAAAATCCATGGTAACCTTAGAGTTCAATTTGCTAACCCCTAGTGCCCTATCTATAAAAGTGTAAGGAATTTCCTTTATATTGATATCTCTACGTTTTACTAAGATCTCTAACAGCATTTTAAAACCAGAAGTATTGAACTCTAGGGCTCTGACAATATTTCTTTTTACTATAAAAAACCCTGACAAAGGATCTTTAACCTTTAGTCTGAAAATTAACTTTGAGAGATTTGTGGCAAATTTGCTATAAAAAATTCGTTTTGAACTCCAACCTATTATTTTTCCCCCTTTAATATATCTAGAAGCAATTACCAAATCAGTTTCTGAATTCTTTATCTCATTGACCAATGAAGTTAGAATTGTGGGTTGGTGGGAAAAATCTGCATCCATAACAATTAAATATTCTCCTATCGATGATTTAAAACCCTCGTAAATGGCAGATATCAAACCGGATTCTTCTTTCCTTTTGATAACTTTGATGTAAAATTGTTTATTTACAGTCGGATATATCAAAAAATATTCATGAGAACGAATCCCTATTCTCTCTCTAATACGAAAAACCTTGAATCTACCCTCCTTATCAAAAGCACTAATAATTGTTCCAACGGTGTTATCAGGAGAATTATCATCCACTACAACAAGTTCATAGAATCCAAATTGTTTCATAGCGACATTAATTTCGCCAATCAAATTGACAATGTTAAGAGATTCATTGAATGTCGGTATGATTATCGAAATAAGAGGTTCGTTACCAAGTTTCTTAATTAGATCCTCCTGCTTCTTTTGACAAATGACTGTTTCACTCAAATTAATCAACCCAAGATATATACTATCTAATTTTGTGCGCTATTATAAGCATATAAATGTATAAAAAGAGAAAAATTCAATACAGTTCCTGCATATGCCAATCCTGTTCAAACCCCAAATTTTTTGCGGATTCATCTGAATTTGAATCCCTTTACCATTTGATTTACTTGAGGTAAGACTGTAGAGTATTCATCAACACTTGCAGAAAAGACTAATAATGCATGTTTTTGTCCATTTTCAAATAAAAATTCTCTGACAAAGGTTGGTCCGATATTTGATTCGTAAGTGTAGGTTATCACTTTTATCATGCCTTGGCTATGTTTGATATTGATAATTGAAATGAGGTCAAGTGACCGTAGGTTTTTTTGAATATAATTAAGTTCTGAAAATAGCTCATTATTCAGGTTCAAAGTGATATTGCTATATGTTGAGTTGGTACGAATGCCTGAATTGGTAAGATAAATATCAATACGCTCTAGATAATGATCACCTGGGCCAGAAATAGGTGAAATTAGTGAGACTCTATTATTTTTTTGATCTACTCTCCATTCAGGTGGATATTGAATTTCGAATTCTTCTGGCAAAACAAAATTATTAAATTTTATGACTGGACTACTTGCGATTTTTGATTTGGATTGCGATATTTTAAAAGAATCTAATATCTGATTTACCAATGGATTGAAATATTGATAATAATCTGGCTTCGTAGCAAATGTCAAAATGTAAGTTTCCAATCCATCCTTTAACCAGATTTGCATCACCTGTATTTGTCTGTTATCCAAAAAGTGTGAATATAAAATACGCTCCCCTTGTTTCCCAGAAAAAATTACCGGCACTAAATCAATCAACTTAAACCCAGCCAGCTTTTTTTTGAGTAATTTTATTGCCTGGTCTGTATACTCAGTTAGATTGGTTTCGATATTGGATTTTTCGATTCCAATTGTAAATTTGCTTGAATAATCCAATGGGTTGTGTGGTGGATTTAGCCCCAAAAGAAGTGATCCGTCATTTCCACTCAAGGAATAGTCCTCAAGTTTCCAATCATTAGGAAAACTTATTAAAAAAGATTTGTTATTTTGCGTAATCACAGTGTCATAATTTATCCACGAGATTGCTTTTGCAGGGTCATTATTAAAAACAGTGTACAGGCTACTAAATACTGTGATAGTAACAATGGATAAAACACAATGATGGATTAAAAGAACTTTAAACATAAAGGATTATTTTATGGATTGTCATATAAATTAAAATTAACTGAATTATTGATTCGAAATCTGACTGCACTACAAAGTCGCTACCAGAAAATATTTAACTTGTTGAACGAAATTGTATCTTCTCCCCCCATCAACTAAAAACTCGTCAGTTTCGTTCCTCTTAAGCATTTCATTCTGGATTGATTTAAACTAACGTTCTTGATGCAGAGGTCTTATCATAATTTCATTTACATTCATATGACCCGGAGAATCTATGGCAAATTTGATGGCATCGGCAATATTTTGAGCTTCTAGAGGTTGCATCTTTTTTACCGATTCAATGAACCCATGCAGTGAGTTATCCGTAATTGTATTGTTTAATTCCGTGTCTACAACCCCTGGTTCAATACATGTGACTCGAATATTTGCCCGCTGACTGAGTTCTTGTCTGAGTCCTTCGCTGAAGGCAGTTACCGCGTGTTTCGTTGCGCAATAAACGCTTCCAGCAGGAAAAACTATCCTGCCTGCTATAGATGATATATTCACTATATGTCCTGATTTATTCGATAACATGTTAGGTACTACTGCAGCCGTTGCGTAAATTACTCCCTTTAAGTTCACATCAACCATCCTGTCCCATTCATCTATTTTCAGGTTTTTAAAGAAACTTAAAGGCATCAGTCCAGCGTTATTAATTAAAACATCGATTCGATCATGCTTCTCCAATGCAAATTCTGCAAACTTTTTACATTCATCCTTTTTAGTCACATCTAAACTAATAATCGAAATCTCACCGTTGTAGGATTGGATTTCTTTTTCTAAAATCCTTAATCTGTCAACCCTCCTGGCTCCAGCCACAATTTTTGCACCTGCTTTGGACAGAGTTACTGCAGTTGTAAATCCGATTCCACTACTTGCTCCAGTAATGAGGACAACTTTATCTTTTAACATATTAAATCCTATAATGGAGGCACATTTAACTATATTCAGTCTTCTAAATTACATATCTGCATAGAAAAAAAAAATAACAAAGTGATATTATACAAGAATCTAATACCTAATCTAGTCTTTTAGACCGACATTATTAATATCTACAAAAAATAAAAAATTATTTGGGTCCGTGGTAATCGGGTGGAAAAACATCCCTATCTACGGTTTCGATTGGTTCTCCTGTAGGAAGTGGAGCTTCTTTAGGTACTTCATATTCGAAAATTTCGGGGAAATCAATCTTCAATATTACATTCATACCTACTTGATAAATCAAAGACTTTGGAATATCAAATCTCTTGTTATTTTCTCCAAAGATTACAATCTTATCATCTGTTTCCTTTAACACATGACCAACATGATCTTCATTCTTTGCTCTTACCCCTTTGTTAAAAAGAGTGTTAGGATATTTCCCTTCATAGGTAGCAAGGTCAACCATGCGATCACCCTCATCCCATGGGTCTTCTCGGCCTGCTGGCAAAGGTGCATCCCTAGATACAGAATATTTTGCCAATTCATTATATTTGAGGCCAATTAACACATTGGCACCAACCTGCTGGATCTCAGCTATTGGAATATCATATCTTTCATTTTTTTCCCCAAATACTATAATCTTGTCTGGTGTTTCTCTTACGACATATCCAAGATTTGGTTCATCCAAGGCTTTGACTCCCTTATTGAAATATTTACCTGAGGTCATAATTTATCTCTGGCAAAATAGTATAAATAAACTTTTTACAATATTTAAATTTCTCAAATATTCTAATTAAAGATTTTATGACAATAGAGAGCACCAGAAAAAAGACATAAAAAAAACTTGATTCAGAATCTCAATTTTGGTTTTACAACGATATCATTCTAATTATCTATTCATAATCCTTCAAACTGGGTCGGTAACCGCAAAATCGGGTCCAGAGGGATAACATCCCAAATGGGATTAAATCCTTAGGTTAGAAGAAAGGTAATTTCTCAACGCTGAAAGTACTAGTTTTATAATCTTGTTAAACATTTAAGCTATTCTACCCTATTTCCAAAATGATAAGAAAATATTTACATGTGCAAGTATTTTTTAGTAAGTTAATTAATAAAGTAGAACTGGTGCTAGTTGCATTAATTGCCTTTTACTTATTTTAATGACAATCCTTCATTAAATTTCACGCGGAAGCTGAATAGAAAATTCCTGCTTCAGATAAATTTCCTTTCTCAAAATCTCAAGCGAAATCGCATATTATTATTCTTTATAACATTGAACATCTTCCATACAGTAAGTCCTTTTTCTAATTTCTCAGGAATGAAAAAAAAATATTATTGGATTGGTTCTATTTGTTTGAGTTTATTTTCTGCCAAGACTTTATTTAATATTGTCAAATCATACATTTTCAATAATTTATCATTCCAATCAAACGCCTTGATAATATAACCTAAATCTTTTGAATCCTCAGAAATCTTGAGTAATGAATCAGCTAATGGATTCCAAGTATATTCAATTCTTGACATGGCGTCAACAAGTTGATTTTCAGTTAAAGTCTTGCCCGTTATGTTCATCAAACCTTTGCTGAACGCAGAAGCTGCCATATTTGATTCATTTTGGCTATAGTGCGTTCCTGTGCTGTTTGAATTTGAAAGCATTTGTTTCAACCATATTGTTTCATTTACGTGAGCTTCAAGCAATTTCTTGATTACATCTGGATTGTGCTCCAAATAATCAGTTCTTACTATGATATTCGATGAAATAAATTCACCGCCTGGCCAGAGATCTCTCTCATCAACAAAGATTTCCCCATTTCCTTGATGTTTGAGAATTGCAACAATGGGTTCTGGGACCCAGGCTCCATCGATTTCTTTATTCTGAAATTTAGATATAATGTCAATAGGCTTCAAGTTGATTACCGTTATATTTCCACCATTTTTGATGGTGTTAAAACCATTATCAATCAAATACTTTCTTAATGCTACATCATGTATTCCGCCTAAATGCGGAGTCGCAAACACTTTTCCACCCAAATCAGATATAGCCTCTATTCCAGAATCATTTCTCACTACAAAAGAAGCCCCACCACTAGCAGCACCGGACACGATCCGAAATTCATTTTCTCCCAAAAGCATGAAACCTTGAATAATTGAGCTAGCGTCGACATATGCAGCATCAATTTTGCCAGCATAAAGTGCTTCAAGCATTGACTGCCCAGATGAAAAAAGTTGAGGTTGAAGACTAAATCCTTTAGAATCGCTCAAATTATTAAAAAAATTGTTGAAAGTGACTTTACCTATTCCAATAATGGCCTGAGCGTGATTTAAATTTGGAAAAAATCCTATCTTTAAAGAATCAGCTTTAGAATTAATTCCATCATCTTTGAAATTTGTATTAAATGCTTGCTGACCTGGCAATAATGATAAATACACAGTAGAATTAGAAGATATAATTACTGCTAATACAATTAACCCTGATATTCCTAATTTAATCTTGTAATCCATACTGCATCTTGATTGGTTTGATATCTAATAGTAATTAGGAATATGCAAAAAATGAAAAGTATATGCAATTTCTGCCAAATTAATATATCAAAAAATGGGATGTGTAGTTCATTCCGCAGCAAAATCACTTTTGCAAAGTGTTTGATTTGGATAACTTCACTTGAGGATTTATTATTCAAAGTTGATTTGAAGAATTGAGAAATACTTTAATATCTCAGGGAGTAGCTTACCCTGCAACTTTAGCAAGTAAAGTTGTACTGATAGACGTCAAAAATCTTCATCCAATGCAGGATGGGTTTTATTATCTGTGTTGCTTCCCGTTTACATCAGAGGATTTGATCCATCCTGCATTGATTTTCTAATCGATAGATATGAGAAGATCTCGTAATGAGATATAAGTATAAAGTTACACTCAAATTTGTTTTTTTTAATGAATAAGTCCAGCTTAAATGATAAACGAATCAATTTAAAAAAAGAACTAGAAAACGATTTAGCTAGAATTAGGGAATATTCATGTTAAAAAACTCTGGCACATTATCAGCTTGGTTATTAACGCCGTATGCAATTATTGAATAATCATCTCCATAGACCACTTCAACAGCAAATTCTGTTCCCTTTGGTATTTCGCTCTGATTAAATTCAAATATCTGTGTAACAGTTTGTCCTGCTGGAAAGGTTATACCGTTTGCGTTCTTTACAGCTCCAGTCGAGCTTGATATAACGTGTATCGAGCCAATCAAATTATTGTTTCCATTATTCGTAACAGCAACATTAACCTGATAAGGCTCAGGATCTGTACTAGTTTTTGGACCTTGTGCAGAAGCGACTCTGATAGTTGATATAGACGGCATTGCAAACCATGAAATAGTAAGCAACAACGTTACAACAAATAATGCCCCATATTTAGAGTTCATAATTCTAATATTTCGATATACTGTTGACCTAAAAACCTTTAGATATAAAACCTGTGCAAGGATAAAAAAAAGATTGTTTTACAATAGGAGAAAAAGAATGAATAGTTGATCAAGGGATTGCTATCAAACCGTTATTTAAGAATGTTATTAGTCAGGGATTAAAGAGGTTACAAAAATAGCGTAAATCTACTTACCGTAGTAAATAAAAAGGGATAGATATCAAGTTCACCTTACAATATTGGAACTCACAAATAAATGATATCTCACCCCAAACAATAAAAGTAGCAAGACAGACTACTCATTCGACTTTGAATGTTTTTTTGAAACATCACTTATAAAACAAAAATATGCTTGATTTAAAAAAAGGATCAAGGATAAAGCTAACCCGATAAAACTATCTAGTATTTAAAACAGTCGATAAATGGAATATGACTAGAATAAAAACTATTTACGAATGATGACCATATGTATAATCTCACTGTTTGCCACACTTTATGAAAATTCCAAATCATTCATAAATATTATTTTACCATATTTCTAATTACTATTGAAAACTTGGACCTATGTTTGAGGGCAAAAGCCACATAACCAAACCGGAATAAGATAAAGACCACATTCATGTGATTAGTGTCTCAGAGAACTACTGAATTTCGGTCATTTTTGTATCAAGGCATAAGAAAACCAAGTTGCCAGCTAAAAAATAATGAGTCATTGACGAGTACAATTCCATATTGCACTCGTTGCACCTTTAAAGCATTAACAGATGCATTTTACCATTCTAATGAGTAGACCTAGATACAAAAGCGTGAAAAAGTTCACTGTTTGAGCTTCTAATCGATGCTTTCTTTCTACCGCATTTCTCTCTTTATCCTATTTGTTAATTAAATTAGTCTAGGAAACCTTCTTAATTATTACGATTTTTTGGAACTATGAACTTGTCACCTTTCCTTTGATAAACAATCAATATCTTTTCTTGATTTAGATTCCAGAAATATAAATAATTGAAAATATGATGAAGTATAATAAAAATATAATATCAAATGTTCTTTGTCGATACAATAAATCACGTAATAATCAAAAGACTTAAAAAATATGATGTATTTGCATTACTTACTATCAAACTATGGGAAAAACCATTCAAACCTCCTTAATGAATGTGGAGATAAAGACCAGGAAATGTTTGACTGCGAACTATGCACAATAACAAGTTGCTGATCTCTTTCTTTACATTTTGTATTTGATAGATGGTTTACTCGTATTCATATCAAAAAATTTTAATAGTAGATAACGTAGCTTTTCATGCAACTTTGTAAAGGGGAAAGTTGCACTAGTCAAAAAATGCATTCAGTATAGGATGGTGGATCATCAGTCTACAGGTATATACGTAAAATCAAAATAACCACGTCGGTTACTCATGTGCATGCACACACTCATGTATATATCCACTTAAGAAGATGGGATTGTTTCCTTACCCTTCAAAAGTCATTTCAGTAGGCTGATAGAGCCATCATTCTGTATGGTTTTGTACATATCCGCTATTTCTGTTCCACTAAATTCCTAGTTGTTTTCAACTTGACTTTGTACTGAGTACGGTTTTTCCTATCAAATATCTGTGTATTTGTGTATTCATTAACATTAATCAAATCTATCCTAATCCAAACGTCTACCATACACGCCTTGAGAATTCAGTACGAAATCAGAATTGCATTTGTTTTATTTAAATCCGGAAAATAACCACTATTACTTTATCTTAAAGAATGGTTAGATAGAATCGATTTGAAAAATTTTATTATCCGACGCAATAAACCCTTGTCATTTACAATCTTACATGGGAGAACAACTTATTATAGCCAGTAGGATAACAACTTTTCCAATTATAAGATTGAGAATGTTGTTTTAGTTGAAACCAATGTAATTTTAGCTCCGTCATACAGGATTTCAACCTTTTAGTATCATTAGAATCATTAAAAGTTACGATCAAATTATTTAAGATAAAAATTTCTTAAACAGTGAAGATAATGGATTAAATCTGGCATAGCGTAAGTGGCACCTAATTTTCCATATTACATATGTCGAGTTTCCATACAGTAGATACAAATTAATTCAATTTACCTATTAACTTGCTACATTATTATAATCAACAACAAACCAAAAACACTTTAATCAAGATAATGCATGTAAATGTGATTCATGACTGAGAAAATTAAGATAGATGAAAAGAAACTATGCAAAAATTGTAGATATACCTCTGCATAATTGCATTTCTTGAATTAAAAAAGTGTCTACAGCTAAAAACATTTATTATCACCTCGATGAGTGAAAAGTCCTATTCTTTATATTGGATATTTCATTTAATCTCTTGTTTTTCAATTTTAACGGAAAAGGGTCATATCCTGATACAAACTCTGTAGTAAAATTATTTTCAAATTTATTTATTGTTTTTATATTCCTTCATCTTTATTTTCGAAAGATATGGACTATCCTATGTTGAATCAAAGTGATTGCGGCCTTTACGTTTACCTTCTCTACGACCGTTATACCAACTTGTCATTCCTTTTTTATTTAAGATCGAGTTACTATAACCATTATTTAAACCACCAATTATACGGATGCAATAATAAAGAGAGAAATTAATGAATAACTAATCAGAGAAGTATTAAGATCAATTGGATAGCATGCAGAAGGTGAGGGGAAAAGAAAGATATCAGATGCTATTGGACGTCGGACTATGGACTACAATCTTACTCCATGAACTTAGAGTTAAGACCAAAGTTGATTACTCAGTATCTCTCCCCCCTGATTTGCAATCGATTGAATAAACCTACAGTTCTCCCTCTAGGTATATTTGACTCCATTCACCAAGCAATCTTGCATCTGAAATGATGGCAGGCTTACTACATTTTCAAGATATTTAACGTTTTTGGGTTCATTATACAATTACATTATTTTGGTCAATTTTTACATTATTACATTTTTTATGAACACATATTTATCCATATGCAATCTTTAAGAAAATCATCCATCAAAGAAGTTTATGACCCTGGATAATAGAATACTTTGAAACCCTTTTGATAAGAGATATTATTATTAATAAAGATATATGATATTCTCTCAAACAAAGCACTAACCTTTGAACAGGGTTAAGCCAAAGAGTGTTTGTGATCATCTTGATTCAATACGAGGAACAGGGAAATGGACAAGTAAAAAAAATTCACTCAAGTAGACAATATAGAATCGAGTATCGGCAAATTCCTTTCACTCTGTTAAAGAATAGGTTAAAGAAACTGAATCATGGAAATAATCAAATTTAATTTTTTTGCATGATTTAACAACAAAAGATATAGTGAATCAAAGAGGTAACAAAACAGAATAGTGGGAGTCAAAATGGAAAAACCTTTCACTTAAGAAGCCAACATAAGGAATAGGAAAGTAAAGGCAACAGTTGAATTCTCTTACTAAATATCTAATGTATGTTATTAAAATGTGAAACATCAGTAATAGATAAGAGAATTATGCTACTAAATGGTTGGGAGAAACAATTAATGTATAATTGAAATATACATAGAAAAGCTATTCTATTTTGCTGTATATTACAATATTAATCATATGTCTACTGATTCAAAGAATATTGTTCCATGCATATTTTTGATCGCCTTCATTGTAATTGGATGCATATCGCCCATCCCATCAGGTTTAGATCCTATTTCTAGCACTTATTACAAATCATATGCTCAACAGGTTGTAGAATTTCCGAGTTTTTCTAATTTAATTATCAAATTAGATAATGCAAAATTCAATCCTCTTTCTCCTCAAACATTAGAATATAGACCCACCTCAATAACTACCAATGCAACTGACCTGCAAGGAATAGAATTAAGCAAATCCACTTCTTCCTGGGTTTCAGTAACCGATAATGATGTATTCTTGTCGACGGTTTTTAAAACACCACTTTTGACAAATCAGAGTAAATTATCTGTTATCGATTACTCCAGTTTCTTCGATGTAAAAGCAGTAGAAGAAAGAGAGAACGGGTCCAAAGTTTTTAAACTCGATAGAACAGCGGAAACAGACGACATAATGGATCATCGTATTATAAATGGAACACTAACTCAAACCGGTAACAAGGAAGCCATTTTGATTCTCTATCTATTTCCCTAATGTGAGTATCAAATTCAAAAAAATAAGCAAAATAGCAAAAATGTCAAGTTTTGTAATTGAAATTCGGTTTAGGAGCAGTTGAAGGTAATTCAAAAAAACATTATTATAAGAAGTAAACAAGATATGGGTACTTTTACGATATTAATAGGGATGATCCCATAAAAACAAATCTAGATGCAATTATCTATGTCTATAGAATAAAAACGATGACAATTAGATTCTTGTACCAAAAGGCTTTTATCATCAATTTTTTTAGGAAAGTTATGATTCTTTCCAGAATCGTGCCAATTGTTCTTATCTTGGGAGCAATTTATTTGGTTTCCTATTTTCCAACATATGCATATGCTCAACAAGATACTGATTTTGTTGCAAATCTTACTGGTGAAGGTATTGTCCCACCAGTCGATACTACGGCAACTGCGACAGTCAAATTCCACGTCAATCCAAATGAAACTATATCATATGACATTAGCGCTCACAATATAGATAAAGTATTTGATGTCTACATGGGAACACAGAATAATACAAACCTTTTAGAGCTGATTAACCCATACGCTACAGTTCTAAGTGGACCGCGTGTTACAAATCAATTTCAATCCGCCTATCCTACTGGCCCAATCGATGGGGAGCTAACTAGTGGAGTCATAACTGCTGATAAATTTTACGGCTCTTTGGCAGGAAAAAGTATATCTGATTTAGTAACTATGATGAAATCAGGCCAAATGCAGGTAGAAATACGTACTATATCTCACGAAGATGGCGAAATAGCAGGACCAATTATGCCTTCCAAGTGACTCGGACTTATTTTTATATTTCATAGCCTCGTTGACTTGATCAAGAAAGCATCAGAGATTCTAATTTACAGTTCAAAAAAGAACATCCTCCAGTATATTATGACATAGAAGATCTTGGGAGTCAAGAAACATCGTGTAAGGAAATTAAGTAGATATTGATGATATCTTTGATCAAAAATGGATATAGAACAGGTAAATTCGATAAAAGTATTTTAGTTATTCATCCTTAGTTGACCTGAATTGAAACCTTCGTCAATCGCTAAGATAATTGGATTTAATTATATGCTGACAACGTTAATTTTAGTATTGGCTACAAGTCTTTTTCAAGTTGGAGCATTTGGCCAAGAAAATAATATTCATAATAACAGCAATAATAATAAAAAATATGACATTGTATTATTGAATCATAACTATAATAGTGAAGGATTGTTCTCCAATGAACTTGCTGGTGAGATACTTAATAATGGAACAGCCACTATAAAGGCAGTTGAAATTACTGGAATCTTTTATGATGATCAAGACGATATTATAGGCAAAGAGAGAAGTGGTACAAACCCTTATGCTATTAAGCCAGGTGGTAGAGCCACTTTCAATATAGAAATATTTGACGAAGGTATCAAGACTAATGCTTCAAGTTATGACTTTACTGCAAAGTGGAAGGATGAATATTTATTTAGCAGTTATTTTACGAGGTTAACAGGAGGAGAGATTTCAAGAGATGGTGACGATGATGCTGGAGAAGACGATGATGCTGGAGAAGACAACTAAATTATTATTAAAAATATCAAGAAAAAATACCCTGGAATAGTGTATAGCATAGTATTTGATTACCTTGACAGATGTTATTTAAGTAGAATCTGAGGAATAAATTATCTTTGACCTGCCTATGTCAAATGTGAAAGTCCACGATGGGAGAAGCATTCCAAGTTTAATGACAAGAAGAAGTATGAAAGGGAGTAGGATGGATTAACAGTAACATACACTCCTCGATCCTCGGTTATCAAGATGCAAAGAATCCTGATGTCATTTTGTTCTGGATATAGTAGTTTGCGGTAGCCAAATACATATTACATTATATTTATATCCTGATCTTTTTGACAAAATATCTGAATTAATAGGTATATGAATCAAAGTAGAATCTAATCCTGAAAATGACGTTAGAGATTAGTATGGATAAGACTTTATTATTTGTACAAATTATTAAAAAATGGTTCAGTCTTAAAACAGGGATTGATAATTATGTTAACAACATGCAATAATTGAAATTTTTTATTTTATTGTTTCAGCCGATATACAGACATCACATAGGAAGGAGATTTCGAAAGAAGTGCTATAATACTTACTGCAACGATATCAATGTCCTTAATGGCTTCAGCATTTCAAATAAACCTAAAAGAGCTAAATACTTCCCTTAATTGTTGCTGACTCTGGCCTGATTTGTAGTTTTCTGGTATATCTTCAAAAGCGATGACGAATACTTTATCTCTGTATGCAAAGGAACTTTTGTCGCATTCATAATAACTATCACCATAATCTAAATGATAGTCACGTATACTTTTTCTTTCCATAATTAATGTTCTTTCTTGAATTATGTTACCGATCCGTTTATCAATTTTATGAACTAGTATAGTCGCAGATTTTGAAGGCGATTTTGGCGTTTGATATTTATTTGATTCTACATCTCCTACCATTATTTCATTGCTCTGAACTGAAGATAGTAATAGCGTTTCGAGAGCTTCTGTTTGGGTTATTATATCAGATTGAACTTGCTCAGAAACCCTAATGACTCCAAAACTGGTAAAATCCTTAAACATACAAATATCTATCCCATGCGTTAGCTTACAATTTACCATAGAAACCCATTCTGGAGGATACTCAAATGCAATACCTAATTTTGGATTTTCATATATTTTCTTTTTGGTTCACATGTTTTATCTATAAAAAAAGTAATGGGTTAATGCTATTTTTGCTTTTTTCTCTGCCTATGATGCTTGATTTCATGGCCAGTCTTTACAATTTTATTCTCATCTAACAAATTTTCAGTGATTGCCTTAATACAATGTCCTAATGTTACTTGGTCATCCGGGTTTCCTTCTCATACTTTCTAAACAATCCTTGATTTAATGTAAATAGACTAATTGTAAACTAACCGTGCTAACCTCTTTCCTACTAGATATTCGTTATGAGACCTTTGTATGCATTGTTTTCATATTAGACAGGCATCTCTTTCTTTTCTTCTTCTACTTGATCGTCTAATTTATTGAATAGATCATTACAAAACAACTTTCTTAATACTTGATAGTCTTCTAAATACATACAAAGCATTGTGGTGATGGCAGTCAGAATATTCTTCTTTAGACTCTCTCTATGCTTTGGATACTTTGCATAGGACTTTGAACTCTGTTTCTTAGAATATCATTTGAAGGACCGGCATTTGATTAGATAACAATCTCCTCTTTCTCCTCGAAACAAAGGTGAAGACAGATTTGAGATGGACATCTCATTTTTCTGATACTTTTTCGGTCATCTGCTGCGTCACACAATGCGATGACAGCGTATGATGATATTTTGATAATGTTTCACAAGTTTTGGAGATGGTGTAATATTACATTATTGTCTAATGAATTCAACAATGATGTAATAAGTTGATCAAATTATGTAATCCTGCAAAGTAACGAAAACCTATAAATACATTTTTGAAGTATATCAATTACTCCAAAACAAAACAGATGCAAGCGCTCGCTTCAAAAATTTAGCTCAATAGGATGCTGAACTGTTTGGGTTTATTCAGTCCAGTTTTCTGTTCAGGAGGGATGCTTTGGAGAGGTTAGTCTTGTAGATTCGGAATTAAACACTATTGTCAATCCATCTGTATTATCCCTTCTGAATCAACTCAACAAAAGAAAGAAAAAATATTCAAATACCCACCTATTCTTGAAGATGAATAATCATTACTAAATAGTTGATGAGTTCCCATTTTTACAATCTAAGTAAACCTTTTATCATTAGATTCTCCTGTATGATCTGTGACAAACATTGATGGTTTAAATCAAGAGGAAATTGAAGCAAGGCAAAGAGCATTTAGTCAATCTCCTGAATTCAAGAAAAGAGAAATTGTATTTAGTCAAATACAGCAGATCAATGTCAGGCTATCTAATTTAGAGGCCAATGTTGAGGAAATTTTGAATATCTTAAAAGCAAATAATTAGAAAAATTGTCGACAAAAATTGGGGATAAAACATAGGTGCAAAATAGAGTTAGTTCCTGGATTGGAGAATTAAAGGCAAATCTAACATAATTAAATACTAAGAACCATTACCATAGATAATTTAACATAATTTGAAACTGAAGTAAAAATATATTTCGCATGTCTAATATCGATCCGACAAAGTATAAGGCAGGTCAGCGTCAAGGCTGGAATACCTTGGTTAATGGGTGGCTAAAGTGGTAAAAAATTACAGAGTGCAGGCGAGAAAGTAAGCAAACGGTTGATAGATTTTGCTAGAATGAGGGAAGGTTCTAGGATTCTTGACATAGCAACTGGTATAGGAGAACCATCTATAACAGCAGCACAGGTAGTAGGAAAAAATGGACATGTGTGAGCAATAGATATTTCTCATTACATGCTGGCAGTTGCAAAAGAGAGGTCTATATCTTTGGGCCTTCAAGACGTGATGGATTTCATGGAAGGAGATGCAGAAACTACTGACCTGCTATCTTCCACATTCGATGCAGCACTTTGTAGGTTTGGTCTTGTGTTTTTACCCAACGTCAAAGCAGGATTATCAAATATTCACAGCAGATCATCAGTAAACGCGGGAGATTCGCTGCAGCAGTTTGGGCTACTCCGTACAGGACTCCTTTTATTTCATTACCATTTAATATGTTATTGAAGTAAACAATTATCGCACCACCTCCGCCAAATTCCCTTGGTCTTTTTAGCTTATCTAACGAAGACTTGCTAAAGGATTTGTTTGTCAACTCAGGATTTGAAGATGAAAAAACGGAAAAATGGGATATGATCTTTAACTTTAAGTCAGCAGAAGAATTTACAAATTTTGTATGCGAAACAGCATCTACAGTTCAGGTAATATTATCCACTCAATCAGAAGTAAGAAAAAAATGAGATATTGAAGACAATAACTGAAACAACGGCAAATAATTACGTTAATAAAAATTCAGATTCAATTAGTTTTTACAATGAATCTATTTGTATTGTAGGGGCTAAGTAATTAAGTCATCTTCCAGTGGTAATCTAATTGTAAAAAGTTAGCAAGAACAAAAAAAAGTTATTGGTCTGGATCGTTTTACAATTTAGGCTACTCTTTACAGACTCCTGGCTTACCTGGGACTTCACCTGCTGTTCCACCTTTGCATCCTTTTACAACAAGTTCATCTGCTTCGATATCTACTGAACTATCCTTCGGTGTGTTACTGCTTGTAGTTTGACTATCTAGAACTAACAGGCGGTTGTTGCTTGGGTTATCGAATACTACGATCTCATCTGGAAAACAATCTGTATCTGTTTTGGGATCACATCCAGTTTTATCAGGATCATTTGGCGCAGCTGCAAATATACTACTTGTAGGCAATATGCAACATGTTAGTACAGCAAATGTGACTACCATGGCAATTACTGCATGTCCGTGTTCTTTCTTTTCACGATATTGAGTTGTTATTTTGTTACTCATATCACCAATAAGGAATAAAAAAATATATTGGATTTACTAACCAATTGCAATATTCTAATACTCTCATACAATTAGAACTTAAAATTTATAATGGCAAGTCACATGCAAAGACAAGGTTTGAGACGGTAAAGTATCAGATGGTCTTTGTAATTAATTTTAAATAGATTTCATGTTATTTAGTAAGGTATTGCATTATACGAGTTGATAAAGTAATGTCATCAAAACTAATAGTGATGATATAATTAAGGAGAATATAACTTTTGTAATATGAATAGAACTAGTTTATTAGATATTATTTCGTCCCCCATTACTACGATAAAAATATCATTTTCAAATCTTCTAAGACTATTAGAATATTGCAATTTAAGGATAAATTCTAAATAATTTGGCTTTCTATCAAAGTGTATGAGTAAAAGATCACATATCAAAATGAATAAACTGAATCATGAGGGGAAACTATTTCATATTTTCTTATCTGTGGTGACAGCCCTAACCCTTCTAATCAATTCCCCTCTAATTATGAATGTAGCAATGGCAAGTCAAGGTGAAAATCAGGGTAATTTCATTATCCGGGTCACGCTGATTGACGATTCACGGATTGATATTGATCACGTTTTTTATGATTTAGTCGATATATATGTAAAAGAGCATCCTGAATATGGTCATTTTAATATGGATTTGTCTGATGCACTATATAGTGACACGTCTAATGGAGAATATACAACTGATATAGTAATGCCATCTGGAATAATAGATGTAAACGAGACATTTCACATCTGTATAGAAGGTCCTGTAACTGACGAGGGTAATGGTGTGATATGTTATAATCTCTTAAATAATCCTCAAAGAGGACCAGAGGAGATAACAATAAGGGTATAAATTTCAATATTCTAATAGATGTAAACTTGAATGTATCTTTCCTTTATTTCCAGACATACTTTTATGGCAAGCAAAGTCCTTAATTAAATACTAAATTATTCTAAGAATTCTCATCGAATAATCTTCCAAGGTATCTACATGCTATAAAGGACAATTAAAATATATGCAATTCAATATATCTCGTAAAAAATACATGGTAACATGGAACCTTATTGGATGGTTTTCTTAATTTCAATACCACTGATATTTTCAATGATGACTTTTGATTTGAGTGAAACATTTAGCATAGAGTTTGTATTTGCTCAATCAAATGGATTGACTCAAACAGGAGGTGATACCGGTACTACCAATGCAAAAGAATCATCATCAATACAATCGTCTTCTGATAGCAGTAGCTTTATAATCTCGGGAGGAGATGCAGTTGGGTCTGGGAATCAGATAATGTGTAATTCTAGCGCGGGAGACAAAGGGACAATGGGACTCGGCCTAAAAGATAGCAGTGGAGTTTGCCTGGAAAGAGAGAGTCGACCGGATCAACCTCCACCTAGCGATGACGATGAGGACAACACAGCATCGCTAGCTGTATCTATAATAATAGGATGTGAAAGTCGTGGAGGGAATCCTAGCGATCTTGCCGTTTGTAACTTTGTTCTAAACAATATAGAACCATCAGTATTTTCTTTTTTAATTAGTGGTAACAATCCTAATCCATCTAATTTTCCGGCTTCGGAAGCGGGAACGGATGTATCATTAGGTGCAGGAGACTACAGAATTGTAGAGAATGTAGACGATGAAGTAATTCAATCGTTAAAAGATGATCTAAACGCAGATGAGTTTGGAATTCTTCCAGAGTTTACGGGAGATTGTACACAAGAATTCCCATCTTTGGATACAGCAACTGGTTCGGTTAAAGCAGGAGATTCTGTTGAATGTAATGTAACAAATCAATTTTTAGTTCAAGGGGGAACAGCTCCATCCTCTTGAAGTGATTTTCTGATCTCGTATTAGCCAATATGATATATAGGGTATTAGCAGTTAAAATAAGCATAGACAAACTCTATCATCCCACAGTAAAAGGGAAAATAGATCAGTTATGGGTAACATGATTGAACATTGGCGGATACAAACTTAAACAGAAGTAAAAGACGGTGAAAACCTAACCATAATAAACACACTAACTTCATTACTTGCGAATAAACCAGAACCAAAGTTTCATCACATATCTTTAAAGTCCTGGTTAAAGTCTCCACAAGAAGACATAAAAGGTTGAAACTAAAAGGCAATTCAAGTTTAGAATGGATTCTTCTCTCCTCTAGGAATCAGGGATTAGTCTATGAGGGTAAGCTGTCTCTTTACAGGTCGTATAAGATAATTTTGTTTATCCTTATGGAACTGTCATTATTACAATCGCATCATCCAGGGAGCCATATCAATGGCATTCAAGAAAAGATTGGCTTAATTTGATACAAGCATGCGGCTCAATACATCAGAAAATAAAGGATTCTCTAGGTATTTCAGAACCTCTAATACACACCAGTGTTTCGCAGTGGAACGTAACCCAGATGGATATAAAATATGATTGCAAACTAGAAAATGGTGACTACAACAGCAGAGTGAATATATCGAGGTTATTTAATTGCTCGATAAAGATAAAACACCTAGATAATGTTTACCAAATTTATGATAAACCTCTCCCCTATCATGGAAAAATACTCAATTGAAGATCAGCGATACTTTCGCAACAGCAATATAAAAGAAATAACCTCTTCGTTACTTCCAATATTACTTTCAGAGCCAAAAGAAAAAGTTGAACCCAAAAGCATTACAGAGATTTTGTTTCAGATGTTTACTTATTAGTTTCTTCTGATCCATTTGAATTATTTATTTTAAATTCTAGTTTATGATATTAATTCACCTATATCGTGAGGAATTAAAGAGGAATATGTCGGGGTCAGACTCATTTTAATCACAAGCATTATTTCATATATTTTATAAAATCTTGTCATAAGTACTAAAGTTGTTAAAACGGAAAACCTTTAATTGATAATTTTGTTAAATTTAATTTCAAACCAATTCAACTACCATATATTCAATCTATTAAATTTAAACAGGTGCCTGTGGAGTGGGTTATTTTCCGGTAATTCCACGTTTCTCATGTGAGGTAGTCCCATTCCATGATTTGATCTTATTTTATAAGTGAAAAAATATTCTTGATGATTGTGGTAAAGATTAACCTAAAAGTAGCATAATAAATTTTGATTGTGATTAAATACACATCTTGCTTTATTTTCACTACAAGTTTGTGATAAGGTTAAAACCAACTTTACCAAAGCCATTGTATGGTTAAGAATATGACGCCTGAAGAAGTACTAAATTCTGTAGTTGAAGGTATTAATATAGGGGATCTAGATTCTCTCATGACGCTCTATGAAACTGAAGCATGTTTTGCCACCCAGTCAGGACAACTTGCAAATACCCCAGAATCCGTCGGGCAAAGTCTACAGGGATTCATAGATTTAAAAGGAAAATTAGATTTAAAAGTCAAAAGGGTCCTTCAAACAAGTGATCTTGCTTTAGTAATCACTGAATGGTCATTTAGTGGAACAGGCTCAGATGGAAACCCTGTTAACATGTCAGCCAAGTCTGCAGATGTTTTACGTCAACAATCTGATGGCACTTGGAAGTTTGTGATTGACAATCCTTGGGGAACAGATTAGGATCAAATAGATCATTTTAGTTATTTATTTATCTATTCATTGTTTTAAGCATCGAACAAAAGGGAACAAATAGCCATTCTGATCTTGGTGGTATTTCATATATGGTGTTTGAAAGTAATTAAATCAAAATATTGATTGATGATAAGTTTTGAATTTATAAAATAAATTTGATTTAAGATATGATCAGTAGTTAAATGCCATGTCATAAGATACCGTCATCTGGTTAATCCATAATGACTATCATTGAAAATATGATAGTTTGATGGTAGAAATCAAAAACTTGCGGAGGGGGTCTGAGGCATATGAAATATAGATGTCAAGTCTACTGTTACAAGAAACAAGACCTTTGTTGACACCTTATTGCTTTTGAAATAATTTCAATGTTTCTGATAAATCATAGCCTGGAAAGTTGATTTTAAAAAACGTGATTCTCAAAATTGAAAGTTAATAAGTTTGTAATTTCAATATGTGTGTGTAATAAACAGGAATAAAATGAGGAGATGTTAGAGTAGGCATCAATAGGCATCTCGTAACCCCTTACGCTTTTGCATCAACACAACTGGATAGGGCCATAATGACTAAGAAGAGTGATGCTAATAGAGCATTATTAACGCACTTTAATGACCCTAGCAGATGGTATCGGTCTGGTTGATGAAGATGCTTATGACGTAAGTGTAGCCTACTCCCCCATACACAATACAGTGTATATATCCTCATATCTTGATGGTTGCAGCCTGTTGTCACAGTACTTTCAATTGGCAGGAATTTCTTTTATAAGCAAGATGGTATTTATCAATTCTTTAGTATGCAATTTTAGGCTCGTTATTGATATATAACGGCGTTATTTACCGCATATTATTATAAAATCCGTATTTTATGATATTAACATTAAAGGGATGAATTGAGGTAGATCCAGTCTTAGTTGATTCAAGTCTAACATAAATAAACACTAATACCATTGTCAAAAATAATTTTACATAATTATAGACAAATGAATTATATACAATCACAGCATCTTAATTAATTGTCAAAATTTAGCATATAAGATCTTACTTGAACTTGAAGGTTTTATTGACATGCATAACACAATGACATAATGAATTTAACCATAGTCATAGATACATTGTATGTACATCCTACAAACTATTTTATTAAATTGGCAATTTCATCTTTATGATCAGATTTAATACTTGGAAATAAGTGGATTTAATCAAAAAAATTAAACAATGAAAATAAGAGATTATTTTCGGAATAGATTATTCAATCGCTTTAGGGCATTACCATCTCGGTCTTTATTATTGTTATCATCATTATCGTTATCATTGTTATCGTCATCATTATCGTTATCGTCATTATCAATAGCTTGTACTTGCTCTCCAGTTATTCTCTTTGAGAAGTCATTAAAATCATTGTTTTGCCACTGTAAAATAAACTCATATGTTTCAGTATCATCCTCTATTGTATCACTTGTTATGAAAATGTTAAATGCAGTCTTTTGATCTGGAGCTATTGTTGATGGATCGGTATAAGTAAAGTCTGAACCTAGAATTGCTCCATTTTCGTCGTAAAAGGATACAGATACCTTGGCATATTCAGCTGTTATAGTACCATTGTTTAGAATTTCACCAATAATCTCATCACCGAATCTTTCATCGTTATATCGCTGACTAAGTAGGACCAAGTCATTTACTGGTTTAGTCAGACTATTGTTGTTTGAATCAGCACTACTTGATGTATACGGTAATCCATTTGAGTTATACGGTTCATCTCTTGGAATTGTAAAAGGTTTGATTATAATTGATTCAGATTGCGGTATAGTCGTTTGATTACTTATTACATCAGTAGTATTCAATTGAGCATTAGCAGGAGAAAACCCTAGATAATGACTTGGTATAAGGCTTATGGATATGATAATAAATATTATTGTGAATTTAGAAGTTATTGTTTACTTTATGAACACTAAATTTTATTTATTATTCGGCTCTATCTGGATTTCGACTAGAATGATCTAATTGACATATAAATTCAAACAATATCAAAAGCTCAATGATAAAAGATCTCCTATACAAAATCTTCAAAAAAATGCAAGTAATTTTTAGAATAGTAAGATTTAGTGGATGGTATTATATTCGAAAATTTGATGGTTCTCATATTGAGCTTCAGTACATTTTTCATATTTTAAGGCACAAGCTTGAAATAAATAACTTAATGCTAAATCATCAAAAATATCAGAAAAAATTGATGTTCCTCTGTCGACCGTCCAAAGAAGAAGAAGAAGCAGGATAGAAACCTCAGCAAATATTAATAGAAGGTTTCGATATTAACTATCGTCTATTAAGATTGAGGGTTGCAGATCTCTGATAAAGATTTCAAAAAGAGATATTGAATCCATTGTAAGTGAAATCATTAATCAAAATTCTAAAAGCATCATGGAAATAATAGTACGCATTGGACAGCCAGATATTAATTTGATGGTAAGAAATGTTTACAAGGGCAACGACAAAGCATATGAAATCATGCGTACATTTAATACATAGGACCATATACACTCTATCAAATGGTCTGAAATACTTAAGGAAGTAACAATATTAGAGTCGGATTAATAGAAACCTTGTTCTCAAGAGTTAAAATCATCTAATTACAGGAATCAGTTGTAATTTATTATGTTAGATAACTAAATTAATTTGCTATAATATTTTCTAAATCTTTCTAGTCTAAGATGGATTAAGTTTCTTACATAAGAATAAAGTGAATAATCAATACGTAGCCTGAAAACAAGAGTAAAAAAAATTTGTCCTTTAATTGTCCTTTAACTTGGCTTTTCATTCTAGTTTTATGCAAACATCAAACACTATACCAGCTCCTATGACCGATACGCAATGACTACGGATAAATCTGCTTTGATAACACATAATAAAAAAGACAAATATTTCTCTTTGATTAAGGCAACTATTTGTTTTTCTCTAGCTTAAACTACACAAAAGCGGCTAATTAGTTAATTATGTTAGGTGTAACAGGAATATCTGTAATTATTTTGGTTGAATCTGTAGGATCCACCCTTGTTAGGATTCTATGTTAAACTTGTTAATATTGGTAGGCAGTGATGATGTATCGTAGATAGAGTCGTCAAGTGGGAATAGTTTGATTAAATCAATCCTGTTTGGCTTTTTCCAATTTATCTATCAATGTATCTAAATAGTCATTGTCCATATTTCCCTCCAGACTTTCTACGGGACAAGCATCTTTGGAAAACTGTAATAATGTTTTTAAATTCTTTATGTCATCCTCTGAGAAATCTATTTGAACCATTTAATGGTTAATGCATGGTATTGCTTTAAGTATTTTGATCAAAATCTAAATTACGCTTGTGTTTTAAATTAATTGATTCAAGGTAGTATTATCTACACTTTTCATTTCTTTATATCATGAAAATTCAAGTGCTACAGCTACTGAACCCTAACAGGTCTTTGTGTGTTTAGTGTTTTACTTGCCAATATTTCATGGTCGTTCTTATATCATAATTATCCCTAACTTGAGTTCATACACTGTTGGGCTCTGTTCATTTAATGATATATCCATAGCTTGAAGAGGTTCTATCTCTTGTATGAATACTAGAAACAGAACACCTTCAAAATAAGCCACTATTATTCTTGTTTAACCTTTCTCGCTCTTTGTTTTTTTATCTCCTGACTCTTTACCGTTCTGAGAATATACATTTCCTCGAATTGCTCTATCAAAAGTAGATAATCTAACATTATTTTTTACTCCAAAAAATCTCCATGAGGGAGAGTCTTGCGAAACATTTGCCTTGTGGGCCAGACCTCATTGTAAATTTTTTCCTTTACAGTGAGAGAATTCTAGCCGCTTAAGCATCTAATTTAATCCATACAAATGAAGTAAATATTCTAATTCTATATTACTGTCAAATATCATAAGTCTATAAAACGCCATTAATGGGTTTATTGTCTCTAACTGATATAGAATCAGAATCTACATCATGATGGACGTGATACATCTGAGGTTTAGTATTTCCTTCCACTATAACGCTATACTTTGACAGGATGATAACTGAGATGCGTGCTTGATTTGGATTGTTTTCTTTTTTGCTGATAATTTGTTCTGACATGATAAAGAAAAGTACAAATGACTCAGCTATAAAGATTCATTTTTTACTATGAAATTTTATCTCCAATATTTAATTTATCAATACCTAATTTAGTTATACTAAATTTATCTGTGCCAATCTTATGATCTATCAATTTATTTTGTAATAAAAAGTTCAGCATATCGTCAAATCCCTTTATCATTTCTGCCATGCTAGCTCTCAACGCGGTTCTCTCTACCCAAGGAGTTTGTACCTCATTTTCAGAGTATAATTTTCTCAATATTGCTAAAGCCACATTTTTACGATCATTATCAACATTTTGGAATAGTTTTTTCATTGAAGTATCTTAATGGTACAATCTTAAATCCTTACCTTGATAATCCTACATCTACAAAAGGGATGGGTAATCAAGTCAGGCTTTGGTATAAGGTTAAGATCACCTAGTTTCCAAAATACTCCATCCAAAGGCTTGCAGTATTTCTTGCAGACCTTATCATCCTTTGCTGTGACCCATACAAAATAATATTTTTCCCTTAGTTGTGTAGACAGAAATGTTGTGTCTACAACTGATGGGTCCAGAGGGATTTGAACCCTCGACCAACTGCTCCGCAGGCAGTCATTCTATCCAAACTGAACTATGAACCCGCATACTGTAAGAATAAATTTCTATAAAATTCTTTTTAATCCAAAATTGGCCAGGTTAACTTTAGCATACCATCTTTTCATTATGACAATTGAAAAATAAATTCAACCAGTTTCATACATGCTTTAGTTTGCAGTTCTTCTGTCTACATGGAAAGTAATAGTCGAAGCTCTCGATTCCGTCTTTGATGCATTGCATCCTTCCATCTACAAATCTTTTCTCTTTGCAAAAAAAGAATGAATATGGCTTTTTGGTTTTAGAAACTTGCATGTCATGGGGTACCAAGTGCCACCATCTATAGAAACAAAATGTTTTCCATAACTCTTGGATCAGACATAAACATTTCAAGAGTAAACATGTTTCTTTCTTGAGGCTTATTTTGTGCTAGGATTTGTCAGTTTACGAGCTCTATTTATTGCAACCCAATGCCATTCACATTCTAAACCAACCTTGAGCAATGTTTCACAAACTATGTAATCTGAAATCCTTACTATATTGATTGATGGCATCTTCTTGGGCTTGTACTTTTGAATTTACTTCCATTTTTTTGCAAATAAAACAGACTTCTCTTTACCATATGTAAGGAAAATATTGCTCAGGAAGCACTTCTGGTTCATAAACCAAGAAAGTACAAATACAAAGCATGGTCAATATCTAAAGAAGGTGTTCTGTTTCTTTTGATGATCATAACTGAAATAGATCATCTTCAAGCTAAATCACTTTCTTAAGTTAACAGAGCCGGATGGACTATCTCCACCTTCAATACTTTTATTGTTTATTGGGCAGGTTTGCACCAGCCTTCATTAATATTTCTATTAGATGGAAATTACAATCTAATTTATTCCCAATCATCATTTTTTTGAGTATTTCCATATCGATTTATTTAGTTTGTCAGTCGGATTCAAAATCAAAATATTCTGATAAATTCTATCCAGGATCGCTTTAATTTTGATGCTTGGCAGTTAAATAAATAATGTGATAATAAAAATGAAGTAGACTTCTCCCCGTTAATTACTACAAATTTAGCGAAAATCCGAGTAATCTTTGTACACATGGTAAGTTCTGATGATTCAGATGTAAGAAAAAACTTAAGAAAATAACTATGTTTGTAACAAAATGTGTTCTGAAATTTGTTCATAAATTCAGTTCGAAATCAAATACGTTCACTCTTGTCGACCTAACCCATACTGGCTATGATAACTTAAGTTTTTCGATTCATATCCACATTATCTCCGGAATACGACGATTCACTTTAGCACAAAAGGTCAGAAATTCCACTCAAATTGGATAGATATTAGATAAAACTAGTTGGTTTGAATATGGATAGACTATAATACCAGTTTAGTTAGTTGCTTAAGTTAACAAGACATCTGTACTAGCCAGAAGGGGTTAACTCAGAGGTTTGTTGCTAAAAATGGACCAAAATCCATTGACCACATGGTTGTAAATTTGGATAATTGCAACAGAGAGTAAGAAAGAAAATAATAATCACATCAAGGTCAGTTGAATGTGTCATTAACTCGGTGCAAGAGTATTAATTCTTGGCATACTCGATTACAAAAAAAGAAAAGAAATGGTAATTCATTTTATAGTCACGTGACACATCAAAACATCAAATAGTGAATCTTATCTCATCCCAATCAACAAAAATGATGGATTCTTCTAATTTTTTATGTCAATTCCTGTAAATATTGTTTATATAAGATTTGGTATATAGATATATTAAGGGTGATTAATTCTACTTTTGTGTCTCAAGTGACACAGGTATTTTTCTCTTAAAAAAAGAAAATATAACAAATCAATCTCCAAAAATAAATAGGAAGATCTATGTGTTTATATAATATGTTTTATAATATTTAAAAGTTATTGTTATTGTTATCACTCGAGTTGGTTGGTTAGTATAAAATTCTTTCACTTAAATTAAGAAATACAAACAATCACATCCATTTGATTTGAATCAGTACGTTTTTCTCGGCACTGTTATCTTAGGAATTAATCATCTCCTTGTTATAATGCGTGATAAACAGGTTCATCCAATTTCTTACATGCTTTAATTTGCAGTTCTTTATTCTGCAAAGAAAATTGTCATCAAAATATTCTGTTCTATTATGGTATGCTGTATTTTCCTTCCTTTCAATAATGTTTTCTCTTCTTTGCCAAAAAAAGAATTAAGATGGTGTTTTAGCTCCAGAAACGAACAATCGGGTACTATGTATCTATATCTATAGATACTAGGTGTTTTAGGTAATCTCTGACGACAACTCCTGACAGAAACCTCTCACTTATCAACAAACATGTTTCTTTAATTATATTTGGTATGAGCATTAATCCGTTGTATTGCCCAATTGCAATCCATAACCATGTAAATTCTGAACCACTCTTTAGGATGGTCTAGTCTATAATGTATTCTGATATTTTTCTTTTGTTTGAGGATACCTTTCTGAAATGACATCTATGAATCCATTTCCAGACAGATACGCGACTTTTCTTAACTATGTGAAGATATCAAAATGCCTTGACAATGTTTCTTAACGATAAACCAAGAAAGTACAAATACAAACCAAAACTAATGTATGCTAAATATGTTCTTTGTTTCTATTGGGCTATGTTAACTTGAAGTAATTTTTCAAATGTTTCCCAATATTTCATATGGATTAGAATGAATGATATTAGAACATATGGTCTGAAATCGTGCTTAAAATGCAGACAATCATGTCGAAAGTGACTAGTGTAGTCCAATGGCGTTTCAAACTTGCTCTGCTTCAAACGCTTAAGTCAACAGCTATGTAAACTTATACATACCTCCTTTCTGTAAACTGATTGTACTTGCTTTGAATCCATGTTTTTTTGCTGTAATTACAGGTCCAGTCGCACACAGCTTTACCGGTATCCTGTTCATTTTTAAATGTGGAATTGTTTATTGCTGCTTGTCTGTGCATCCACATCCACCACCTTACCTCTATTAGATTATGTTCAGGAGATCTCGTTTGAAGAAATGCCAGACGTATCCTTGGATAAAACTGGCTAGATTCTGTTTTACTTTGTTTGATTTATGTATTGATACATTATCCAGTACCGAAAATATCTGTTTGATACTGTTATTGTATTTTTGTTCAATTCTTTTTATAAAGACTAGGAAATGTTTTCCAGTTTTGCTTTGTTTGTAACCGTGCGTCCACTTCTGATTGTTGGTATGGTCATAGACACCAAACACATTCTGCATACCTTTTATCTTCTGGGCCTTGAATACCTTTGAAAAGGTGGTGGATGTCCAAGAGTACCTCCGCAGGTCTTGGCTACTATCGGTCCTTTCACCTCATCTTCGTAAAGAAGGACGGAATTGGATGGCATATTTTCATACCTTAAATCTTCACTCTTTTTTTCAAATGGTATTCCGGATCCCGGTTATTTCCCAATGTAATCTTTGACTGCCTGCAATTTATCCCATGCTTGAGAAGTATGTTTCTAATCTCTGCCGGTCTTATAGTATCTACAAAGTTTATCTCTTTGGAGACATAGCTTGCTAGTACCCTCAAAGACAGCGTGAAGAAGGGTAGTCCGTACTCTTCTCTTGGATTTTTGGTCGCCATATCCACTATCTTTTCTCCATCTCTGCAGTTATCTTGACTGGTTAGTGTCTGTGTATTTTTGATACTATTTCTTTGATACCTTGTTCATTGAATCGATACATTCTTTCATTTTCTGATGTTGATGTCATGTCATGATTGGTTGCCATTCTTATTTCAGCAACTGCATATCATCCACCCTTTGGTAAGATGATCTTGAAACGGTAACCGGATTCTTCATTATCTTGCAACATATCATATAACATGTTTCCTTCGTCATCTGAAAGCAATCTGAGGAACGTATCCCTCATGATGAGGGTAATTCTAGAGGGTAAGCTAAAGGTGTTGTGGTATAATGTTTAAACGAACACTGTTAGTTTACACAAAGATACAGACTATCTTTTGTACAACTGTTAAAAGAGCCTTCTATTGATAACCAAAATTAAAATAGGAGAACTTCATGGTATTGGTTCATCCTTAAGATAACAGAGCCCAATAATTAGATGAAAGAATTATAAGCAAAAACTGTACCACAAGTATTAATAATAATATTGAATTCTTTTCTGACTGAATTAAATGATAGAATCCTCTTATTCGATGGCGCAATGGGTACAGAAATTCAAAAGTATTCACCCACAGAAAGAGATTATCTAGACAATAAAGAAGGATTTAACGATAGCTTGAATTTTAGCAGACCTGAATGGATAAAACAAATTCACCAAAATTATATCCAGGCAGGCTGCGATTGTATCGAAACTAATACTTTTGGAAGCAATACATTGAAGCTGAAGGAGTTCGGAAACCAGTATAAAACAGAGGAATTTAACATACAAGCTACAAGAATTGCAAAGGAGGCCATGAAGGAAGCAAACAAGGAAGTCTATATCATCGGATCAATGGGACCAACAGGTTTTTTGCCAAGTTCTAATGACTCAGATCTGGGAAATATCTCTCTCAATGAGATCGAAGAAGCTTATTTTGATCAAGCCATTGGTTTAATCAGCGGAGGTTGCGATGTTCTTTTAATTGAAACGGGACAAGATGTCTTAGAGATGAAATTGGCGGTAGAAGGAATTTTTCGAGCATTTAAAAAACTGGAAAAATCACTTCCTTTAATTTCAAATGTTACCCTTGATCAATACGGTAAGATGCTCCTTGGGACGAATGTACAATCAGCTTATACCACCTTAAGTAATCTTGGAGTCGATCTTTTTGGACTTAATTGCTCCACTGGTCCAATTGAAATGACCCCTAGCATACACTGGTTATGCGAGCAAAAAGAGATCCCCATTTTAGTAATGCCAAATGCGGGAATGCCCATTAATGAAAATGGCCAAGCAAAATATTTAATGTCTCCAGAAGAAATTTCTGCAAAATTGTCTGACTTTGTTAGCAAATACGAAATGATAAGAATTATAGGAGGATGTTGTGGTACTTCACCAAGTCATATTCGTAAACTTCGATACATGTTGGATGAAAAGGAGCAATTTGTGAAGAGTCATAAGTCTTTCGAATCTAATTTATAGGCTCCACCTAAAATATATGGAAATATCACCCGTGATAACAAAATGAAGTTAAAATACAATAATAATCCTAAAGTTTCTTCCTCATTAAATTGCGTAGATTTATTTCAAAACCCAAGACCGTTAATAATAGGAGAACGACTTAATTCTCAGGGTTCAAAAAAAGCGAAACAGATGGTCTTAGCTGATGATTTTGATGGTTTGATCGAAATTGCAAGGTATCAAGTTGAAGATGGAGCTCACTGTATTGACGTTTGTGTCGCAACTACCGAGCGGTCAGATGAAAAATCTTTCATGCAGAAACTAGTAAAAAGGCTTAGTCTAGAGATAGAGGCACCACTGGTTATAGATTCTACAGATTCTGCAGTTGTTGCTGCGGCATTACGACAGATACCTGGTGTTCCTATCATCAACTCAATTAATCTAGAAGGTGATGGTTCCAGGTTTAAAGATATAGCGCCACTCATGGTAAAATACGGAGCTCCTGCGATTTCGATGTGTATAGGACCACATGGAATGGCCAAGACTTGGCAAGATAAAGTGAATGTTGCTGGATTGATTCATTCAAAGGCACTTGATAGAGGAATAAAGCCATGGCAACTTATTTTTGATGTCCTTACTTTTACCCTCGCCACTGGGGAAGAAGAATACATCAATTCTGCTTTTGAAACTTTAAATGGGATTAAATTTGTAAAAGAAAAATTTCCAAAAACCCTTACTACACTTGGATTGAGTAACGTGAGTTTTGGTTTGCCCGCAAACGCAAGGAAATTCTTAAACTCTGTTTTTCTATATCATGCAATTAAGAATGGTTTAGATACAGTCATTATCAATCCCAAGGACATAATTCCATATCCTCAGATAAGTGGATCCGAAAAAAGCAAATGCGAAGATTTGATTTTTAATACACAATCTAATGCACTATCGGAGTTAATTTCTCACTTTACCACAACGAGTAATGGAAAACGTACCGCTGGCGAGATGGTCAAACCTTCCAGCAGTATGGAAATAGATCCGGCTTGGAATGCCGACAAGAAATGTTACTTCAGGATAGTAAATAGAATAAAAGAAGGCATTGAGAATGATGTAGCTCTATCCATTTCATCCAAAAAGATATTAGAGGCAGAGGTGAAAAAAGTGAAAAATATTTCAAGTAACGGGGTAGAAAAGATTGAATTAATAGGGGACAAAGAAAAGCTTCATCAAGCCGCGGTTGAAACTCTTAATGAAGTCCTCCTGCCTGCGATGAAAGAGGTAGGTGACAAGTTTGGATCTGGGGAATTAATACTGCCATTCGTATTAAAATCAGCTGAATGTATGAAGGCGGCCGTTGCTGAGCTCGAAAGATATCTAATTAAACAGGAAGGAATTAGCAAAGGAAAATTAGTCCTTTGTACCGTTTATGGCGACGTACATGACATAGGAAAGAATTTGGTCAAAACTATTTTTGTCAACAACGGCTATGAGGTACACGATTTGGGAAAGCAGGTTCCAATTCCAACCATCATTAACAAGATTAAAGAGGTAAAAGCAGATGCCGTTGGTCTTTCTGCTCTCCTGGTTTCAACTTCTAAGCAAATGCAATTATTTTCAGACTTTGTTAGAGAGAATAAAATTGAAATTCCTGTTCTTTGCGGTGGGGCTGCTATTAACAGTGATTACATCAACAGAATTGCCAAGGGTATAGGGGAGCAAGAAATTTACCGACCGGGTATCTTTTATTGTAAAACAGCATTTGAAGGGCTCAAGATAATGAATAGTCTGATGGGAGAACAGAAAGAACAGTTTATGTCTACTTGGTATGAAAAACTCTCTAAATGGAAGGAGAAAAAATATGAAAATTCAAAAAGCAAAGAAGCACAACAAATGAACAGCGATGTCAAACCTGTCAGAAATAAACCAATACCCCCCTCTTTAAACAAAATTTATAGGTTCACAAATAAGCAACTTGATTTAAACGAGATTTGGACATATCTTAACAAAAAATCTCTCTTTGTATTGTCGTGGGGTGTTAGAGGGAAAACCGCGTCGGATTTGAAAGAGAATTTTGATGCTTTACTTGAAGAATGGAAATTAAAAGTAATACAAGAGAACCTATTCGACCCCCAGGCGGTGTATGGCTATTTCAAATGCAGAAAAGTTGGAAATAATGACCTATTAGTCAAATATACTAATGAGAAAGGAGAAGAAATAGAGCTCAAGTTTGAATTTCCCCGGTCTTCTAATCAGCAACACCTTTGTCTCGCAGACTACTTTGATTCCGATTATGACGACTTTGTAGCATTTCAATCGGTAACAATGGGACAGAAAGTAGCCAAGCTTATAGAAGAATGGAATCAACAAGGCCGATATACGGATGCTTATTACCTGCATGGACTTGCTGTGGAATCAACAGAGGCACTTGCAGATATGATCAATTTCAAAATTAAAGAAGAATTAAATTTAAAAGAGTCAGGCGGAGGTTTAAGGTACAGTTGGGGATATCCAAGTTGTCCTGATATAGCCCAACACTTTATGGTATGGAAGTTAATTAACCCTTCACTCAATGGTATGACTTTAACGGAAAGTGGTCAGATAGATCCCGAATATTCGACTGCCGCCATTGTGGTGCACCATCCCAAAGCACAGTATTTTACCTTATAACTTTGATTGCTTAATTACCCTAACTTTATTAGAGCGTAATAGTTTTTGCATGTTAATGGGTAAAGTAGAGAAGGGAGTAACTTGTAGTGTGAAAGGGTGTGAAGAATCGGCTGATAGATCAATGAGTTTGGTTAAAGCCAGAATGTCTCAGGACTTGGATTTTGACATTTCAAAAAAAAGGGTTTATCTGTGCAGAGTACACTACAAAGACTGGAAAAAATCTTCTAAAACAGATAGAGAGACAGAAAGAATGCGCTGGGATTAATCGTTATGGAATCAATCCGTTTTTGAAAAACAAAGATACTCAATTTTTTTAAGGCACATTGTTATATTGAAAGTAAAAATAAACAGCTTAAGTAATGCAATATGAAAAAAGTAATAAACAGCTAATGGCGACATTAATTGTTAGCGAGTTGATTTAGTGTATGGCTTTAAGTAGTGTGCCCAAGTTTGTTAAAAAAAGTGAATTAGATAATAAACGTTGGTTCGTTAGGGCATTGCTATTGTCAGCAGTATTAACGATATTGTTTACCAAAGCATATCTGACTTTTTACGTTATTGACTTAGGAGTAGGCATTTACAGCATTCTTACCTCTTTTGTACTCTTCAACATCCTTTTTATTTCGTATTTTAGATACAAAGATCCATACCTGAAGGTTTTTGATAAGAAAATCCCTGATACAGAAAAACCACTTGTTTCAATTGTAGTGCCAGTGAAGAATGAGGAAGTTGACATAACTGACTGCATCCAATCATGTCTTGATCAGACGTACGAAAATAAAGAGATTATTGTTATTGATGATGGAAGTACGGACAAAACAGGTGAAATCTTGGATCGGTTAAAAGAGCAAAACAAATCTGCGAATCTTAGGATAGTTCATTTGGAAAAAAGTGTCGGCAAAAAAAAGGCAATTGAAGCTGCTAGCAAAATAGCAAAAGGAGAAATTTATGCGTTTATGGATAGTGATTGCGATATGGCTCATGATGCTACAGAGAAGGCAGTTCAAATCTTTTATTTTGATAGACAATTGGGTGCGATAACCGGTCATGGGAGAGTAAAAAATCGCCATGCCGGTGGTTTTAGGGATCACTTTTTGGAAAAGCTACAAGATGTTTATGCAGACGGAGCCTGTCGTGCCCAAAAGGGGATGGAAAGCGTTTTTTCATCGGTGACTTGTTGTGCAGGTTCATTGAGCTTTTACAGGAGAGATGCAATACAGGACTTTATACCCCAGTGGGCAAGAGATAGATTTTTGGGAATGGAATTTAAATTTGCGACCGACAGGAGAATGACTGCCCATGTGCTTGCAACCAGGCCACCCGGATTTTCTTCCACTGCCACTACCAATAAGACCAAACAATCAGTTTCAATTTTAACCGGCGATTCTTCCACATCAGCGGCATTAGGTCAGGATAAAGGGCATATCGAGGTTAAATCAAGTTTTGAGGATATGGAAGTCAACGGATACTGGAAAGTATTATACTCTTCTCATATTCGTGTAAATATTGGAGTTCCGCCAACCCTAGATTCATTAATAAAACAGCAGGTACGTTGGAGAAAGAGTTTTATAAGAAGCCTATTTGCTGCAGGAGGAATTTATTGGAAGAGACCGTTTTATGTAGCACTTCTATATTATCTTCAAACCGCAATGAAATTTATTCGTCCATATATAGTAGCTTCAACTGTAGTATTTTTGCCTTTGATGGGTGATTATACAACTCCAATTGTTTGGTTTGCGGGTGTTTTGTTTACGGGGATGATCTACGCTGTTGATTTCAGACTACGTAACCCAGGAGATCGCAATTGGCTATATAGGCCATTTTTCACGCTCTTGTCGACTTATGTTTATACATGGCTGTTGATATATGCAGCAATCACCATAAAGAAAACAGGCTGGAGATAAAAATTGGAAGCAAAAATATTTTATAGGCAGGTTTGCTACTTTTGACTACACAAATAAAAGTAAAGTATCTCGACGTTGTCTTAATTGGGATGGGCATGTTCATCGGCTTTTGTGTGATATTGATGCATTTAACTGGCATGTGGCCATGTCAAATATTGAGTTCAACAGGAAATTTCGTCAATATTGATAATTTTCAAACCGCTAAGGATCCATTCACCTCTTTTGCTTATGCCTCGCATCAATGGCTATTGGGATTCTTTAAGTGCAGTTGAGATGATGTTAAAGTATCTGGGATTGGATCCAAGATATGATAACAAAACTATAAATTTATTCAAAAGATAAACTAGACTCTACATGTATTGCTAGTAACCAAATCCTTTCCGACATAATTTATCTTATTTCGCTCATCTAATACAATCTCCTCAAAATATCTCAAGACAGTAATCTCTGAGATTTTCGGCTGGGTTATAGACTTGCCTTCAACAAGATCTATTATCATTTTTGGAAAATTAGCGCCAGCAAGAGTAGTAAAAATTGTTCCTCCACCCAGCCTCGGATTAATCTCTACTAACCTGAAATTACCGTGTTTGTCCTTTTTCATTTGGATGCATGATGGCCCTATAATTCTTAGTTTTCTAACTATTTTCATAGATTCCTCTATAAGTTGAGGTTCCATTACAATTTTCCCTTTTGTGGAAATCCCACTTTTTGTTTGAAGTCTGATTCTAGGAACTGCAATGATCGGATTGCCATCAAAATCACTCATTATATCGATTGTGTATTCATCGCCAGGTAAGTAATCCTGATAAATCATATTAGAATATCTTGAGCTTACAAATTGCAATTCTGATTTATCGTTAACTTGAAGTACATCCCTACTACCTTTACCATATCTAGGTTTAGCTATAACTGGAAATGATGTAATTTCTTCAGGATTTAATGTTGTAAATGGCAGTTCAAAGTTCTTACTCAAATGATTAAAGGTGTAAATCTTATCTCTACAAATCTCTAGAATTTTTCTGTCGCTTACCACTGGATAAACTCCATGCTTTTTTAATTTTGATTTGTGTTCACTAAATGGAAAAATATCATAGCCGGATGAAGGCATCAAAACCTCGACACTATACTTATCTATAATATTCAGTAATACCTCGATATAATCATCTGCCTCTGCCTCTGGGATTACCTCATAAAAGTCAGAAAGGAAAAAACCAGCCGATAAATTATTAGAGTCAGTAGATAATATCTTTCCTCGAAATTCTGCTAATCTTAAGGATTTGATTGTATTAATTCCAGCAGGTGCAGAGGCTCCGGGTATTAATACTGTTGATATTTTTCTACGCAATCGGCATCCGTTTTAATACAGTTGTTTTTGTTAATGATATAAATATTTTTGAAGCAAACAATTGAGAATAATTATTAAAGATAACCTAGTAACTTTTTTACAAAATAATGATAATAAATCTGAAAGAAGATCTGCACATACACTGTAATTATAATGACCACAGCGACGTTGATTTAACCATACCTAATGTCATAAAAAGAGCAGAAGATTTAAAACTTGAGAGAATAGCCTTTACTGAACATGTACGGAAATCATCCGAATGGACTAGAAGGTATCTAAATGAGTTGGATCAATACTCTCAAGTGACAAACATACAAGTGCTAAAAGGTTTTGAAGCAAAGATTCTACCTGACGGTAGTATTGATTGTCCTGATGAATTTATTTCCGATGATTATTTCATAATTGCGAGTTTTCATAAAAAGTACGATAAGGAGATATGGTTGAATTCCTTGCTTCAAGCAATTAAGAATCCTTGTGTCAATGTTATCGGACATTTGGCTCCCGAAGCTGAATTTACCTTAGATGATGAACAAATTTATAATATAGGCAAATCATTAATCGAAAACAATAAAATTATTGAGATTAATGCAAAATATATACGTCCTCCTTTGAATTTTTTAGAGATTTTTATCAAATTAGGAGTAAAATTTCATGTTGGAAGTGATGCTCACAGGTTAGAAGACATAGGTGATTTTAATAGAATAATGCATTTGATAAATTTTATAGAAAAGTAATAAGATATAGTTAAAAAGAAACTTAAATAGATATTATTGATTAAAAGGTTTGGGAAGTAACACGGTAGCCACTATTGACGGTCAAAGCAGGTTCAATGCAATATTTTCAAAATATCTGAACTCCTCTGATTCGGATATCAGCAAATTTGTAGAGTCAATCCCGTCAAAGTTCGATCAAGCTACTGATGCTTTGAGAGACTATCCTTGGACACAGCCAAGTGAAGCGGTATTATCAAACAGGCAACGCTTGAAAAATGCAGTTACAAAATTCCACAATAGGGCTGGCACTCTTAATGACAAAATATTGGGTCAGATCGAATTATTAGATTATGAGAAATCTAAAATTTATGTAGGTATTCATCAACCAAATTTGTTTGCTTTTAGTGGAGTATTTAAAAAAATAGTACTCCTTCAGGCCTTAGCTGATCATTCCAAAGATAATGACTTTAAGATAATTCCTCTATTCTTGGTAGTAGACCATGATTTTATGGACGATAAGTGGATGCATATTGCCAAACTTCCAAGCATTCGTAGTGCATCAGGAATTCTAGATTTGAGATATCCCATTAATGATACTAAACGATGGAAGATATCCAGTAAAACAGAACCACCCACTCGTTCTTTAATAAAATCATGGGAAAATATTGTTTATAACTGGATAAAAAACAGCAATAATTTGTCAAAACCCCAGTTAAAAAAATTATACTCGCGCTTTGAAGTATTCTGGAGACTGGTTGAACATTCGGCAACGGTGGCAGAAAACTACGCAGAATTTAATTCAATAATAATGTCCAGAATTGCAAATGAAATATGGGGTTACAATACAATATTCGTTAATTTATCGGATCTGTCTTCAGTGTTTGAACGAGGATATAATTTCTTATTGTCAAATAATGAGGTTTATTTAGAATCATTAGACAAATCAGAAACATTTTTTAGAGAGAGAGGAATTTTTACTGGCGTAAGCGCAAATCTTAATAAGCATTCACCCCTCTGGCTCCACTGTTCTTGCGGCAGCAAGGCATCTTCAAAAATAATGGTAAACGATGACCAATGTATATTGATCGGTCGGTGCATATCATGTAAAAAATATTTGTCATTAGCGATCGGCAAGACCTCCGATATTTCCATCCCCAAAGACAAAATACAAATGGTTTCACCCCGGGCGATCCCCATCTTGTTGCTTTTATCAAGAGAATTATCAATTACAGGTTATATTTCTGGAACAGGTGGAAGTATTGGATACACTATAGTGGGGAAAAAGGTGTTTGATGATCTGAAGGTGTCGCTTCCAATTATGGTCTTATGGGCAGGAACGGATGTTTATTCAGGTATTGGTCAAAGAGAAGCATCAGACTATCTTTCCGAAAATTCAATTAGTAACGTGTCAAATTTTCTAACTGCAAAAAACAAAGAATTTAATGATCTGAAAGATAGAATCAAACCGCTCATTTCGAGGAGAAATCTAATATACAACGACGAAGAAAGCTTAAGGAAATTGCTTGATGAGTTGTTTAGATACAAACAGGAACAGAGGGCAATAAAAGATACTTTGAAAAATGTTCAGAAATCTAAAAATGCGTTAAAATTAAAATCATGTATTATTGATTATGCGGTCAATTTAGGGTTGGAGCATGCTGAAAAGGAGTGGTCCAGTAATTTGGTTAAAAACAACGATCTGACAAAACCCGTCCTGATAAATTAACATTTCTCTTCCAAGATATCAATGAAAACTGTTAAAGTAATGGTAACATCGGCTGGTGGTATTGTAGCTCAAGGTATAATCAAATCATTAAAATATCACAACGGATCAGAAGGTAAAAAACAACACAAATACAAAATTTTGGGAACTGACATAAGCTATGATGCAGCGGGGCTGTATCGCTGCGATAAATTTGCCATAGTAAAGAAGCCGGACCAAAAGGATTACATACGAAATTTAATAGATATATGTTCACAAGAAAAAATTCATGTAATATTTATTGGCTCAGACATAGAACTTCCAATTCTTTGTAAAACCAAGGATTTGCTCGAGGATAGGACTGGGGCCAAAGTAATTACCAGTCAAGAGAATATTGTAGAAATGTGTAGGGACAAATATTTAACTAACGAATTTCTTATTAAAAACAACCTTAATTCGATCCCCACATGCTTGCCGGCGGAAGCAGATTTGTTTTTGGAGAAAAATCATTTTCCATTGGTTGTAAAACCCAGAGAAGGTTTTGGCTCGAAGCTTCTCAGCATTGTACGTAACAAGGATGAGCTTGAGTTTGCCGTAAAGACTATTGAAAAGATAGGATGGAGACCAATGGTACAAAAATACCTGCAGAATGATGCATTAGAGTTTACAACAGGTATTACCCTTAATTATTACACCAAAAAAATTATGTCAATCATTACTTTAAAAAAAATATTAAAGCATGGTCAAACATACAAAGCATTCATTGACAGATATCCAAAGGTAGAGAAAATTTGCAGGGAAGTAGTAGGAAAACTCGGCGCAGTTGGCCCCCTCAATATTCAAACTAGAATTGATCCTGATGACAATAAAATCAAGATAATGGAAATAAATCCACGATTCTCAGCATCCTGTCCTATGAGAACAACCGCAGGCATAAATGAACCTGATATAATGATTAGAAATATTTTATTTAAAGAGAAAATAAAAATTAAAAAATATAGACTACTTGTTTGTATGCGATATTGGGAGGAGACATATGTGGATCTGGCAGATTACAATAAAATTAGATCAAACAGAACTAAAATAAAGAGTTTAAAATCAGAAAAGTTAAACTATTTCTAAAATCTCGATTAATTTATGAATTTATGTTCTAGATCAATCCCTTAACTTTTTGTTAAATTTTACCATTTTGAGATTCTAATTACTTCAAATGCCTCCGCATACTTGCAATTTAGTTGATAACCTCTATAGGCAGCTCTACCAATTATAGCATCTATCCAGATAGGTCCGCACCTGACCTGTTGGGAATCAAAACATTCCAGAGCAGATTTCTTAGGATCAATAAAATCAGTTATATCTATGAAAAGTTGAGACCTGAAAGCTTGCTCAGTTATTCCACCAGGAATAGTAGTCTCATACATATAGAGATCAGTAGTATCCCTACTACCAGAAATTACTGATTTCGTAAGAGCCTGATGATCCTGGTGAGAATCCCCAATCCATTGAGTAAAAACTGCCACAGGTTTATAATCTTGGATATACTTGTCTATAGTTCCAATTAATGATCTGCTATGCGTCATTTGTTCGGGCGGTAAATCCAAGAAATCCGGTTCCGGACATCCCATTACCTTTGAAGATCGAACTGCCTCCATTCGCCTTTCTTCTTTTTTATCATTTTGTGTAAAATTGGGTAGGGTAGCAATGACCAGTTTTACATTAAACCCTAATCTCGACAATTTAGTAACGGTGCCTCCCATACCAATTTCTAAATCATCCGGATGTGCCCCAAATACGAGGATGTTTTTTGATTTCCCTTCACTAGTCATTTAAGAAATCATCGAATTGCCTTTATTATTTCGCAGTTAGTTTCCTTGCATGACTCTTTTGACTCGTCAAAGTTATGGAAATAAACCCTATAATCCTCATCAATTTCCATGGCAGCTTGAAGTATCTTGCTCTTCATTGTGTTAGATGAATTGATAAACATCTTTGTATCCTTTGGTAGACAGTGTCCACCAATTCCATCTCTTGGTTCAAG
>NZ_VUYS01000022.1 GCF_008389435.1 Candidatus Nitrosocosmicus agrestis | reverse complement strand
ATACAAATACAAATACAAATACAAATACAAACCATAGCATATGTATTCTGAAGGTGTTCTGTTTCTCGTGTTCATAAAAGAGATGGGATATCTTCAAGCTATAAGATTTCCTTAAGTGAACAGAGCCAAATAATTAGATTAAATACTTAAAATAGTATAATAGTCAATACCTTTGCATATGCTTGGATATTTCTATATTCACTACGATTTAGAGATTCATATGGATAACTGTGTTAGAAATATCAAAAGAGTCTATTCAAAGCTGGAAAAGTATCTCGAGAATCCAACTGAAGAAAGTATTCATGATATGCGTACTACTTTGCGGCGATTAGAATCCACATATCAATCAAGTCCAAAGAAAATCCGCAATAACAAAAAGATGCGAGCTTTTAATGATACAGGTAAACATCTATTTAAAATTAACAGCAAAATAAGAGATATAGATATTATACTTCGTAAATTGTCAACTGATGGTAAGATGACAGAGGAACAATTAGAACCCTTCGAACATTCTCTTACTCAGGAAAGAGATCGTCAATTAGTTGAAGCTAGAAAAGTTGCATTGGAACTGCAAGATATTACTGTTCCAAAAATATATGATAAGGATGAAATAAGCAGAAAATTAGAGAAAAAATTCAGACAGAAAATCACAAAAAATGCGGGAAGATTAAAGGTCAATATCGAAAAAAAGACCCCCTTAGTCATTTCCGATGTAAGCAATGTTGGTGAATTACACGAAGTTAGAAAGGATACCAAGAAACTTCGGTATCTAATTGAACTCATATTGCCTAAAGACCATGATAAATCTGATAATAATACAATCAAAAATAACATCAATGCATCTCACAAAGAGATGAGTTATGAAATATTGGAACATCTTGAGAAGATACAAAAAATGTTAGGTGATATCCATGATTATGATATAGTTATTGACTACCTGAATCAAAATACATCAAATAAAACTGCCGTATCTGATACACTTAAAAACATTGTGAGAAATAGGGAAATAAAATACATGGAATTTGTGGACTATGCTAAATCAAGGAGGTTGATTTCAAGTAAATAAGAATAAATTTAACGTTACTTTAATAGAGGTGGCTAAAAGAATAAAGACAGAACTTGGACGTAATTCTATTCTCATTTTTGATGAGAATGAATAATATTTGCAAAATTTGATAATTTGGTAAATTAACTATTGTAGTTAAGGTTCCGCTGGAAACAATTCTGGATATAATCATATAATACTGGTAATTATGATTGATTGTACTTTTGCACTGGAGTACATTGAGATAAGATGATTGATTGCTCAATAGGATAGGAATATTATTAGTAACGTCTAATTCCATTCTACAAACTGATTGCATTCGCATTTGGGGATGATCACAAGTTAAACGATTACTGAGTCATCCAAAATCATACCTGTGACCATATCTGTGACGACAACAGTTCATACACAGCTTCCCTTCTTCTGGGTAGATTTTTGCATTCTCTGTGCTGATGATCTAATATCTATAATATGAAATTTATTCATTTTCTTTATAGTTTCTATAAAGCATAATGATCACTATATTAGTCTTAGATCATATTGTATTATTATATTGAAAGTTCAATCTTTTTGATATTGAATATTTTATCTAAAAATATAGAAATATGAAAATTAGATTTGCTTAAGTTATTGTACCAGTCTTCTTCCTGTTTAGATATTCACTGATTTTTGATTCAATTTCTTCATAAATCTCATCTATTTCCTTGTCTCCATCAATATTTATTAAACCATATCTATTTTGCATCATCTTAAATTCCTTCTTCAATAAATATTGATACTTTATAAAAGAATTAAAAATATCGTCTGAAATACCCAGATCTGCTCCTGACTCATAATAATCAAGAGATTTGTTTTTCTTGAATACTCGATGAATTAGGTTGTAAGGATCTACATTAAGGTAGAAAATCAAATCAGGTTTTATAGCAAAGCTGTGCAATTGGTGAAGCCAATTTTTGTTAATTCCTCTTACTGAACTTCTTGCAATTAATGTGTATATGTATCTGTCGGCAATTACTACAAAACCCGCCTTAAGTGCAGGGATTATTTTGTTCTCTAGTTGATCCGCAAAATCTGCCGCATAATATAGTGCCATAGTTCTCCTTCCAACGTAATTTCTTTTGGCTTCTATGATTCCTTTAGATATCAAATCAGACCTTTTCAAACCTGTATTGACGACAGCATGTCCATCAGACTCCAATTTTTCTGTAATTTTTTGAATCTGAGTGCTACGTCCTGAAGCATCTGGTCCCTCGATTACTATAAACGAGCCGGTAATTTCGATATCCTTTAAATATTTAATACCAGACGGACCGATAAATTTAATTTTTTTATTATCTTTATCGGTGACAAAAGGAGGAATGTTTTTTCTGTTTGATATTTTTGTCGTCATAATAGTCTATATCCCCTATCTAATCCTCTAAGCGATATTACCTTGAATTTTATTATTTTCTTTCAGTATTTTCAAAACGTGTTTTCTCACTACACTCTGTTGTTTTTCTATTCCTTGAGTACCATCAATTACAACAAAATTTTCGTCATTAACCATAGATTCATACTCATCAACAATTCTTCCTTGAAATATTCGATAACTTTCGTATTCGTCTTTACTCAATCCTAAATCCATTCCAGCCTCATAATGCTTTAATTTAGGTCGGCCAGATATGATCCTATTGACAGCAACTTCAACCGGTACTCTAAAGTAAAACGTTAGTTCTGGCTTTCGGGCATAACTATACATGTTCCTTATCCATGTTCTATCGCATCCTCTAACAGTGTCTCTTGCAAAAGCTGTATAGATATATCTGTCAGCAAGAACAATATAACCCGCCCTTAATAATGGATATATGTTTTTTTCGTATCTGTCAGCAAAGTCTGTAGAATGAAGAAGCGAAAAAGTCATAGGTGTTAGCCGAGCTTTCTTCTTTCCCTTTGAAGTAATTTCCCTAACTGTTTCTGATGAATTCCACTCGGTAAAAAAAACGTCATATCCTTTGGACCTTAGCCATCGGTCTATTAAATGAATCTGTGTTGATTTCCCGGACCCATCCACACCTTCAACAACAATCAATATTCCATTTTCATTCTGATTCTTTTTGGAATTAATTTTTTTCATGACTTGCAATCACTAATCACCTATAATTACAATGACTCAATGCACAGAATAACAAAAAAATCTATATGATCTCATGTTCGCTACCTATGATAAATAGTGGATATATATAACTTGTATCCCTGTGAAGCATATGGAGATATAGGAAATTTGATCTCTAGGCGATTTTTATAGAAATGGACCAATTAAATACAGACAAGTCCAATTATGTTTTCCCACTGTGCAGTATATCTTCAATCTAACTGTTCTTTTGCAAAATATCATCAATTATGCTGTGAATATTGCAACCCATCTACTTCATGAAATGAATCTGCTCTTTGAATGGGAGCCCATTTTCTCAATCAATCTTTCTATGCAGTCAAGTCATATTTAGAATGGGAATAATTATATTTATTATTGGTCAAAAAAAGAAGTTATTATTGCTTAGGTTGATTGTTTAAGTGAATATCTATATGATGCGAATGTGTTACCTCGACCAACTTATTTCTTATCTTAAATCATGGATGAACTATGACTTATATCTAGTTTAGCTTAATTTAAAAAGTCCATTTATCCAATATGTCATAATTTTTTAGGATAATAATGGATTCTTATAGGGAAACTACAATAAGCATTGATATTATTTACTTTTGATAGTGGATATTACTTCCTGCAACACTTTCATATGGAATTCGAGTCCACTAACACCTCTACAAACTTAGCTGTATACTTTATATAAATCATAATTTTCAAAATGGATATCTAATTACCAAATTTCTTTGATTCCTTGTGTTTCTATATCAATGAACATTGATGGTACTAACTTCTGCGTTTCCAATGGGAAGATAGAGTACATTAGCGTTCTTAATGACAGAACTATAAAAAGTTATAAAGTTCTGCATAAATTCATTTGGTCGAAGGAAGGTATATACTCTACTTCGGATTATTGGATGATTTTTTCTGATTGACGATGGATATGAAGCAATTGTACATTTGAATTAATATCGTCTGCCCCCATTGCCAATTGCTTTACAACATGTATAATTTATGCTTTCCTGACCTCATTGATCATATTTGATACTTGTTCGACTATGTTAGGTGAAAGTTGAGTCAGGAGAAAAAGTCTATCAGTATTACTAAAATCTTTCAGACTCTGGTTTATTATAGTCAATTTGCATTACTTCTGCATCTGGAAAGCCTATCTTTTTAGCATTTTCAATCGAATGAACCGCAGCTCTTAGAATAAAGTTTGCAGAATCCCTGGATAATTGTTTGACAACTTCGCTTCCTACTGTACCCTAGCATTATAACTAGAATCGTTTCTTTCATGCTAGAATATCTTCACTAATTTCTTTATTATTGGTGAAAAGAAATAGTCAATCCATAAGCATCAGGTAAGAAGCATTTTATATCAATAAATTAATCTAATTTGCAAGTATCAGCAATGACTGTCGACGTTATTCAATCCCTTATCTTGGGTATAGTACAGGGCATAACTGAATGGCTTCCCATTTCAAGTTCGGGACATCTTGCTCTCACACAACTGCTCTTTAATATTAAAGTGCCGGTTTTCTTTGATTTAATTCTTCATATAGGAACCTTAGCGGGTGTCATAGGCTTTTACAGAACTGATATTTTGAAGATTTTAAAGTCAGTAGTATATCCACGTTCATTAAACGCCGAGGAAGCTAAATATTATCGTAATCTATTGATGTTAATAATTATTGGAACCATTCCCACAGCGATAGTTGCTTTTTCACTACGATCGTTATTTGAATTTTCATTTTATGATTTCTTTTTACTATCTGTTGGATTCTTAATAAGTGGTGTTTTTATTTTTATAACTAAATTCTTTAAAAAGGGTTCAAAAAGTATTGGAAAATTCGATGCTTTTCTAATAGGAATAGCCCAGGGTTTCTCTGTATTCTCTAGTATTTCTAGAAGTGGTATTACTATTTCATTAGGAATGATGAGGCAAATAGACCATTACCAGTTGGTTAAATTTTCATTTCTCTTATCTATTCCGTCAATCATAGGAGGTTCGGTATTTGATTTTGTACTAATGGATGATGCTCAATTATCTACTATCAATGATATTCATATATCATCGTACATTGTTGGCTTTTTATCCGCAGCAATTGTTGGATATATTACAATAAAACTACTCATAGATATCATTAACAGAGGCAAATTGTATTATTTTGCTTATTATTGTCTAGCGTTAGGAGCGATTTTGTTGATTTATTCCATGCTTTGACTGTATCTCTTTTTGCAGTGAAATTTGCTCGAATGATTTTTATAAGTAGTCTCAAAAGTCTGTTAAAACAATACTATTCACATAACTATCAATAACTACTCTGTGAAGTAAAAATGCATCTCTATATTGATACAAAAGAATTATTATATATAATCCACTGTTCATGGGTAGTAGAATTTCCAAACCATGGACAATTACTTTTCAGTAATAGAATATTACATTAAATGTTTGTTATAAAGATCTATAGAGTTGAATTAAAGTTAAATCTTGTTCTAATCAATGATTAACTTTCGAACTTTTGGATTGGCAAAATAGATATTTTACTATATGTTTTCAAAGCATAATACTTTTTCATTTGCACAATATACTAATTTGCATTACTGTGAATTAAGAAATTGATTTAATGATAATTCGAAAGTGAGTATAATTTGAAACTCGGAGTCAAAAATTTAGCTAACGGAATTTTTTGGACATTTCACATGTTTAGACAATCGTCGAGCTACCTATACCTTTGATTGATTAAATCAAAAGATATTGAAACGGCCATTTTTCTCAACTGCTTGTTTGGGCTAGATGCTGAAAAACATCAAAAGCAGATCCATTAACTATATTTAACATTTAGATAACTGATTAATATATTAGATATTTAAGACAAGTATGGAAGAAAGACAATTTCTCCATAAATTGTGCGCGATAGCACTACAGGTTGATATTTCTATCGAATTTGCTGGCATAATGGATTCGAATGGCAAACTTTTGGTTGGAAAATCGAGAAATAAATTTAGTTATCATGATATTTACAAAAAAAGAAAAAATAAATATCTACAAAGAAATACTAAAACATATGGTAAAGCTATTTTTAAGGAACAGAATATTTCAGTAAATAACATAAAAAGTATTGTGTCTTTGCAATCCAGTCTGGTTGACGATCAAGTATTGTTTAGACTCATTAACCTAAATGATGATATGTTTTTAGCCTACATGCCCATAAATGAATTGAAAAACAAATTCTTGTATATCTATTTTAAAACTGGTGAATACATCGAAGATGTATTGGTGCGACTAGATTCAGCATTCTCATAAACACATCTTTGGCTGCATTGTTTATCTGAGAAAACTTTTAACTATTTTTTGACCGTGTTGTAACCCACATGTCTTATTTAGTTTCAATCTAACAATAAAAAAGATAAAAAAAAGACCGTTATTCTATAATAACATGGTTCAATAAAGTAGTGGGTTCTCTCAACTTGTTCTCTTTTCTTAGTATTTCTAACAATTTACCTGCTTTGTTGTTATTTCTTCTTAGATAATAAAATACCAATACACATGAAATCTTTTCCATTATTCTAATTATTGAATTATAGATCCGCTTAATGATATCGTATTTTACTTTTGATTTTCTGTTTAATTGTTCTATTGCTGATTTTGAATCACTTCTAATAACTATTATTTTTTTCTTACCTTTTCTTTTGAACTTTTTTCTAATTGTTTTAAGATTGTCAGAAATTGCAACATATACAGCTAACATTTACATTCTTTGAACCCCAAAACGTTCGTTCTTCTTATATGGCTTTAATGTCCTTATCTTGCTCTTATTTTGAAAGTGATTGTGCACGAAATATATCCAGAAGGTGAACCATCTACATCAATTGCGATGTGTACGTTGCCAATTTAATTTTGTATTGAGAATGTGTGAATATAATTATTCTTTATATAGTTGTTATAAAATGCATGATCTAATTATCTTGAATAAGCGCTTTTTGTATTCTTACAAAACTCCATGCGATAATGCAACCTTAATCGCGAATAATTTATAGATTGATACTTTTATTAGTTATTATTTTTGTAATCTATACAAATGACACCGATGTCCATCATCAATACCGATGAATGAACACTGGGTCATAGATAGAAAAGAGTAATCTTAGTTTTCAGTTGATGAACTTAAAAATTGTCATAATCATCTATATAGACTATGCTTCCAATTCGTTACCTCAGAAGGGACTTAACAATTATTTGGTTGCAAAAACTATCATAAATGGATAAGCATTCTATTTCAAATTATTTAAAACCATACATTCAAGAAAATTCTTAATTCTTGATTTTCATTTGAAGTCTCTTAATTGTGATAGATTAATTTATACTATATAGTATATGGACAATATATAGTAAATTGATTAATAGTCATATTCTTATACAATTTCGATGGTTAATCTAAAAAACTGTACGATACTAGGTGTATCGATTTTGGCTTTATCACTTTTAATTCCGGTTTATACAAACTCTGTTAATGCACAAGTAACTATAAATGGAGCGGGTGCTACTTTTCCATTTCCATTAATAGATACTTGGAGAGTTGAATATAAAAATGTCAATCCGGATGTGAATATTAATTATGCTTCAATAGGAAGTGGTGGCGGTATTAAACAGTTTATTGAAAAAACTGTAGACTTTGGGGCAACTGATGCTCCGCTTTCTGCCTCTGAATTTGAGAAAGCAGGTAATGCAGTTCATATTCCTGAAACAATTGGTTCAGTAGTTTTAGCCTATAATCTGCCGGAAGTTACCACTCCACTTAAACTAACCGGCCCAGTCATTGCTGACATATTTATGGGAAAAATCACAAAATGGGATGATACAAAAATCAAAGAAATTAATCCTGGAGTAACCTTGCCATCCGAAGACATTATATCTGTCCACAGGTCTGACGGTTCAGGCACTTCATTCGTATTTACAGATTACTTGTCCAAAGTAAGCCCAGAATGGCACGACAGTATTGGAGTAGGAAAATCCGTTCAATGGCCAAGTGGAATTGGTGCACCAGGAAATGAAGGTGTAGCAGCATCAATTCAAGGTTCACCTTATTCGATCGGATATGTGGAATTGGCTTATGCACTTACTACTCAAATGACTTATGCATCAATACAAAACAAGGAAGGTAACTTTATTGCTCCCTCTTTTAATTCAACCATGGATGCAGTAAGCTCAGCAGCAGGAACATTGCCTGAAGGCTCACAATCGTGGACTAACGTGACACTAACAGATTCATCTGGTCCAAATTCATATCCAATATCTAGCCTGACCTACCTTTTGCTCTACAAAGACCTAAGCACTAATCCTTCGGTAGATGAACAAAAAGCAAGATCATTAGTAGACTTTGTTGAATGGGCTATAACCGACGGACAGCAATTCTCAGAGTCGCTTGGTTACGTGCCTTTGCCTCAATCGGTTGTAGATATCAATGAACAAACATTGAAATCTTTAACCTTTAAAGGAACTCCAATTCTCTCAAACTCTACTAGCTAATTTTTTTATTTTTTTCTATATAGTATAATATAGTCTATATTAATTATATATGTAAAACATATTATCAAATAGTTTTCTTTTAATGATATACCTTGCCTCTGAAAGAATCTAAATATAGTCACGCTGATCTTGTCCAAAAACTCGATTTAAGAACAAAAAAGAAGTCTTTTTTTGGAGACAAATTTTTTAAAGGGTTGGTCATAGGGGCCTCGCTCTATACTTTGTTAATGGTTGCCTTAGTATTGTTTTCCTTGGTTGACGGTTCATTACCGATTTTCGTTAAGGAAGGATTTAATTTTGTTATAGGAACTAATTGGAATGCGGTAGAAGGACGTGAGTCATTTGGTGCACTACCATACATTGTAGGTACACTAGTTAGCTCCGCTATTGCTATGGCCATTGCAGTCCCAATAAGCATAGGAATAGCGATATTTATAAACGAAATGATCCCAAAAAAGATGAGTATCGTTTTAGCATTTGTAGTTGAATTACTGGCTGCTGTTCCAAGCATTGTTTATGGACTTTGGGCATTATTTGTATTTAGGTTCTGGATAAGGGATTTCGTTGAAGAACCACTTCACAACTCATTGGGGCATGTTATACCCTCATTTGCAAAAGCACCATTTGGTTTGGATGTGTTTACTGCTGGAATAGTCTTGGCAATCATGATTATTCCAATTATTACTGCGGTTTCACGAGAGGTCATAAAGGCCATTCCTCATTCACAGAAGGAAGCTGCATATGCCTTGGGAGCTACTAGATGGGAAATGGTAAAAGCTGCTATTTTACCTCCTGCAAAGACTGGTTTAATGGGTGCTTCTTTTCTAGGGTTAGGTCGAGCAATTGGAGAAACTATGCTAATTACCTTAGTTATAGGAAATGCGATTGGCTTGGCTGCTATTCCTACGTCATTGTTTTCACAGAGTCAAACACTATCAAGTATTATTGCAAATGAATTTAATGAAGCTGCAAACGATCTGCATCTTTCGGCACTGATTGGTCTGGGGCTAGTCCTTTTCATAATTACGATATTTATAAACATCATGGCAATTTTCATTATTTCACGAGTTTCAAAGTCTTATTCTAATTTGAGGGAATAATATGAGCAAACACGATAGTAACAAAAGAAAAAACTACAAGTCAATTATTCAAGACACCATCTCGAAAAATGCATCTCGTCGAAAGACAAAGAATAATCTAATTACAGTACTGTTATTTTGTTTCGTAGTAATAGCCATTATTCCATTAGGATCCATCTTAATAGAGATTATCAAGAATGGTGTTGGTGCTCTTAGCTTTGAATTTCTATTTGAAGCTCCGGGTTCAATAGGTTCCGGAGGCGGTGGAATTGGACCCGCAATTCAGGGAACGTTGCTTGTTGTAGCGTTTGCTACACTGATTGGGGCACCAGTGGGTGTATTGGCAGGTGTATATCTATCTGAATATTCTGACTCTAGCAGAACCTTTGCCTACGTTCTTAGACTATTTAATGATGTTTTGACAGGAATTCCTTCGATCGTAATTGGTATAACTGGATACATTACACTAGTCCTTACATTGGGTTCATTTTCTATTTTGGCGGGCGCGTTTGTTTTGTCTATTATAATGATTCCAATTATTGCAAGAGTTTCTGAAGAAACGCTTAAACTTGTTCCCAATAATTTGAGAGAAGCTGCATATGGGTTAGGACTTCCAAAGTGGAAGGTCATATATCATGTTGTAATTAAAGGTTCTAAAAGCGGTATATTAACTGGAATAGTACTTGCTATATCCAGAATCACTGGAGAAACAGCACCTTTGATCATGACTATATTAGGAACCAGTCTTTTCTTTAGCGGATTTAATTCTCCTGTTGACGCACTACCTTTGAGAATATGGAGACTTGCTTCCCAACCATATCCGTCTGCACATGAACAAGGATGGGGCGCCGCACTGCTATTGATATTAATAGTATTATCATTAAGTATCATATTGAGAATGTTTGCACAACAAAGACGCATAACCTTTAAGTCAACAACATAATCTACTTTTTCTATATAATTCTATATATTTCGTATAGATAAGGATTATTATGAATTTCTGAGATTAAATAGAGTGTCTCGTGGGCAATATGATTGATTTTTTAAAGTCTCCTATAAATAAAGAATCTAACTCTTCATCATCTCCTGTTATTAATTCTGAATTTAGACGCGAATCTTCTGAAATTAACGCTAATATTCCTTCCCAATCCAAATCTCAATCTGAAAGAACTTATATCGCTGATCTCAAAATAAATAATCCAAAATTATCTGTTCAATCCCTAAAGGCATACTTTGGTGGAAAAATCGCTTTAAATGGTATTAATCTTGACGTAAAAGAAAACTGTGTTACCGCATTGATTGGTCCTTCAGGATGTGGTAAAACAACGCTCTTAAGATGCATTAATAGGATGCACGAGTTGACTTCAAATGCAACTGCAGAAGGAAAAATTGTTCTAGATGGTATAGACATTTACGACAAGCAATCAGATCCCGTTCTTATCAAAAGACGAATGGGTATGGTATTTCAAAAGCCAAATCCTTTCCCTACCATGAGTATATTCGATAATGTTGCAGCCGGCTTGAAGTTAAACGGTGTTAAAGACAAGAATCTTATCAAAGATATTGTTCATGATAGTCTGCAAGGCGCCGCATTATGGGAAGAAGTAAGAAATGATCTTGATAAACCCGGTATAAGCTTGTCTGGTGGTCAACAACAAAGACTATGTATTGCAAGAGCATTGGCGATGCAACCCGAGATATTATTGATGGATGAACCAACGTCTGCACTAGATCCAATTGCATCATCAAAAATTGAAGAATTAATACACGAATTAAAGAAAAATTTGACCGTAGTTATTGTAACGCATAATATGCAGCAAGCAGCTAGAGTTTCAGATTATACTGCGTTTATGTATTTGGGCGAATTAATTGAATTTGGTACTACAGATCAAATATTCAAGTATCCAAAGAAAGAATTGACTGAGAGGTATATCTCAGGCAAATTCGGATAGTCTACTTTAAAAAGCATTTCAATTAATTTTTGGTTAAAGTGGTGAGACTACTTGATTTAGGGCTAACCAAGGTTAGCAGTGTTGTCTTTGATATGGCTATTTTGGCTGAAGGCACTGTAACTAAAGCAGTTACTTCTTACAACGATGATGATACCTCAACAAAAAAGGAAATTTTTGAATCATCCGCCAAACTCAGATTCCTTCAAGATGAAGTATCTGAATTGACAATAGAACTTATCGCTAGGTTTCAACCTGTCGCAACTGATTTAAGGTATATAAAATCTTGTATGGAGCTTTCTTATGGTTTTTCAAGATTTGGAAGATATGCTTATGACATAATAACTGTGCTAGAAATTTTGGGTCCTTTGCAACATTGCGATAAATCAGCTGTAATTAGAATGTCCAAGCTTGTTTTAGAAATGATGAACCTTGGGGTGTCGGCTCTTAGACTTAGAGATAACTCTAATCTGAATAAAATATATGAAATGGAGGAAATGGTTGATGTATTATATCGTAAAAGTTTGCGTGAATCATCTCAATTTGTACATCCAAACAATTATTCTGATAATAGATGTAATATCTCAAATGCATTGATATTGAAATATTTAGAACGCATTTCTGATCATGCTTGCTATATAGCGGATTCAGTCAATTATATCGAGACTGGCATGGCAAGTCCCAGAAGATAAAATCCGATATGATAATAGACTAGAGAGAGATAGAAATGAATGCAATCAGACCATAAAACAATTAGTCAAATATCTCTGTATTACTCGACAAGTCGCAAAATTTATCTTTTGTATAAATATAAAAAATAAGCTTAACTATGTTGTCGCGATAAATAAAATAAAATGAATAATTCAAACCATAGCTACAGCAATGACGCTAACAACGATAAAAATACCAAAGAAACAAAAAAATGCATTATTTGTGGATGTACTGGACACTCTTTGTTTGGATGTATTTCTCACTGGAGAGGACATAAGGAAAACAATGGATTATGCAATAAACAATAACTGCTTCTATATTCATATCACTTTAATTCATACAATGCAATTACCAACTTTAGTAGTATTTTCTCATTGATGGATTCTGCCAATGGTATAAAGTATTTTTGTGTTTCTTCCTTTGTTCTTGCTATTTTATCTTTTCTTCTTGAATTCTTTAGCGATCTAAGGTCGTCTAATCTTTCAGCTAAAATAATATTCTTGATCAGACTATCTGTTTGCTTTATCATGTTAAATTGCTTCTCTATTTTTTGCTCCTCGCTCTTAGTGCGCTCCTGACTGTAGTATTTGCTAAAAAAAGAAACCGTTTTGAAAGCTTTTTCTCCTAATTCTGCTTTTATGTAATCTTTCGTCTCTTTATTTATGTCGTGTTTAATGGACAAGTCATGAACAAGTGCGGCACATACCAACTCCGAGTCACCCTCTTTCATTTCTTCATTGAGAATTAAAGCGACCCTTATTGAATGGTTTATTTGAGGTTCAATCTTGTCGTATTGATATTTTCTTGTCATGTCGCTATGGACCCTCAAAGCTAAACCAAAAGCCTTTGAGATTTTTTCTACATCATTCATAGAGTTTTCGAAAGGCCTTAATAATTTAGAAAAACCTGTTTTAATAAAACTATTTTTATTGTTATTATCTTTATCCATTCTTGACGACTTGACCTATAAATTTTGGCAATTCATCCTTTAATTTACTTTTCATCCTGCTGGTATTGATCGAATTATCCCTATGAATGACATTAAAATCTAGATATACATTCATAAGTTTATAATATTTTATCACTTTATTGATTATATTTAATGATCTCCGATAATCCAAGCAATAACAACGTTGTAAATGTATCTGTTCAATTTAATGATATTAGAGTCCAATTCAGCGGAGAACCAGAAAATGTTCTACTCTCGACTATAACCTTCCTCACAAAAAACATACCCGAACTTCGCCTAGCTCAGAAGATTTCCTTAAATTATTCTATCTCAGAGCTAATTGATCAATACTCTTCCATTATCAAAATAACACCCGAAGGTCCCAAGATTTTGCCCAATTTGTCTGAAATACATGGTAAAAAATTTTCGGATAAAGAAATTGTCATGCTATATCTGTTGGGGTCAAAAATCGCTCATGAATTAGGCGAGGTATCTGATAAATCATCTCCTATTTCCGATATCCAATCAAGCACAAATTTAAATCCAAAATCAATAAGCTCCAGATTGTCCGAATTAGTTAAGGTTGGATATGTAACTAAAACTACAAACAAGGAGTCGCAATCAGAATCTGTGGGATATTCTATAACTACAATAGGAATCAAATGGTTAAACGATGTGATAAGTAAAAAAATAAGTCCAAAATAACCGCTTATTTCTCAAATAATGGTTTTTTCTGTATGTACCTATAATTTCTTAAAGTTCCTACTCTACTTAGTATCCCTTCTCTAACCATATCACTAAGAGAATGTGATACAGCAGTTTTATCATAATTATATCCCATTTTTGATAACTCTTGATGAACTTCGATAAGTAATCGCTCACTTTCAAAAAACTTTTCATAAAACATCTTTTCGATTAAACTCCTGCAAGTATTCCCATTTTTGGCTAGCTCTTTTAAAGATATACCATTTCTCCTTTGGTTATTACTCGATAAAGCACCATCAATGTTGTTTTCAATTCTTGATTTCAAATTATCTAATTCAATTCTTAGCCTTTCAATTTCTTTATTTGTATTTGTATCTGATCCAGCAAGTGAAGCAATGTCTATACCAGTAAGTACATTTTCAACCACGCTCTTGACTTTGTCTTCAGTACATGTGATTTCAACCTCCCAGTCTTTGTACTTTAATTTTATCTTTGTTTCTAAAGACAGTTTTGACATGGCTTCACTCATACCAATATTAAATATGCACATACTACTTGATAAACGTGTTGTTGGACAACATGCACAACATGAACAACATTTATTAGGATGCAATTGTTGTTGAACAACATGAATAATCAATTAAATCTTCATGATCTAGAATCAAATATTGAATCTATGAAAAAGTCGTTGATCAATAGCTTCAGCAATTCGTATTTTTGCAAAGATTATAAAAATTTAATTGAAAATAAGAAATTAGTTTTCATTGATGATGAGGAAAGTATCCCGATCCAGAACTGGGGGCTCCACTCAGAAAAGTATACCAATGTTAAATTCCACAGAATTGAACCAATAGGTGTCGAAAAACTAATTTTTGGAATTGATTCAAGTTGCATTAAAATCGCAGAAGTTGAAGATGGAGGATTGTACGCCGTAAAGGGGGCTATTTGCATATCATTTAAAGGAAAACCTATTGCACATTTGAAAATTGGTCCATTATTGTTTTATATAAATGAAGAAGTCCTTAGTAACTTGCGTTTTGATCACAATATTTCTAAATTAATCCTTTTTAACGATGACTATGCAAAAAAATTTCTACGAGTTAATATCGAAAGATATATCCAATACTGGATAACAAAACTAGTTTCAGGATCAATTATATTAGTTGATGGATCATTAAAATCGTCTGTATTTGAAAATGATTTCTACAACATTTCTAAAATAATTGAAAATTCAGTTCTTAACAGAAACTCCATAGTAGGTATTAGTAAAAGCTCTAAAATTAAGATACTAAAATACATGTCATATCCTCTCATTAAATCAAGTATCTCTTCTTATGTGGAAATCAATTCAATTATTAGAAGTTTAATTTCAAAATCTCATGGTGAACATCTTTTAGTCAAGTTATCCAGTAATGAATATTCTAATATTTTAAGGGCAGATGTAGTTTCATTCGATAACGATCTAAATAATACTTTAGGAACGTTACTCTACAATGAGCTAATAAGTAAGGGCTATCCTAGTTCGCTCTATCTTTCACATCATGTTTCAATTTTTTCTAATACTGAATTGGCCAGTATTAAGAGTTTTATCAAATCAAATTACTGTGTCAAAGAAATCGCTCATGAAAATGCAAGAGCCTCTGTGCTAGGAACCGCCTGGAGATGAAAATCCTCTCAAAGAACGGAGATGAAATCCTTCTACTAGCTGTAACTAATGATTTTGCTAACAAGGGTGATTATTTTATTATTGAAGACATAATTGCAAACAAGAAATTACTAGTGCAATTTTACGATGAAGAATATTTTTCATCGTCCACCTTAATAGATGAAATAATAAAAGACGAAGTCATTTCAAAATTCAGCTCCGAGAATATTTTCGATCCTTTGGAAATCAACAATCTTTCTCAGATAATAAGGGATGTTAGGATCTTTAAAACAAAGATCAGAGGATCTATTAATGAGATGAACCAGCTATCAACAGACGTTGATTGGGTCCCATCCCGGGTAAATTCAAATATTGTAAAGATCGGTCTAAAAGAAATAAATTCCCTTTTAAATAAAAGTATGAAATATCCAATTTCACTAGGAAAATGTGGCGCTAATAATGAGGAGTTTGAGATTTTTGCCGAGGATTTAGATGGGAAGCTGAACATCATAACAGGCAAAAAAGAAACAGGCAAGTCTCATCTTTCAAAAATATTAATGAAGTCTTTGGTTCAATATGGTGCATATGTAATAATTTTCGACCTAAATAATGAATACAGCGGTTTATCTTGCAATCTAGATGGTAAACCTTCATTTATCAGCAAAAAGTTGTTCTTGTTAAACCCGGGAAAAGAGTTAAAATTCAATTTGACATATTTTGGTAAACCATCAATATCAAATATGTTAAGAAATGCTCTGGATATGCCCTCCGCATCCCTTAGAGAGTTTTTTAGGATTTGGGATTCTCTAGAAAATAAAAAAGTGTTATGTATTCCTGAATTGGGAAAAGCTTTTGGTTCCTGGACAATAAACGAATTGGTTAGGGATGCCTTATTATCTAGATTTCATATTATTAATTCATCCAGATTATTTTCCACAACAAATTCGGTTAATGAGAAGGGGTTTAGATTTGAGGATATTATCAAAGGCAATCCTAAAGGCGCAGCACTAATCATCAATATGAGTCGAATCTCTCCGGTAGTAAGACGGATGATCGTAGAGTTGGTAATGAATAAGCTTATTGAATTGTTGGAAGGCTCAGTCATCCCGCCTGTTTTCATTTTCGCCGAAGAAGCCCAATTATATATTCGAGATACATACTGGGAGGATCTCATAACGCGAATGCGGCATTTTGGTATATATTCGACATTTATTACAAATCAACCTGATGCGATCAATGACACTATCTACAGACAAGTCGATAATATTTTTTTATTTAATTTTACAAATGATGCAGACTTGGAGAAAATATCTAAAGTATCTCTACTGGATAGCTCGACCATCAAATCATTAGTCAAGACCCTATCCCATCGCAACTGCTTGGCTATAGGTAAAGCCGTTTCAAATCTACCCATGGTTGTAAAAGTGAATTCGGTTGATATGATGACACTGGGCGAAACAAAAAAATTTTTTAAATAATTGGATTACCTGTAACAGTAACGATATACTCCTTTTCAGCAATTTTTTCTATTTTATATGAAATATCTATAATTACTTTTATCAAATCAAGATTAGTAACTAGATGTCGGGTAACTTCTGACACTTTGAATCGAGATGTTCCTTTAACAAAACTCAATGGTAGAACCAACATATCGGCTAAATTCGGATCAATACAGGCACGGGATTCATAATTTGAAATGAATCTTGCTGCCGCATTGTATCCTATTGTTTCTGCCTTTATGCCTTTCTCGCCTATCGAGTCAGATCCCAGATAAATACCGGATTCCGAGCTGCTATAAATTAATATCGATGATCCCGGGCTACTTGAATTCTCCAACCCTGATTTATGTTTAAAGTGTTTTATTCCTTTTTTCTCTAATGTTGTAATTGCGTATTCTATCTGTCTTTCCGGGACATGTCTTGGCAAATTGCTAGCGGTGCTTATAATGCTTGGCTCAGTCTCTTTGAAATTGCAAAAATCTATAGAGTGAAGATCTTCTGATACTTTTTTTATTTCAACATCTACAATTCCTTGACCTTTAGGATAATATCCTCTTTTTTGTACATCTAAATCAAATACAATCCCGATCCTTAAGAATGCGTCTCTTAGTACATAACGGACATAATCAATAGTAGGGCTATGTTTTACGTCTGTACCCCCAGTTAATCGTATCTTTAGATCTCTTTTTGAAATGGCTATGGCCGGAATTATTGATTGTATCAATAGTGGTATGCTTCCAGCTGTTCCTATATCCATTGTCAATGTGTTATTCTGAAATTTACTTTCAGTATCCGGTTTTTCTTTCATGGTGGAATTGAATTTAATCCATTGTGCGCCCAGTTTCACATTCTCTGTGCATATATTAAATATTTCAGAAAGTAATTGGATAGTTTTAACATGTTGTTGTTTTAATCCAGAATCCTTCCTATTAGCTCGGATATTGGATACTTCAATCGGTATTCCTGTCAATGCGGAGATCGTGGTGGAACTTCTGAGGATTTGGCCCCCACCTTCTCCTATTGATCCATCTATTGATAACATATTAATTATTCATCTGATGGGTTTAATCACGTACATGCAGTAGTATTTTTTGTTATTTTACTATCTTCCAGTACATCATTTGTTTCCGACCATTTCATATAGTTTCTTTATCCTATCTACACCTTTGAAAGAATCAATCAAATTTATAGTTGAATTTAATAAAAGCTCTTGCCAATCGTGATCCTTTGCTATTCGTTGCCTTACTTCAGTGGCCGACATATTTTCTCTATTTATCATTTCTGGCCTAAATATTTTCATTCCTCTCTGGTCATATAACATATAAGTAAATGGATCATTAGTGAATACCATATCATAACTAGGAACTAATAAATCCACATGGCGAGTCCAAAGTGCATGTGTTCCTGTATCTGGTACAGGTATCACAATAATTTTATTCAAATTTTCCGGATCCTCTTCCACTATGGCTTTTCTAATCATTTCAATTCTCTCTCCGGCCGTAAAGGGATTTCTGTACTCAAAACTCTTGTCCGAACTTCCAACAGCTACAATTAACTCATCTGTCCTCTCACAGCACCATTTGAGAGAATGAAAATGTCCTATGTGTAGTGGTTGGAATCTGCCAATGTACAAACCTCTCTCCAATACTTTTTTTAGATTTTATTCGATTAAAAATATATCTAAAATTGATTCTCTTTTCTATTTGTATATAAAAAGTTATTATATATTATTTTACTAAATAATTCTAGTTTTGTCGTGCAGTAGATTTGGACGGGAAGCAGAGTATATTACCGGACTATTTCTTTCCAATAATGATTGGTTAGTTTTTTTTTCAAAAGGAAGTAGAGGACCTGCTGATATAGTTGCAAAACGGTATGATTTACTTTTATTAATTCAAGTTAAATCAAGCACAAAAATTCCTCGAATTCGTGGAGGGGAAATTCATGATCTTCTACAAATGTCTAATGGCATTCGTAATAGCTATCCTATATTAACACTAGTTCACCCAAATTTAGATTGCAATACTAATGCCAATACTATTGTGTTTGGTAATTATTTACTTAATTTCTTTCTTTTACCCGAATGGACTAGTATTAATCCCATACAAACTAAAACCCTGACATTTAACAACTTGCCAAATAATTGAAATCAATATTTTAAAGGATCTTTTATATATCCTTGAAAGTCTTCCAAAATTCTTTTACAAATTTTTCGTTCATCTTTATAGAATTAATCGAAAATTCTTTCCAAAATTCTATCATGGTAAGAACATAAGTCTGAATCGGATTTTCATATGGATTCTTTACAGTCTGATCCTCAATATTGCCTTTTTCATGTAATTCACTTCTAGTTTCGTGTTTTTTGTCTTCATACTTTACTTTCTTTATGAAATCATATCCTGACACATGATCGGAAACAATTGCCTTAATTTCATCAGTATTGAGATCTTTACTGGCTCCGCATATGATTAATTCCGAGGCTAACGGTAAGTTCACTACCTTTAATTGTTCGTAATTAAATACCACTGATTCTAGAGTTCCTAAATCAGTAAATCTTTTACCGGCTTCTATTAAATGAGGCGTTTGGTTAATACTTAATTTTATTTCATTTTCATCAATCTTATTATGTTGACTGATGCTTGTATCTTGACTACCATCTTTTGTTATGCTAACAAAATTTATTCGAGGCTCATGCCTTAAGATTTCCTTTGAGACCTGACTCGCGCTCATTACTTTATTTTCTTGTAGCCCGGACTATATATTTACATTCTTTTTCTATATTAATTATTGTTGGATTGATCAGAGAAAATCATTAAATTACATTAGTTCATCTATTTTTCTTGCTAAAGTTATATCATTCTTGCTGATACCATTGATATCATGTGTTGTTAACTCGATATCTACATTATTATATACTATCCGTAGGTCCGGATGATGATTCATTTTTTCAGAAATCAAAGCTACCTTTGCAACAAATCCAAAAGCTTCCACAAAGTCCTTAAATTTTAGACCTCTTTGTAATTTATTATCTACTCTTTTCCAATATTTCAGGCTTTCAATTTCACTTTCTAAGTCATTCATACGATGAATCTTATTTAAAAATAATTAAACATTATCCCACAGAATAAACTTACTCCAATTGGTCACCCATACTATAGCACATGTTTTTCTTATTCTTTTTACATGATATTCTATGAAGAAATAAGGTAGCAATTTTTATTGATATGTTTTTATTTTGTCTTTAATCTGTTTGATTTGCATGATTTTTAATTCCATGAAACTTAAACCTTGTGATTAAATTTAATATTTGCTTGATTTTATCATCAATAATTATGGTTAAGGTTTCGATAGTACAAATGATGTCTTCTCAAGATAAAGAGAAAAATTTGCAATACTCTCTTGAACAAATTAATCAATCTGCAAAAAATTCTGCCAAGATCATATGCTTTCCTGAATTTCAAATGGCTTTTTCTCCTTCGTCCCAAACCGGTGAAGAATTATTTTCAATTTCTGAATCTATAGATGGAAATTTTGTTTCCGAACTAAAAAAGAGTGCAAAAGATAATAATATTTTTGTTGTTGCCTCAATTTATGAACGCGCAAATCAAAAAGATATTATCAGTTCAAGAGTTGTAAAAAAGAAAAGAGAGTCTGTTAAAGATTCATTTCGTGTCTTCGATACCGTAGTATTAATAAATAATCAAGGTAAATTGATTTCGTCTTATAGAAAACTGCATCTTTATGATGCGTTAGGATTCAGAGAATCCAACAAGTTGATGGCAGGAAATAAGTTATTTGCTCCTGTTTCCTCACCTTTGGGCAAGATTGGGGCTTTGGTGTGCTATGATTTGAGATTTCCAGAATTATCTAGAATACTTACACTTAGAGGCTCTATTTCCCTTATTGCTCCATCTGGTTGGGTTCAAGGCACTATGAAAGAAGATCATTGGTTAATAATGTGTAAAGCAAGAGCAATAGAAAACGGTGTTTATTTGATCGCACCAAACCAAATTGGAAATATTTTTTGTGGTAGAAGCTTGATAGTAGACCCATTTGGTGTGGTAGTTGTGGATATGGGCAATAAAGAAGGATTTGAGATCGTTGACTTGGATTTAGATAGGATAGATTCCACCAGAAATAATCTGCCTTTGCTTAAAAATAGACGTAAAGACTTGTATAAGCTAACATAATCTCTAATTACTACATTTAGGTTTGATACTATTGGATAAGTACAAATATTGGCAAGAACGAGAAAAATGGCCTTGTTCTGATATGTGTGTATTGTCTATACCGGAAATATTGAAAACTTGTAATCAATTTTTGCAAGATTTCTGGTGATAAAATACTGCAATGAATACATAATACTTATTGCAGTATTTTAATGCATTTAAAGCTACTAATCTAGAACTGTAGATTGTTGTTTTATGGAAGCACTTTACATTTTTATTATGCTAAAGCCTTTTTCTATAATATATATGGGTGAAAAGGTCTATGTTCTTGGCGCTGGAAGCACAAAATATGGTAAACTAAATGAGAGTATCATTGAAATAGCTTTGAATGCTTCGAGAGACGCCATCGATTCGGCAGGCATAACTCCAAAAGATGTAAAGGCCGGGTATATTTCAAACGTTTTTGGTGTAGCAGACAAACAGGTACATATGGCTCCCGTAATAATGAGCAACCTTGGGATCCCAGACGTTCCAGGATTAACTATCGAATCGGCATGCGGATCAGGCTCTGTAATGTTTAGAGAAGCATTTGCAAATGTATCTGCAGGATTCTATGATTGTGTTTTAGCCTTGGGGGTTGAAAAAGTTACTCATACTAGTACTGTTGAAAGTACTACCCTTTTTTCTTATTGTTCTGATTTCTTTTATGAAGGTGGTAATGGCGCTTCATTTCCTGGTTTGTTTGGCTCAATGGCTCGTGCATATCTTGCAACGTATGATGCCACAGAGGAAGACTTGGCTAGAGTTGCTGTCAAAAACCATGAAAATGGGTTATTGAATCCAAAGGCACACGTTAAGAAGAAGATAACTGTTGAAGATGTATTAAAGTCCCCCGTTGTAGCGTCACCGCTAAAACTATATGATTGCTGTCCTTTTTCGGATGGGGCATCTGCTGTAATATTGTGTAACGAGGAGTTCGCAAAAAAGAGTGGTAATCCATACATAGAAGTAATTGGCTCAGGAAGAGGCGCTTCTCCTGCTTCCGTACAGTCTAGAAAGGATATTACTACAATTCCAAGTACCGTAGAAGCTTCAAGACAGGCGTATAAAATGGCCAACTTGACTCCAAAAGATATCGATTTTGTAGAAGTTCATGATTGTTTTACTATAGCTGAATTAATCGATATAGAAGACCTGGGCTTTTTTCCTAAAGGATCAGCTGCTCAGGCGGTGAGGGAAGGACGAACTAGATTAAACGGAGAGATTTCAGTTAATCCGTCTGGTGGATTAAAATCGAAAGGACATCCTATTGGAGCAACTGGGGTTGGTCAAGTTGTTGAAGTTTTTGAACAGCTTACTAATAGAGCTGGAGAGAGAACTGTTAAAGATGCCGAGATAGCCATGACTCACAATTTTGGTGCAACTGGAGCAAGCGCAGCAGTTCATATTTTTAAGAAAATTAAATAATTTGTGTGTGATATTTAATTGGGCGAGTCAAAGTCAAAAAGTCTGAGTCCTCGTGAACTCTTTATAAAATATGCAAAGAATGGCGAAATACTACTTAATCAATGCACCAAATGCAATAATATCGTGCTGGAAACTGTTTATTACTGCGATAAATGCTTTGCCAAGACTTTTAAACAAATGCCGTATAAAGGAAAGGGAAAAGTAGTTACTTACACAATTCAATCAGTTGTCCCTGAGGGATTTGAAGATGCAAATTCATATGCATGGGTAATTTTTAAACTAGATGATTGCGATGTTAACGTTTCTGGATTTCTGCCCGATATATCCTCCCCTTCAGACTTGCCTATTGGGACCAAAATTAAAGTGGTTGATTTTCACGATAACCATGGACTAATCCTACAAAAGGACTAATAACTTGATTTACTAGCAAGCTAAAATTAATCTTCCTTTTTGTTTATAGAGTTTAACATTTGTTTTTAACAAATGTTATGAATACAAATCATGAGATGGAAAAAAGTGGCCAATTGTATTATGACGTGAATAGTGCTGTATCAGTGATAAATACACAAATTTCACAACTTAGGATGATAGACAAAAAATTTTCAAACATTGATGCTAGTTTTACCTCTAAAATAACCCAAAATATAAAAACGGGAAATAATGCTCGAGCCAATATTATAGCAAACGAGTTATCAGCTATGAGGCGTCTTAGAAAGAACACTCAAAATGCAAGTTTAGCATTAGAAGTAGTTGCAATTAGATTTACCACTATAAACGAATTTTCAGCAATTATGGATACTATTAACCCTACAGTTGAAATGTTACAAGATATACAAAAGGATCTCTCAAAGGCTGTGCCCTCAGCAACCAACGTCCTGACTGAAATCCATTCTTTGACAGGGGATGTATTAATCAATTCTAATATTGATGCTGATGCTGGCAAGGTTGGATCTGTTGTCGATAAAGATGCCTTGGCCATACTAAGTGATGTTCAAAATAGTCTGGAAGATGAAGCAAAAGAGAAACTGCCTGAGGTTCCAGTATCTGTTATTTCTAAAAGACCTTCTATTAATTTGAAAGACGATATCTTAAACAATGGTCAAGTTTTGTTAGAAGGCTAATAAATACCGCAGTCAAACCTGGCAGTCTTTCATCTAGTAGTTTTATTTATATACTAATAATCAGACTGCTTTTCTAATTGAGGTTTACTTACTTGCCCCCTTCTGAGGCTAAACGCGGAGTTTTGGAATCTACCTCCAAGCGAGTTAGAATGATCTTTTCAGTTATGGCCAGTCCAAATAGAATTGATATTTTACGTATTCTTAACAATAAAGGACCGCTAACATATTCTGAGTTAAAATCTTTGGCTGGATTTAAGTCAAAGAAAGAATCGGGAAAATTTGCTTATCATTTACGTAAATTGTTAAAGCAATCTCTTGTTGGCTTGAATAAAGCAGAGAGACGTTACACTATCACAAATCTTGGTAAATTAGTTTTGAACTTGGCTAGGCAAATCGAAGAAAAGTCTATTGTTGAAAGTGGCAAAATGTATGTTAGAACAAGTCATCAAACAATTGAAGAATTTAATTCTCACAAGATAATCCAAAGTCTTGTTAGGGAGGCGAATATGTCTTTGGAACAAGCAACCAAAATTACTGAGGAAGTAGAAAACAAAATTTACAAGCTCTCGGCTTCTTATTTAACGTCACGACTATTAAGAGATTGTGTAAATAATGTGTTGCTTGACCATGGGTTAGAGGAACAAGTCAATAAATTAATCAGGATTGGCGTTCCTATCTTTGATTTAAATAGAAAACTTAAGAATAGTGATGACAGGCTCAAAAATGGTATTCATGATCTCGTAGTCAATTTGTCGCAAGAAGTGCTTTCTGATTATTTCTCATCTAACTTTCAAAAAGATATACTGGATATGCACTATAGTGGTGAAATCCATCTTGATGCATTGGGACATTGGGCAATTGGTCCAGATATTGTATTTGTTGATGTTGAGCAACTCAAGAGGGACTTTGATCTAAAAGGTAATTTTCTCTTTTTACCTCGTACTCTTAATTTGGGAAATCTAAATTTAATTATACCTATCTTAATTTCATTATTGCAACGAGAAGTTTCACGCGAAATTGTAATGGAAAATGTGGAAAAAATTTTTGCAGAATATCGCATGGATCAAATCTCCAATTATTTTTCACTATCTTTACTTTCTGCCACACTTTCATTGCAAACAGTGAATCTTCCATCAGTCACTTTGGTTTTGTCCGGAAAGGAAAATGAGGAAATATTGACTGGAATATTAAATGGTTATTTAATATATATTGAAAATGTAGCACTACCTCATTTTAGATTATTTTTGAACCATGGGCAAATGTTGTCAAAGGACCTTCTGTCTTTAGTAGGAAAAATTATAAAACATGGTGGGAAAATCTCTCTTTCACAACAATCGATATTTAGTTCTAATGGTATACGTAAGATAGATGCAAATACCGGACATCCAATTTTGGTGCTCAATTCATTATCCATAAATTTGCCTCGTTTGGCGTACCAATCGAATAAGGATGAAACTTATTTTAGAACTAAATTGGCATTAATAATGAAACCCTCTGCGAGCGCGTTGATATTAAAACAAGAGATTTTACTTGAGAATATTCGTCAAGAATTATTACCTGCACTATCAAAGGGTTTTCGTTATCCATTAACAGGTGCCACTTCTATTGTTGTTAATCTTACTGGCTTGAATGAGAGTATTTACGATATATTAGGATATTCTGGGGACGATGGTTTTGATGTCATCAAAAAGGTAATCAAAACAGCCAATGATGTACTCTATAATTTCGATCAATCAAACTCCCATAAATTTGGAGTATCTTTGATTAATGATTCGAGTTCTACTAGATTTGTTGATTTGGATTCTAATAAATTCGGCAAACTAACTCATGACTTTACCTCTTATTCACAAGGAATAACAATTACAAAGAGTGCGTTTGATGACGGAAATTCATTATTTAAGAAGATAATGGAACTAGATAACTTGGTGACTGGGGGATTACATATCAAATTCGATGTCTCTGATGTTTCTGAAGACGAAATTCCAGATTATTTATCCAAAACTATCAACAATATTTCTCACTTTGAACTATTTGAAAAAAACCTAATTTGCTCAGCCTGTGGGAGCCACGATGTCACAGACAGTATTTGTAATTCATGCGGATCTAGTACTATCCTTGAGATAGTTTGAATATTCAGTTCCATTGTATCTATCTATTTGTTTTGTGAATGGAATTTGGAGATAATGCATTCATCTATATATTCTTTGGTAGATAGTTTGCCATTAAAAGAGGTAAATGATCACGAAATCCTTTCAGATTTGTTGTGATGGAATTTTTATGACTAAATAGTGATCATCATAGTATTATAATTTGTAGTCAGTTCTCATTTCTGGCAATACTACCACATTAATTTGCTTTGGTTAAACTTGAACAATCGTACATCTTATATGCACCTGCCTGCCTTTGGATAAAATATTTGCATCATTGTATTGTAAAATGAATATCGAAATTAATATAAGCGATCTATATTTAATATATAAATGTTATATGGCTGAAACTGATCTTTCTGAGTCAAAAAGCAAAACAATTGTACATATTAAAAAGAGAAACGGTACAATAGTAGATTTTGAACAATCTAAAATTTCAAATGCTATTTATAAAGCATTGGTTGCAGCTGGTAAACCCGATCATAAATTAGCTGAATTTCTTGCATCAAAGTTAGTTAACAAAGTTATTAAAAGTGGTTATCTAGAATCAATTCACAAAGACCATGCACTGAGTGTCGAAGACGTACAAGACATGGTGGAATCTATATTAATTGAGGAAGGTTTAGCTGAAACTGCTAAGGCTTATATTTTATATCGTCATGAAAGACGCAAACTAAGGGAGACTAAAATGAAGATCCTAAACAAAAGGGATCTTGACGAGGTTGACAAATCGCTCGACATCAATTCGCTTCGGGTTCTCTCTTCCAGGTATCTTTTGAGGGACAATAACGGAGAGATAACAGAGGGCCCAAAACAATTATTTGAAAGAGTTGCAATTTTAGTTGCAATTTCTGATGTTATACACGATCCACGTGTCTATGACTTTCAAGGTAATTATTCCCAAAATATATCCGAGGCAGAAAATTATTATAATAAAGTTGATGATTTTGACAGTAAATTAAAGATTGGAAAATACTACTTAAATAAATATCATTTTGAATCTCTTATTCGAGCATATATTGATGAAGTAAAATTCGGACGAATGAAAGTAAGTTTTAAGGATTTGTTGCGATTAATTGCAGAAGGTCAGATGGCTAACCATCAAGATCGCTTGCTTGAATATTATAACTTGATGGTTTCAAATGAGTTTCTTCCAAACACTCCTACGCTTATGAATGCCGGTGCCAGGCTGGGTCAATTGTCTGCATGTTTTGTACTTGATATGCCTGATGACATGTATTCGATAATGAAATCATCCACCGATGCTGCAATGATATTCAAATCTGGAGGTGGTGTTGGAATAAATTATTCTGACCTTAGACCTGAAGGTGATATTGTTGCTTCAACAAGTGGAGTTGCATCAGGTCCAACTTCCTTTATGCAGATAATTGATTCTATAACTGATGTAGTTAAACAAGGGGGGAAACGCAGGGGAGCTAACATGGGTATATTAGAATCGTGGCATCCAGATATTGAAAAATTTATCACAATGAAGACTAAACCTGGAATGTATGAAAACTTTAATGTAAGTGTAGGAATTTGGTCCGATTTTTGGAAATCACTAGTAAATAAAGAAGATCATCGTTATCCATTGAAAAATCCTCGAACTAAAGCAACTATGAAAAATATCGACTCACATCAATTGATGGAGTTAATAGCTCTCAGCGCTTGGAAGAGTGCTGAACCCGGTGTAATCTTCTTTGATAATATTAACCAATACAATCCTTGTATCGATGCTAAAGGGGGACCTCTAAGGGCAACTAATCCTTGTGGTGAGCAATCTCTGTATCCATATGAGTCATGTAATCTAGGATCGATTAATTTGTCAAAATTTGTAAAACGAAAGGCTGATGGATTGTATGAATTTGACTGGCCTAAATATGAACAATCTATAAGAACTGCTACAAGATTTTTGGACAATGTTATTGATGTTAATAAATATCCAGTGGAGGAAATTGATGTCAATACAAAACTAACAAGACGTATTGGCCTAGGAATTATGGGTATTGCCGATCTTTTATTTTTGTTGCGCATTCCATATGATTCTAAAGAAGGATATGAGTTCATGAGCAAATTAGCCGAGACCTTGTCATATTTTAGCATGGATGAAAGTGTAGTTCTCTCCAAATCTAGAGGTGCTTTTCCATTGTTTGAAAAAACAAGCTATAAGAAAGGTGAAATTCCGTTAGCTGGATACTATGAAATTCCTAAAGATCTTCATAGTTATGATTGGGACTCCTTGATAGGAAAAATCAAAAATTATGGAATCAGGAATTCCTGGACTACAACAATCGCACCTACAGGCACCTTATCTATGATTGCTGATGTGTCCAATGGAGTTGAACCTGTTTTTGCTTTGGTATTTGAGAAACGTGTAACAGTTGGTAGATTCTTCTATACAAATAAAATATTTGAGTCAGCCCTAAAAGAAAATGGACTTTATACTGATGAAATATTATTAAAGATCGCAAATAACTATGGATCCGTTCGTGGAATTGATGAAATCCCACAATGGATGCAAGATCTATTTGTTACTGCGATTGACATCCATTGGACCGATCACATCATGGCTCAAGCTGTATGGCAAAAATGGATTAGTAACGCTATTGCTAAGACAATCAACATGCCCGGTGACGTTACCGTAGAAGATGTAAAGTGTGCATATCTCCTAGCTCATGAGTTTGGATTAAAAGGTGTGACTATTTATAGAGATGGCTCTAGGAATGAACAAGTCTTGCACATAACTGGAAATGATCGTGAAAAAAGGTTCCAGGTTTATCCTAGTAAATACTTGCACGATTTCATTATTTCTAATATTCATGAACCGTATGTACTTGATCAAGTCATGCCAATATTCAAGGACTACATAAACAACAGTCACAGAATTAACACAGACGATGAAGGTAATGCTCCGTCCAAATCCGAAACTCTTGGATCCAGTCGCATATCTATTAATACCAATACCGACTTGTACCTTAACTCTCAACCTAGGGGAGTAGAAAATAATAAAGAGTCTTGTCCTGTATGCAAGAACTTTTTGATTATTACTGAGGGTTGTAACATGTGCATAGAATGCGGGTTTAGTAGCTGCGGTTCAGGCTAATCTTTTTATTAGTTAAATTAAAAACATTTGTATATCATTTCAGTTTTTGTTATGTAACTATTCATGGCTAAAAATAAGTTCTTTAATCGTAATGTAGTTTCCATCCGAGATTTTAATTCCGAGGATTTCTCGTATCTTTTTGATATTACGGACAAGATTCAAACATTAAAGTCTAAAGAACGAGGGGAAATAGCTAAAGGATTAATACTTGGATATGTTTTTTATGAATATAGCACAAGAACAAGGTTAAGCTTTGAATCCGCAATGGCTTCTATAGGAGGTCGTTCATTAGGAATTTCTGATGTGGATTCCTCATCAATCATGAAAGGTGAGAGTTATGCTGATACTGTAAAGACCATTTCTCTTTATTCCGATGTGGTACTAGTACGTCATCCATCTGATGGTTCGAGTAGATATGCGTGTGAGATATCAGATAAACCCGTAATAAATGGGGGAAGCGGCAGTGAGGAACATCCTACTCAAGCAATGCTTGATATTTATACAATATTCAAAGAAAAGAAGAAAATTGATGGTTTATCTATTGGGATAATTGGAGATCTAAAATATGGAAGAACTGTTTATTCGTTAATCTATGCTTTATCTAATTTCAAAGTCAATATTCATCTAATATCGCCTGAAATATTGAAAATTCGAGACGAATCGATATATGATATTACAAATAAGGTGGATATGCATAATCACGTTGAATTATCTGATGAACTCTTGAATAAATTAGATGTTATTTATGTAACTCGCATCCAAAGAGAGCGTTTTCCTGACTTGCAAGAATATAACAAAATACAGGGACTCTATACAATAGATGAAAAGATCTTGGCAAAATCAAAATCTGATATTTCCATACTTCATCCGCTGCCACGTGTGGATGAAATATCGCCATCAATTGATAGTACACCGAATGCACTTTACTTTAAACAGGCTTCTTACGGAAAGGAACTACGAGCTGCTCTATTGTCATCTTTGTTACATGAGGAGCCATTCTAAATATATTGCATCTATTTAGGTCGAAGGTAAAGTGGAATCAATATCAATATCGTTTTATCTATGATTGCCTGTACTTTTTAAAAAGTTGGAACCCTATTTTATTTTGGAACAATCATCAATTATCTTTTGGAATCAACTCGACATCTAAAATTCCTTTATTTGAATTACAAAACTCGCCTGATATATTTGACTACTAAAATTCCATATCTAACCTTTCTTTAGGACCACGTATTGCTCATAATAAGGCTCTGTTGTGCAAATTAAACAAGTTAATATGAATTCTTTTACTTATTGAATCTCACTATCTTGTCAAGTTATATCCTTTAATAACACTTGTGAATCCAATTTGGAGAATTCCTTTAGTTCATTGGCTACTCCTTCTTTCATGATTGATTTAGATAAGTTCCTGCCTCTTTTAGTTGCTACCAATTCTGTCCAAACTTCTCTTCTATTCTTCTCTCCAGTTCGAACGCTCTAACAGTAGCCAGTAAATAACTTGGTACATACATTATCGTTTGAGGCATTATATGAGGTAATATCCCAATATTGTCCTGACATCTCAATGTCTGAATATTTTTTATCAACTTGGAATAATTCTTATTGATACATTTAATCGATAATTTTTCATCCCAAAATAACTTTCGTTAGCGAATTAACACAATAAAAACTATGAAGAATAATTCTATGAGATTTGTTTAACTCAATTATCTTTCCTAATTCTGATCAATCGAAATATTTATTTTCTTTTGTAGTTATGATTTATTTCTGGATAATATATCGAAGAAGATCAAAAATATTTCTGTAATACCCATTAGAATATGATATTTTTTTCATACTCAAGTTCGGGTCTAATAGGTGTTGTATGCATTACATGACCTGATTCCTTATAACACCCTTGAAAGTCAAAATACGGACTCTTCTCTATGGAGAATTCTGATGTCTGATGGAATTTCAACAAACAAACATATTGGCAAAGGATATTTGTTCTATCATTGACAGTTCCGTAAGATATTTTGCTTGTACCCATTCCCAAATCTCTTAGTGTATTGATAACAGATAGTATAGAATCTATTTATTCAAATTCAGAAGATATTTCCTTAAAAATTTGATTCCTAAAATGGTAAAAATCGTCAAAATATTCGACACTTCTACCTAGCATTCTTTTTGATAGTGTGATGATCTGTTCTTCAAACATCTTTTTGATGTGGTTTACTAGATTTTCGATAAACTCTGTTAATGATGAAAGTGATATATTTTCACTTTCCCGTTAGCCCTCGAATGGATTCATTCTACCTTCTATTTCATAAATTTCCCTTATTTTGGTAAATCTATCATCAATACTTGGTTCCAGCATACTTGTCTTATCAGCGAAACAATTAAAAACATTCTTTCTATTTTGAGGATTACTTTCAGTTGCATTGAATTGTCTCCAATTGCTCCAATTTATATGATTATCTCCTATTTTGTATCTCTTGTCAACCACTTTTGTATTTCTTATTTCATGTACCTTTTGTTCCAATTCTTTTAACTTGTCGTTACCTGGAGTTTTTAATGAGGCCAGAAATAAATCTTAAGCGGGGTCAAATCTCTAAAATAATTGACATTCTTGAATTTTTATTTTAGTTATTTCTTCAATAATAGATGAATTAAATTCTAACGGTGCAAACTGCAAAAACCTCTCTTCAGTTTGAATTACATGGGCCTTCTCTAAGGTATTTCTAATGTTGTCTATTTTCATAAAGTATGTTTAAATTCATTTGAACGTCACCGACCTTATCTGTATTTGCATTTTGGTACCGCAAAAAGATCTTTTATCCTTATATTAAGTATCAATATTCTTATTCGTGCGAATTTCTTAAGTTTATTAATAAATTCGTTAATATTTTTAGTTGGTATAAATTGACAATCAATAAAGAAATAGACAATGGTCTAATTTTGCTTTCTACTTTTCCTGATGAAGAGAGTTTGATAGATCTCTCTAAAACACTCATCAAGGACAAGAAACTTTGTGCATGTGTGAACTACGCCCGAATAAATTCTCTATACATGTGGAAAAATGATTTAAAGCAAGAAAGCGAATTTCTTGCTTTATACAAGACAACATCGAAATGCGTTGAACAATTAAAAACGGAAATTTTGAAAAAACATCCTTACGAAATACCTGAAGTTGTTATATTAACCATGAAAGACGTTTCGCATGGTTATTTAAATTGGCTAATTGATAGTACAAAATAGAATAATGATGAAACATAGTTATCATGCTATTAGGTTGATTTGATAATCTGTGACTTGTTTGAAATTCCTACACTCTATTTTGACATCAATTGTTAACCCTGTTTAGAGTTGTAATTTTCGGTGATGAGGCGTTTATCTATTTTATTTGATATCGTAATAGAGCAACAACTCCACCCAAAGAAGATACTCTTAATCCCATATCTGTCGTTGAATCTGTAGCAAATATCTTTATGTTTTTGTTCTCTAAATCGTTTAGAAATTTGATAAATTCTGATTCGTCTACCTCTGCAAATACTTTGTCTGAATAAACAAGAGAGTCAACGGCATTAATTGAGTTCGCATAGCTTATATCGTTAAATCCAATTGCATATTTGCTTTCTCCTTTGCTTACTTGTTTCATTATATTATCCAGTATATCTGAAACCATACTAATTTTGCTATCTGACATCATGTCTTTCATAGATTGAGATCTTAAAAAAACAAAAATTCCATCCTCACCTGATGCCTCAATACCTTCAACTATGTCAATATCTATATTTTGATAGGATTCATTCTTTTCCTTTAAATAGTTAATTAATTTTCTTTTTGTCTCTCCAGGACCAAAGACTACAATTTTTAATGCATGATCTTCTATGCAAATATCTAACCCCTTTCTTATGCTTTCAAAATAGCTACGATTGCTAGAATCATTCTTTTGATCGGTAAAATATCTCTTCCCACTTTTTCCTGAGTATATATTCGGTGTAATTTTTAAGTTAGTTCCTATTAATCTTGCAATAGCTGCCTCCTGAGAATCTATTGATACTAGTATATACTTGAATTGCAAAGTGGATCTTGTTAATATCTTTATATATCTTTCATTCCAATCCGATTTTTCTAAGATTATTGTATCACCAATTCTTATATTAATAGAATGATGCAATCCTTTAGGTACATTCTCGTTATTCGAGGTAACTATGGTTCCTGAAATTTTTAAACGATCAATGGCACCGTCAAAGCCAACTTTTTCAATTCGTAAAGATACTCTAATTTTAATTCTTTCACCCTTATCTGGTCTTGCATGTTCTTTATCTTGTTTTAGCACCCTAGTTGTATCAGCTATGACGTTATCGCCAACTTCAGTGACTCTTCTCAAACTAAAAAGGTCATCAGGTTCTTCTAATACTATGATTGTCCTATTTTCTGAATCCTTGGATTTGGTAAATTTCATTTTTCGATATTCATATAATCCATCAACTTTGTATTTTATATTCTTGAGAGATTTGGAATTGTTCTGATCACGGCTTTGTTGATCTCTCTACTATGAGGGTTGATAAGGATCCATCTAAAATTCGTTCTTGACTTTTTCATTCTGCTTATTAATCTGTCTTAATTGGAAACCAATGCCTTCGTGTTGCTGAGATGAACACCCAGTCCTAATGTCTTCATGCCATTTATAGTTACAAACTCCTCGTTTTCTTTGCATATGTTGAATGTTCCAACACAAATACTTTTTTGTTCATTTTCTTCTTCAGATGATATATAGGGATATAGGTATCAATTATTATAGGAATAAGTATTTATCTCCTTTATTAAAATCTAATTTGACAAAACTACTTGAAAAGATGTAATCTTTGTGTCAACCACTATTTTTCTTATAGACCTACTCATATACATGAATAATAGTTCCTTAACAATAATTTACAAGGGCATATTGGACAAACTCTTCACTCAAGATCTTCTTCATCAATTCAGTAGGGCTTTTTATGTCATTGTTTGTCCTTTATAGGGTTGTATTGTTGCGTTATAAAGTTTTGGATGGATTGCTTCTTGCATCCTGCCATAAATACTGAAAATAGTCTTTCGCAAAACTTGCTAATCCTGTATGCTCTGCCCATATAGCAATAGTATCATAGCTTGAATTATTCGATGCCTCAGCCTTGCCTTCACCTAGGAGGATTAAAACATGTTTAGAGTCTCCAATGACTCCACCACCAAACATATTATCTTTTAATCTAACATCTGCTACTCTAGACATTGCTTTAACAGTTTCACCATTAGTTTCATCGGATGCAAGTATAGTGATTTTTACTCCTTTGTCAAACAGATCGCGCAAGATTGGTTGAATAGACCTTACGACATTTTCTGGAATCTTAGGAATTGCAATCAAAAGTTCTTCCTTAGTTGATTGTATTATTTCTGTCACTTTGATTGCTATATTGTATAGGCCGCTTACCACCCAGATGTCTGGTTTTTCTTTTAATCCAGTTTTTTCGTATATAGGCATCAGTTCATTAATTATGATGTTTTTATTACTACGAAGATTGTTTTCCATTTCAATCATCATTGCTTCCACTGCATTTGATGGTGATTTGGGGAAAAAATTTTGGGGCCTTTGATTATCCGAATAAATCCATCCTCTTACATATAAACTATTTAAAACATCATAAATCTTTGAGTAGGGAACACCCGATTTCTTACTAATTTCTGATGCCGTATTAGATCCTGCGAATAATAATGAGGTGTATACCCTAATCTCGTAGTTTGTCAATCCAAGGCTTTCCATAGATTTTTTGGCCTTGTCACTTATTTCCATAGCTTTATGTCACTACTCTAACCTTGAATATTAAATCTTTCATCTCAGTTTGATTTACTAACTAAACACCGTAGGATTTGTGAGATCATGTTTATAAAGTCAATTAAATTTAGTATTAAAGGTCAACATTATGGATCTAATACAAATTTCCAATTTAACTAGTAAGACTATTGGTGCAAAGCGTACCATTAGGTATACTCAAAGTATTTGCCCAGATTGCAATATGATTCTTGACGCTGAGGTATTTGAAAGGGAAGGGAAAGTTTTTATGACAAAGACCTGTCCTAGCCATGGCGAATGTGAGGAATTATACTTTGGCTCATACGAAATGTACAAGAAATTCAGTACATATTGGATGGATGGAAAAGGTGCACAATCACCAAATGTAATGGTAGATAAATGTGCCTGTCCTACTAATTGTGGATTATGTACGAATCATCTTTCTCACTCTGGCTTAGCAAATATGATTGTTACAAATAGATGTGACCTTACATGTTGGTACTGCTTCTTTTACGTAAAAAAAGGATTGGAAGGTGCATATCTATATGAACCCTCTCATGAACAAGTTCGTGCAATGATGAAAACATTAAAAGCTGAGAGGCCAATTGCAGGCAATTCAATTCAGATTACCGGAGGAGAACCCATGCTGCGTGATGATATTACCGAATTAATCAAAATTATGAAAGAGGAGGGTGTAGATCATGTTCAGTTAAATACGAATGGAATTAAACTTGCTTTATCCCCTGAAACAATGAGACAGGTAAGAATGTCAGGAGTTAGTAATCTTTATCTGTCTTTCGACGGTGTTACTGCAAGAACAAACCCCAAAAATCATTGGGAAGTTCCTTACACACTAGAGTCAGCCAGAAAATGTGGTATGACAGTTGTTTTTGTACCCACTGTGATAAAATCCATCAATGATCATGAATTGGGTGGGATAATCAGATTCGCACAAAAGAATATGGATGTTGTTCATGCCGTAAACTTTCAACCTGTCTCATTAACTGGACGAATGAGCAAAAAAGAGCGAGAGAAATATAGGATCACCATACCTGATTGTATAGAAAGAATTGAAGAGCAAACTAATGGTGAGATATCCAAAGATGGGTGGTTCCCAGTGCCTTCTTGTATGCCTTTAACAAATGTAATAGAGGCATTTAGCAAAAAACCAAAGTATGAATTGTCAATTCATTTCGCATGTGGGGCAGGTACATATGTTTTTGAGGATGTTCAAACAAAGAAACTAACTCCACTAACATCGTTTGTTGATATAAAGGGTATGTTGGAGTACTTCGAAGAGAAGACTGAAGAAATAAAGTCTGGATCAAATAGGTATTGGACAATGCTAGAGGTAATAAGAAAACTTAATCAGTTTGTTGACCGTAGTAAACAGCCTTATGGACTAGACCTGGGTCGCATGTTTTCTAGTATTTTGCTAAAACAGAACTTTGATTCTGTTGGATCATGGCATGTTCGCTCTTTGTTCCTTGGAATGATGCATTTTCAAGACAAGTATAATGAAGATCTGGAGAGGTTACAAAGATGTGATATACACTATCTTACACCGGACCTGCGTATCGTACCTTTCTGTGCATTTAATGTTATTCCTGAGTGGTATCGTGATCGAATACAAAAGAAATATAGTATTCCAGTCGAAGAATGGGAAAAGGAGCATGGACAGACTTTAGAAGCAGGATTATATCGTGGTATTATGCGAAAAGGAAAACCAGAAGCTCAAATGGGTTGTGCAATGTCTGAGATGCACAAAGCAGCAGCAGAAGCCGAATCTGATCCAAACCACAAAGGTATTGAACTAAGAAACGGTATGGCAGGAGCATAAAATCCCAAATTTTTTATTAGTTTTTAGGTTAACCTATTTTAGTAACAGTATTTTGTAGCCTTCAAAATAGTTTTAAACTGATTTCTCCATATGTTTTTGTAGAAAATTTTAAATAGCTTGAAACTGTATTATATAATGTAAAATGCCGTCATCATCAATAAATGCAATAACACGTATGAGTGCAACACTTAAGGATCTCTTTATTTATATCTATGATTTGTCTCCATTAGATATGGATCTTTTGCTTACTTTAATAGCACATAATAACAAACAAATGACTTTGGAGGATTTGTCTAAAGCTGTAAACCGAGACAAAAGTACTGTCTTTAGGTCTTTACAGAAATTAACAGGTTTGGGGATATGTGTAAAAGAAAGCCGAACCTTGAAAGAGGGTGGACATTTTCATGTATATTCTGCTATATCTCGAGAAATATTTAAACTCGAAACAGAAAAACGAGTTAAAGAACTGGAACAAAGCTTAAGAAGAATTTTAAAGAAATTTGAAGATGATCTTGAAATAATGTTGGATGATGTATTCGATACTAAAAAGAAGATAATCAAGTAAATACACACTCAAAATTACATGGATTTCGACCTCGTTAAGGTATTGAAGGAGTCAGATCAACAACCGATCGATTTAGCATTAAATTCCTATTACTCTTTTATTTTTTTAAAAAAAAATTCGATTCATGAAACTATTGCGTCCTTAAAATCGCCTTCAATACGTATATTGATTAATTGCAAAACCAGTGATCAGTATGAATCTATAGTAGATTTTTTTAAACCATTCAAAAATATTTCTATCAAAAATGCTATTTTGTTTTTCGATTCCGATGACCACATGATAACAATAATATCTCAACGATCTCGAATCTATTTCTATAAGATAAGTAACGAAACAAGTGATCGTATTTTTTCGGGTAAATTATCAGATCCATTGGAAGGAGAAGAAGTCCGATTATTTTGTTGGTTATTTGATAATGCTTGGAATGCTTTGGACAAAAATAGCATTCTTGAAAAACGAAATATATTTCAACAAGACTTTGTCGACATTGCTTCCCATCAACTAAGGAATCCGATATTGCCCATAATTGGATTTTCTAAGACTTTGAAATCCAAAATTAGCGATCCTGATATGGTAGATTATCTTAACATTATAATAAAAAATGCAGAAAAACTGAAAAATATCGCTAATGATATACTCGATATTTCTAAAATTGAGGCAAATCCATCAAAACTTTTTTTTGAGAATTTCAATTTGTGTGAACTACTTGACAATATCACCAGGGATTATAATCAATTTTCAAGTAAGGATTCGTCTGGAATTCGATTTTTATTTCAGGAATCTTCTCGTCAGCTTTTTATAGAAGCCGATAAAGAATATGTCAAACAAGCTTTTGAGAATATCCTCAACAATTCATACTTTTTTACAAAGAAAAATGGGGGTAACAGAATAATGATTAGTGCAATTAGACACGACGAAGATCGCGAAGCAACTGTTTTAATAGAAGATGAAGGTCCAGGCATACCTGATGAAAACCCTGAACGAATATTTACCAAGTTTTATCCAAATTCTGGCGGTGCAGGACTTGGATTATTTATCTCAAAAAAAATAATTGAAATTCATGGTGGTAGTATAGTAGTTGAAAATAGAGTTGATGATATTGGTGCAAAGTTTCTAATTAAAATACCATTAAAAGCCCCCGATATATCTTATCATTTAACTGAACTTGATTCTGTAAGCAATACCAAACTATTGATTATAGAAGATTTTTCCGAAAACTTGCAATCCATTAAACAGGAAATCATAGATTTGGGCTACGAAGTCGATTATTTTGACGACCCATACAAAGCAATTGAGAGCTTTATCCCTGGAAAATATTCTCTGGTTTTTCTCGGAATTAATGTTCAAGGGTTAGATGGATTTGATCTATACGATGATCTCAAAAAGAGGGATAAAAAGATAAAAGGATATTTTATGTCCTCAAATAAAATAAATAGAGATGCAATGGAAACACTGAACAATAATTTAATGTATGATCACTTCATATTCAAACCCTTTTCTGTTAGCTCATTTGTGAAGATTCTCAGAAACGAACAGTCTACTTAATTTTTAAAACGAAAATAGTAAAATTTTATTATTTGTTCGGTTCAACTGGGTTATCTTGAATATTCTAATCATCGAAGATGACGATGACATTTGTCAATTATATTCTATATGGTTGGAAGAAAATAGACATGATTACACTATTGCGAAAAATTATGAAGATGGAATTCAAGAATATGAGAAATCCATCCAAAAAACTAATGATGAATATGAACCTTACAATGGTTCGTTCGATTTAGTTGTGCTGGATTATGATCTACCCTCCAAGAATGTAGCGGCAGCGCATCAGAACGGATTACTTATTGCCAAAGAGATCTTGGAATTAAAAAATGATCAAAGAATAATGTTTGCCTCTGCATGGCCAAAAAAAGCATTCGTTGAGTATGTATCCACCTTAAAAAGTGTTCCTGAAGTACTACCAAAACCTTTTGAAAAGGAGGAATTCATTAGCCTTGCAGAGAAGATAAACCTATATGATATTGCAAAAAAATTTACAAAAGAGCTCAGGGAAATGAAGAATCCTAATAGTCCTAGTGTTGACATCAAATCACTCGAATCCTTATTCAAACTTATGAATAATGCTAGAAGAGAATTCTTACAGAAAGGCGATGAAATCAAAGACGAATATGACTCTATGGAGTAGAATTTAATAAGATTTAATTTAAAGGACTATAAAACTCTGTTTATGTCTTCGATGAAGTATGTTCAAATAGATTTATCCAGCGATATTGCAGTTCTTAAAATTAATCGGCCTGAGGCTCTAAATGCAATGAACCTTGATGTAATATCTGAATTGAGCCGTGCAATAGACATAATTTCTGCCGACGAGGGAATTAAAGTATTGATAATAACCGGAGCAGGGGAACGTTCATTCTGTGCAGGTGCTGATATTTCGTATATGGTCAATATTGATGCAGTAACTGCCGAAAGATATGCATCATCTGCTCAAAATATGTTAAACAAGATTGAGAAAATGGAAAAACCCGTAATCGCTGCAATAAACGGTTTTGCGTTAGGTGGAGGGTGTGAGCTTTCTCTGGTTTGTGATATTAGATTCGCTTCCGAAAACGCAAAAATTGGTCAACCTGAAGCTACTATTGGTATCCCGCCTGGATGGGGAGGAACACAGCGATTATTGAGAGTAGTAGGACCTGCAAAAGCAAAAGAAATGATTTTTACTGGAAAGATGATCTCTTCACATGAAGCGGCAGATATTGGTTTGGTTAATAATGTGATTTCTTTGACTGACGAGGAAAAATCAAACTTGAATTCTTCTGTTGATGAAAATAATGAAAAGGAAAGAAATATTGCTCTTTCGAAACTACTAAATCGAAAACTTTTGGACTATTCAATAAATTTTGCCAAAGAGATTACAAGAAATAGCTTTAATGCTGTAAAAATTAGTAAAATGTTAATTAATAAGGGTATGGATGCCGATATAGATACGGGGCTACGGCTAGAAATATATGGTTGGGCACTTTGCTTTGCTCATGAAGATCGACATACCATGATGTCTGCATTTCTTAACAAAAGTTCAAAGAAATAATGATTTAACCCTTTTATTTTAAAGAAAGTATTCTTGAACCAGAGCTAGGTTTTGTTAAGAAAGTTTTGCACCCTATGCCTAACTTTTCATGCTCTTCTCTCATCACTTTTGATATATGAAGTGCTGTTTTCTTTGTATTCATGAATGCGATGGTGGATGGCCCAGCTCCGCTTATTGTGAACGCCATTGCACCTTCTTGTAAACATGCATTTTTGATAATATCATAACCTGGAATCATCTTTTTTCTGTATGGTTCTATTATGCAGTCATTAATACTATCGCAAATCATCTGTACATCACCCTTGTAAAATCCTGCAACTAAAGAACATGCATTGGACATATTATAAACTATATTTTGTAATGGTATCTTTTTGGGAAGAACTGCACGTGAAATTTCTGTTTTTTTCTTAGGAACATTGATTGTAGGAACGCAAACAACCAAGATCAATTCCTTGGGTGATTTAATATTAATGAAATCTAGCTTTGGATATGTCTTTACAATGACGAAGTTTCCAAAATGTGCACCTGAAATGTTGTCATAGTGCTTTACCCCTGCACTGGCCAATTCCCCTTCGGCAGAATATTCCATTAACTTTATTTGATCAAGATTGAACTCAAACAAAGAATCTATTGAGACTGCTGTTGCTACCGCTGATGCGGCACTGCTTCCCATCCCATAACCTGCGGGAATATTTTTTTCAATTTCTATTAGAAAGTTGTAATTATAAAGGTTATATTCTGCAATCATTTTTTTTGCTACTAATCCTGAAGTATTCGCTTCGGGTTTTTTTGGAATACTTTCAGCTTCATCACCTTTGATTATTATTTTTAAATTATTTTTACTTTTTACCGCTCTTTTTTTGATTTTCACAGTAACGATGTCTTCTAATACGTCCAAACCCAATCCAAATATATCATACCCCGGACCCAAATTTGCTGTAGAAGCAGACGCACTAGCGGTACATTCTTCATAATTTGACTCATTTCCGTTCTGATTCAATTTCACTTGTTGTCTACTCCTTTTCTCCATGAGTTAGTATCCTTGATAATGCTGCAGATAAATTTATCATTCCATTCATGGTCATATTTGACACTGCAATGGGGGATATCATATTTCCACTCTTGTAAAGTGTTCGGATTAAATCCTTACTTATCAATGATTGTTCAATTTCCTTTTCCAAATCTAAAGATTGTTGAAGAGAGATAATCGAGTTAGACCATCTTAATATTTCGGGCAACTTTTCAATAATTTTATCTCTTTTAGTTAGTACGTTAATTTGAGGGATGTTCAAACGTAATTTAATTGATTGTGACAAAAACATTAGCGAAACAAAGCTTATTGGAGAGGTAGCCAATGTTCCATCCATAGTAAACAAAGCAACTTTGATGTCTGAGTAAAAATTCGAGATAAAATACGGTCCGCTAGATCTGAATGCAAATAATTCTATTTGACCGGGCGTATCGACTATAACATAGTCTGGATTTAATTCTTGAACTCTGTCTTGAATTTCGCCTATTTTTGTTGATATCAGATCATTTGCTAGAATGAGCGAACCATTTGGTCCTAAATTATAATCTTCCATAATAGAATAGTAATCAATTAATTCTCTGACGTCTACATCCGGATCATATTGTAATTTGGATACACCAGGATCCAGATTGACGGAAATTGGTGAAACATCATGGCTATGATACCATTCTAATAATCTAGCGGTTAGAAGTGATTTGCCTGAGCCTGCAGTTCCAGTAACGAAAATAGCATACATTATCGTACATTTTATACTTTATTCTAATTTTATTGTTATATTTGTATGATTATTATATTCCTTCTTTTGAATTACTTGTTATACCTTGAATTGGCGGGTGATTTTCATAACGGTAAGTGTTATACCAATGTTGCTCATTTTTCTATTTACTCCCGTTTCCCTTAACGATGTTTTGTCTGTAGGTATAATTCCATTTTTGATTTCATTTATCGCCACTATGGCGAGGATCTTTCTTCAAGCAGTTAGATTTTATTATTTTGTTAGAAAATTTATTGGTAAGAATGTTAGTTCATTCTGGAAAATTATATATGCTCGCTTGGCAGGTGAATTTGTCACACAAACAACTCCTTCATATATCGGGGGAGAACTTGTTCGAATAGCCTTTTTAACTAAAAGTGGTGTTCCCGCAGGAAGAGCTGCTTGGGTAACAACGATGGAAATTATAGCCGATGTGTTCGTAGGGACCATTTTAGCCTTTATAGCGGGCTTCATAGCAATATTTAATGGATCTTTACTAATTGGTTTGATTGTCATATCTATTGCTACCCCGACATTTGGGTTTTGGTTTTTCATACTGGCTTATTCTGCAAAGAAAAATATTCAATTACCTGCATTCTCTTATAATCTGACAAGGAAATTTGTTTCTGAAGATAAAGCCAAACGTGGAATTAACTCTGTTAATAAGGCCTTAGATGACTTGTGTGTAATGAGTAGGGAAAACTTTGGGTCGCTAAAATCTGTGAAAATATTTTCGGTAGGAATAGCGATTACGTTAATCGCATTTGTTTTTCATGGATTTTCTTTTCTGGTTTTGACGCACTCGGTTGACACCACTATAGGTTTGTTCCTCTCGTTTATGGCTACATCGTCATCCACAATCTTAGGTACACTACCAATTACAATTGGTGGTTCTGGACTAGCTGAATGGGGATTATGGGGCTATATCAATCACCTTAACGATGTTTCACAAATTGGGAATATAATGCATGATACAGATCAATTAAACGTTATAATTGCATGGAGAATTGCTTCTTATTATATTCCACTTGTAATTATGTGGATTGCATTAATGAGATTAACTTTAAAGATCAATTACTCCTCCTCCTCCTCCACCTCCTCTTCATCAACTTCAACTACTTCATAAAAAAGTCTGGATTTCTTATTACTAGTTATATTTTAAATAAATATAATGATACTTATTATGAATGGATGCTCTACACAGTCTACTCAAAAATAAGATCTTTGTAGTCACTGGTGCCTCAAGTGGAATAGGTAAGTGTATTACAAATGACTTGTCTCAATATCCAATTAAATCGCTAATTTTGGTTGCAAGAGATCAGTATCGTCTAGATAAATGTTCTGAAGAAGTCAAGAGAAAAGACGTTGAGGTTATTACTATGTCTTGTGATGTATCTAACAAGGAAGATGTTAAGCATTTAGGTGACAAAATACTCAAGCGGTTTGGCTATATTGACTGCCTAATTAATAATGCAGGCATTGGTATCTTTAATAGTGTAGAAAAAACCTCTATTGAGGAAATAGAAAAAATCACCTATACTAATTACTTTGGTATGATATATTTTACAAAAGTTTTTCTGGATTGCATGATTAAGCGAAATAGTGGACATATAATTAATGTAGCATCTCTGGCTGCTAGCTTTGGCATACCTGGTATGGCCGCTTACTGTGGTTCTAAATTCGCAATGCTGGGTTTTTCTGAATCATTAAATCAAGAATTAAAGAAAACAAGTATAAAAGTGTCTGTCGTCAACCCTATTGGGGTGAAGACTAATTTCTTTAACAACGAGTCTTTTAATTATAAAATTCCAATGAAATATGTATTAAAGCCTGAACAGGTCTCAAAAGCGATACTAAAGTCTTTGATGTCGGGCTCTTTTCAAGTGTATGTACCTGCAATTGCGGGGTTGGCGTTGCCTTTCAAATTTTTTTTCCCCTCAATTGTTAATTTTATAATCGAACGCCAATTCCGTAAATTACAAAATTGAATTTTGTCCTAAACATCTTCCTCCTCATCCCCTTCTTTGGTACTTGGACTGTAGTCCGATTCCACATCCATCATTTGTGCACCTTCTAAATCGAATTTGAAAATCTCATCCATGTCAATTTGGTACTTTGTTTTCAACAATTCCCGCAGTTGATCACTTAATTTTGCATTAGAGATCTTAATTTTAAACTCATATACAAATCCTTTCATTAATTTTGATGTTTTTATATTGTCTGTCAACTCTATTTCTTCAACAATTGTTCTTCCATCCGGCAAAGATTCGTATAGTTGAATGTCAGCTTTATTGTTTTGTGAATTAATATCAAGAAAATAACCTGTTCGATTTATACTATCTAGCTCTTGGAAGTTTGCATTTTTCAATTCATTGTCTGCCCATTCGGGGAGTCCATTATCATCAGTTTTAGTCTTCGCTGTTTTCTTAGTCATATCTTGCCCTACTATGTACTCTTATACTTTTTATTAAAAACTTTTTCAATTCAATGGAGGTGACAGAATTCTTAATTATTGACCATTGATTATTTACATCTTTGAGCTTTACAATGAGTGCTGAATCTTTAGTAGATACAATATGTAGAGACTCCTAAATTACTAATCGTCGATACTCTCTTTTCAAGATTATTTGCTTGGTCATTTATCAGGCGCAATTAATATTGATTTGATGCAATTTCATTAGATTGATACACCACGAAAAGGAATCCTGCAATTCAATAGACACATGAATATGTTATTAAACTGTATTGGTGTTGATTTGTCTGATCCTGTGGTATTTTGCGACAAGATTTCTGGACCTTCTACTTTTCGTGGAGTTTGACTATTGACATATTTTTTTCCTCAAAAGGGCATATATGTTGGACTGATAAAATAAGCACTGATTGAATCTCGATTAACCTATCGATTTATCTACTAATCGATTTAAATATAAAAAATTCAAATTTACTATAGATTATAGCGTTTTAGCCAATTTTAATTATGTGCTAATTGCATCAAGAGGGAAAAAGAGGTTATTATTATTGACTGTAGATCCGAAGCTGAATATAGTGGTCGTATAGCCCATGCAAATCATAGAGGACATGTTCCTACATCAATAAACATTGATGGGTCCGTAACCTGCAAAAAAGTTTTTAAACTTTAGTGAACTAAAGGAACTGTATTTTTTCATACCCAAACAAACCGGGATAATTACTAATTGTCAAGGGGGATGTCGAACTTCTAATACATTATTGTATTAAAAAATCTTGGATACAAAAATGTAAAAATGTACCCTGGTTCATGGGATGAATGGGGAAATAACCCGCAATTGCCCATTGAAGTGCTCTAAGATGTGAGGTTTACAATCTTATTTTCTGTTTATTGGCAATTCATTTAGTTTTTGGAACTCTCTATCAAGTTCTGTTGAATTTTGTTTTCCATAAGTTATTAACATCCTATCACCATCGTTTAAGACATAGTTCATAATATCATCTGTCTTGTTGCCATTTACATAAAAGCTAAGTTTATCAACAGGGTTATCACAGTAGCGCTGATTAGTATCCGTTATAAAACAACCATTTGAAATGTCCATTCTTAGGCTTTTAAGGAATTCTCCCAATGGTGCATTAATCGAATGCTTATGAATAGTATTACCATCAAGAGTACCGTTATAACTCTCTACATGAATGTAATTTGATCTAACCATGTATTTCTGCTGCGCAAGGTCCAAGTCCGTACCATTTAGGCTAATTAATAATGCACCGTGATCATGTGCGGATCCTAAAGCGCCATATTTAGCTGCCACGTTCTCGCTTGGAAAGAGAATGGCCAATACTATACCAACTATAATTACTGCTACAATACTGGGAATTATAATCTTCAAATATTGTTTTCTTTTCTTTCTTCCACGTGCAAAATAGCTATTCTCATTGCTCTTATCTTTGCTCATCGAATCTTTCTTGATACCATCATTATCCGCGTTTTTTTTCTTCTTACTCATGCTATTACACTCAAATGCATTCTTCTCTAATTTAAAATTAATAGTAGTGAATCTTATTGATTGTTTATCATTTCATTGATTATATTTTTTAGCTTTAGTGAAAATGGATGGGTGGGGTTATTGATTACCGTTAGAAATTCCCTTGGACTGAACTGTATATCGCAATAACATGGCAAAGGAGTTAACGAATTAGCTCCAGTCTCTTTGTGTAATTCCTCCAATACCATCCTATGATCTTGATTTTTTTCCATACCTGAATCCATAGTAGTACCTGGAATGCAATAGCCTGATACTCTATTAAGCAATATATATGAAATGGCGCCAAATCTGACAAACGTTGTATAAATCTCAAATAAGAGTTTCTTAGTTCCTTCTATATCTAGATCATCCATTTTCATTGTAAGAATCAACTTGTCTGCTATTGAGAGTGCATTAATTGACCAATGTCTAATTCCCGGGCTGGTGTCAATGATTATAAAATCTGTGTCAAGCTTGGTGATTATCTGTTCTCTGAGAAAAACCAGTTTTCTAAATTGTTTTTTCCAATAGTCTGTGCCGTTACCCATCTCAAATTTGAATATGGCGTCTCTGCTAGGATTAGAAAATCCTGTAAACAATCTGCCTTCTGAATGAGATTTTTCTCTTAATTGAGGAAGGTGAGTATCTGTAAGATCTACAATAGCTTCATCAATGTCTGCATTATTATCCAAAAAATCGTTAATCCATTTTTTTGGATTAATCTTAAAATAATTATGCAAGCTTGGGGCATATACATCTAGATCTAGTATAGCAACTCGCTTACCCATCATAACAAGTAATGCTGCTGCATTCGCAGCGATTGTTGTCTTGCCAGTGCCCCCCTTATAAGAATGAATTGCTATACAATGAGTCATACTAGGTGTGCCTGTTATCTTTCTTCAAAGTTGAATATTAAATCTTTTGAATTTGTGACATAGTTATCCGGTTTTTTATGCTTGTGCAATAACCTAGATGACAGGTGCCAAATAACCTGTTGCTATTTAATTAAATAAGGAGTATATTCGCTTTATTGTATTTTAGATGTTTCTGCAATCATAAAGGTCTGTTTTGATGTCCATGTTATACTTTAAGAATAGTAAATAAATCGACAAGACCATGTGCAGTATCAAAAAAATTTATCATACTCTGACAAGCCTATTTACTTTGAGTTTTAAAATAATGGTTGGAAAAGGTAAAATAGAAGAGATCTTTAGTAGGGCCTTGTATGCTGATAACCCTAAACTGTACAAGTTGACATTCAGAGATTTTGAAAACCACAAGAAAGTCTCATTGGATGAATTCATTGTCCTTTCAGAGAATTTTCAGAAAATTCCGGCATCTAGGATTATACGAATAGAGTTAAATGGAGAGATTCTTTATGAAAAATATTAAAATAATGCCATGTCTATATACCAGTAACAATAGTCATGGAGAAACATGTTGCTGAATTCAGGAGCCTTTGTGATAATCTAGTCGGAATTGATTCTAGGATACGATTTGTAGGTGTTGCAGATAAACATGGTATGATGCTTACTACTGCTGAAAGAAAAGATATAGTCCCTTTGTTAAACGACGAAGAAACAGAACAGTATGCCATTACAGCCTCAACTAGGCAATATACCAGATTAAGGTGGCAGGATTTATTAGGAAAGCTATACTATACCTGTTCTTTGTACGAAAAAATTCTGAGAATCACTATACCAGTTACCAATCAAAAAAATAGATTGGAGTTTTTGTTAATCTTCACCTTGGATCCAGAAACAGATGACTTTGATTATTTAGTTACGGAAAAAGCTATGCCTATTATTTCAAAGTTTTTTCAAAACAAATAACCTTATATCCTATTTTTATCTATAACCCTTAAGCGGCTAAAAACTAATTTTGTACTATCAGTACAAAGATCGGTCCTGCTAATTTAACGATAAACCTATAGCTCGAAGAAACACGGTATTCCAATTGTGGATACTATAAACATAACGTATCAAAAGTACATATGTATCAAGTCTTTGTTTGTACCTTTTCAGCCCCATCTTTGAGAAAAACATCTGAAAGATAACAACCTGTTTTATTAAACGAAATATGTCGCACTAAAACTGGATTCAACAAAAGTACAAAGACCAGTTTTTTGGGATATAAAAAGAAAGATATCAGTGTTTATATTAGACGAGACTTTACTCATGTTGATTCGTCATATATACGGCTATAGATAGCTATCAATAGAATCAGAAAATAAGTGGAACCTTGCACTACTTTTGCTAAAAAACCTAAAAAGAGAAAAAACATGTTTGTTGTCCAGAGTTTTCTATCAGACCTCGTCAAGACCCATAAAAGCATTCAGTTTCTAAGAATGGACGTGGTGGTTCTTGGTATCCAAAGGCACGCCGAATTCTAAAATAGATTACTACCATATTCACTATTCTAGAGAAAAACTTGGTAAAGAGGCAGAGTAGCAGAAGAAGGGGGAAGAGAGAAAGAGAGGGAGAGGAAAAGTAACCTAGAAAAAAGAAAGGAGAAAGATGTAGTATAGAGGATAGAATTGAAAGTATGATGCTTTCCTTTCAGGTCAAAGAATTGTAAACCAAACGTGTATGGAAATAGCTGGATCTTTTTGTCGAATACCATATTGGAGAACTATAAATCGTTAACTAAAAGTTATATTTTATATTTGATTAATTTACAACCATATATCATTAAATTCATTAACGTTTTTAAAACTAATTTTGTACTCATGTTTGTTGGCAACAATAGGCAAGACCTCCATTACTTATGATGAAAAGAATGTAAAGATAATGGGAATTGTTAATTTGAGCCCCGAGTCATTCTATAGGAATTCAATTAAACTAAAAGAAAATGAAATTCAGGATACTGTGATTGAAATGGAGAATTCTGGAGTTGATATTATCGACGTCGGAGGAATGTCTACCGCTCCCTATCTAAACACATTGATTCCAGCAGATGTGGAGCAAAAACGCTTGTTTGAGGCCATATCAGCTATTAGACAAATTAGTGATATTCCTATTTCAGTAGACACAATGAGGTCATCTGTTGTTCGGGGATTATTGAACCTAGACATTAATGCCATAAACGATGTCACTGGACTAAAATATGATAAAAAAATGCCAAAACTTGCATTTGAGAATAATTTACCAGTTATTATCTGTTCATATGCTTCCGAAACTGAACAATACTCGATATTTGGGGACATACATGATACTTTGTCTCTAATAGGATCTAGCATCAGGATAGCTCAAGCATTTAATATAAAAACCGAAAATCTAATAATTGATCCTTCTATCGGTTTTTTTAGGAATACTGGAAATAATCCATTTTATTCTAGAATAAAAGGATTAGATTGGTACGTTCGGGATATGGAAATTATATCCAATTTTCAAAAATTAAAATTTTTAAGAATGCCTATTTGTGTTTCCATTTCAAGAAAGTCCTTTCTCAAATCCTTGTTTAATTTGGATGCCGAAGAGAGGCTTATCCCATCAATTATTGCGGAAATGCACTGTGCTATCAATGGAGCGTCATTACTTAGGACCCATAATGTAAAAGAGACCCGACAAGCTTTGGACATGATGGAATTATTATATAAGAATAAATAAATCAATTGTAACAATTATAACCTTAATCTTCTAAAATTGATTGATTCAAATTGAAGAAAACTCGTGAAACTAATAAGATTATTCCTGGTGAATTATTGTCTGTTATTGAGGAATATGACGCGGGTAAGAATACATATGTGGATGATGGTGATATCCGATCATCTGCCATAGGAGGATCATCAATTAACCTCCAAGACAGAATATTAAATGTTAAACAAAAGAATCCTCCTATGATACCAAAAATCGGTGATATCGTCGTTGGATATATTGATATGTTATTTGGTAATATGATTTCTGTGAGGATAGTATATATCAATGAAAAATATTCAAAATCTGGATTTTCTGCTATTGCATCAACACGCTTTTCTGCTTCTAGTGGAGGATATGGTTCAAGTTGGCGTGAAAGGGGATATAAGGGAAAATATGTGTTCAAAGTAGGGGATATTATCAGAGGAAGAGTTTGTAGCTTATTGAACTCCTCTATCCACCTATCACTCGAAGACAAAGATCTTGGCGTGGTGTATACTATTTGTTTTTCCTGTGGAAATGAGTTTACAAAAGTTCCTGGTGGATTGAAGTGTAACTTTTGTGGAAATTTCGAAGATAGGAAAGTTTCGATTGACTATGGCAAGCAATCATTTACACAATTATATGATATGCAGTTTTAGAATATGAATTCTATACGAATAGGTTTTCAGGGAGAATCTGGATCATATAGTGAAACGGCTGCAAGTATTAAATTTCCGGATCCAGGAAATTTATTTATTCCTTTTAGATCGTTTCGTGAATTATTTGAAGGTGTTGAAAATTCTATAATTGATTTAGCTGTTGTACCTGTAGAAAACTCTACCGAGGGTAGTATAAACGAGACATATGATCTTCTGGTTGAAAAATCATTATTTGTGATCGGAGAGATCTATCAAAAAATTCATCATTGTCTTATTATAAATAAGAATTCGAAAGAGGACGATATCTCTTTAGTATATTCGCATCCACAAGCTCTAGCTCAATGTAGAAGATATCTTCAATCAAAACATCTGGATGCTATTCCAATGTACGACACTGCTGGTTCAGTCAAATTTATCAAAGAAAATTCAAAATATCAAGCTGCCGCAATAGCCAGTAAACGCGCTTCTGAAATATACGATATGAAAATAGCGGATCAGGATATTGAAGATAATTCCAATAATTTTACTCGCTTTCTGATTATTTCAAGATTGTATGAGCCCAATGAAACCCATAATAAAATTTCCATCATATTTTCGATTGCCCATAAACCTGGGTCCCTATATTTAATACTCAAAGAATTTGCTTTAAGAAAGATTAATCTAACTCGAATTGAGTCTAGACCAACGAAAGATATTCCATGGGAATATTACTTTTTCGTAGATTTTGAAGGCAATCCAAGTGAAGAAAGCATTGTGGACTCTCTACAAGCAATAAAGGCCTCAGTCAAGTTCTTTAAGTTATTGGGATCTTATAAAAAAGCAGAAATATTCTGATTATGATTGCATTCTTGTCCTCAATCCAAGACCTATCACAACTATTCCAGTAATGATGAGCATCATCTGACCACTAAATGCTAGAGGACTTGCTTTTGAATATGCTCCTAAATTCAAATTTAGGCTTGATCCTCCATCATTGATAATTTGGATTTTAAGCTTACCGTTCACCTCTGCCTTAATGGTGTGATTGAATATGCCTGAAACATCTGTCTTGTTGAGTATAAGTTTGTTGTTAGGATCTACTACCAAAACCGTGGCCTGCGAGCCATTTAAATAAATGTTTGCAATGTTGCCTACATTCATATCGGGTGTAAATATTCCTGATTGATTTGGGTTTATCTTCTCTGATATCTCTACATACCTAGGAATATTTGAATCAATTATTGAGGCAATTCCTATTCCGATGAATATGAATCCCGCGACAAAAAATATCACCAATGAAAGCCTTTTTGATATAGTTACCATTAATTGGCTTATATTAACATTAGATTAAATATAATTCTTACAAGGATGTCGCTCGATAATATCCTTATTTCATCTTTATCTGTTTATACTTGAATGGAAACATTAGGTTGGATTCATAACCAATGCTGGATTCTAAAGAATTCCTCAATAGGTTCTTTTTTAAGTAACTTGATCAAAGCGAGGCCCTGGGGAACAGATAACATTGGTTTTGAAAAGAAGTTATCCGTTCCGAGACGTGGACATGCCAATTGTATAAAAGCGTCTATTTCTTTAAAATTCTCAAGTTTTTCATTGGAAATTTCTGTCATTGCAATTAATTGGGTATTAATTCCTAGTTTGTTTAAATCACGTCTAAATTCTATTGCCTTGATTTTAGCAAATTGCCCTTCTTTAAGACCAATAACAATTCCAATAGTTCTTGCGTCTAGTGCCTTATAAACTGACAAAATTGCCCTTTTTTTGACTATTTCAGCTTCTTTATCTATAGGTATAAATTCCTCAAAATAAGGATCAAGCATAAAAGTTGGTTTTTCAGTAGATAATGCAATCCCGATGGAATGGAATCTACTCTGGCCAAGAAATACAAAAGCTTCGATACTATTTTTGATCCTATGTACTGGATGGAATTCACAACCAAAAACTTGTGCATCATTTAATTGCCCTTTTCCTTTTCCAACCTCGACGGTAAATCCTTGCTCTTCAAAAATTCTTTTGACCGGTTCGATTTCATGAAGATGTTGACTGTCTGTAACGAGTGAGATTGTTTTGTATTTTCCCGCTAATTCCTTTGCACATTTTAGTGCTATCGAGTCAAACTTGACTGTATCATAGGCATTTATCATGTAAACTTTGTTCCCAAAGCTTTCTAAACTAATGGTATGACCTATATTAAATAGTAGATCAGCATCAAGCATTTCCATTGCTTGTGTGTTTAAATCACAAGAACCCCAGCTCCGATCGCCGATAATATAAGAAATTATATTGAATTCTTTCTCGATATTGCAACAAACTTTTTGTATTTTTGGTAATAAAGGCTCTGGACCATTCAATGCAACAGATTTTGGTTTTTTAACTCTAATAATTTCAAAAATTTTGTGCTCATCTATCTGAATCATCTTGAATTATATTTGAATCATATTGTAACGACTTTAATATTTTTATGTATTATATGGATTTCACATTGTAGTTGTTTGAAAATTAAACACAAAAAGTCTTGGAAATTTTGTGCTGATTATACTTTTCTGTATTTTTACAGAAGTTTTGGATAGAATCTTGAGATTACGTATGACATAAATTGTTAAAGAAACTTATTTCCATGTTATTTTGATTTTCCTTGCGTTCTTTCGTAAATTGACAAAACCTGCTATAATTATTGTGCTGGATAGCAGTATTGTAATCAAGGTGAACATATTGCCATCACCAAAACTTAAAGCTAACATGGGTTCTTGATTGACATTCAGATAGGCATCACTATCATTAGATGTTGAAAGTGAAGGGGGGGATGTTACTGACAAAAAAGAAGCTACCGTTACAATTGCTATGCCTAGCAATAATTCTATCCCAATAGATTTCTTGACTTTTTTGAGGATAAAATTTCTGATGTTTTCAATATCTTTAGAATTTTCTTCTAAATTGATATTCTCGTGATTTATTTCCAGATTCGACATATGCGCAACTTTATCTTGGTTATATTTTCCTAGAATTATCATGGGTAATGTAAGACATATTTTTAAAATTAGAATATTTCCATAAACAGTAAGGAATAATGAAGAGATATTCTGTAGATGTATTCTTCCCAGTATTAAGCCGGTAATTCCTATTATAATCAGTGAGAGTATTGCAACATATGAAAAATTCATAATGAATTTAGCCGCTATGGTTTGTCGATCTATGCCATTTATTTCACCTAGTCTGACCAAAGAACTGATTCCCTTTCTTTTACTTCTATTACCATCATAATTTACTTTCCAGTCTTTTAGTATTATGCTGTAAATATAGAATAATCCGCCAATCCATATGGCTACAGCAGTGAGATGAATCCAGTCTACAAAAACTGCTAATTTTGAATACGAAGATAGAGCGTTACTATGGCTTATCATACTGTTGGAGTATAAGCTAACCAAAATGGAAAAAAGAATTAAACTTGGGAATAAATATTTAATTACTTTTTGGCCCTTTCCTTTTGTAAATGATAATTTGTATTCTTTATTTTTGATTTTTTTTATTTTAAATAGCAATGTATAATAAATTATCGCCGCCAAGATTATTACTATCGAACAAATTATCCTAGTAATCCATACCCCACCCACTGAAGTAGAAGTTATTATATTAAAAGCGGTGGTTATATCTATCCCTAATTCTTTTTCGAGATCAATAACCTGGATTAGCAATATTGTTGTAGATGATGCTGCCATGACGATGGAAAATATTATAATCAGATTCAAATATCGATCAGACACTTGAAAATGACTTGTCCATGTTGAAGTATCATTATTGTTAAATAATGTAATCCTACTCTGTTTCAAATACATATATAAAATTTCATTAAAAGCCAAACCTGCTATGACGAGCTGGGAGATTATAAGAATTGCCTTAATTATGGCATCGTACGATGAGGTTACGGCTTCAGTTGAAGTGCTGTTGTCAATTTCACTTTGAGCAAACACGATGGAAATGCTGTTAATGTAACCGAATATCAACGTCATCGTTAATAGGGTTGCTATTGCGAAAACTATTCTAGACATTGATTCCATCCTGTTCCAGGAAGTAAATTGTAATGACATCTACTTTATGTAACATATTCTTAATGCCATGCTGTATACATACTGGTGAATATTGTCGTTTGTAAGGAACTTGCAAGTATCTCATATCTTAATTCCCAAAAGAGTTATTTGACTATTCACTACATCTATTTTCCCCAAAAGAGTGTAAGCATGCAAAGGATTAGGAAATAATGGTAAATAGGTTTGAATGATGGTAACCAAATAACATACAACTATTAGTATTATTGGATTACGTTCGCTGGATATCACAATCAATGCGACTCTGTAGATGAATTTTGCTTCTAAAATAAATTTTTTAAAATCGATCAAATCCAATGTCCTCGTTTAAATTATCAATATAAGGAAATTCTGCATAACAAAATCTCACCACTCGAATACCAAAAACATTGTAATATGTTCCATAACCACAAAAGCCAAGTTATGTGTGTTAATATGGCTATATGACAATGTATATACAGAATCTCATTTGGATGATGACAGTCCAATGTGGTTTAACAGGGTATGATTCGGTGTTGAAGTTGTAAAAAACTTAATTCTATCGGACACATGAAGGTCGCATTCTTAATCCTAATCATTATAAAATAATCTGTATAGTAAACTATAATACTTGTTGTACAAAGCTCGAAACAAATCATATGAATCTTTATTTAGACTTCCATATCTATTCTATCAAATCAATGTGTATATTTTAAGACATCTTGGATAGAGGTTTTAGCGATATTCTATATATTTTGTGGTTAAATGATTTCGTTGATTAATCCATAAATTAACTCATTAATTTGCTGTTCACTTGTTGTATTTCATTCTTGTTTGTATCAATTGCTTCATCTATGAAGATATTGACTGTTTCTATCGAGTATGAACTCAAGATCTCTACCAATCGAAAATTCTTGTTTAATTCGTAACCCAAGATTCTGCCATTACATCTATTGGCTTTAACAATCTTGGTTTGAATTAAGTGAGGTAATATTCTTTGCACCGATCTTAGAGGCATTTCGGTAATATCACTAATTTCCTTTGAAGTAAATTGGAATTGTTGATTAATGATGAAAAAATCAATTATTCTTGCTATATTATTTCTAAAGATCCTTTCAAGTGGCCTGTTCTTTGTGAATTCTATCCCTTTTTCGTCCATATATTAACAAGGAATTCATTTTATAAATAAATTGCGCCAAATTTGGCGTCATAAATCTAGTCTCATCATAACTGCTTTCTTCTTAAACCCTAATTTTTCATAAAATCCAATTACTTTGTCATCACAATCTAAGATTATCTTATAACACTGTAGTTCTTTAGATGTTTCTATTAATTTTTGGATTATTTTCTTACCTACACCAATTCCTTCAAAGCCTGCCCTCGTAGCAACATCTTCTATATGACCAACCCTACCTCCGTTATGAATAAATTTTTGCTCAATTAGTAAAGTCGCGGTACCAATTATAGTGTGATTTTCTTGCTCTTCAGCTACTATGATAATATAATTTTGATCACCTAAGATCCTATTAATTATCTCCATCCTATACTCATTGAATCGAATATCTCCAACTGTAGTTAAATTAGAAAGAGTTTCAAAAAATCCATTTTCAAAATCTGCCTCCTTAATTCTTCTAACTAAGAATGATATCATATAGCGATTTAATATTTTTTAATCAAATTATTCTTTGCCATTTATCTATAATTTTAATTTCGTTTAGAGTTTAACTTATATATATGCAATTCGTCAATAACAGTGACTTATTATCAAATTCTGCTGTAACCTGAGGTTCTAACTACATTTGATCTTCAATATTAGATGTAGGATTATCTAATCAGAAGTAATTCAAAATTTATTTCATTTTTGATTGGATATGTTTTTCAACTTTTTTTGACATCAAAATTTGATTTCCAAACCTTGTACTGTTAGAATTAAATTACTAAATACTTGTAGCTATTTCACTTAAATAAAGGTATTATTAATTCTTCAGAAATGCTAATTAATATATTTCATTTACTTAAATATTAGTGTAAAAATAGTATCCATGACGTCCGAAGTTGAAATTAACAATCCTTCCAAGAATAAATTGGCCAGAATTATGGTCGTAGATGATGAAAAAGATATTCTTAGGATTATTAAGAGAGATCTTGAGATAACTAACGAATTTCAAGTTGAAATATTTTCTAGTGGACATGATGCATTAAATTCATTTAGGGCTCATGAGTCTGGATATTATGATGTAATAATCACCGATATTCGTATGCCCCGAATGAATGGATTTGAATTATATAGAAATATAAAAGAAATGCGACCTGACACAAAAATTGCATTTATTACTGCCTTTGAAATAAATAAAGACGAGTTTACAAAAGTACTTCCCTCTATAGATGTCAAAGACTTTATAATTAAACCAATAGATATGAACGATTTAATTTTTAAGATTAAATCGATGTTAGCATCTTAAATACCGATCTGTATAATGGTAATAAATCACTTTAAATGCTCAGCATAATACTATCGCGGAATAATGTCTTTTTATTAATACTTGTCATTGGCGTAGGTGTATCCCTATCTATACTTTCTTATCATTATTCTGGTCTCACAGCAGATCAGATAAGTGAGATTGCATCTAGTGACATTCGATCAAATGCTATTATCGAAACTGATGGTCTTTCAAAGACACTCTTACACATTATAGATCCAGTTTCTACAAATTTGGAGATCCTTTCGAAGATAGTAAATTATAGTAATATCGACGAAACCAAAATTATAATCGATGCCGTTCAAAACTCCACAAAATCACTCACGGAGGGATATTATTGGATAGATGAAAATGGGCGAATCGTATCAATTAGCAATGTTAACTCTAGTATCGTAAAATCGTATAGTAATATTGATTTAAGTAATAGGGAGTATTTTGTTATTCCTAAAGAGACACATGCAAGTTACTATAGTAGTGCCATTGAATCGATAGATAAGATTCCACGATTATATATATCATTCCCAATATTGGATAATTCTGATGCTGATAATTTTAAGGGAGTTATTGTGGCTTCGATAAAAATCCATGAACTTGGAAGATTTTTACAGAGCGAATTAGCACCTCAAGTAGCTGGTAACGTAGGATTGATGGATAAAAATGGTGTTATTATCTATGGTAGTAATCCATCTTTAATAGGAAAGTACTATCTCGGAGAGGAGTTTCAATCACTTGTTCCTGAAGAAATTCGAGGTCCTTATAATTCTCTTCTTGCGAGATCCTTGAAAGGATTTGCAGGAGCTGAAGATCTAATTTTAATGGGTGGAAACAAGACTACGATAACCTATCAACCTGTATTTATTGGTGGTAAATATCTTTGGACTTTATTTGTTAGCTCACCGCATCAACTTGCCGCAGAAGTCGGAGTACTAATCAATAATCAAAAGAATTTTAGCACTTTGATGATTTTAATAATTGGAGCAGTTGCACTTGGGATAGCATTTTTGATATTGTCTTGGAACAAGAGGCTAGAATCAGCAGTGAATGCAAGGACAATTGAATTAAGAGATGCAAATAATTCATTGATAAATTATAATAAATTATTGGAATCAGCTAATGAAAAATTAAGTATCCATGATAGAATGCAGAAGGAATTTATTAACATAGCTGCTCATGAACTGCGTACACCTATCATGCCCATCCTTGGTGATGCTATTTTTCTTGAAAAACAATTTGAAGATGGGAAAACTGAAGTTAAAGTTGACAGGGAACAAGTAAGTTCGATTATACGTAATGCCAAACGATTGAGAAGATTAGCATCGGACATCTTGGACATCACCAAAATTGAAAGTCAATCTCTTAAACTCAATAAAGAGCGATTCAATCTAAATGATATTATAATTTCATGTATTAGTGATATAAAAGCTCAAATTATTAGTAGTGATCCGGATCAACTCGAAAATATATCTATTGACTATGTCCAAAAAGATGTTTTTATATTTGCTGACAAAAACAGAATTACTCAAGTTATCTTTAATCTCCTTAGTAACTCTGTTAAATTTACTGAAAAAGGTTCTATCAGTATTTCTGTAGAATTAGGGAACGACATACATGGTAATAACTATGTTACTACTAGTATCAGGGATACTGGGCATGGTATTGATCCAGAAATAATACCAAGACTCTTTACTAAATTTGCTTCTAAATCTTTTGAAGGTACAGGTTTGGGACTGTTTATTTCAAAGAGTATTATTATTGCTCATGGTGGGAAGATTTGGGCTGAAAATAACGTAGACTCTGGGGCAACCTTTTATTTTAGAATACCTCAAGAATAACTGTTGATTTGAAAGCTCTTCCATTAATTGTGTATATAATACTTGATTGACAAATTAGTCAATTTATGCTTGCTGAAAAATTGAAATGTGATCCAAAACTTATAAACTATAGACTATTTATTCTTATTGACTATTTCTTTCATGTTTTGTTTTTTCGAGGTGCTTATTCCAAGCCTTACTAGCGATAAACAACAAAAGTATTGTAATTACAAGTGAAATTTCTAGAATTATAACACTAATCAATGTAAGTGTTTCAAAAATTTGGATTATTACAATACCCATGATATTACCGGTGATAAAGGCAATAAAAAAAATCTTTAGAATCTCTTTCTTTGTCATTCTATGGTTGAATGTCTTTATTACAAAATTAAATATATCTTTATTGAATTGTATTTTGTGGTTATTAACTGGAATCCTAAACCCTCTTCTACAATAGAGTAAAAAGAACATGATTGATAAGGTTACTTTTTGAAATAGATTGGAAACTATCTTACCTTCCTTTACCTATGTCTTTTTCTTCTATATTTGCATTCTATGTATGCCGAGCCTGATCCGACCTCAGTTGCCATGTCTTCTCTTCTGATGAACATTCTCTGATATAGGACTCTATTGAATCAAAGTAATATTTACAGAGGAAATTATCATTATGGAAAAGATATAACTATTAATCCAGAAAGTATCAAAAATGACATCAACATCCACAATTCCTCTTAAAAATTTGAAGTTGAGCATATACCGCTGCAAAATCATTGTTGGATTTGATTTAGCCTTTTTCCAATTTTTTGTTTAGTTATTAATGCATTAAGATCTGTTATTTAGTTAATGCAAATTCAATCGTCATACCAAAAAATGTCATCTCTCCATTCATATTGTGATTCTATACCCTTAGAATCAGAGAACTGTGTTAACCTCAGATTTTATCAATCTTATTACATTTAACTAAAGTGGCAGGACTCTTGTAAATCACACTGAGTTTAAACAATGAATTGAACAATAGTTATAATCAAATGATTATTCACTTAATAACTTTATTTATTGTTAAACATTGTTCCAAATATGACAAATTCTTCGGTTATCTTTAATTCCTAAAAAATGAAATTCATAAATTTGATCTAGTTATTAACTTTACCGTAACAGATTCCTAAATTTATATACTTCGCATTCCGCCTTCCTTGTTTGTTTAGTACTTTCCATGGGTAATTATTCAAGAGATAGACTTAAAAGAAGGTGGTTTTGACCAAAAGGGCAAGCTTCGACTAAAGGGAGAATTAGAAAACCTATCAAGATTATTCCATATTGATGATCTTATTTGTTATGATTGAAATAAGTGATTTGATTGTGTTTGTATAAAATGTTTAAACTTTGAACTAACACTTTGTCCTCATGATTGATGCTTATGAGTCTTAAATCTAACAAATATCGATGATCTTGAAATGGTGGTATTCATAATAGCTCGGTTAATTATAAAACCGATGCTAAACTAACTGTTGGTTAATGGTGATTATATAAAAACTAGTGTTTTGAAAATTTATTTAATCAAAATATACATTAATTGTTGATGCTTCCCAAAAAAACTATTGCTCTTGATCTTGATTCGGTGTTGGCAGATGTAATGTTAATTTGGGTTGAAGAGTATAACATCGTCTTCCATGCCAACATTAGAAAGAAAGATATTTTTGATTGGCATATTCACAACGTATTACCTATAAGTAAAAATCAGATTTCTGAATTGTTTATATCCGTATGGAAAAACCGATGGAGGGATATTCCACCAACTAGTAATGATGTATCAAAAGTAATAAATGGTCTTATGGAACAAGGATTTAGAATTTCTATCATTACTAAAAGAGAGCGTGTAACTATGCCTTTTGTATCATATTGGTTGGATCTTCATAAGATCTCCTTCAATGATATTATTTTTATCTTTGATGATGCTCCAAAGAGTTGTTTTCCTTTCTTCTTACTAGTAGATGATTCTCCTATAAACGCCAAAGAGATAATGTTTCCGAAACGGATCGTTGTTTTTGATCAGCCCTGGAATAGAGGGCTTGAATCATTCCCTAGAATTATGAGTCTTAACCAATTGTTTAGTCTCTTATGAACCATGCTCAATGTGTGGTCTTATTTTTCCATCCAATTCGATAAGAATCCTGTTAATTGTGGAAGTGAGTCCGTTATAGTTGACAAGAAAATTGGAAATTTCATCATATGTATTCCACTGAGTTGTAGTATGACCGAGATAATCCATTTCTATTTGATTATTCTCTGTTTCAAGATAGATCTTAATGGAGTATTCTTTATGTCTTTTATCTCTGAAATTATCTATCTCATATTCCCTTAATTCTATTTTTTTTATTTTTTTATCTCCTATAACAAATGGCTGGGCTAATATCGTTTTATTTCTAGTAAGATACAATTCTATATAGTGCTGTAGCATTGATGTGCTAATAAAAGATCTACATTAGTTCAAATGGCTTTATACAGTTAAGGGATTTAAACTCCTAGTTGTAATAGTCGACCGATGGATTGCACCAATTTATCATATCAGATTTTATGTTCTTCTTACATGGAAGAAGTAATAATTGAAACTTGACCCTTCTTCCTAATTTATTTAC
>NZ_VUYS01000001.1 GCF_008389435.1 Candidatus Nitrosocosmicus agrestis | reverse complement strand
CCCAATCAAAGATTGCTGCAGCAGCCAATATCAATATCATGACTTTGAGAAAGAGGCTATCTGAAACTAGAACCATTCTTATGAACACGCAGTTCTTGAATTAGATGTCATGGTCAATTATGGTTAGTACCAAAAAATTTTTTTTACCGTATTTGTATGAATGAAATACAATCTTCCTAATTGATATTTAGTCATTGATTTTAACAATACGCTTTTGTTATTTACAAACTTACATTCTCTTATCGAATTTTTAAATAATTTATTCTGAATGAAGAAAGATAACTTTGACTTCTTTGAGAAATGAAATAGTCAAGTCATTTATCCATATTCAGAGCTTCTGAACTCCTTGTATTTGATTGGTAAATAGTCATTAAATGTGAGATCAACGTGAGGTTTCGCTATAGGTGTACCGGATGGGATATTAGGGATCGAGTATTTCTCATATTGTATTTCTTTATTGTAACTATCTTTAATGATTAAACAGTTGTTTGATTTTTGATACTGATTTTATAGAATAGAGTATCTTATCAAGAACTTCTCAAGGATGGGGTTGTATTAGACCAGAGTACCATGGAATACTTTCGTGTTCACTTTATCAGAACTATCTATAATAGTATATGAACATTTAATTTGTAAAAATCTAATTCTTAAATATTACCATTAATAATACCAAGTTTGTCTACCATATTTATAGCATGTTATATATGATTATTTGTGAGCTCTAGTATTGATTGGCATGATGTTATAAAAAAAGAAGCCAGGGGTATTAATGATGCAGATTTTGGTGAGGTCCAGGAAGTAACGCCTCAATTTGTCATAACTCAAAAAGGATTGATAGATATAGAGATATTTGGCATACCTAAAGGAAAGGCCGAAAGTTATGATGGAAGCATCCTGCGATTCAATGTTTCGGAGGATGAAGCTTATACTAAATATCGGGGACCAGAAAACTTTGAAAAGAGTTCACAAGGTGAGGATGACTTGACCAAAGATAAAGTGCAAATTCCATCACAATACATTCAAGATAATCAAATTGACAAATCCAATACAGTACCACTAATGGAGGAAAGAGTAGATGTTTCAAAACGAACTGAGGAAGACATAGTAACAATAACCAAAGAGCCAGTAACAGAAACCAAAACTATAGAGATTCCTGTAACCCATGAAGAAATATCTATTGAAACGAGAAAATCTCAAAACGGACAAAGTGAAACAGATCAAAAACCCGTTACCTCAACACAAGAAATAGAGATACCTGTTAAGAGAGAGAAAGTCGAAATTATTAAAAGACCCTATGTTAAAGAGGAGGTAGTAGTAAAAAAGAACCCTGTAACTGAAACAAAAGGATTCACGGAAGAGATAACCTCTGAGAGAATCGACTTGGAAGATTAGCATTAATATGATCCATAAAAAAATACCTAAATGTTTTTATTTTTGAATAGACCTTCACAATACATACTTTTGCTATATGACTTGATCTGTGATAGTGAGAAGGTGGTGGATTGCTATCTATCTAACAACTTATTGAATTATATTGTTCTTTCGTGAAAGTACAGTAATTTTTATATCCCTGCTAGTGAGTAATAACGCCCTTGCTCAACGCTTTCGTATTCTAATAAATTATCAAACATATTAAAGGATTGTTTATCAGAGTAGACGTGAATGCCAAACTTGACAAAAAAATTGCTCTTGTTACAGGAGCAAATAGGGGAATAGGATTTGAAATATGTAAACAACTTTCACAATTGGGATTAAAAGTCATACTGACAGCCCGCGATCAGGTAAAAGGTGAACGTGCAGCACAAACATTAAGCACCAAAGGCTTGGACGTTTCATTCTGTAAACTGGATGTAACAGATAAGAAAAATATTGTGGATGTTTTCAATGAAATAGAAAGGAAGTTTTCACGTCTCGATATCCTGGTTAATAATGCTGCAATATTGTATGACTCAAATCAATCCACTCTGAACGCTAACTTGGATGTGGTTACCCAAGCCCTTAAAACTAATCTATATGGACCGTGGTTACTTTGTCAAAAGTTTATTCCACTTATGCAAAGGAACAATTATGGACGGATAGTAAATATATCAAGTGGCTCAGGTTCGTTATATTATATGGGTGGTGAAACCCCTGCATATGGCATTTCTAAAGTGGCTCTCAATGCGTTAACAAAAAAATTGGCGTGGGAGTTAGATGAAACCAATATACCTGTAAATTCGGTTGATCCTGGTTGGGTATCAACTGATATGGGTGGAAAAGGAGGACGTCCAGTCGAAGAAGGCGCCAAAGGTATTGTATGGGCATGTCTATTATCCAACAATGGTCCTAGTGGTGGGTTCTTTTATGATGGACAGATTGAACCATGGTAAATTATGAATAATCTATTATATTGTCATCATCGTATATCGGATAAAGGATGTTGGTTCATTAAATCCTTAATGGGATGTATTTACATCATGAACCTAGATTTTAATATTTTTGTGTGTTTTGATTAGTAATGAAGTAATGAAATTTCTTTAATATATTGAATTATTTGATATTGCTGTTTTACATTTATTTTATTTTATATTTTCAGTATGCAAAAAAACCATCGGTTTGGATGTCGAAGGGTTAGAGAAACACATGGATTCTTTGATCACTTCTAATAAAAAATGTTTGGAACGTTCCGATTTAGGTTTATATGGCTAATTTTAAAAATCTCTATGATAAAACAGAAAATATTTGGATGAAATGATGCTGCCATGATTGAAATCAATAACTTTCTACAAAGAGGGAATCGGAAGATAAGTAACATTCAAGTGGTGAAAGATTTTGATACCACAGTCATTGGCGAAATTATATGATTTTTTTATGAAAAATGTAATGAATTTACATTTTGATTGGACTTTCTACTTTGACTAAATCTATGACTGAATTTGAATTTCTTTACACATTATCATATGCATTTGATAGCACATTGACTATGCTATACAGAATAGTTTCAACAGACTTGAATGAATTTTTAAACAGATCTGCGATATTTGCCTAAGTGATCTATTATGATCGTTTTAATAACAATATGCATATTTATTTCCATTGGCACAAATTGCAATCATCGTTGCTCAGTCAGAAGAGATAGGAAAGGATTTGGGGTAGCCAGATGGATAGAAAAAAAACTTGAAGAAAGACGTCATAGAGTCTACTTTATAGATCCAATGGAATTAGATTTGCCATTACTTGATAGAATGTATAAAGAAATGGTGAGTCCTTCTGAAAAATTTGTAGAACTTAGAGACAAAATTAAAAATGCAGAGGGATACATACCTGTTACACCAGAGTATAATCGAAGTACATCCGGTGTATTAAAAAATACATTGGATTATTTTTTGGAAGAATATTATTTCAAACCTTCAGCTATAGTTTCTTATTCTCCTGGTATGTTTGCTGGAATCAATGCGGCACAGCAGTTACGATTAATATTTGCAGAATTAGGTTCACCTTCAATACCTTGTTCATTGGCTATTCCAAGGGTACACAAGGTATTTGATGAAAATGGGCATTTAATCGATGAATCATATGACAAAAGAGTAAGCAAATTTCTTGATGAGTTTGAGTGGTATGTAAACGCATTAACTACTCAGAGATCTAAAGGCACTCCTTATTAATTGGCGATGAATTTTATTTTATAACAATGACTTTAATCAATATTTATAAAAACTTTTTGACTGTCTTGAAATTAAATTTTCAAAGTTCACAATTCAATCTTTTCTTTATTTCAAACTCACAATGTGTTTCCTTTAGTCGAGATACTTTCACATTACCTTTCCTTCCCTTCCCTTAGTATCCCTATCTCTTTTATAAGAATGAGGACAAACCTATATACCCTATCTCATTCTTTTTTTGTTATCATACGGATGAACTCAATTCTCGGTATATTGTATACCCTGTTTCTGAAGAATATGAGTCTTGTCCCTAACAAATGGCTACTTAGACGATTAACTTTTTATACTTGTTTTAATGGTCCAGTCCAAAAACCATTCCGCTCTAATTGTAATTTTGATAATCAGGATCGGTCGATAAAGAACCAATCAAGCATTGTCATATGGTAGTAACTGTAGGATTATTATTGATGATCTTCAATATAGAATAGATGGCATGTAATATCCAGCGGGTTCATTATACATCCCAACAGTCATAAGAGTAAGTTGATGAACTAGCCTCAGCTTATTATCAAGACACCATCTAAATAATTTGGCATTTCGAGTTGGAATAAGGATACCTGGTCCTCCATAACTCTCTGGAATATCCGTATCCGCAGCAGTTTCTGAGGCTATGAGAGCTTTTAGATCATCATTGGCAAGTCCAACAGAGTGATTAAAATATGTCAGTCCGCTTGTATAGCCTGTAATTTTATTTCCTGTTAAAACTACTTTTGCTATTCCTTGTTTTATGCTATCCTTGAGTTCACCATTTCTATCGTGACCATGAATTGATTTGCAGATTGCGTTACAGTATTCCAAGTCTGATTCTTTTGCTCTTCTCACAGACTTTCCAGGAATCTCTGCTTGAATCGCTTTTCCCTGAAGTGTGGATATGGGCTCCCTAACATCAAATCCCAATCTGGTATACAATGCAAGCGATCGGTTATGATAAGATGCTTGGAGTAAACGAATTGCTGGATAGTTTTTGTTCCTGGCTCTCTCCATTACATTTTTCATTAATAGTCGACCCACACCTTTATCCTGTGACTTTAGATCAATTGTTATTGGTCCAACTCCTGCTACCAATGTTGATCTTTCATCTAGAAAGTTACTGCCAATAATTTTGTTACTATCTTGGTTTAGATCTTCGGCAACAACCGAATAGAACCCTGGATTGGACAAAAAGAAAGTTGCCACGTTTATTCCAGTTTCAACGTTTGGAAACTCCCTAGGAAAGCCATGTTTATCTGCAATTTCTGAAAATGCTTCAAAAATTATTCTTCCGATCTCTTTAGCATCGTCTATAACTCCTGGCCTTAATCTAAATCCATGGTCATTAGTAATCAACTTTATGAAAGAAATTGCTTAACTATATTTTATTCTTTTATTTGTCTATTTTGATACTTATGTCATTATGATATCTAGGGTTTCAAAATTTACAGATAACATACAAATAGGGTTATTGAAAATAAATGCAAATAAAAAGAAATAAGACAAGATTTTCTTCCTGTATTTTAAAATATTTGAGAAATTATGTTGACAAGGTTGAGCTGCTGATAGCAAATTCTTGCATTACTCTGAATATGTCTATTACTATTTGTTACCAATTTTTTAAATAATTCTTTCAAAATCATTGACTTCTATTGTCTCAAAGTCGGTCCAGATGTTATATCCTGTAAAAATAAAGACTTGAAAATGAAGATGTGGAAGATAAGTGTAACCAGTTAAACCTACTCTAGCTATCGTTTCACCAACCTGTACTTTGTCATATAACCTTACATTGGAACTTTTAAAGTCTAGGTGATCATATCTTGAAAATTCACCATTTGAATGTTTGATTGTAATGAAATTACTGTATGACCAATATGCTGGATCAGGTCCACCAATATTCGAATCGTCTTTGACGTATGTTATCACACCTTCTGCTGCAGCAAGAACGGGTGTACCTAAAGGTGCAATGAAATCTATAGCATGTTGGAGTTTGCCAACATGAGCGGGCGATGACATTCTGTCTATTCTTTGTAACATTTCCTTAGGAATAGGAATCGTATATGAGTTCTTTGCCTTCACTTATCGAGATTACCTTAACATAGAATTTTATATAATATCCTTTATTAGGACTGCAGCATATAGCAAATTTTATATTTTCATTTTTATATGTATCTCTCATTCGTTTGGTCACCTCAAGCCGAGAAATTTCTTTGCAACATTATTGGATATTAAGCATTAAAAAATTATCAGAAATTTTATTAAAGTGTGTAAAAAAATTTATAAATCTGTTTATGTGAGAATTTGAAAAAAAACAGAAATTGAACAAAGACGTTAACACAGTTTCTAAATCTATTTGCTATTTTGTTTTGATGATCTCCGTTATCTTACCTCTGGCAATTTTGAACTTGGAGAAGGTATTGGCACAACCTCAAACGATCTCTATCAAAGTTGGAGAGTCACCGCAAGTCTTGGAATACAACCCAAGCAATGGTAATATTTACGTAGCCAACTTTAATTCTGGAGATATATCCATAATAGACAGCAATACCAACAAAGTGATCAACACAATCCCAGTAGACGGCAGCCCTAATGCTTTAGAATACAACCTTCATAATGGTGTTATGTATGCTACTAATCTATATAATGTGTTAGCCATAGACAGCAATACCAACAAAGTGATTCAAACAATTGCGGGAGGAGATAGTCCGCAATTTTTAAAATACAACCCAAGCAATGATGATATGTATGTAAGTAACCTGGGACAGGTATTAGTATTAGACAGCAATACCAACAAAGTAATACACACCATACATATACCACATGGTCCTATTTTCCTAGAATACAACCCAAGCAATGGTAATATTTACGTAGTTTCTGATCCTAACTCTGATACAGATACTGATGTACAAGGTAAAATTCTTGTAATAGATAATGCCACAAATAAAATAATTCATACTATTAATGTAGGAAAGGGTCCAAGCTTTCTAGAATACAACCCAAGCAATGGTAATATCTATGTTTCTAACTCTGAGTCAGGAGATATATCCATAATAGACAGCAATACCAACAAAGTGATCAACACAATCCCAGTAGACGGCAGCCCTAATGCTTTAGAATACAACCCAAGCAATGGTAATATTTATGTTTCTAACTCTGAGTCAGGAGATATATCCATAATAGACAGCAATACCAACAAAGTGATCAACACTATTACGACAGATGACAATGCTCAAAATCTAGAATACAACCCAAGCAATGGTAATATTTACATGACATCCATTTCTAACTCAGATGGAAGCGGTAAAGTCCTTGAAATAGACAGCAATACCAACAAAGTGATCAACACTTTTAATGTGGGAGATGATCCGCAGGATATAAAATACAACCCAAGCAATGGTAATATTTACGTAGCCAACGAAAATTCAGACAAAGTGTCGTTAATAACAACAGCTCATGCTATGAACTCTACAGATCAAAAAAATTCTTTTGCAGTTTCATAACTGCCTAAAGGAATTATAACATCACATGTAACTAGCATATAGATGTATATAATAAAAAGAATGTGACTAATTCTTCCTACTTTTAACAACGTGATTTATGATGTATTATTAAATGTTGGCGTATTTTGTTTAGTTAGAAGTTTGTTGTTGTTGATATAATTACCTTGGATTTTCTATACTTTTGTCTTGTATTTTATTATGAGAGCATAAATACGTCACCTCTTCTACCTTGTATCGTTTAATCAAAAATCATAAAAAAAGTGAATGAATAACAAATATTGTTCTACTTAATCAGCATGCTGCTACATTCACATCATTGCTTGTTTAGGACAATACTTGAATTACATATTACAATACGAATGATAAATATTTGAGTTTGTGAAGTTAATTCTACTAAATTATTTTCCTTATTATTTAGTAACTTGATTTGCTTTTCTAGGTTATTATTCTAAATATCAAATACTTTGGTGAATCAATTTATGATACTATAGTTGAAGAGATTTTTATTGTTGGGGCGCTATTTCTCCGGATGATATTTAGTCTCATGTAAGTCCAAAAGAAAATTAATCTTCCAACCATTCGCTTAGAATTTCTTTAATCCTTTCTTTATCTTCTTTTTCTACAAAAATTCTGTATTTTTTGTTAGGATATAGTTGTTTGATAAAATCCAAGTCAAGTGATTCTAATTTTTTGGATTTGGTATTATAAAACATGAGTCTCTTTAGCGTAGACTCATCTACAGGTGGTTTAGTAGCCTTTTTGTTTGTAATGTTAATTACCAGAACTACGCTATTGTCAGCCAACCCTGATTCTTTTTTGATTTCGTCTTGCAAGCCTTTTGATCCCTTTGTGTCCATTATCCTAGTAATCTTGTTATTATCGCTTAGATCGAATTCATGAACCAATGATAAAATATTCCTGTTTAGATAATCATTGACCAACTTCTTAGTCTTTTCATTTTTTGTTTTTGATAATTCATAAATCAAAACATCATCAGAAAGTTCCAAAAGAATTTCCATTTGAGGATTGGTTAATTTATGAAAGATAGTATCTGATTCTTTTGCAACTTCTTTCATTATATAAGACAAATGTATGTCGGCTCCTTGTGATATCTTGTGTAAATAAATTGACCTGTGCATTTGAGAATATGCCTCAAAGAATCTCATGGCTGCTTCTTTAGCTTGAGTAGATACAGTTACGATCTTGTCTTTTTCTAAATAATACAAATTCTGGATTATTCTACCTACGTCTACAAATCCGTATTCTTTTGCACCCGTTCTATTGGAGTCTAGGATCAGATAATTGAACCTGTCTACATTATACGGATCCTCTTTTACGAGAAAATTCAAATACCAATTGGATTGCAAAAAAACATCCATTTTGGCTATAATCTCTTTTCTCACACCGACTTTTTCAAGAACTTTTTTAGTTTTGTCGATTATTTTAAGGTCTGGGGATAGATCGCACAACAGTGACATAACCTCGTACGACTCAATCGTATTTTCTGATAATTTAAAAATAAGTTCTCCAAACTTATCATAAATTATCTCCAAGCTTAAGTATTCATGCTTCCAATCTAGAGATGGATTTACTAATTTTAGAAATTCCTCAAATGTATGGGAGAAGGGAGCGTGTCCTATATCATGTAACAGTGCTGCCAGCCTTGTAATTTGAATTTGTTTTTTAAACTCATTTTTACAATCTATTGTGTCCATCAAGTCAATTATTGAAGTGGAATTAATCGTGTTGTTGGAATTTAATATGATGTATGTGGATGCCTCGCCAGCAACATGCATGGCACCCAAGGAATGTTCAAAACGCGAATGAGATGCTCCTGGAAATGCCATAAATAGATTTGAACTCTGCTTAATTCTTCGTAATCTTTGGAAGAATTTTGTGTCAATAATTTTTTTCTCAATAGATGTTATTCCAATATATCCATACTCGGCTAATCTTATACTATTGGTAAAATTTAGAAACGGATGATATACAGGCAATGTGTTAGATATAAACCCAATTTTTAAAAACTATGTGTTTATTTCTGATTTTGATTTTTTTGCAAAATAGAATGTATGACGATTCATCGCAGGTCGGTTTTTATAATTTGAAATCTATTACTAGGCAGAGATAAAGGTTAGTATGGTGCGGTTAACTTTACACGAACAGCTCTGCCAAGGTACAAGTAGACAAAAAAAGATTCAAAAATTGGGCAATACATTTACCAATTTTCAAACATGAGGAACCATTGCTTTGATTTTCATGAAGACTTGATAATTTATGAGGGTTTCCATAGGATTGAATCCCAAATAGCGATGGTTTTAAGAATTCTATTTAAGTATGCCGGAATATGTTTCTAAATATAGGAATAAATTTTGAAGACATGCTCGCAGAACAAAAAAACAGGCTATAGATATTGCTTATTGGATATCATGATATTAAATTTTAAATTTTTTGATAACAAACAAAAATGCAAAGTATGGGGTATGGCAATTTTTGCTTTTCAAAAAGATGCATTAGACAACTATGGAGTATTTAAGAAGTATGATTTGGAAGATCCTCTTTAAGAAACTACATCAGAAGTATCAAAAAATACAATCATTTATTACTTTTGAGGACTTTTTGCCTTGTTCATTTTATAAAAATATTTAGTAAAGTATCAAAATCTTTCAAATAATATAATCCATAATACATTCTATTATGTATAAATACTAAGACTTAAAAGATCTAATTTTGTTTTATACATGCCTTGTCAGAATCTATATTGGATTGGGAAAGCATTGTTCATAAAAACGTTAGATCAAATGACTATCAAGATGCGGGAAATGTTGATGCTATTAATTCAGATTCTGTGATTATTGCCTCTCATGGAGACCGAAAGGAGTATAGCATACCAAAAAGTCAGATTGAAGGGTACAACGGTGCGGAAGTATTCTTAAAGTTTAGCATCGATGAATTAGAGTCCTACAAGATTTAAAAATCCAAATTCCTTTTTTTTATTTCTCTTGTTTCTTTTTTTGAATAATCCAAGATAACTTTTTTTATTCTTTTTCTTGTTCAAATTTGAAATTTAATTTAACTGCTATATTGTCTGTCAAGCCTTTGGAGATTAATTCTCGTGTTTAAATAAAAGCGGGGAATTCTGTCAACTTAAAATACCAAATGTAGCTTTCTTTTAAATCATGATTGGGAGGAAGAAGAGGGAAGATAATTTATGGAAAATCGAATATATCGACACTATTTACAAAGTTTATGACTGGGATAAAAATCTCACAGGATATTTCTTTCCAAATTATAATGTGGACCTAGATAAGTATCATGACAATTCAGACCCAAACGGAAAGAATGATGCATCATTGCCTGACCATGAAATAGAGGAGAACATTATAGAACAAATGATAAAAGAGAAAAAAAATGTAAGAGGTGGGAATCTTATGCTTCCTATGGTTAAACTTAATTTACTAGATCACTCGGAAGGAATTCACTTGGATTATGTAATAAGTTCTTTGGAGGAAAATACACAAAGAACTAGAAAATGGAAACAATGGATTCATGATAATCGTCAACAATTCCGTATATTTGGTAATTCTATTTATACTGCAAGAGAAGACAGAAATATCTTATCTATTGTTTTAGGAATTGATTTAAGTATTGTCTTGGATGAAAAAGAAATCCGTAAAGAACTCAAACCATTATTAGATAAGCTCCATCAGGATGAGCTGATATAGTTTATTCTAATCGCTTGGCAAAAACCTTTCCAATACCTTCAATTGGTTCAAGAATCCATTTAACAATACAATTTGAATAATCATTATTATTGTTATTTTACTGTGGTAACGTAACGACAATGAAAAAGGTGTTGTAGGTTATTAATTTTATTTTATCACCAGTACAGGACAATATGCATAGGTGACGACATCTGTTGCTACACTTCCAAGTAGCATTTTTTTCAACCCTGAGTGACCTCTGGTTCCAATGATGATTAGATCTACATCCCTTTCTTCTGCATAGTTCAATATTGAGGCAGCAGTTGAGAATGGTGTTGTCATGACCTCTGATTTGACCTTGTTGTTGATATCAATTGAGGATTTTTGACCAATGTGATTTTTTATTTCATCAAACCACTTTTCAGCTTCCTTTTTGTATTCTTCGAAATACGATGGAGCCACCATCCCGAATACACCAGAAGAATCACCATGGTGAACTTTAGAAGGAACAATCGCAAGGAGGAATAATTCTGAGTTATATTTTGTGACTAAATCTAGAGCATAATTTACAGCGTTTCTAGAATATTCAGATCCATCTATTCCCACCAAGATCTTGGAAAACATTTATTTTTGTATTTGTCATCCTCATTATTATAAAAGTATCTTAATTATATGATGTTTTAATTCAATAATTTGACTGTGGGTCTGTTGAAGATTGTGTTGTTCTTATATAAGGGTGAGATTAGTTAATGAGAAAAGTAAGAATGTTGTACGAATTTGCTTTCTGTCCTATTCTAATCTTTAATTGAAGACAACCCTTTCTATCATCATCATTCTATTTGTAAAATTAATACCAAATAATCCAATTTCTAGGTTCTGTTTCCTCATCAGGTGTTGAAAATGGGTGTTTAGTTTTGGGTGGTAAGTTATTAATCTCACCTCTATATCTGTTAACTCGACCTGTTATTTCATGAATATTCTCAACAAGTTTCCAAAGGCGTTCTCTATTAGGTAAAACAACATCATTTCGTTTACTATATTCTAAAATATAGATTATGGCACTACCCAATTCATCATAGAGTCTTTGGTTTAGGTCTTGCATTCTGTTGACCTGTTTCCATTTTTCTAATATCTCCTGCCATGCTTCAAAATCTGCTGTCATTTCAAATCCCTAAATTCTGTATCCTTCGCCTTTTCCTCTAGGTCTTTTTTTACCCATTCCACAACTTTTTTATACCCTTCTTGTTCCTCAACCCTATCCATTACACTTTTATCCTTTTTTTCATATGGGAGTGTAAAACTCTTATCCTTACCGAGTGTTTCACTCCACAGTATTTCAATACTTGATTTTATTTGATCAATCTCCACATATAGACTAGTGATATCTGAAGTATCTTGTTGTAGGAGATTTATAACCATTTTTTTAAACATTAGTTGGTCTCTTTCTTCACTTCCTTCTGGTAAATTTTTTATTACCTTTTCTATTTTATCCTGTATTTCATCTAGAACTTTCCATCTATTCTGTAGAATCTCCAATTTCATTCTAAGAAAAGGATAGCCCATATTCAATAATCATCTCCACTATGTTTTCTTTTTAACCTCATTGTTTCCCTTGCTTGCTCAGCCGATTCTTTCGGTTTCAATTCTTTTCTTAATGCACCTTCAACCATCTCTGACAAATCCATGTTTCTTGTTATGGCTTCAATCTTTGCCTCTTTCCATAAATCTGGGTCAATTTTAATTGAAGTTGGTATCCGACCTCTTGAGTCGGGTTTCTTCTCTACCATATAGTATTATATAATTAAAGTAGTATATAAGTATAAAACACTAAAGTTAAATACTACCATCGCTATACTACTAGTGGTATAGTAGTATGAGCAACAATCAAATAGATTTTAGAATGGAAAGAGGACTTTTAATATCAAAGGAAGGTTCTATCATCCAAAACTCCAGTGGAAGCTTTACAGTTCATTCTCAAACTTTTACCAACAAGCAATATGAAGTCCAAGCTTTAGAATCTATTTGGGTTTGTAGTTGTCCTGATTTTGAATACCGAAAGATAGAGTGCTGCAAGCATATCTATGGCGTTAAACTATGGCTTGAAAGTCAACCTAAAATCTTTGCAGAGGATGCTACCAAGTGCGACCAATGCGGTTCAATAAGGGTTATGAAGTACGGTCTTTACAAGGAGAAACAGGTTTACAAGTGCAAGGACTGTCAGCACAAGTTCAAAGAACCATCTCTCTTAAAGGGATTAAAGTTCGATCCAGAAATTGTTACCTTTGCTCTGGACTTGTATTTCTCTGGACTGTCATTAAGAAAGGTAGCTAGGAATCTAAACGACCACTTTGAGCTAGACCTTAGCTTTTCAACTATCTATTCTTGGATACAAAAGTATATCCCTAGAATATCAGAAAATGTCAACAGCCTAATCCCTCAATTGTCTAATCAATGGCATGTAGACGAACTGTTTGTAAAAATGAAGGACGGCGAAACAAGTAAAGGACAAAGCGGATTAGCTTACCTCTGGAATGTCATGGATAGAGAATCTCGATTCCTCATAGCCTCAAAGCTTTCTGAAAAGCGAGACATTAACGGGGCAATCCAAGCCTTTAACGAAGCCATAAAGAACAGTCATGGCAACAAGCCTCTAACAATCTACACTGATGCATTAAGAGCTTATAGAGAAGGCGTTAAGCAGGTATTTGGACAGCAGACAGACCATGTTGCCAAGTGTGGTATCAACAAGCCTCACGCTAACAATAACAGAATTGAAAGGTTAAATGGATCACTAAGGGAAAGGGTCAAGGTTCAAAGGGGTTGGAAGAGCCACAAGTCAGCCATTGCAGAAGGTCAACGCATCTACTATAACTTTGTCAAGCCACATGCAGCATTGAACGGAAAAACGCCTGCGGAGAAAGCTGGAATAGAATTAGATAAATCGAACAGTAAAAACAAATTTAGAAATCTATTAGAAATATGAAATGATATGAAATTTAGAAATGGATATATTTTTAATATAGTATGTTAATCATGTTTTTACATGATTATATTATACCATCAAATAGTGACTCATGTAGGGTATAATAAGTTAGTATATAACGGTGTTATGCATAATATATATGGGGAGAGAAAATGAGTGTATCAGCAGTAGTAGAAATACAATGCGAGCCTAATAACTGTAAAAACATATTGGGATCTACGAAGAACTTTAGAAATATACATGTCACTAATGCCTTTAGAACACACAAGTATTCTCCTAATGATGCAGACGTAATCATAACCTTGGATGTTGATTCCGAGAAGGATTTAATTGATTTTAAAAAAAATCTTTCTCAAAAGTATAATCCGAGAAATATAAGAATCCGAATAAGTAAACGAAACGCCTAAATTTTCATTTAATTATCTTCTTTTCTGATTGGATAGATATGTATTTACAGTATACTGTGAGCTAACTTATGTAAGTATTTCAGAAGATGAGGTCATAAGTAGATTGGAATCTATACCTTTCAACAAGCAGATCAATCCATCTATGCGTGAGTTAACAGATAATGAAATTGAGGACGCACCGCCAATTATACAATTAATCATTAAGCTTAAGACCAAAGATGATAAGCTGAGCTGCTACCAATTGCTAAGTAATTTACCAAATATAAGGATCATAAGATTTCAAGATGAAAAAACTCGAGGTCTTAAAGGTTTTTTCCTATCTACTACAAGTCATTTTGCGATAACCGCAGGATTAATTGTATTGTTTACTATAATAGGTCACAATGTGATAGTATTAATCCATGATTGGATTTCTCATCATCCAATTGATGACCTTAGGATATACTCCACTATTCTTTCCGCCTTGGTAGGAGGAGCCATTGCATACTGTTTGGAAGTAATTAATTTCATGAGGGAAATAGACTAATATTGACCGACTAAATCTCTTGTTCTATTCACCACCCACTTTTAAACACCCAAATTTAACACCAACGGAGTGAACAGAACAAATTTCTATAATTATTCCAAAAAAAATGCAAAAAATTTGGATTAATTAATTTAAAATGAAAATGTATAAGTATTAGGCTCCTTTATCTATTTTATGCATGCGTTTGATACTAGTATAGTAGAACATATAGAAATTAAAATGATACGTCCGTCACAGTTTTCTTTAAGAGATAAATTTAATGATTATCAAGAAGTAGAATCACTTGTATCTAGTATCAAAGAGCATGGGCTGTTACAGCCAATTTTAATTCGTCCGTATCAAAATAACTTTGAAATTGTGGCTGGCCATAGACGTTTTTATGCATGTAAATCCCTTAGATGGCGTCACATTCCTTGCAAAATTAGGGAAATGAATGACAAACAGGCTTTTGAAATTCAACTAACGGAAAATATTCAGCGAAAATCTATGAGCGTACTTGAGGAAGCAGAGGCATTTAGAAAATATGTACAAGACCTCGGGTGGGGGGGAGTTACCGAATTGGCCAAGAAGATAGGTAAAAGTGAGGAATATGTTTCTCACAGAATACAACTTTTAAAGCTTCCACAAGATGTAAAGGAAAAAATAATGTTAAATAAACTAAGTGTTAGTCAAGCCCTTGAATTAACGACTCTTTCTCCTAGCAACATTAGCCAGTTCACGGACCATATAATCGAAAATGAATTAACCATTAGACAGATAAGAGAAGTAAAAGCAGTTTTTACAAAAGAAGGTCTTTCAGGTGATGATTTGGAATTGATTGCTAATGAAAATATTAACCTTAAAAATCTAAAAACACTAAAAATTACCAAAAAAACGTCTCTTGCTTTAAAAATAACTCTTGCACGGTTAGACAGTATAATAGAGGAGGTTCAATTAAACTGTGAACCTGAACAAAGTACGGATATTATTAGCTTTTTAATGGACTTGCGACTTAAAATCCACGCTTTAATAGACGATACAATCCGCTTTAAAAACACTAGAATTACAAAAACTGCAAAATATCTAAAAAACTAATTATTACCAAAAAGTATTTTTACATTTTTGCCATTTTTTTGAACAATAAAGTTTTGTTGGAATATAATATTTAGTTGGTGATCATCTTCCAAGGAACGGTGGCATCCATTCACTTAAGAATTTTTTGTATTCCTTATCTGTATAAGTAAACGCATTAAATGTAGATTCCTTTAGTGGAGAAAAATCGTATACTTCGTAAGTCTGTATGATGTCTCCAAACAAGTTCCTATATATATCACTTTCTTCGTCAGCTACCTCTGGAGAAGAAAACACCTGAATGGTAATCCAATCATATCCTCCTCTAGTCCTCCCAGAAAATAATACAAATGGTGCATCTTCTAAGTATTTCTTTAACCCTTCTACTCTACTTCTCAAATGCTGCGATGGTCTAAATGTTACCAAAACCACTCTAACTATTTTATGCCTGACTTTTTTGGTATCAATAGATATAGTATATCTTGATATTATTTTTTCATCCTCAAGAGTTCTTATTCGCGAATCTATCTCTTCTAGACTCAAATTATAGCCATAGTTTCTTAAAAAGTCCCAAATTTCATTTAAATCCTGTTTCGCATCTTTACTTAAAGCAGAGAGGATTAATTCGTCTATGGAATCTATCATTGATTTGATACTACAAAATTATTGATCTAATTATTTATAGTTTAGAACTTTAATTTCAAATTAATTACAGAATTTTCCGGTTAAAAATCGCATTAATAAATCACGAAATCAAGATTAATTTAAATAAATCAATTAAACTTTAACATTTGATTGTCATTCATCCTTTCTGAAGGGATAGGTTACCTTATTTTCATTGGAGGGGGATTGATAATGACCGTATTAGTTTTGGTATTGATCTTTGTCGATACCAAGTGGCTAGGAGTAAGAAAAACATTCGAGTGGTTTTCTACAGCTGGTCGAAATATAAAGAGCGGTCTGTTAGCCTCTTCTGTTATTTCTGCTTGGATATGGGCTGCCACATTACTTGAGTCATCAACCGTTGCCTACAAGTATGGAATTAGCGGACCGTTTTGGTATGCGGCAGGAGCTAGTATACAGATAATTTTGTTTGCCGTTATTGCATTAGAATTAAAAAAGAGAGCACCTTCATCTCATACCTTTACTGAATTTCTCTATCTTAGGTTAGGGAAATTTGGTCATAAAGTATTTTTGCTTTTTGCCTTGTTAGCAAACTCAATTGTTACGGCCATGTTAGTTTTGGGCGGTGCTGCTGCATTGAATGCTTTAACAGGCATTGATATCACAGTTGCATGTTTCATTATTCCGCTTAGTATTATGATGTATACTTATTTTGGGGGACTAAAGGCTACTTTCTTTGCAGATTATCTAAACACTTCTTTGATATTTATCGTAATTTTGATCCTCGTGGTGGGGATTTACTTTTACAATCCACATATTGGTGGAATAGGGGGCTTATTTGAAGGACTTCAAGAGGCAAGTATATTAGATCCAGTCGAAGGTAACTCAGGTGGCTCATTTCTTACGCTTGCATCGGTTGGAGCTCTTATTTTTGGGATTATCAACATCATCGGTAATTTTGGAACTGTTTTTGTCGATCAGACATTTTGGCAGCGTGCCATTGCGGCGCGTCCCAGATCATTGATTAAGGGATTTTTTGTTGGTGGACTGGCCTGGTTTGCTATACCTTTTGCGCTAGCTACCTCTTTAGGACTTGCTGGGATCGCATTACATCTTGATCTTTCTGCTTCTGAAGTTAGCCACGGCTTGGTCGCTCCAATCACTATATCAAACCTCCTTGGCGAGGTGGGTGGTATTTTGATATTGACTATGCTGTTTACCGCAGTTACATGTGCCGGTTCTGCTGAACTGGTTGCATTCTCTTCTCTTTTTACATTTGATATTTATAGAACATATCTCAAACCCTCTGCATCTGGCAGACAGCTTATGAGCATTTCAAAATACTCTGTCCTGATATTTGGATTTGGTATCGGGCTTCTCTCTTTAACCTTGTTTCATATCGGCCTGAATTTGCAATACATTTATCTGTCGATGGGAATTCTCATCGGCTCTGCGGTGGGTCCTATTTCTTTATCTCTGATTTGGAGAAAAACTAACAAGACTGCTGCTTCAATTTCAGCCATACTGGGTCTGTTATTCGGAATCATAGTTTGGATTTATTCTGCTAGTTATTTTTACGGAAGTATTTCTGTAACATCCACAAGTCATGATATCCCACTTTTATTGGGTAACTTGACATCATTTGTTTCTGGATTCGGATTAGTAATCTTGGGAAGCTGGATCAAACCCGATAACTTCAATTTCAATATCACAAAACAGCGAATTGTTGTAGTCGAAGCGAGAATAAGATCGCTAATAAAGGAGGATAATGATGAAGTCTTTCTAAAAAAGCGCACGCTTTTTGGATATAAATATGGAATAATTTTCACACTTTTATTGGTCGTAATTTGGCCATTGCCTTTATTTTTTTCAGGGTATATATTCTCATTTGAATTCTTTGCATTTTGGATAATACTAAGTATAGTGTGGACTGGTGCAGCTGCTTGTTTTCTCATTGTCAAACCCATTATCGAATCCAAAAGAGAAATTTCGACAGTCGTTTCAAAACTTTTATTTTTGGTAGAAGAGCGCATTAGAAGAAGAAATCAAGATAATGAGACATCAGATATTTCAAAGAGGAATACCGGAGATCATCTTGAAAATCGTGTTGATGCCAATTATAAACGGATTCTTGTAGCTGTTGATGGTTCTATGCCTTCTATAAGGGCATTAGACTATGCTAGTCATGTGTTTCAGGTCGATTCTATGATCTACGTGGTGCATGTGATTGATTGGCCCGATGATAGCAAGGATGAAAATATTGAATATGATAATGAATTATTAAAGCGGGTAGAAAAGGAGGGACGTCTTGTGCTATCTAGTATTCTCATAAATACTTCAAGGAGATGTGAAAGAATAGTAAAGGTCGGGAACCCTGCGAACAGGATTATCAAAACCGCTCATGATCTTAATGTCGATATCATTGTCTTGGGAACAAAAGGGTTGGGTAATTCCAATGAAATTGGTCACGTTACAAGAAAAGTATTGTCTGAATCAGATAAGCCTGTATTGCTGCTAAATTGAATGTGTATAATAGAGATCTATTGTATATTAATAAACCGATATTCGATACAAATTGTTAAACAATACCTGTACAGAATCCTTCTATGGGAATACCAACATATTCGTCGGGAGATCCTCTTCTAGATTTCTTCTATATCTTGTTTAATGGAATCTCTGAAATTCCATTGTTAAGTTCACCAATAACCGGTATATTTATTCTTGCTGGTGTACTTATTGCTTCGCGCAAAGCCGGTATAATGATGGTCGCTGCAGGTTTAATTGGTGCGGGGACAGCGTTACTACTTGGTGCAGATTATGGTTTAGTTACATTTGGTTTGTTCGGATACAACTCCATTCTAACTGGAATGGCTTTCTGGTCTGGACCATTCGTAAAAGCAAATCGCGTAACCCTTACGATTTCTATATTTGGAGCCATAATTACTGCTGTAGCGTGGATGGCATTCTCACACTTTATGGGAGATATTTTTAGTCCGGATCTCAAAGGTGGTGTAGCCAATTCTGTAGCTATCCCTGGATTTACATCTTCCTTCATATTTACTACTTGGGCTATGATGTATGCAAGCAAACGGTATGGCCATGACGTTTGGCCAGAAGTACCAGAATCTGTTAAAGAAGTGAAAATTTCTGGAAGCGATAATCCCGTACAGCTAAGGCCTGATAATTTCAAGTGGACACCCAAAGAGTTCATAATTGCCACATTCAAGGGTGTATCTCAGGTTACCTTTGTTGAGAATTGGAAGACTGGTGTATTTTGGGTCGTAGGACTTACACTTACTTTCGAGTTAGCACCTCTCATAGCTGGTGTTCAGGACAGACCTTGGTTTACTAATGGGTATACATCACAGTGGAATGAATATTCGCCTCTTTTTCTCGGAGGACTTATGGCGCTAATAGGATCGGCTATAGGGGCAGCATTGTCTATATTAATGAAGTTACCTACACAGGAAACCAGAATTGGTTTGCACGGGTTCAATCAGGTACTTGTAATGATTGCGTTAACTAGTTTTGTGCCACTAACTTGGCAGTCATTCTTATTGGCTGTACTTGCAACAGTTGCATGCTCTGTTATTGTAATGCCTGCACTTCAGAGATTTTTTGGACAGTGGGGATTGCCTGCGCTTACGGGACCATTTGTATTTACGGCTTGGGTCTGGCTCATTGCGATATTTGGATTTGGAAATATACCGGCGGGGATAGGGTGGTCTAGACCCGAAGGCTAGTTTTTTCCTGGTTCTTCGATCACGATCAAGACTTATTTTTTCTCTAATTTGAAAATCTAGCCATTTGTTTTTAAAAGTAATATTTCACCTTCTATAACTTGCCTTGTTGTTGGTTGATATCGAGGGCGATTTGAAAAAGATCAAATCTGATTCTACATTGTCAGATACACAAAAGATCAAAATGTTTTGCGATCTCATGTATGAACGCAATGTAGAACCAATTATTTTGAGACTCTCTGGATACATAAAAAAGAAGCCGATGAAAGTAGACTATCTTCTAACCTTTACACCTAGTAGGATAATTCTTTTGAGAAAAAGCATAATCCGAAAGCTAGCTGATCCCGGATATGTTGCTGGTCTCGGGCCACACCTTTACTATGTATTATCTGAAAAGATCGATTATTCGGACATTAAAGGAAAAGATTCCTTCGTTCAAAAAACTTCTTTACAGTCTCCAGATGAAATATCTATAGATTATAAGGATATTAAAAAATTTGTGTTATACCCTGACGCAAAAACCTTGGTATCAAATATGTTTGGGACAGCAATAAAAGAAAATGTATTATTAATTCATACAGTGCATGAAAAATTTGAACTGATATTACCTACCGGAAAGAACGGTGATTACAACAAGACGTTTTATTGGTTAAAAATGTGTATACCTGTCAAAATTTCTAAACAATTATAGTTTTTAGTCGACATCGACTAAATCGGATCATTGTAATTGTTCATATATATTAATTATTATTTTGAATTTTAAAATAATTCACTACGCTTGTTATATTTGAATTAAACATGATGTTAGCCCCAAGAGAAATTGAAAAAATGATGATTTGGACGGCGGCTCAAATTGCCGAAGGTAGAAAACAAAAAGGAGTGAAACTAAATTATCCCGAGTCAATTGCTTATATAGCCAATTTTGTGGTAGAAGGTGCACGCGAAGGAAAATCAGTCGCTGAGCTGATGACATCTGCAAGAAATATTTTAAAAAGAACGGATGTTATGGAGGGAGTACCTGAAATGATACACACCGTACAAGTCGAAGTTACATTCCCAGACGGAACTAAACTAGTTACCGTACACGATCCAGTTCAATAGGTGAAAAATGAATGACTACTGAGTATAAATTAAATATCATAATAATCGGAGGATCTGATTAATAATGATACCTGGAGAATATGTTTTATCAGAAGGAGATGTGCTCTGTAATGAAAACAGAAAGACAATTAAGGTTACCGTAAAACATACTGGTGATAGACCATGTCAAATAGGTTCTCATACACACTTTTTTGAAATAAATAAAGTCTTAGATTTTCCTAGAGAGGAGGCATTTGGATATAGATTAAATATACCAGCTGGTACATCGGTTAGGTTTGAACCAGGCGATTCGAAAGAAGTTGAACTGTGTGAGCTAGGAGGCTCAAAGGTTTGCTTTGGATTTAATGGATTAACAAATGGAAGTATGAAATCTGGTAATATAAAAAAATCTGCATTTGAAAAAGCCAAGTTCTATGGGTTTAAAGGAATGGGTAGTACATAGGGGAGGATGATTGTAGATGGTATTAAAATTAACCAAAAAACAATATACGGATTTATTTGGAGTCACAAAAGGCGACAAGATTCGCTTAGGTGATACTGATCTCTTTGTTGAGATTGAAAAAGATTTGATTTCACACGGCGATGAATGTGTATTCGGTGGTGGTAAGACACTTAGAGATGGTTTGGCCCAAACGCCTGGTGTTACCAATGCAGCTGGTGCTTTGGACTTTGTTATCACAAATGCCGTAGTTATTGATCCTGTCATAGGAATAGTGAAAGGTGATATTGGCATTAAGGATGGTAAAATCGCAGGTATTGGAAAAGCAGGAAACCCTCTAGTAATGGATGATGTGGATAGAAACCTTATAGTTTCAGCTTGTACCGAGGCAACCGCAGGTGAGCATACAATATGTACTCCTGGACACTTTGATACCCACATTCACATGATTTCACCACAGCAATATATAGATGGAATCAGCAACGGTATTTGTAACATGATAGGCGGTGGTACTGGTCCTGCAGATGGTACCAATGCTACTACTTGTACACCAGGTACGTTTAATATAAGTAGAATGCTTGAATCGGTAGAAGATACTCCAATGAACTGGGGATTTTTGGGAAAGGGTAATGATTCTCATCCTTCGTTGGCAACTCAAATGGAACAGATCGAAGCCGGAGCTTGTGGATTAAAGGATCATGAAGACTGGGGAACTACCGCAGCAGTTTTAGATGCTTCACTGCGTGCAGCAGATTTAACAGATGTTCAGGTTGCAATCCACACAGATTCGATAAATGAATGTGCCTACTTGGAGGATACAATTAATGCTATTGATGGGAGAGTTGTTCATAGTTACCACACAGAAGGTGCAGGCGGTGGACATGCTCCAGATATTATAGCAATCGCAGCAGAACAGAATGTATTACCTTCATCGACCAATCCTACAAGGCCATTCACCGTTAATACAGTTGATGAACACCTTGATATGTTGATGTTCTGTCACCACCTTAACCCCGCAGTCGCAGAAGATGTAGCATTCGCAGATTCAAGAATCAGAGCAGAAACCATCGCAGCAGAAGATGTCATGCATGATGAAGGTGTATTGAGTATGTATTCATCCGATAGCCAAGCAATGGGTAGAATAGGAGAGGTAGTAATACGTGCATGGCAAACAGCAGATAAAATGAAGAAAATGAAAGGAAAACTAAAAGATGAAGAAGGGGATAATGATAACCTTAGAGCAAAACGCTACATTGCGAAGACCACAATTAATCCAGCAATTACACATGGTGTAGCCGATTATCTGGGTTCCCTTGAGGTAGGCAAATATGCAGATATTGTGATGTATAATACTGCTTTCTTTGCAGCAAAACCAAAAATGGTCTTTAAAGGTGGATTTATTGCATGGTCTATAATGGGAGACCCGAATGCTTCTTTACCCACACCAGAGCCAGTGTATTACAGGCCGATGTTCGGTGCCATGGGTCGAGCTGTCAAAAAAACCTCTTTTACCTTTATGTCAAAGAAATCAATAGAATTAGGCGTACCTCAGAAATTAGGTCTAGAGAAAACAACACTAGCAGTGAAGAATTGCAGAAGTATAGGTAAGAAAGATATGATGTGGAACGACAAGACTCCTGAAATAACTGTTGATCCTGAAACATATGAAGTGAAGATTGATGGACAAATCGCAACAGTGGACCCTGCAAAGGAGTTGACTCTCGCACAAAGATACTTTATGGCTTAGGCCACAACTATTTCTTTTTTTAACTTTGCAATGAGCTTGCTACAAAACCATTTAATTATTTAATGTTAACTTTTTGATGATGTCTTCTACTATTTGAAAATGACGCTTAATAAATTACGAAAAATGAGGAAACACGAGGAACATCATAATATTATGTTCTTTTGATGTCTTTTGATAATTTAATTAATATGGAGATATATTGACTATTGTGCTTTTATTGAAGAAATATCGAGTCCACTATCTTTGTGCCTGTATAGATAAACTGCTTTAATTAAGTAACTAGACAACATTGATTATAAAATTTAGTTTATTGCAGTTTATCCTTTAACTTTGGATTACTGCATTGGTTGATCAAATTTTTAAATTCTAATTCTAGACCTATCCTGAACATTTATCTCTCGGTCTCTAAATCTAAAAATTATGTCTTCACCGCAAAATTTTGGAGTTTGGAAACCAATTGCAGAAAATGTTGAATTTAATGCTTTAGAGTCTAATTCCAATGCCGTTATGGCTGTAGCTGATACCGTGAGAACAACCTTGGGACCAAAGGGTCTCGACAAACTTTTAATTGATCAAGCAATGAATAGGCATGTTTCAAATGATGGTGTTACCATTCTGCTGTCTTTGAGAGCAATTCATCCAGTTGCTAGGATGATAGTAGAAATAGCTGAAAGACAGGAGCAAAAAGTGGGTGATGGGACAACAACTGCCGTTATTCTTGCTGCCGAAATGATAAAGGAAGGCAAAAGGCTGATCCGTGAATTAGCAGTTCATCCTACTAAGGTAGTTGAAGGCATAGAAAGTGGAATAAAACATTCATGCGAATTACTGAAACAAAGCGCTCAAAAAATTAAACTGAGTGACGCAGAACTCGATCAAATTGTAAGAACTAGTCTGTCGTCCAAACTAGATGGTCGTGTATTGCATAAAATAGTAGTCGAAGCCTTACGAACAGTAGGAAAAGATGCTGTATATAACGGACAATATGATTTTGATAAGGCGGTAAAGGTAATAAGGCGAGTTGACATTGAAGATAAGATTTTCAATGGAATAGTTTTAGAAAGAAAAAGAATTGATCCTGAACTTCCGAGCAAGGTTGAAAATTCAAAAATCCTTATACTAAAATTGGATCTGAAACCAGTAAAAGAGTCCTGGATTAAAGAAAATAGTAAATATCAAGATATACTAACAATGGAGAAAGATAGGTTGGAAAAATCAAAAAGAATAGTTGATTCGATAGTAGAAACAGGTGCAAATACTCTTTTTATCGCTTCTCCTGAAGTGGATCAAATCATCGAAGATCTTTTTGTATCAAAAGGATTATTTGCAGTGCATATTTCAAGTGAAGAAATTGAATATTTGTCCAGGTATACTGGTGCAAAGCCGGTACGGTCATTAGATGATTTAAAAAATCCTGATGTAATTGGGATTTCAGAAAAAATATATGAAGATGAGGATAACGGAATTATTTATTTAGAAAAAGGTAACGGTAAGAAAATAATTACAGTATTGATTTCTGGATCCACAAAAGAAACGTCACTTGAAAGATGGCGATCAACAATCGACGGGATAAATGCTGCAGAAGCGGCTTTAAATTATGGTGTTGTTCCTGGTGGAGGAGCAGCTGAACTACATATCATAGAAAAAATTAAGCAATTAAAACTCAATGGTTTGGAGCAAGTTGGTCTTGAAGTAGTAACGGCTGCATTGGAAAGCATCATGAGACAAATTCTAACAAATGCCGGATTTAATGGCTTGGAGAAAGTAATGAATGCCAAGGCATCACCCGATGGCTACGGAGTTGATATAGATAGTGGAGAAATAGTAAATATGGTAACTAAAGGAGTCTTAGATCCCGTTTTGGTAAAAACTATGGCATTAGAAGCATCTGGGGAGATGGCAAAATCAGTTCTAAGAATAGACAAAAACCTTGCCGCGGATGATCTAAACCCACAAGCGCTTTCTGATTCAAAAAGGTGATAACTTTTGCAAATAAGACACTGTGCTGAAAAGTCTAATGTTGATGAATCATTGTTGATAATTGATCCTATACAAATTAGACATGTAATAGTAAAATCTGCAAAGCTATCTTCAATTTCAGGCTTGATTGATCCAAAGTCCCACCTTAATTTGGACTATCCTTACCATTTGGTGAAACAGTGTATAATTGCTGAAAAATTTGAAATTGGATCAAAAGTTGAAATGTCGGAGGGGGGATTCTTGTTTGCAGAAATGGATCCAAGCAACTACCAACACTATGGAAAATACGATTATACTCAAAATTTACAGAATATGATAAATGCCGTAAAAAAAATCAGAGATAATAATCCAAATTCACTAGATAACTCAAAAAAAGATCCATAACATCTAATCCTTCTTAACCAAACTATTTTCATTTTTTTCTATTAACTCCATTGTGTAAATTATCTGTCATGTACAAGATATTATGTCCTTTCAAGTATTCTGAAATTGTTTTTATGGAGTCGATCGAACACTATATCATCTAATGTTAACCGTTTCAACCATTTTGGGAAATATAAAAAATAATCCTGATCTGTATCAAAAATATGAATCTTTTTTAAAAAATAACACTCTGGAAACCATTACTATTCAAAGATCTGAGGCCGAAAAGGTCAGAATGAGAAAAGCTTCGGATAAAAAAACTGACGTAGGATTCATACTTCCATCAAGAACTCATCTCAGGGATGGTGATGTAGTATTTCTGGATGATTCTAAAATGATTATTATAAAATTATCTCCTGAGCTTGTGGCCATTCTAAACGTCAAAAAATATTCACATAATCATTCACATAGTCACGGTAATGATAGTCAAGATAATAACACCGAGAAAGTTAACCATGATCACAACTCTGATGATCTCTTAACAAATGTTGCAATAAAAGTAGGACACACTATTGGAAATTTACACAGACCATTAAAAATAGATAAAAACAACATTATTTTTCCAATTCAATCTCCAGACGAGATAAATCTATTCTTGAGACTTTTATCAGATCTAAAAGATCACATAGAAATTCGTTCGGATACACTTATTTTCGAACCTGATCAAGGATTTGACGTACATGCACACTGAGACTGGGAAAGAAAAAATAGACTCGTCGTCCATATCTATCGAGGATTTAAGCTTCTTACAATTATCTGATTCTTTCTTTCCGACTGGATTGTATACCACTTCAAATGGCTTGGAGTTATTATTTTATGATAGGAATAGAAAACTATCTTACGGGGAAATATCAGATTTTATCAAAGCATATCTCATTCAACAAATTGGACCAACGGATTGTTGTGTTGTAGGAAATATTTATGATGGCATACAAAAAAAGGACTATGATCTACTTTTGAATTTAGATAATACTTATTACTTCATGCGATTGGTAGATGAAACACGTTCAGCTTCCACAAGGTCTGGCATTCAGTTCCTTAGATGTGTATCTTCATTTATCCATGAAAATGATGTATTATCTTATTTCTCAAAAAGTATCAAAGATGGACTCGCAAAAGGTGTTTTTCCTGTGTCTTATGCAATCGGATGTCACTCCATGAACATACCGAAAGAAAGATCTGGTTTGATGCTAGTGTATGGATTTGTTGTAAGTGTTATAGGAGCTGCACTTAGAATGGGTATTCTACAACATTTTGAGGGCCAAATGATGATCAATGAAATGAAGCCTGTAATTTTGTCTACGGTATTAAAGAACATAAACCAACCAGCTGACGACATGTGGCAATTTGTACCTCAATTAGACATAATTCAAATGCACCATGAACAGATGGATTCAAAAATGTTTATTACTTGATTTTTTCCTTTAATTTTTGTGTCACTTTCAAGAATCCCCCGCATTGGTATAGGGGGACCTGTGGGCTCAGGAAAAACAATGCTGATTGAACAATTGGTTCCTATTTTAAAGAAAGAAGGCTATAATGTTGGAATTATCTCAAATGACGTAGTTTCTAGAGAAGATGCAGATAGAATGAGGAAAAACCTTGCTACAGAAAGAGGATTAATGCCTGAAGACCTTGTCATTGGTATAGCTACTGGTGGTTGCCCTCATACTGCGGTAAGAGAAGACCCGTCAATAAACATTTCCGTGGTTGAGGAAATGGAGACAAAACATCCACACCTTGATTTGATAATTATTGAAAGCGGTGGCGATAATATAACAACAACTTTCAGTCCTGCCCTCGCTGATTACTTTATTTATATCATAGACGTCTCAGGAGGTGATAAATATCCTAGAAAACGAGGACTTGGTATAGAAACCTCTGATTTGCTGGTCATAAACAAAATAGATATTGCATCATTCATAGGAGCAGACCTGAACATCATGGAGCGTGATGCAAAAATTGTTAGAAACGGTAGACCATATGTTTTTGTTAACAGTAAAACAGGTGAAGGAGTTAAAAAAGTTGCTGAACATATAGTAAAAAATGTTTTATTCGATGCACCTCCAAAATCGGTGGCTGTCAATTAATATAATATTGTGATTTGAGCGTGTATAATCTTTCATACTGCACACCCGAAAAAATCCCTACTGAAGTGCTGAATTATGACAGTGCTTTGGAGCAAATGGGGGTAGGACAAGCAGGCAAATTAGGAATATTGCATTTAAGATTTGAAAACGATCCAATTGTTCATAGGACTACAATTAAACATCAATACTATAAAGTTCCACTTTGCATAAAACGGGCAATGTATCTTGAAGAAACTTGTCCTGAAATGGCTTATGTGTACATAATTTCTCCATCTGGAGGGGTTCTACAAGGTGATAGATACAGAACAGATATTAATCTAACAAATTCTGCAAAAGCTCATGTTACAACTCAAAGTGCTACCCGAATATACCGCATGAATAAGAATTTTGGGACCCAAATCATTAATCTTGAGGTTGACAAAGACTGTTACTTAGAATATATTCCAGATCAAATAATACCTTTTAGGGACTCTAGGTTTTATCAAATTACAAACATTAGAGTTCATGATGAGGGAACCTGCGTCTATTCTGAAATATTAACTCCTGGTCGAGTTGCAAGCAAAGAGGCTTTTGAATATGATATCTGTTATATGAAGGTAAAATCTGTAAATCAGAAAGAAAATTTGAGATTGATTGATATTGCCAAGGTACAACCCAAAAAGGAAAATGTAAAATCCTTTGGAATATTGAATACTTATGACATGTTAGGTAACATCTATATCCTTACACCCAAAGAAAAAATAAACCAAATTCAAAGTGAGGTGCTGGAAATATTTGACAATGTAAAAAGTGTGATTGGAGGATGTACTAAATTACCTGATGGGAATGGATTACTTATCCGTGTTTTAGGTTCGTTTGTGGACGATCTAAAGAACATTATTTACTCTATAGTAAGAATTGTGAGAGAAAATGTATTGAATGTATCTTTTAGCGGGATCCGAAAAATCTGAATTTTTTTACTAGTATAAATGTGTTTTATGACACATTCTATCAATTATGCCAATGAAAATAATTAATAAAATTATTAGTAATATAATGGGATGTTAAGATTTTCCATTAACAATTCAAGATTAATAACGGGAGGAGTGTCATTTGCAATAGTTCTGTCATTATTGCTAATTCCAGCAGCCATTGATTCTCAAGCCTCTTTTGCTCAAAATGAAACATTGAATGTAGTTACTTCAGTCTCTCCAATTACAAATATAGTTAAAAATATCGGTGGAGACAAAATTAATCTCACAGGCTTAGTTCCAGAAGGAGTTAACTCGCATACGTTTGAACCTGTTCCGTCAGATATCGTGAAACTAGGTAAGGCGGATCTTGTGATTATCAGTGGTCTCTATCTTGAAGACCCTATGGAAAAAGTAGTAAATGCATCTCTAAAGACTAATCCTAATATTCAGTTACTAAAATTGGGTGACAATACTGTAACTCCTGCAGATTGGATATTTGACTTTAGTTTTCCTAAGGATGCAGGTCATCCAAATCCACACTTGTGGCTCAATCCAGTTTACGCAATGAAATTTGCCAATCTGACAAAAGATAAACTCATTGAAATGGACCCAAATAATACTGCTTATTATACCAAAAATGCTAACAAGTATATCACTTTATTAAAAAAATTAGATGAAGGAATTAAACAAGCAACGCAAACCATACCTCCAGAACAAAGAAAACTGATAACATACCATGATTCATGGGCATACTTTGCACCCAGATACAACATGACTGTGATAGGTGCGGTACAGCCCTCTGACTTTTCAGAACCATCTCCACTTGACGTAGCAAAATTAATTGATCAGATTAGAGCTGAAAACGTTCCAGCAATATTTGCTTCTGAAGTGTTTTCAAACAGAATCACAAATCAGATAGCCGATGAAGCTGGTGTAGAAATAGTACAAACCCTCCGAGATGACGCATTGCCAGGTGATGTAACTAGTCCTAATCACACTTACGTTGGAATGATGCTTGAGAACATGGAACATATGATCGTCCCACTGGGTGGAAATGTCAGTAGTCTTTCAGGTATAAATCCTGCAAATACCTACACACCCTAATTTTTTACTCTTAAATATTAATAAGTTACCTTAAGTGTATCACATACATGGGCTCTTTCGAATATCTAAAGATAACTGGTTTGTCCTATGGATTTGCCTATCATACTTTTGTTATTGAAGGAGTCAATCTGACCATTCCAAAGGGCCGATTCGTTTCCATCGTTGGTCCAAGTGGATCTGGCAAGACCACTTTACTGAAACTATTATGTGGGATTTATGAACCTTGGAGTGGAGACATTGAATATATTTGTAATGACTGCGATTCTATATTTTATTATCCATCAGTTGGGTATGTTCCACAAATAGAAACTATTGATTGGAACTTTCCAGTTTCTGTACAAGAAGTCATAGCAATGGGGTCATGGAATTACAAGAGTTATCTTCCATGGATTGACAAGAAACTAAAAAACCAAATTAAGGATGTTTTGAAAATGTTGGGGTTGAGTGGATATGAAAAACGCCATATCCGGGCCCTTTCTGGTGGTGAGCAACAACGAGTGTTTTTGGGAAGGGCATTAATCAGAAACCCTGATGTGCTTATTTTGGATGAACCGACCACAGGGCTTGATTATGTGTCAAGAGAAAAAATCTTTGATATATTAAAAACTCTAAATAATAGTGGTATAACCATTATTTTATCCACTCATGATATTACTCATATAGCAAATCGTTCTCCGTGGGTGATATGTTTTAATAAATATGTTATTGCCGAAGGTTCCCCACAACATGTATTAAAAGAGGATAATCTACTAAAAACATATGGACTTGCAGATTATAGAATCAAGTAGAAAGACTACATGATTGAGTTTCTGTTACCATTTCAATATGATTTTTTTATTAAAGGTATACTTGTATCTGTATTGCTTGGTGGTATATGTGGATTAGCAGGCGTATATATTATCCTTAGAGGATTGAGTTATGTTGGTCATGGACTTTCTCATGCTGCATTTGGAGGAGCTATAGTTGGGAATATAGCTGGAATGAACTATTATGTAGGAGCAATAATTTGGAGTTATTTGGCATCATTTGTTATCTATGAAATAAGCAAAAGAAACAAGATTAAACCTGATGCTGCTATTGGATTAGTTACAACAGCAATCTTTGCATTTGGCGTTTTACTTGTAAGCATGACTAACAGGTACACCAGAAATTTTGAATCTCTTCTTTTTGGTAATATCTTGGCTATTACTGAACAGGATCTCTATATTATAGTATCGGTTACAATATTATCCGGGGCATTTTTCTTTCTGCTACATAAACGACTGGTATTCTCATTTTTTGATAACGAAAGTGCCAAGATTAGTGGGATTAAAACATCTTATATTGAATTATTATTTTCCTTTGTTTTGGCAACGATCATTATTGTTTCAATGTCGTCTATAGGAGTAACATTGCTTGCATCCGTAATAGTTGGTCCTGCAATTTCGGCTCGTATGCTTTCAAATAATTTTTCTAATGTTGTATTTTTATCTATAGTTATAGGTTGTGTAGCGTCGTTTTCTGGTATGTATGCTAGCTTTTTTTTGGATTCTTCATCTGGTCCTACAATAGTCATGTTTATTACTTTAGCTTTTGGAATAACTGCGATTTATGCACTAATCAAAAAGATTTTCCACACTCATAGTCACGGAGGAATTTCTCATTCTCATCCTCATATACACACTGATGAGCATAGACACGAGCATACTCCCCGCTAATAAACTATATTGTTTAAATTGCAACACTATTTTGATATTGAGTATTTGTGACCAAAAAAGTCTTTATTGACTACATCCCATAGTTATTTGTTTTTTTGTTTGTACAGGTCTAATCGTTACTTATAATTTGCAATTGCATAAAAGTAAAACATAGTTAAAAAAATTTTGAGAAGAGATTCGCACATCAAATCTTGACTCTTGCAATTAAAAGTCTATGCCAGTTTTTCTAAACCTTTGAAAAACGTAAATCCTGCAAAAGTAATACCTGCCATGACCTGAGAGAAAAAGTCGTTATCATAAAGATTACCGGATATGTTCTTTCCTCCTGACTTTAATGATTTCATGTAGGTTTGCTTGGTAAATTCATCGATCATTTTTGCTAAATCTCCGCTTACCAAATAGTTATTTAATAATCCAACATACTCGTCACTACCGACAGAAATTATTTGCGCTTTAATTTCGTAGTCAAATTTCTCTTTTGGATGTTTGCCTTCAATATAGAATTCCGCAATGTTATCTGCCAAATAGCGCGCCTGTCTTACAGCTATTTGAGCAAGCGGCGGATACAGCGTTCCCTTTGAATTTTTCATTGCAGCCAAATCGCCAATCGAATAGATATTCTTGTATCTGCCTGTTTGGCAATATTCATTTACTATTATTCTACCATCATTGGTTTTGTCAATAGTTGGTTCAATGTCGATATTATATCCTCGAACACCTGCGGTCCATATAATCAAAGAAGAGTTAATTTCTAATCCATCTTTAAGAAATAAAGTGTGTTTCTCGACTCTTTCAACAAGTGAGTTGTGAAAAATTCGAATTCCTTTATCTTTGAGGATCTCTTCTGTTTTATTTTTAACTCTAACATCCCACCCAGGTAAAATTGTCGATGTTGCCTCAATTATGTTTATTTTAATGTTGTTCTTGTTAGGTGATGCATTTATGGTTTCTGCTAATGCGCTACCCAAACTTATACCAGTAGCTCCTGCTCCTACGATTACTATATTATGCTTCTTATTTTCTGATGCCTCCTCTATTATTCTTTGAATGTGATCATGGATAATTGAAGCATCATAAATCGATCTAATTGGTAGAGTATAGGTATCTGCCCCAGGTATGTTGAAATATTTAGTTGAAGATCCTAAACAAACTATTAATTCATCATATTTGATTTCACCTGACTTTAATACTATGGTTTTTTGTTCAGCATCTATTTTTTCTATACTTTCTTGGACGAACTGAATATCTTTACCCTGAATCAATGAGGAAATGGGTATTTTCAATTGTTCTGCAGTTCTGTATCCTGATGCAACCAGATGGATTTCTTGCATCAACTGATGATAATTATTTCTATCTATCAATATTATTTCGGTTGAATTCTTATCTAATTTTGAAGATAAATTAGTACTAAGAAATATTCCAGCATATCCTGCACCTAGAATTACTATCTTCTTTTTTGTTGATGTCGACATTTTACCTCATCTTCTTACTCAATTTTGTTGTCTGTAGAATATTCCTTATTTTTAAATTTAACTTTTTTTATTAAAAATTCTATTACTAAGAAGACTAAAATTGAAATGGCCATGCTTGGAATCGTAGAGCCGATATTTAAAGCCATATCAGCAGCATGAAACCAGGAGATAGGGGATAATATTAGGTAGGTGATACAGCCGACCAAAAAAGCAAAAAATGACGAAGCTTTGACTTTATTGGCTTGTTCATAAAAGTTTTCAACCATGATCTGTCTTTTTCTTACCACGTAATAGTCTGTTAGAACTATTGCAAAAAGTGGTGCAAAAAGTGCTCCTATAATTAACAGAAAATTCTCATATTGCTGAATTGGAATCAAATTTGCTAACAAAACTCCTAACCCGGTGAAAAAAATGACCAGATACTTATAGTTTATCTTGTTGCAGATATTTTTAAACGACATTGCTGATGAGAAAATATTTGCAAAAACGTTATCTATTTCATCAACGATTAATACCAGAAGCACTAATCCATAAAAGAATGTTTGAATAGTAATCAGAATTTCAAATACGTCATTAATGCCCAATAATAATCCGATTATGTAGAATAGCGAATTTGTAATTGAAAATCCAACGAATGTTCCAACAAAAGCATTTTTTCCATTTTTGGCAAATCTGTTATAATCTGCGACGAGGGGAAGCCACGACAGCGGCATAGCAATAACTAGATCTAGGGAGTTAAAGAAACTCAAACCTGAATCTGTGCTTGCAGTAACACTTATGTTGGTATCTAGTACATTGCCTAAACCCATTCCATTTATTGTGAGTATGATATTTGCGAGCATGAACAGTGTAGATCCGTACACTATCCATACTGCGAATTTAGTAAGCCATTGTTTAACAATTTTTAGTGGTCCTAGAATACAAAATAGTATTATTATAATCCCAAAAATTATTGACCAAACATGAAAATCTACAATCCCATTAGTAAAAATATTGGCTGCCTTTGATAATATCGTAATTTCAAAGGTCGACCAACCTATTAGCTGAAACATATTTAGTATTGTAAGCAAATATGACCCATGCAAACCAAATGCAGGTCTCATGCTAACGATGGATGGAACTGAATGATCACTTCCTATCTTGCCTGCTAATGCTAACAATACTGATCCGACAATTGAACCAACAATGATAGCTGTGATGGCTTCAGTCATGTTTGATGATGATATAAATGAGCCAGCCGAGATTACCAAGAGGCCTATGCCTAAACTAGACCACAAAACAAAAAAATTCTTTCCCGATAATACTTTTTGTTTTTTTTCTACTGGATTTATCCCAAAATCCGATAAATTTTCTAAAAACTTCATAATAATTCCCTGAATTTTTTTATATCAAGATAGTATTGTAAAGTAATATTTCATTCAATATTTATCTAATAAACGATTTATTCCATAAATTTAAATTTGTTTTTATTCAATTGCAAGTCATGTCTTTTGGGGTGGATACACTTGGTGGCTTGATCGAAAAGATGAAACAATTGGTCAATGACACTCAAAATAATTATGAAACTTTCTTCGATTCTACTCAATTATTTAAACAAGGTAAAATGGATAGTAACGAATATTTTTCAAAAATGGGTGAATTTCTCGTATCCTCAACAGCGTTAAATTTTCTGTCTTGTAGAGTTATTTTAGAACTAAAATCTGCTATGGATAAGAATTCTTCTGGTAGAACTAAAGGCGGTAGTGATGGTTCATCTACATCTACTATGCCTTCAAGTGCTGGTAACGATATGGGGAGCTTGGGAAGTAATAATGGAAGGGGTGGATTCGGAGTTGAAGGATTTATATCTACTGCTGGAACCTTGGGATCTTCCTCCTCCACCCCCTCCTCCACCCCCTCCTCCACCCCCTCCTCCTATCACTCTACTTCTTATCCTAGTCCGTCATCAAATGATGGATATGACTTGCCAATGCCTCAGGAAGCCCCTACATTCAAACCAGTAGACATCGTCATAACAAAACAAGATTCTTCCTCTTATTCCAAAAGCAGTCAAAAAAAAAATTGTATTGTCTGCGGCGCAATGATACCCAAACAAGCAAAATTTTGCAACAAATGTGGAAATTCACAATAATTAAAAGTCACAAATTTGCATAAAGTTTTATGAAAATCTTTAACGGGCGAATGGCAACAGAAGATTATATGTCAACGCATTCCCTGACCTTTTCAACTCCGGAAATGACACTAAAAAAATTTGCGTTATGGTTGGGAGAAAGTGTAAAAGATTCAAAAACAAATTCTTCTATCCCTCGATTATTATTATATATTGAAAATAAATCCGACTCAAGTACAAATTCTTCCACCCAATCAAAATATCTTCCAGATGTAGACGAGACCTTCAAACCCACCGGTGCTATTGCTGATTTTTACAGCACCCAAGGTGATCTTTCAAGGACGAAAGACACATCAGTAGAAAAAAAATACTGTATAAATTGTGGTAACAGTATAAAATCTTCATCAAAATTTTGCAATAAATGCGGTTCTATTCAGGAATAATTTTATTTTTTATTTTTTGGTTCATAGGATATTATCTTTGGATTTTTCCTTCAAAATCAAAAAACATTCATTGCAAATTGTATCAGAAAATAGATAATTTATTGAATAGAATTTTACTCTGTTACATAGCTTACAAGATTTCATTATATTTAATAAGATTCCTTTGCTGATAAATATTAAACAGTATTATGTTTACTTATTAAATTATATACTATTGACTCATCCTTTAGTATGAATGACTAGGGTCTTTTCATTCATGTTTTTTTTCATTTCAGTGTGGTTTGGCTTATCTTCAATTCTGTCCCATATTGTATATATATATAATTTTAGTTATTTTTTTTATTATGTTATTTGGGTTGGCTGTTTTATCATTTCGCTATCACTTTTCATAAAGCCTTTGCTGAAAATGCGACGTGTATTTCGACAACGAGTCTCAACTAGTTTCTCTTGGCCATTGGTAATAAAGTTGTTAAATGGGTTAACGTGGGCATTACCCTTTGTGTTTATACCATTTTTTCACAAATATTACCCATTTTTGTTACTTACTGGTCTGTCATTGGGTAACATTTCTACATTTATCTTTTTAAAGAAATATTCTAAAATATATAGCATAGAACAGGTTATCACGGGATCATTGGTTCTTTCGTCTTTATTTTTTATTTTGATCTATTACAATTATACCGATAACTATGAACTAATCCTTTTCTTGACTCGAGTGATGATTTCTATTTCGTATGGAATAGGTGGACTGGTAGGCTATTTCAAAAATTCTGATCTAACTACATCGTCAGGTTTACATACCGAACGAAATAAATTATCGTAAGTGAGAGACAAATCTAATTCTATAACAAACTTTTCTGAAACTGTTTGCATTTTTAGTGGAGGATTAGATTCTGTCAGCACCGCAGCATATATGAAGAAGATGGGTCTAAAAATCAACCTAATATCCTTTGATTATGGACAACGTGGATCAAACGAACTAAGAATAGCAAAACGCCTTTCTAAATCCTTAAAAAGTAGCAGGCACGAAATTGTGGATATTTCATTTTTAAAGTCTTTACTTGGAAAAACAAATATTCTAACTTCCTCTAATTCAAAGATTCCCTCGACATTCGATTATAGTATGGTGGTTCCATTGAGAAACACTGTTTTTTTAACTATTGCTTCTATATGGGCTACATCTTTGGGCATTTCGCTTGTGGTCTATGGTGCCCATTCTGGTGACACGCGATATGCTGATTGCCGTCCTTCTTTTACACGTTCTTTAGAAAAAATACTTAATCTATCTGAAATTGATGGAATTGCGGCTGGATTAAGAAAGAAACTTCATATTTGGTCACCTGCTATTAATAAGCTAAGTAAATCGGAATTGCTTTTGATTGGATACGAAACATTAGGCAATAAAATTTTTGAGACTTGGAGCTGTTATTTAGGTGAAAGTGATAATACTAAGAGGGCAAAATCTGCTCCTCTAAAACAATGTGGGATCTGTGAATCTTGTATTAATCGAAAGCAAGCATTCATGAAAGCCGGAATCGAGGATAAAACACAGTATGTCAACAACTAGCTCTGAGGTTGATATCAATAACGAAATTGATAATAACGCTAATTATATTATTGGAGGCAAACTGCATGGTAGAAATAATATGCCTAATTTAGAGGAACACGAACAAGTTCAACTAAATGAATTGTTTGTTAGTATTGAAGGTGAGGGCATATTTGCAGGGACAAAAACTTTGTTTGTGAGGTTTTCTGGTTGTCATCTTAGGTGTTATTGGTGTGATACCAAGTATTCTCTATCGCCTTCAAGTGGAAAAAGCTATTCTATTAATGATGCTAAAAATCTTATAACCAAATATCTACAACCAAATATATATAAAGTCAATTTTACTGGCGGGGAACCATTACTACAACCTGTTCCGTTAATTGCTTTAGCTGATTTTGTTAAAAATGAATTAAATATTAGAACTTATTTGGAGTCTTCTTGTTATGATTGGAAAAGATTTGAATCAGTTTTGCCTTATTTTGATATTTGCAAAATTGAATTCAAAACTTCGGATTCAAAAGTAATAGACCCTGAATACTACGATAATCTACTACAAAATGAACTAAAATGTTTGGAATTGGCTCTTAGCAAAACATCCAAAATTACTTTTATAAAGATAGTATTTACCAATTCTACAACAGTTTCTGAAATCAGAAATTTGGCCACCAAAATATTCCGGTGTCCTAATATCAATAATTTAAGAGGTGTAACGCTTCAGCCTAGTTATCAGTTTGACTCTCCAACCAATGATAAAGTATTAAAAATGTATGATGAATTGTATAAGTTTTACAAGGACGTAAGAGTGATTCCACAAATGCATAAACTATTAGGTATGAGTTAATATTGGTATTTTGTGACCTTTGACTCCTGTTTGTTTGTTTGATTATTTCCCAACCGACAATCCTTAGGTTTATAAAAAGATAAGGATTATAATAAAGACCGATTCTTATAGGTAAAATAAGTATGGTGAACACAATCTTTCGGGTACAGTCTCATAAATTTACTCAGGAAAATATACAAACCACTCTTGTTTGTTCTAATTGTGATGAGGTTTTCACCAAAGAATTTCTTTTAGACCTCGAAGGTCAAACAATAGAGTTTAAGTGTCCAGTTTGTGGAAATCTAGGAGAAGCTGATATTCCATACAAGACTGCGGAAGAACGTGAGGAATTCGAAGAAGATTTTGATGAAGTGTCCGAGGAAGATGGTGGAGAAGAATTCGAAGATGATTTTTAAAATTGTCTAGATAGCTTATTTTTTTCTACTCTTCAAGTTTAATCTGCCAAGTTGAGCCAGAAAAGCCGCTAGTTGTATTTCAGGATGTGCCCCGTTTGCTAGTCTGTAGTCATATTCTGCAAGAATCGTTGAAACCTCATAGGGATTTTCCAGATCTCGTTTATAAATCTCTTCATTTGCATATCTAAGGAAATCAGTTTCTGAAACTCCATACACATTTAGTAATTCTAATAATTTTAATCTAGAATCATTAAACTTGGAATCTATTGCCAAGTCAATTATTTCTGAAATCTTGCTTCTCCCCGATATCCCTATCGCATTTTGTACTTGTTGAACGCTTACATTTCCACTTGCCGAAGCAGCTTGTAAAATATTGATGGAATGTCTCATATCTCCATTTGTTTGTTCATAAATTTTGTGGAGGGCCTTGTCATCCACTTTGACTCCCTCGTTTTTACAAATATTCTTCAAATACTCTACAACTTCATCTTCAGACACTTTTGAAAATCGAAAAATTACACATCTACTTTGTATGGGTTCTATAATATGTGAGAGATAATTACATATGAAAACAAATCTAGTGGTTTTTGCACTGTCTTCAATTATTCTTCTTAGGGCTGTCTGTGCCTCTGAGGTCATTTCGTCTGCTTCATCCAATATAATAATCTTAAATGGTCTTTCATCCGCTTGCTGATTAATTGACAATTTCATTATAGAAGCAAATTCCTTTACTCTTTCACGAACCATCTTGATTCCTCTCTCATCTGAGGCATTTAGCTCTAAAGTATCTCTTTTCCAGTTTTCGCCTAACAATTGTCTGGCTAAACATATTGCCATTGTTGTTTTTCCAACACCAGCAGAACCTGTGAACAATAGGTGTGGAAGTTCGTTTGGTTTTTTTAACAGGTTTTCTAGGCCTTTTACAATCTCTTTTTGATTAATTACTTGGTCCAACCGTGTTGGCCTGTATTTTTCCACCCACATTATGTCTGAAACCAATGGCTTCTGCTGTTTTTCCATTCATCTCTATTGTCTATCTTTTAGCAATTTAAAATTATATGATGTATTTAGCTTCTGCCATTTGTTATATTTTCCATACCTCAATCTCTATCTCTAGTATAAATCTTTGAAATTTTATAAAGCAAAGGTCATCATTATTTATCTGTGAAATCAGTACCGGAATTACCTCCAACAGGTATGGATGTCGATATTTCTAAACTATTCTTGGACATGGATGAAATTACCATGCTTTACACTTATTCCTCACTCGATTATCTCTTAAAAGATGTACGTGTAATTTATTTGCGAGATTTTGAGTTGTCATTGCGACCTCTTGTTTTTATCAGTGCAAAGGAGGGTGATATGACTTCAGTCCCTAGATGGATTTCAATTATTTTGAGCCAACAAAACGTAATAGAAATCCATGATGAGGATCAATTATCCTATATAAAAAGAGCCCTAAACAGAGAACGAATAGCACAAAGTCATATGTTGTCTACAATTGAACCTGATTTTTATGCACGAGTAAACAATTATCTACAAAATATTGAAGATAAGGAGAGAGATTCATTGATAGTATCTTTAAATCCTTTCATAGCTTCAAGGTTACAAAAAATCGCAAAACTTTCAGCTTCATCACCTTTGATTCCTGAACTTGAAGAAAAATTATCAATTGAAGAAAGACTACTTTATGAGAATTTTTATAACATGACATCTCAATTTAGGAAATTGGTGTTAAAAATTGAGTAGTGCTGATCCCTCTAATCCGTCAACTGATATGCAGGATCAAGACCAAGAGCAACAAACTATATCCGCATTATCCAACGAACTAGAAATCTTTTTGCGTTCGTATAAGGATCGTGAGGGAAATTACAAGTATTTTGATAAAATTAATAATATGATGGCTACATCTTCTACCTCTATTACCGTTGATTACATAGACTTTGATAGCTTTAGTCCGGCTCTCGCAAAGGATATCACTTATCATCCGGATGAAATGTTTTCTGCTTTTAGTGAATCTGTTACTTCTATTCTACTAGAAATTCATCCAGACTATGCGCATGAAATTAAGGATCATGTGAAAGTACGTATTGGTAATTATGCTGTTCAGAAGGGATTGAGAGATATAAGTGCAGACGTTATCAATAAATTACTAGGTGTTTCTGGGATGGTAGTGCGTTCCTCAGAAGTAAAACCATTGGGAAAGCGGTTGGCTTACCGATGTCTTAATTGCAACCAAATTAGCTTCTCACAATTAAAGGGATTATCTCTAAAAAAACCAATGCGATGCACAAGTTGTGCCGAAAAAGAACTGGAAATGGACATTGAGAACAGCTTATTTATTGATTTTCAGTTAGTTAGACTTCAGGAATTACCCGAGGATTTGCCGGCAGGACAGTTGCCGCATTATATAGAAGTAACTATTTTAGGAGATTTGGTTGATCAATGCAGACCTGGAGATAGAATTATGTTGACCGGTATAATAAGGATAGATCAGGAACCTTCTTTTGGTGGTACCTCTGCCTTACAAAAAACATCATTATTTAGGTTGAGAATGGAGGGTAACAACATTGAATATCTTGGTGGTCGGGCTGGAGATAAGAAAACCCGATCAATGGAGAGAATTTCAATAAGCGCTGAAGATGAACGGCAAATTCTAATGCTTTCAAATAAACCCGATATTTATGATAAACTAATATCCTCATTTGCACCTCACGTATTTGGACACGAAGTAATTAAGGAATCCATATTATTGTTGATTGTAGGTTCAGTTACCAAAAAACTAGATGATGGATCGACAAGGAGGGGGGACATTAATGTTCTACTCGTTGGTGATCCGGGAACCGCAAAATCTGAAATGCTAAAATTCGCTGCAAAAGTTGCTCCTAGAGGCTTGTATACCTCAGGCAGAGGTTCGACTGCGGCTGGTTTAACCGCTGCTGTTGTAAGGGATAAGTCAGGCATAATGATGCTTGAGGCTGGTGCCGTTGTTTTAGGAGATCAGGGATTAGTATGCATAGATGAATTTGATAAAATTAAGGCCGAGGATCGTTCTGCACTTCATGAAGTAATGGAACAACAAACTTGTTCCGTTGCGAAAGGTGGTATTGTAGCTACCTTAAATGCTCGTACATCTATTCTATCTGCAGCAAATCCCATGTATGGAAAGTACGATCCTTATAAAAATATCACTGAAAACGTAAATCTTCCTATCCCGCTACTTACAAGATTTGATCTCGTATATGTAATACGTGATCTTCCGGAGAAGGATAAAGATAGTAAGATAGCTAGTCATATTTTAGAAATCCATAAGGATGTTCAAAAATCATCTCAGGGAGCCATCAACATAGATCTTTTTAGTAAATATTTAGCCTTTGCCAAGCAAATTGTAGAACCAGAACTCACACGTGAGGCAATTAATATTATTCGAGATTATTATATGACAATGAGAAATGTCGATTCAGACAGCATGATTACAGTAACTCCTCGACAGTTAGAGGGTTTAGTAAGGCTTGCAACTGCTCGTGCGAGATTACTATTGAAGGAGCGGGTTGAACAAGAAGATGCTGAAAGAGCACTGTTCTTAGTACAAAGAATGTTGGAAACAGCCGGTGTCGACGTTAATACCGGTAAAGTCGATTTGGGTGTATTACATGGTAAACCTTTTAGTGAAATTTCGAAATTAAAACTCTTTATGGAAATCTTTTTGAGCATATCTGGAGAAGAAAAGAACGATGTAGAGGAGAATGTGTTTATAGGTGAACTGGTAAAAACTGGTAAATTTAACGATTCAGATGCTAGATCCTACATCAAAAAAGCAATGAATGATGGTCAAATCTATGAAAGGAAACCTGGATTTTATTCAAAAGCGTAGTATAATAATTAATGTACTATTTGTTATAAATTCGATAGGAAATAGTGCCAGCAATTATTATTCGTATTAATACTATCACTCATAAAATATTTATATCTATAAAACTTTTTTACTGACTTGACCATAACTTCTGATTCTTATATGGGATTTTTCTTACCAGTCGATATAAGCGAAAGAATACTCGAGTTCCTCAATGGCAGTCTACAATTTCCATTTGTATCCAATAACGAAATTATGGGAATTTTTTTTCTATTTGGAAAAAAGTTTGGAGTAAATACCTCATTAGATATTTTGTCTGCTAAAGACATTTCTCGCAAGACTATTGATCAATTAAAACGTCAAATATTTATATCAAAAAACAAGTCTCCTTCTGATAGTGATTCGATTAGAGAACAGTATCAAAGAAGGGTTCTTCAAGTTTATGTAGAGATACAAAATAGCCCTGCCCTGGCACAAAAGGATATTAAAGAAAGAATTAGCCGAGACCCTACACTACTAATGTATTGTTACTCGCATCATATTTCTTATTATAAACAAAAATGTTTCTTTGAGATTTACGAACCCTTAAAAAAGGAGCAATTACATAAGAAACTGCATGATCGGTTAGTTAATCGTATGATAATGTTAAGCTATAATGTAGAAAAATCAACCGATTTACCATTTTCTGCAATGACTCCTTTTGCCAAGTGGTTAACCTCAGAGCAATAAAAGTTAGAAATAGTAGACCTCTTATTTACTTGAATTTTGAAATATCGTGTATGATAATTTTGGGTCGATATGAGTTAATGTATGCATTTACAATTATTACTTTATTATTTTATGTTTGTTAAAGGGCTGGATTATCGCTAATCTGTATGACGTCTTAAAATCAGTCATAATGCTTTGTAATTTGATTCACAAAGCAGGTAAATGCAGTTTTCCTAACACTGCAGTTCCATCGAAGCTCACATCGCCTATCTTGAGTGACATATTAGTATATGTTTAAAATTAATGATTTTTATATACGGGTGTTATAGCGAAGTTAAGAATGACCATTGTTAATTGTGTTACCAAATCTTTTATTAATTTACTTCTTGTGCCCTTATGCTATGTTATAAAAAGTAGTAGCACTTAAAATTGAGATATTTTATACTTTGGGTAATAAAGAGTTGTTTTATTTATTTTCATCAGATCTAGATATATCTAGATGGTTATCAGTGTGCAAAGGATTGTATTAGTTTAGAATCTTTAACAACCTTGCTAGTGGCCTATCTGTATGTAAATTGTGATCATATCTTTATTTAGAAAAATGAAATCTAGGTAGTGAAAGTGAAAGTGAAAGATAAAATCTATGATTTTTTTATATAGCATACGAATATAGAAGATAATTTGTCAACGCATATTGATTGTTTGAGACGGTTATTGATATAAAGAATGTGGATAGCTATATCTTTCAAATGGTTTTATTTTCTATAGACTGACTTCCCATAACCTAAATCTTGAAAAAATTCCTTTGAATTGGACAAGTATAACGCTGTATTAGATGATATTTGATAATCAAAAGAGATTGGCAAAATAAAGTATTTTCCAATTTTCTGGGGATTGTAGAATAAGACCAAAGACTAAAGACCAAGAAAGAAGAGAAATCCATTTACAAGATCTGTAAAGATAATTATCCAAATTACTGGAGAATACGATGTATATATGATTGAGAGTAGAAGAATTCTCATGTAAAAAGATTGCCACTAATAATGCCATCCATATTGGTCAAATGGGTGGATTATGAACTTAGATAATGTGAAGCAACAAAAAAAGATAATCCCGAATTTATCAAAAAAAGAGCATCCATTGAACATTCAAACATGCCATTCATGACAAATTGTAGAAATTCATAATATAACAAATGCTATATGGAAAATGCTTACGAAATATCCTAAACAAAGTGTTTATTCAGACTTCTGAGGGCCTCCTGTGACTAAATAATTAGTAATTGACAAATGTTAGTCGAATCACAAGTAGATCGATAAAAAGACACTTCTAAGATATTCTAGTTATACAAGATCTAATACAACGCTAGGTACGGAGAATCATAAATTAAGTATAACTTTTAAGATACTATCGATTTTCATAATTCTTATTACTTGCATTCACAAATTCAGTGCGAGTATTTCGATTCTTGTTAGACATGTATATTCACAACGTAAATTAAATGGTTTGTAGTATCCTTTAGCATATGTCAATCCAAGACGAAACCGGGTACCTGGCTTTGCTCGATAGATTACAAAATAAACTAGGAAATGTCGTCAAAAAGGAGGTTTCCAGACTTGAAGTTCCTACACCACGTGTAATATGGGTTGGCCAGAGAACCATCTTTAGAAACTTTATGGATTTCCCCAAGGCTCTTCGACGTGATCCCGAAAAATTATTGCTTTACCTTAACAAAGAACTAGCATCAGCAGGCTACATCACTGGTGAGAGAGTTATTTTTTTGGGCAGGAAACCTGTCTCTTCCTTCGCTGGTCTTATCGACAGATACGTAAAAGACTATGTAATATGCCCTGTTTGTGGTAGTCCAGATACCCGAACTGAAAAAGTTAAAAAACTAGGGTTTATGATTTGCGAAGCGTGTGGAGCTCGGTCATCGATAAAAAGTAATTATGCCTAATTGACTTTTTTGTAGCGGTCACTTTCTTTTGCTTTTAGTTAGACCTACATTATGTGATAAAACTCTAACATGGATTTCTGTGACTCAACCAGTAATCGATATGTAATTATTAGATTTATCTAAATTTAATACCGATGGATAAAACCGAAAGAAATGATCGGGGAAAAGATGATCCGGATAATGATCCTGCATTATTAGATGATGACGATGATAATAATACCAATTTAAATAAAAACAAATTAAATTCCCATGATGATTTTTCTGTAGAGGAACTGGCCCTTGAACTCAAGGAAGCACGAGATGATTTAGAGCATTATCGTAAATTATATGATGATACTTTTAATAAACTAAAGTATAGTTTAGCAGATTTTGATAATTACCGAAAGAACGTTGAAAAACAAAATAATCTGAGATTGATTGCTGCAAAAGCTGAGATGTTGTCCACAATTATCAATTTACGTGAGGACTTTGTACGTGCATTAGATACGTTGAAGCATCATAAAGTGGAAGATTCGATACTTGAAGGATTATCCAACATCCTTAAAAACATTGATATTTCCTTGGAAAAAGAAAATGTTAAGGAAATAAAGGCTGTAAATAGTATCTTTGATCCCAATTTTCATGAAATTATTGGTTTTTCGTACGTTGAAGATAAAAATGCAAAAGAAAATATGGTTACTAAGGAAATTAGAAAAGGTTATTTGTTAAATGATCGTGTTCTGCGTCCTAGCTTAGTAGAAGTTTCCAAAAAGATAATTAAAAATATCGATACTGATAATAAAGAGAATACAAAAGGAGAAGAAGAAGACTAAATGGGTAAAATAATAGGAATTGATTTAGGAACAAGTAATTCTGCTGCTGCTTCTATGAGTGGTGGAAAGCCAGTTATAATACAAGCCGCTGAGGGTGCATCAATAGGGGGAAAATCTTTTCCTTCAGTAGTTGCCTTTGCACAAGATGGCCATCTACTTGTTGGTGAGCCAGCAAGACGTCAAATGCTTTCAAATCCAGAGGGAACCGTTATCGCTGCCAAAAGGAAAATGGGTACCGATTACAAGTTTAAGGTTTTTGGAAAAGAATATACCCCCCAACAAATATCCGCATTTATTCTTCAGAAAATCAAAAAAGATGCTGAAGCATTTCTTGGCGATACTGTCGATAAAGCCGTAATTACCGTTCCTGCATACTTTAATGATAATCAGAGACAAGCAACCAAGGATGCAGGAGAAATTGCCGGATTAGAAGTTGTAAGAATAATTAATGAACCTACTGCTGCTTCTCTAGCTTTCGGACTCGATAAAGTCCAAAGTGATTTAAAAATTATGGTATTTGACTTTGGAGGAGGAACTTTGGATGTCACCATAATGGAAATGGGTGGAGGCGTCTTTGAAGTAAAGAGTACCTCCGGTGATACTCAACTGGGTGGCACAGATATGGATAACATATTGATAGATTACCTTGTTAATGAATTTAGGAATCAATCCGGAATAGATGTTAAGAATGATAAAGCTGCTATGATGCGAATTAGAGAAGCTGCCGAAAAAGCAAAAATTGAGTTATCTAATATTGTAACAACAGAAATTAACTTGCCATTTTTGGCTTATGATCAATCAACTGGACCAAAGAATTTTGCTATTCCTTTAAACCGCGCAAAATTAGAGGAGCTCCTTCGACCAGTAGTCGAAAGATGCCGAAATCCTATGCTGCAAGCGATAAAAGACGCAAAATTGTCTGCCATTGATATAGATAAAATTGTACTAGTTGGAGGTCCTACTCGAATGCCCATAGTCCGAGAGTTTGTAAAATCTGTAATGAATAAAGAACCCGAACGTGGAGTAGACCCAATGGAAGCAGTAGCTTTGGGAGCCGCAATCCAGGGTGCAATTATTTCTGGAGAGGTTTCAACTGATATTCTTTTGGTGGATGTTACCCCCTTAACTCTGGGAGTTGAAGTAATGGGTGGACTTAAAGAAACACTGATCGAAAGAAATACTACTATTCCAACTAAAAAAAGTAAGGTATTCACAACAGCAGCTGATTATCAAACAGCGGTAACAATACATGTTGTACAGGGAGAAAGAGCCATGGCAGCAGATTGTGTTTCCTTAGGAATGTTTAATCTTTCAGGTATTCCTCCCGCACCTAGGTCTGTGCCTCAAATTGAGGTAACATTTGATATAGACACAAATGGAATTTTGAACGTAACTGCAAAGGATCTTGCTACGTCTAAGGAATCTAAAATTACTATATCTGCAAGTTCCAAATTGTCCAAAGAGGAGATTGAAAAATTGAAGAAAGATTCAGATGCATTCGCAGAAGTTGATAAGAAGAAAAGAGAAGAAGCAGAGATTAAAAACGAATCAGATAACCTGATATACTCTGCAGAAAAGTTGGTTAATCAAGATCTCAAAGATAAAGTAACTACAGAACAAAAAGAGAAGGTTAACAAATCAGTTCAAGAACTTAAGGATTCTATTGCCACCAATAATATAGATACTATTAAAACAAAAATAACTGAACTAAAAAATATCCTAGCCGAAATAAGTACAGCAGCATATCAATCAGTCCAACAAAATGCTTCTGGAACCTCCACTCCTGGTGAAGCAGGGCCTGATGGATCATCAAATACATCCTCACCGCCCCCACCAAATGAAGATTCTTTTAGTCAAACATCAAGTGGGCCTTCATCATCGACTTCTACAAATTCAGAAACAAATAACAAATCAAATAGTGTTTGAAAGCCAACTTTTTTTCTTTTTTGTGATTTGAAATGAGTAAAAGAGATTATTATGAAGTACTTGGTGTCCAGAAATCTGTTACTAATGATGAGTTAAAATCTGCATATAGAAAATTAGCTTTAAAATATCATCCTGATCGTAACAAGTCACCAGACGCAGAAGAAAGATTCAAGGAAATTTCAGAAGCATATGCTGTACTGTCTGACCAAGAGAAACGAAAACGATATGACACTTATGGACATGTTGGTAGCGAGGAAGTATTTAGAGGTTCTGAGGATAACTTCGCTGAAATATTCAAGGATATGGGATTTGGTAACGTAGGTGATATCTTTGAACAAATTTTTGGCCGCATGGGTGGAGGTAGAAGTGGATTTAGTGGTGATCCGTTTAGTTTCAACTCTAGGTCTTCAAATAGAATGAGACGAGGGCGGGATTTATTGTATGATGTAACAATGACGTTGGAAGAAGTAGTGAAAGGCAAAAAGGAGAATGTTCAAATTCCTACTATTGAAAATTGTTCTACATGTTCAGGAACAGGTGCAGCTCCAGGGACCAGCCCAAAAATTTGTCCAACTTGCAATGGACAAGGCCAAACTAGGAGAGTTTACAATCAAAATCAATTCTCTACTTTTATTTCTTTAGATACATGTAATACATGTCATGGGGAAGGGAGGATTTTAGAGAAACCTTGCAATGTTTGTCATGGAAACGGCAAAATTAGAAAATCAAATGATTTAAAGATTGATATCCCCGCGGGAGTTGAAGATGGCGTAACCTTACGGATTTCTGGAAAAGGTGAGAGCGTCCAAGGTGGTGTAAATGGGGACTTGCTAGTGAGAATTCATGTATTGCCTCATCAGCTTTTCAAGGTTCTTGAGGATGGAGATTTGATGTATAATTACAATATTTCATTTATCGATTTGATATTGGGAACAGAAACAAAAGTTCCAACTATCGATGGAACTGAAAAACTCAAAATACCTCAGTGCACACAAGCTAATGCGATTTTCAAACTAAAAGGCAAAGGTTTGCCAAGGTATGGGAAGTTTGGAAGAGGAAGTCAGTATGTAAAAGTAGAGGTGAAACTTCCAGATAAAATTAACGATAAACAAAAGAATCTGCTAAAGGATTTGTCTAAGGAATTTAAGAATAAATGGTTCTAAACACAGTTCAACATCAATTTTTTTAGTCTCAAATGTTTGCTATCGAATCATCAAATGTAAGCAAGATCTATAAAAACTCTGACAAAAAAGCGCTAGACGATATCTCCTTACAGATCAAAGAGGGACAAATCTCTACTTTGTTGGGACGTAATGGCGCGGGTAAGACTACCTTCATTCGCATCTGTTCAACTCAGCTATTACCTACCTCAGGAAAAGTAGTTGTATTTGGAGACGATGTGACAAGATATCCTGAAAGGATACGACAAAAAATTTCTATTGTTCCTCAAGAGGGTAGACCTTTAAGGGCATTGACACCATGGGATCATGTTTATAATTGGTTAAAAATAAACGGTGAAAAAAAGGACGTTGCGGCACAGAAAACCACAGATATACTTACTAGACTAGAATTGTATTCCGTCAAGGATATTCCAGCTTTAAATTTGTCTGGAGGTATGAAACAAAAAATTCTAGTGGGAATGGCAATGGCCACAGAAGCTCCTCTACTTTTTTTGGATGAACCTACCATTGGATTAGACCCGGTATCTAGGCGTCAAGTGTGGTCTATTATTAAGGATTGGAAAAATAAAGGAATTTCAATTGTTTTGACTACCCATTATATGGATGAAGCTGAAATATTGTCTGATTCTATTTTTATCATTGACAAAGGTAGAGTCATAACAAAAGGAAATATGGCTGATTTGAAAGGTACTTTAAACTATCATACTAGGATCGATGTACATACCTCCAAAGATATCAATATTTCAGATTTAAAGGATCTGTTCGGTTCATATGGGAAAATTGTTAATTTAAGTTCTGACTCTGTAAGGTTATTCACATTTGAGAATACCGTCAGAGAATTATCAGATACATTGGTCCATAAAAATTTGTCTTTTTCTGTTACTCCTATAACTCTTGATGATATTTTTGTTAATTTAGTTGGAGATAGGGATTTGGACTGATGTTTTCCTTTTTTATTAGAATATATGTTGGACTTTTCAAAAATATTTTATGCGGGAGTTGCCAAGCCTGGTCAAAGGCGTGAGTTTAAAAACACGATGCTCAGAAACCAGGGATTGAGATACCTCATCTCTTAGGGGTCCGTGGGTTCAAATCCCACCTCCCGCATGTGATTATGTTTTGATAATAATTTGATTAAATTAAAATTAATTTGTATTTAGGTAACTGTGCAGAGGAGTAAAATGGGGTTTTCATTTGATTTTTTTCAATTAACTTGATTTTTGGATTCTTTGCCTAAATTTGATTAGTTATCTGTGAAGACAGCTCATGGATAACTCTTGTATTTTACATTTCAAAAGATTAAATCTTAAATATAAAACAGTCGGTAAAAACTAAAAAAAGTATTTTCCTTCATCAGAATTACAATGTTAAAATGTACGTATACATAGGCCAATGCAGGCATATTGAGGCCATATCTATTTCACCTCTGGTGCACTTTACTTGACTATCAGATGAATCAATAAAACATAAGATCAAACCGGATTTCATAATATCATCTCTTGATTTTTTAATTGAAATCAAAAATGAAATTTTTCAAGGTAAAAAACAGGCTGAAAAATCTTTTTCAGGGCGATCTATACCGTATATATACTCCTTGTATTAGAATATTAGTTAGCGGGGTGGGGAAGCCAGACCTTTTTAGGGGCTAGGTTATCCCGGCGGGCTCATAACCCGCAGAGCGGTTACTGCGTTTTATAAACCAGCCGTATGTTCAAATCAACCCCCCGCTACTTTTCTATCCATTTTATGGTTTTGATTATATTCAAAATCTCTAATCTGTCAAAAGATTTTTCCATCCCATACCTATTGATGGGTTTTGTTAAATGACGATGGGCAATTGGTTCTGGAATGTATAAACCACATCCAATTTTTCTTTCTGTTTCTATGTATAGCTTTTCTTTACTTCTATTTTTTGATTTGCATCTTTTACACTGATATCCCTTGTTCATACCTTCCGATTTCATATTTTTTAGACACTTATTACAAATCGGATTTTTTTCCTCATACGTCTTTACAAGTTCTTTAATGATCAAATATTCCAAGTTAAGAGTTAGCTGGTTTTCTGATTTTAGATGTACGCCATATCCTACTTCTATTCTATCTCCTGGATGTAACAAACTTACAAGCTTGGTCAGGCCTGTAGGTTGATAGACTGCAACTGGTAATACTTTGTTAAACTTGTCTTTTATCTTAAAAATCACATGGCCACCCTTGATTGTCAATGGAGTTGAGATTACTTTGCAATTGATAACTCCTGACATAAAAGGCATGATTTCTTGCACACTTTTTTCCCTTGTCAGATGTAAATTTGTACCTTGATTTGTTCTAAATATCATATATCCATCTAACTGCTCTTTAATACACAAATTCTTCAGAAAATAGGACGTGAGTAGAGGATCTTCTCCCCTGATGCCGCAGAATACAGGATCCGGGCCATGCGGAGTGATCAATACTCTAAAATTTTTTTGGTCAAAATTGTTATAGGTATATGGATATGTTTCTTCGCTTAATTTTTTTACTCTGAGCCAATCTGTATCCCTATGTGTACCTAAATTTTCTTCACTTCTGTATGCGATTGTTTCAAATGTGTGATCAGAATTCAACGTACACCCTACGGCTGCGAGGGCTCCTACAAGCCCATACTCTTTTCCAAAACCTATAAATTCTATATTATTGTTTTTGGCTATTTTTATGGCCAATTGTTTGCTGAGAATGGAATCCATTGCATTTTCACTAAATTGAATCAAATCATTACTTATGGTGTCATTTTCGTAAAACACTATTCCTGGATTTGCTCCGTTGCCTATTTCTGAGTAGTTTTCTATCATCTGTGCTATTTCTGCTCTAATTCTTTCATGATGCGTTTGACTTCTTCCTCTGATCCTTAAACAAACAGCTCCGTTGCCTCTTGTTTTTAATGGAACATTTGGATTTAGTCGAACTAAAAGGGGTAAATCCAAAAACTCGACTTGAAATCTTTCTAAAAGTGTTTTTGTTATTAGATATGATAAATGGGTAGTACATCTACCATTTACCGAATCAGTGTCATCAAAACCAATATGCAAAGGTTTTACGTTGGTCTTATTGCTATAGCCATTCATTCGTAGGGACGTCTTTATTGTTATTTGCTTTTTGCGCTATATAATTAAACCTTCTTTCGCAAAACTTCATCCTAAATCAAATAAATTCATACTAATCTGCTCATGCTGAGCATTACTGATTTGACATATTATATTAGGGTAGAATATTACAGTTTCAAAATTTTTATATCGTTTTGTCCCTACCAATTCTAAGGTGCTAAAAACCATTGACAAAATTGACTTTGAGAAACGAAATGGTATTATTCCTGTAATCGTACAAGATGTAAAAACTAAAGATATTTTGATGTTAGGATATGCAAATAAACTTGCCTTACACAAAACAGTTGAAACAGGAAATGCTCATTTTTGGAGCACCTCTCATAACAAGTTATGGATGAAAGGTGAGGAGTCTGGTAATATCCAACCTGTGGAGAAAATACTGGTTGATTGTGATTCTGATGCCTTGTTATATCTTGTTAATTCATTAAAACCTGCTTGCCATACGGGGGACCGCACATGCTTTCACAATGAATTGAAGCAGTAATTACTGCCATACACACATAGTTAAGTAATACTAAATATTATTTAGAGAAATTTATCTATTATATTATTAATAATTAATTGTAAATAATGGGAATTATAAGCGCACTAAAGTGTAGAGAATGCAACAAAGAGTATTCCCCTAGATTTTTATATATCTGTGAGGATTGCTTTGGACCATTAGATGTCCAGTATAAAGTAGATAATAGTATTACCAAACACACGTTTGAAAGTAGATCTGATCTAACTTATTGGAGGTATTTTGAAGTTCTTCCTATAGAAGACAAAAAAAATATAGTTAGTCTAAATGGTTCAATTACCCCTTTACAAAAAGCAGATAACCTGGGTAATAGTCTTGGTGGCTTTAAGAACTTGTATATAAAGAATGATTCTGTAAACCCTACTTTTTCATTTAAAGATAGACCCGCAGGTGTTGCAATATCAAAGGCTAAAGAAATGAATTTAGCTGCAGTAGGGTGTGCATCTACAGGAAACCTTGCATCTGCTACTGCTGCTCATGCTGCGAGAGCAAATTTACCCTGTTATATTTTTGCACCCTCGGATATTGAGGATGTTAAAATAGCTCAGGCATTGTCATATGGAGGTAAATTTGTAGCTGTTGACGGCACATATGATGATGCAAATAGAATTGCTTCAGTAATTGGAGATTCAAATGGCTATGGAATTGTAAATATCAATATGCGACCATACTATGTTGAGGGTTCCAAAACTTTGGCTTTTGAAGTGTTAGAACAATTGAATTGGACCATTCCGGATGTACTTGTTATTCCAGTAGGAAGTGGTGCTATGTTAAATGCAATTTGCAAGGGGTTTGAAGAAATAATGAATCTTGGATTAATTGGTGATATATCTAATTTGAGAATCATTGCTGCACAGCCAAATGGGTGTGCGCCGATTGTAGATGCATTCAAAAATAAATCTAACGAGGTGATTCCAGTAGAAAAGCCTGAGACAGTGGCAAAGAGTTTGGCGATTGGCGACCCTGGTGATGGATTATACGTATTAAAACGTCTTAAACAATTCAATGGACTAGGAGAGAAAGTTACTGACGCAGAAATCAAGGATGCAATATTATTACTTGCAAAATCTGAAGGAATATTTACTGAACCAGCTGGCGGTGTAGCCGTAGGTGTTTTAAAGAAACTGATTGAGGAAAACAAAATAGAAAGAGATGAAAATGTAGTTTGTTACGTTACTGGTAATGGTCTTAAAACTACAGAGTCTATAATGGATTTACTCTCTGTTCCAAATTCTGTAAAACCCGATATTAGGCTCGTATCAGCCATCATACGTTGAACAAACGGATATAAATCGAAAAATAACGGTGAATATTAGTTGACAACAGTTGAATTTGTAGTTCCTTCTGTACTAAATAAGGGAGCAGGAGAAAAAAAAATGTCAATAGATGCTTCTACACTTGATGAAGCTTTCAATATTGTGTCAGAAATTATGGGCGAAGACTTTAAGCGTCGAGTAATTGATATTAACGGCAAACCTAGAGCCTTAATTAATATTTATATTAATGGCAAAAATATGCGATTTAGCAATGCTGGGATGAATTCTAGTTTAAAGGAAGGGGATTCAATTTATATTTTGCCCGCAGTTGCAGGTGGGGCTGAAATAACCAGTCAGGATATGATTAGATACTCTAGGCAGATTATGCTAGAAGAAATTGGATATATAGGAATGGAAAAACTCAAAGATGCCAAGATATGTGTAGTTGGAGCTGGAGGTATAGGTAATCCTGTATTGAATCAGCTGGTCGGAATGGGGATAGGAACTATCCGAATAGTGGACAGAGATGTAGTAGAAATTTCAAATCTCCATAGACAACACTTGTACACAGATGTAGATATTGGAAAGGTGAAAGTCGAGGCTGCTTTGGAGCGCTTACAAAAAATGAACCCTGATGTCAAAATCGAAGCAATTCCGATTTCTGTTACTAAATATACTGCAGAGAAAATAATAAAAGGCAGTGACATAGTGATTGATGCTTTAGATAGTATTGATGCTAGGTATGCTCTAAATGATGCCTGCTTAAAATTGGGGATCCCATTTATCTATGCAGGCGCCTTGGGAATGGTGGGCTCTGTTTGCACTATTATTCCTAATCAAACAGCATGTCTTAGATGTATTTTCCCTGAATTATCGGAGGATGAAATGCCTACTTGTAGCACAGAGGGAGTACATCCGTCTATTCTCTATCTTGTTGCTGGAATTCAGGTTTCAGAAGCTGTAAAGATTACCATTGGACAACCACCATCTTTAGCAAATAAACTATTGTACGTGGACCTTAATGATTTGGTATTTGACAAAATTCAAATGAATCGACATGATGAATGTCCATCCTGTGGATTGAACGTAAAATTCCAAGACACCAATGTTCCTTCCATTATGGTAGAAGAGTTATGTGGAAGAGATAGAGGAAAAAGGACATACACGGTAACTCCTGCACAAATTACAAATGAAATTGATTTATCAAGGATTCTAAAAACCGCTGAATCAAATGGCTATGTGCTTAAATCTAAGGGTAACTTGGGACTCACTGTATCTAATCAGGATAAACTCCTCATTAGCTTTCTTACTAGCGGAGCTGCAACAATAGTGGGCGCTAAAAGTGAAAAAGAAGCCTTATCTATTTACAATACTTTTACTGAAGAATTGAAACCAAAGGTTAGCTAGTATTTTTTTATTTTTTTGTAATAAATAGTAGAGATCACTTTTAATATTTGATATTGGAATTCTCTGTACATACATGTCTTTGGAGATACAATATTATCCTGTTCTTATAAATAAGAAAGAGATCTTAATCAGATCTGCTGATGCTGATGATGAACGTATTATAAAAGTAGAGAATGACACTTTAAATTCTACAAATAAAGAAGAAAATAAAGATGATGAAGAGGAATTAGAACTAGAAGAAGATGATGAAGAGGAATTAGAACTAGAAGAAGATGATGAAGAGGAATTAGAACTAGAAGAAGATGATGAAGATGATGAAGATGATGAAGATGATGAAGATGATGAAGATGATGAAGATGATGAAGATGATGAAGATGATGAAGATGATGAAGATGATGAAGATGATGAAGATCTGGAACTAGAAGATGAAAAACCCCGGCGTGTACAACGTGCACAGAGGAAAGATGCTGTAAAAGGTTCTGATTATAGAAACATTGACTTGTCTCCAATAACCAAGAACTTGGAAACCATCAATAAGAATGTGGATAAACTCTTTAAAGAAATCCAGAAAATGCAGAAGATATCTCTGCCTTTGCAAAAAGGCCTAAAGTCCATTGAAAAACAAACCATTTCCTTAAAGCAAACCCACTCATCGCTCAAAGAAATTGAAAAGAAGATGACGAGAATAGAAAAAAGCGTCATTGCCAAATCGTCCTCAAAGAGTACTCCCTCAAGCTCCAAATCTACCGCCTCCAAATCGTCCTCAAAGAGTACTCCCTCAAGCTCCAAATCTACCGCCTCCAAATCGTCCTCAAAGAGGGCATCTGACATTAAGAAGAAGAGAGGTAAATAGACAAAATCTATTTACTGATTTTTACCACTTTCTGCCATTTCGTTCTCTAATGCTGTAATATAGAAACTGTTGGGCATATCCGGAATATTTGCCATAGTGATCTCTGATTTTTTTTGAAATAACTTTATATTGATTAGGAGATAACTTGCTGTTTATTTTCACATCTGGACTTGCAACTAAAATATTATTCAAGTATTCTTGAAGTAGTTTTACGATCCAAGTATCAATTGGAAATGCATCTAGCTTGTCTAACGAGAATAACAATATGCAATCTGCTATTTTTTCACCTACTCCACATAATTTCATTAACTCTAGTTTTGATTCTGTGTAATTGGCCTTTTCGATAATTTTCATATCAACATCCTGATTTAAAATGGATTTCACAGTATTTTGAATGTAAACTGCTCTATATCCTAATCCACATTGTAGTAATTCTGCTTGTGATGCAGAGGATATGCCTGCCAAAGTTGGGAATGTATGAAATGTGTCGCCTTTCCATTCGATTGTTTTTCCGAATACTCTGGAGAGATTCCTTAGCATTAGTCTAATTCTAGGAATATTATTATTGCTAGAACACAGGAACGATATAATACATTGAATCGGCTTTTGTCTCATGATACGCAAGCCTCTATATTGTTTTGTAATTTTTTCAATCGTCAAATCCTTTTTAGATATTTCATTAATTATTTGGTCATAATTGTCATCTAGCCTAAAGACACTTTGCTCCCAATCTTCAATTTTGGGAAAGGAGTCATATTCGTAGCGAATCCTATTGTTGTCCAGAATTGGCGAAATCTTGAGGACAGTGTCTTCATATATTCCATACCATATATTTTGTCTATTTTCCCATAGAAAATATTGTCCACTATTGATAGTTGAATAAATATTTAATTGGTTGTTGTGAAACAAACGATGCGAATGATCCTCCTATAACACACAGATTTTTTCAATCTTCTTTTGTATCGTCTACTAAACTGTGTTAATTTCTCCAGCTTCTGGTGCATGTGCTTTGTATCCGTATTTTTCTGTTATTTCCTCTGCAAATTTAGTACAGGATAAATTATCCCCATGTACTGTCAATACTTGCGGGTCTCCTTTAATTTTGTTTAGAATTTCGAATAGTTCTGTCCTGCTATTGTGACCAGAAAAGTCAAATCTGTTCACCTCTGCTAAGCATTTGATAGTTCTTCCATTATATGTAACTTGTCTCTTGTCTAGTAATGATCTGCCAGGAGTTCCCTCACCCTGATAAGAAACCAAAGCAATACCGTTGTACTGACTTTTACAAATTTCTTCTATGTAAAAGACCGCTGTTCCACCTACAAGCATACCAGCAGGTGAAATTATTACGCCTGGTTCCTTAACCACTCTTTTCCTTCTATGCCAGCTTGTAATCCTTTCTACATCCTCGATAGAACTCTTAAATGTTTTGGAATCGCGGAGATACTTTGGATACCTAAGCATAATGTCGTTAGTTTTTAATGCCATCCCATCCATAGCTATTTTGTAAGGAAAGTCATATGCTTTGAGAACACAGGCAATTTCTTGTGCCCGTTCTACAGAAAAAGCAGGTATGAAAAACACCCCATTTCTCTCAACGACCTCTTTTGCGTATTTTACTAGTTCTCTCTCTGATTGATCCCTGGGAACTTGTTCGGCCTGTGAATAAGTACTTTCTATTATCAACATATCTATTTCACCTATATCTAAATCAGCTGGCCTTAGTACCTTAGATCCACGTGTATTCATATCTCCTGTATAAAACAACCTTCTTCCCTCATGCTCTACCAGAACAGTTGAACCGCCTATTACATGACCTGATTCGTGAAAAGTGATGTTGGTATCTCTAATATTATGACTACTTCTGTAATCCAGATGCCTAGCATGATTTAACATATTCATAAGGTCGTGATATTGAAATGGAAGATAGAATCCTGATATCTTTATCATGTCTTGAATCAATAGTTGAGATAGTTCAAAAGTCGGCATAGTGGCCAATGCTTCCAGATTTGTATCTTCATTGAGGAATAGTGAGGGAACACATCCTGAATGATCCAAATGTGCGTGGGTTATTACAACTGCATCTATGTCAGTCGGGTTAACTTTGATAGGAAAAAGTGGCTCCTTCTTCAGTAGAACGCCATAATCTAGTAAAATATTTGTATTATTTGAATTTACCAGGAATGCAGATCTCCCAACTTCTCTGGCAGCTCCTAATGTAGTTACTTTCAATAAAAAATAGTAAATTTGTTTATCATATTAAGTCTTTTTGAATTAAGTGTCAAATACAATATCCCACAATAAATGATTCTTGTTACCAATATTGAAGTTTTCTAAATATTTATACCCTGATTCATCCAAGACTTTTTCGAATTCATAGCCATTGTTATTTCCCTTGTTTTCTTGACTAATGTGGCTTTTTAGCCCTTTTCTGACACTTTCAACATAATTTGGCTTGGAATATATATACCATAAATTATGTGCTCCCCTTAACTCATGAAGGGAACGTCTCAAGCCCTCGGTCATGGATGAATAATATTTGTTAGTTATTTCCGTGTTGATGTCTTCCCATGAGGGTGTTAGCCAACTTGCAACTTTCTTAAAATCATGACCCTCGAACTCTGCAGCTAAACTCAATCCTTGATCTAATGTAGTGACTATAACATCTGTTTTTTCGGCAATTTTATCTCTGTAGTCGACTCCTGGTTCCATCCATCCAACAAATATGACATCATATCTTTTTTCTATACCGTTGTATGCATCTCCAATTTTTATATAATCAGGTTTGTATTTTTTTAACTTGAAAAATATGTCTGCACTCTTCTCCATCCCTTCGGCATTTGGAAGATATTGTCTTATTTTTTCCAAAAAGTCTCCATAACCACATCCAACATCTAAATAAGATGGATTATCTTTTGATACGGCATGAGCAATGGCTACTATTCTCTTAACATCTATTTTCCTATATGCAAAATATGAACCACAAAGAAAGGGAAAAATAAATCGTTCGTGGTGAGGTGATATAGCGCGTTTTCTAAATTGTTCTAACGCGTTGAAGGCAAATATTAGGTCATTTAATCCAGGAGACATTAGTTTTCAAACTCAATTTTCCATAAATTCATACCTGATCCTAATGGAAGCCTTTCGTTTACCCTGTATCCTAATTCATCAAGGATCTTCTCATGATCATATGTCGCAGTGTCGCTGATTTTGGAATCATATTCTAACAAATCTTTTCTGACACTTTCAACATAATTTGGCTTGGAATATATATACCATAAATTATGTGCTCCCCTTAACTCATGAAGGGAACGTCTCAAGCCCTCGGTCATGGATGAATAATATTTATTCATTAGTTCGGTGTTCACATCAATCCATGAGGGTGTTAGCCAACTTGCAACTTTCTTGAAGCCGTATTCCTCCATTTCACATCCGCAGTGTTTTCCGCATTGTCCACCTTGATCTAATGTAGTGACTATAACATCTGTTTTTTCGGCAATTTTATCTCTGTAGTCGACTCCTGGTTCCATCCATCCAACAAATATGACATCATATCTTTTTTCTATACCGTTGTATGCATCTCCAATTTTTATATAATCAGGTTTGTATTTTTTTAACTTGAAAAATATGTCTGCACTCTTCTCCATCCCTTCGGCATTTGGAAGATATTGTCTTATTTTTTCCAAAAAGTCTCCATAACCACATCCAACATCTAAATAAGATGGATTATCTTTTGATACGGCATGAGCAATGGCTACTATTCTCTTAACATCTATTTTCCTATATGCAAAATATGAACCACAAAGAAAGGGAAAAATAAATCGTTCGTGGTGAGGTGCTAAATTTCCGCGTTTTAAATTATCTAGTCTAAATTTATCCAACTCCCTCTTCGCAGACAATACATCATCGATCAGAAATGGCATAGTGTTAAACCGTATAACAAATGAATTGTAATTTCAATTAATGTTTTTACATTTGGTCCTGGTTTCAACTAAATAATTAGTCAGTCCTATGTTAAATTTTCAAAATATTTATAAAGTAACTAAGCGCTGGTTTTTTAATGGTAAGATCATTTGAGGAATGGTGGGCAACCGTTCCAGAAGAATTAAAAGCAAAAGCTCGCAAGGGTGATGAAGCCAATAAGGTTTTGTTGAATCAAGTAAATTATGTACTACTTCATCTTCATCTTCAAGGTAAACATGATACAAAACCATCTCATGAAGAGCTAAAAGACTGGCTTCACAGTGGTCAAGTAGACGTTATGCGTCAACTTAAAAAATAAAATCATTTCTCGATTTTTTTATCTTTTGTATAACACCGTTTTGCTATTGACAAACAGTTTAAATAGTTTTATCGTTACTAGACGATTAGTGAATTATTAGATGCCAATTGCTATACTTCCAGATGTTGATGAACAAAGATGCATTGGGTGTGCACTTTGTGTAGAGATTTGTACCGCATTAGGTCCGGATGTACTTCGTGTTAAACCTGTTGAAGGTTGGAAAAGGGGCAAAGCTTTTGTCTTTTATCCAGAAAGATGCATTTCAGACGGTGCATGTGTAGGTGTTTGTCCAACTCATGCTATATTCTGGATGAGGCCTTTAGAATATACTGCAGGTCAACCAGTTCCATTACACAAATTCGGTGTATTTAATAAAGGCTGGGAAGAGGGCTAGACTATCACCCAATTATTTTTTGTTTACTTGTTCTTTGAAATCTTTATATAATTAGAAATTCACGAAAATATTATGCTATTGCCGTCCGAAATTGAGTCTAAATCATTGATTCCTGCTATACGTGCTATATTATCAAAAAAATTGGTGCATGATTACGAACTCAAGGAGGAGACCGTTGCTAAATTACTTGGTATTACGCAAGCGGCAGTAAGTAATTATTTGAGAGGAACTAGGGGTGATCTCTCATTAGTAGCAAAATTGGAGGACAATTTCGAAGTAATGAGAATGATTAATGAAATCTCAAAAGATCTTTCTACTAATAATGCTTATTCTCCAAGTACTATGACTAAATTCATTCAGCTTTGTAATTTTATGAGATATACCTTTATCATTTGCGATGTTCATCACAGCATTGAATCAAATATTGACAAACGAATTTGCGAACACTGTGAAGTAATGCTGACTGGTTCTCGATTCACCTGATGTTTATATGCTTGCCACTTAACATAAATTATTCCGCATATATTTTATCAATGTGAAGATTTCTATCTCAGGGATTAGGGGCATATTTGGACAGGACCTGACTATAAAGGAGATAGCTCGTTTTACTAGGACTTTTGGTTCTTATTTAAATGATAATTATGATAAAAAAAAATGTGTCATTGCAAGGGATAGCAGACCGTCTGGAAAGTTGATAAATGATGTTGTAATTGGCTGTCTTTTAGAACAAGGGATTAGTGTTTATGATTTAGGTGTTGCACCAACCCCTGTGTTATTTAGAGAATCTAGGATGTATTCGGGCGGTTTAATGGTTACCGCGTCTCATAATCCATTGCCATGGAATGGACTTAAAATGCTCATAAATGGAAGGGGGCTGTTTGAAGAAGATCTGGAACGCTTACTGAAAACTCAGATTCATGATCATGTTAAAATGGGTCAATACTTTGAAATCGATCCTCATTATATGTCAGATATACTAACTCATCTTCCCCCACTTAAACAGTCCAACCCTAATTTTAAAGCTGGTATTGATTTCGGAGGTGGTGCTGCTTGCGGCTACGGCAATCAATTACTTGACCTTTATCATATTAAATATCTTGGAATTAATGATAAGGTGGGATTCTCTTCCCGAGGACCAGATCCCACCTCGGATCCTCTCGTTGATTTGTGCAGTTTGGTTAAGGTGAACAAGTTAAATTTTGGATTTGCTTTTGACCCTGATGGGGACAGATTAGTGCTAGTCAATAGGGATGGATTCAAACTTAATCCAGATCTAACTCTTTTATTTTGTATTGCAAGTGTAATCAATAATAATAAATACAAAAAGTTCACCATAAGTCTCGATACCAGTTTATCGATTGAGAAATATGTAATTGAACATGGGGGTCAGATCTTTTTCTCAAAGGTAGGTGAATCAAACGTAATCAAGCGTATGCATGAAACTGGTTCAGAGTCTGGGGGAGAAGGAAGCAGCGGAGGTTTTATCATGCCAGGTTTCAATTCATGTAGGGATGGATTATTAGCTAGTGTTTTGATTAGTTCTTTGAACAAAGAATTAGTCGACGAATGTATTTTCTTATCATCCAGACTTAAACAAATTCGAACTAAATATCCTATTGATGCAAAAACTGATAAAGAAATTTTATTCGATAAAATATTGTCAGTATTAAAACCTAGTTCGAGTGAAATTATTTCAACTGATGGTTTAAAATTTATTATTGATGAAAATTCTTGGATCTTAATACGAATCTCTAATACAGAACACGTGATTCGTATGTCTCTAGAATCAACTAGTGATGATGCAGACTCTCTCTATAAATCCTTTTATACTAAGATTGTTGACGTTTATGAAAAATCTAAATGAAAAGCAGATCTTGAACTTAATTATAAAAAAAATGGGTTCCAATAATGTCGAATCACACTTTGGTAAAGATGACATTTCATTAATCCCACTGAACTATTTCATAGGCAAGGAATCTGTTTCAGGGTCATCCCTATGTGTGACCTGTGACATGTTGGTTGAACATACTGATGTACCACCAACTATGACTTTCGAACAGATTGCTAGAAAGTCTATAGTGTCTAGCATAAGTGATCTGGTTTCAAAAGGTATAAAACCAAAATGCGCATTAGTCTCGTTAGGCCTTCCCTCAAATTTAACTGAAGGAGACATTTCAAAATTAGTAGATGGTTTTAATTTGGTTTCAAAGGAGTTCAAAATCGAAATTATTGGCGGAGATATTAATGAATCTGAGGAACTTGTTATTGATTGCTGCATGTTTGGAGTTAGCTTTCCAAACGTCTTTGTACCGCGAAGGAATGGTGCACAAATAGGTGATTACATTTTTGTCACGGGTGTTTTTGGTTATACTGCTTCTGGTTTAAAAATACTAATGCATGGTATCCCTTCTCCAGATCCCAATTTTGAGAAAGAATCTATCAATTCTGTTCTCAATCCTACCCCTGCATATGATTTTGGAATTTCCTTGGCACATTATTTTACCGCATCGACTGATTCTAGTGATGGTCTGGCCACCGCATTGTATGAAATCTCTAAGCAAAGTGGTGTAGATATGTTAATTTATTTAGATAAAATACCTATACCATCAAATCTCAAAGAGTTTTCCTTGATGAATAATCTTGGATTTAACGATCTTGTATTTTTTGGTGGAGAGGAGTATCATATTGTTGGAACAATATCAGAAAAGAGTCTATACGAAATTTCTAAAAATATAAAAGAAAATTCCAAGTTCAGTTTTTTTTTGGTGGGTAAAGTAGCTAAAGGTTGTGGAAAAGTATTTGTTATTGATACAGCAGGTCATAAAGAAATTCTTAAAAATAAAGGGTTCCAACACTTTACTTGAGAAGGTTTTTAAATGCGACACTCAAAAATTCAACATTCATGTCACAAGAAGAAGTTACTCAGTATAAATGGGGGGTAGCCCATATTTTCAGTAGTTATAATAATACTTTGGTTCATATTACTGATATAAGTGGTGCTGAGACTATTTCCATTAGTTCTGGTGGACGTCATGTTACTGCCGATCGTTATGAATCTTCTCCATATGCGGCTATGAAGTCCGCTGTTTCTGCCGCTGATGCTGCCAAAACTAAGGGAATTAACGCATTGCACATTAGAGTGAGAGCAGTAGGAGGTGTTGGTCCTAGAATTCCGGGTCCAGGAGCACAAGCTGCTATACGTGCTTTGGCAAGAGCAGGATTTCGAATTGGGAGAATAGACGATGTAACACCAGTACCACATGACACTACTCGAAAGCCTGGTGGTCGACGAGGCAGAAGAGTATAATCATTTTTTTTTATATATTTATCTACAATATAATCATTTTTTTATATATCTAAATACTTGACAATGGGACCGGCCGGATTTGAACCGACGACCTCCAGCGCCCAAGGCTGGCATCCTACCAAGCTAGACTACGATCCCTCCTAAAGAGAAACTTTTTTTTGTCTAATTTTAATCTTATTTTAATTAATATAAATCATTATTTGTATTCTTATTATACTCCTGAATGCTAATTCTAAATCATGTCTCTAGAAGATTACACTCGTGCAGGTCAGATAGCTTCCATTGTTCGGGAGAATACTCGAAAAAAAAATCACGTAGGTAGAACGCTTTTTGAGATATGCAATTCGATCGAAAGTGAAATAGAGTCTTTGGGTGGGCATCCTGCATTTCCTGTTAATATTAGTTTGAATGAGATAGCTGCTCACTATACAGCTGAACCAAATGATCAAATAGTTATAAAAGAAGATGATGTAGTGAAAATTGACTTGGGCGTCCATATAAATGGGTTTATCGCTGATACAGCTGTAACTATCTCATATGACTCTAGATATGATCAATTGATTAAAACAGCGGAATTGTCGTTATCTGAGGCTACCAAAATCGCAAAACATAACACTAAATCAAGTGATTTAGGCAAAGTTATTGAGAATACTATAACAAATAATGGATTCAAGCCAATACAAAATTTAAGTGGTCATTCGCTAGAACAATATATAATACATGCAGGAAAGTCTATTCCCAACATCAAGACATATGGATCTTCATTTTCGTTATCTTCAAACCATGCTTATGCTATTGAACCATTTGTTACAACTAAGCAAGGTTTAGGTGTTGTGTATGAGGGAAAGATTAAGAATATCTTTTCATTAATTTCTAGAAAACCCGCAAAGAATAAGGATGCAGATGAATTTATATCTTTTTTGTGGAACAAGTTTAGAACACTACCTTTTGCGCTTAGATGGTTGGTAAATGAATTTGAAGAGCCAAAAGCACGAGAGTTGTTGGATTACCTTCTTAAAAAGAAGAATATTAGAGCATATCCTATTCTTGTAGAGGGTAATAATCAAGTTGTATCACAAGCTGAACATACTGTTTTTATTGCTGAAACATCAAGTCATATAATAACAAAATAAATTTGTTGTTAAACAGTCTGTTAATAATCATGTAACTGAAAGATAAATCCATCTGTAAACTGAGCGTGCTTGTTTGGATAAGATCTATAACACATTTAGCTTATCGTCTATAGAATTTTCATTATTATGAGTGACAATTTCCTTAGATATCTCTCGAATGATAAATGAAATATGTTGTATGATATGATTGCTGGTAAGTATAAAGGGAATCAGGTTGCAGTACAAGAACATTTCGAGTAAAGATGATGTCTATACTGTTCTAGCAATGAGAATGCGGTCAACCTACAATCATGATATTAATAAGGATGTGGAGAACACACACTAATCCATGAGCTGCGTGTTAATGGAATATCCAAATTACACAGAGAGGGTCAATCAAACTGACTGTAGAAATTGAGAAAAAATATTAAAATATCAACCAAAAAAAAGTTGTGGACTATCTTTCTAGACATGGTTGTTAAAGCTGCTGACAGCAGAAAGTGTGTATCAAAGAAACTATACTTTGTGACTTCTACAAGTCACACCGAGATTAGGCATACTTTTCAAGCATGGGATAGGATACAAATACCAAATATTGTTCTGAGATTACCATATACTGAATATCATTTGAAAAAAAATTTGAGATACAATACGGCTATTTACTAACGGGCTCTATCCTTATTTATGAAGTTCAGAATGGTTCAGTAGTAGTCAGGGCTTACAGTAATACCTCTCGATCATCTACACAATATGACTCAAAAGATAAAATATATTCTGAATTTGTATCGGTTTATGATCATTAACTAGCTAGATATGAACACACGGTTACAAACAAAAGACGGGTAAACAGTTTTTAGATTTTATAAAAAGAGTTGACAAAAAATATGACAACCGTATCAAATACCTTTTCCTCGGATTAAATGTTGAATCACTACACATATCAAACAAGGTAAAAGACACCCTTGCCAGGCTTTCCAAAATTCAGTTTATATTTCTTTCAACAAAATCATCTGCATCCAGACTGGTAATGCATGATGGTTATGGATGCACAAAAGATATAAGCATATTAAAAGATCTTGATTTATTTAAAAGACTGGTTAGACTTCTGCTATGATTATTTTCCCCATTGGAAAAGAATGTTGTCTTCAAAAATTTGTATCAGAATCGTTATCTTCTTTTACTATTAATAAACCGTGCCAGAACAGTACTTTTTAGATCGACTGCCAGTAGAAAGGTTTAAATATCTTGTATGCAAATATATTAAATATTAAAGAAATTTTATCCAAACTATTGGATTTATTTGCGTTTTATTTTTTAAAGGAAATTACCTGTGTCACTTGAGACACAAAAGTAGAATTAATCTACCTTAATATATCTATATAACAAACAATATATAAACAGTTTTACAAGAATTGATAAATTAGCAGAATTTAGTCTTTAATTACTTGTGTATTATACTTATTGCAATAATGAGTGACAAAAATTCTCCCGATTCAGGAGAACGAACGTGTATATATTTTCTTTTTAATGACGTCTAGAATAATAGTTAGATTCATCAGTCTACCTTATTTTATCGGTTGTTTTATCGTGATGCTCTCTCTGCGGTACCGTGGATAGGTAGTTGAAATTAGAAATGTAGTTAAGCAAATTTATGTCTCAAATTTGAGAAAGTTGATGTATTTTCACCATGAATTTTAAGTAAATATGAAAGGTACCTTCTAATTTCTGAAATCTAATTACTCTGGATTTTTTAAAATATGAAAATCGGATAACTTTAACTTTATGGAAGAAGTGGCAATCTAAAGTCAAATGTGTTTAGGAGCACTTGTTGCTGTCTAATCCAACAAATGCATTGATATCTTTTTCCATTTGATGTATCTCTAAATACAAAATTTCAGGATTCACTTCCACTTTTTTAGATCTTTTATTTATCTTAAATTGCAATACCTTAGTAGCATTACTTTGAAAATCCTACAGAATACAAATACTGATCATCGGCTCGATATACATAATATTTAATTCTTTTATCAAACATATCAGAAATAGCATAGCAGATTTTACTGGTTTCATGCCGTTAAGTTGACAAAGCCATTAAACATTATATTCTTTTTATATGTCAGTTAGATGTGAGCGTCTTTGACGGAGTAGATTTTAACCACCGCTGTGAAGTAACCACCGATCCGTGGACTAGAGAATATTACTCGGTTGATTCTAGCCATCATCAAATCTATCCAGAAGCAGTGTGCTTTCCAAAATGCAAAGAAGACATCAAAGAGGTACTTCATCTTGCTTCCAGAAAAAAATTACCTGTATCGAGTCGCGGCGCGGGAACGAGTTTACTTGGACAGAGTCTATCGGCTGGATTGATATTGGATTTTACTAAATATATGAATAAAATTCTTGATCTAGATTTGCAACTGAATACCGTGCTTGTTCAGCCTGGGCTAGTTAAGGGATTATTGGAAAAAGAGCTTAAAAAACATAACAAGTTTTTACCACCAAATCCTGCTAGTGGTAATTATTGTACAATCGGTGGAATGGTGTCAAATAATTCTTCTGGTCCCTATGGGTTGGGATATGGAAGTATTCTTGAATACCTGCAACGTATTGACTTGGTTTATTCGGACGGAAGTGATGGTTTCGCAGAAGGACGCGATTGTGATCCTCGATTGCGAAGAACTCTATCGTCATTTATTTCATCTAGTCGCGATTTCTTAACCTCTTATCCTGACGTTAGCAAGAATTCATGTGGGTACCGATTAGATGCTGTTTTTACTCGTGGATTTGACTCCCAAAATATCTTTGCGGCTTCAGAGGGCACCTTAGCTATATTAGACTCGATAAAACTCAAGATCAAAGATCTACCTTTGTTTAGGTCCTTATATATGGTACATTTTCCCAACGTCCTAAGTGCATGTTCGTATGCCAAAAAAATACTTCGCACTAATCCAGTCGCTTTAGAACTTTTAGATGAATCCGTAATGGACGCTAACATAAAGTCTACAATTGCGACAGAAAACGGATGTCTTTTATTCATAGAGTATTTTTATCAAACCGAAGGCGAGATAGATAATCTTCAGAGAACCTTAACAGATACAATCCAGTTGGGCGGTAAGATAATTGATGATGCACATGACCTAATTTCGATAAATAATTTGTGGAATTCCAGGAAGAATGCATTAAATACGGCAATCAAGCATACGGTAGGCAATAGAAAACCCTTAACCCTTTTTGAAGACACTGCTGTTTCAATAAATTATATCTATGATTATGTTACTCATATTCTGAAACTATACAAGGAACATAACTTGTCATATGTTATTTATGGTCATTTAGGCAATGGAAATCTTCATACCCGTCCTATTACAGGAGATGATATTTTCATAGATAAATGGTCGCATAGAAAACAATATGAGGCAATGGAATCTCTCACACTTTCGTTATTCACTAAGGTTTATGATCTTAGAGGAACAATTACAGCTGAACACGGTGATGGTATATCTAGAACCCCCTATATCAAAAATGTGTACAATGAACATGTAGTTAATTGCTTCAGGCAGATAAAAAGTTCATTGGATCCATTAAACATTCTAAACCCTGGTAAAATCGTAATGTGATTTTTTAATATACGATCTAATCAATTCTGTTTATGGGTCAATTTGTTCGATTAATAGACAATCTGTCTAATAAATCAAGACGCATATTGCCAAATTCCAATCATCTTATAGATTTTAAATGAGATACTTGAAGGTGGTCAGTATATTACAAAATATTCCGAAATGGATGTATGAATATATGTAAGTAAATTTATTCTGCTCCTACAAGACCTAAGAAATCGAATCCGTCGTTTTCGCTTTGATTTTCTTTTAATTTCACTATTGAAATTAGGTGGCCGTCAGGATCCTCAATTATTGCATGTTTTCCAAAACCTTCGTCTTTTGCATTCTTAAAAAAGACTATGCCCTTCTCTTTTAAACTATTTACTGTTTGATCGAAATCATTAGCAGTAAATCCTATGAGAATATGTTGTCCTGATTTTAAATTCTCTTTATGTTTTGCAGGATGCAAAGCCAATACTGTTTCCTTATTAAAAAATTCAGTCCATTCATCAGATTCTTTTTTAATCGGTAGATTGAGGGTTTCCTTGTAAAACTGAATAGATCTGCGCATATCTGAGACTAAAAGTATTACAGCACCTAATTTTCTAAATGACATTTGATTTGACTATATTGCTTCTAAATTATGAACTTTTTGCATTGCCATTGAATTTGCCGTGTCAAAAATTTTATTTGTGTATGTGTTATGTCCTAACTACATTGCAGGATAAACTTTTTTTTATTTATGTTTCAAAAGATGAGGAGTGGAAGAAACGTTATCAGGAGGATTGGGATTATGTTTCCTCCATGACCCGATTTTTTAAATGGTGGATTAAACACGAATTTAACGAGGATTTATCTGTGGATGTTGATATATTACCAGTAATTCCGGGAAAGCTATTTGATAGAGTTAATCTTGCTTATTTACTGAGGGATCATAAGGAAAGAGGGCTTTCGATATTTCATTTTTATCTTGCATATTTCAAGTCTTGGTGGTCAGATTGTCATACGGAAGGGTATCACAGTAACAACTTTGGACTAGTAACATGGTTTAGACCAAAGACTTTTTCCTCTGACTTTAAGAATGAAAAATATTTTGCAAACAACAACTGCGCTAAAATTTCTCACGTTTTGTGTCATGAACTTATAAGACGTAAAGGAAAGAAGAGAAAAATATACTTTGATCAGGTGCATAATGTTTGGGATATGCATGTAAAAGAAGAAATGCCATTTTTGTATTATAACAAGCAATTCAACAGGGTTTCACGAGATAGTGAATACAAATATGTCACTATAGACACATCTAAGATCGAATATTAAAATTATCTACAGTGCTCATCTAATATGACTAGCTCGCAGAAATACCGCCGGATTATAAAACTTGGTGCGATTATATCTACAGTAGGTGTTGTAATGATTATTTCATTTGGCTTAACTCTATTATTATTTCCTGTTACAAAAATTTGTGATGATAAGTGTAATTATATATTGGGCGCACCTGATCTTCTTAAACGAATTGTAAATCCGTTATTCCTTTTTGTTTCCTTGATACTTATATCTCTAGGCGTTTTTCTCATTAGAATTGGTAATAGACAAATCTACAGAAAACCATGATTTATTGAAACCTTATCTTCGTTAATCATTTTTTCATATAACTCCATTAAACTAAAATGTCTGTTTGTCTTATTATTATCTACTTTATGGCTAATCCTTTAAAAAAAATAATTTCTCCTTTTATCTCCAATCCATTTAGAAAGTGGAAGCCTAAAGGGAAGATATACAGCTTCAAGTGCACACAGTGTGGGGACGTTTTCATATCTAGTCATAACCTCGAAGCTCCGTTATGTAATAAATGCATTCAAAAAATAAAATCATTAGATTCTACCGTAGATAATGAAAAAAAGTGCTCAGAATGTGGGAATTTGGGTGTAATATATGGTAAGGATAGATGCCATTCTTGTTACTTTAGCTTTAAAAAAAACTAAATAGTTTTAACTACAAATTTTGAACTTGTTGTTATTGTTACTATGGTCAGAACCTCTATTATTTGTTGTTAATAGTTTGTAGTCAACTTGAATAAAATAATTTAATATTGACAACAGGGAATTTAATGTTTTTAAAATATGGATCAAAGGGCATTATTGGTGGGTATAATGCCTTGAATCGAGACAAGTGATGACTGCCTGTAGTTACTCAAAGATAAGATCTTTACTTTTAGAAATATTTCACCATAGCTATTTGTATTTAATGTTTTTTCTTATTTTAACGATATAATTTCTCCTTTGATCTTCCATTTTGACAATGTAATTGGATTTTTTGTTGTACAAGTTAGTTTATTATAATTTTTAAAATTTAAGCGATAATAATAATGTTAATAATAATAATAAATTAGTTTCTTCTCAAATCGCACTGTTAATATAAAATAAATGACAATTTTTATCAAAGGTGATCGATATCGATGCATTACTAGAGCATATATTGAGCATATTTTTGCTAACGATGTCCTATAACGTTTCTAGTTATGTTCAGAGATATATTGGTAAATCCGTAGCAAATTGTTCGTAATTGACTTTTTCGATTCTTATCTTCTTTGATATCTTGCATATTTTTTGTATTTAAATTGAAAGATGGGGCCGAAGGGAACTGTTCTAATATATTTCGCATATATTATTTGAACCCCTGATCCACGGGTTTCTTCAATAATTGCCCATTATTTGATCTGGAGCCCGTTGCGATGCCTGGCTTCGCTACGACCCCACCTGCATATTCTTTTTTGGAATATAACTATAAGTTTTTCTAAATTAAACGGCTTTATTTACTGCATAAATTGATTAAGATGTGTTAAAAATGCACGTTCCATAAAAAATATAAGGTTTGTTAATTCATTATATTACTAGCATTGGCAAAATCGATTGAATATGATGTACTTTCCTCATCTAAAAAAAAGGATCAAGATACAAATGAGAAATGGGGGTTAGCAGAAGAATCTGAATATTTTGCTAATAAGGTTAAACTTTATCGTCAGGATAAACTGAATGCTGATGAATTTAGGCGCTTTAGGTTACAAAACGGTGCCTATGGTTCTAGATTGAACAGCGAATTCAGCATGATAAGAATCAAGGTTCCAGGTGGAGATATCACTCCAAGCCAAATGGAGAAAATAGCTAGTTTATCTGAATCATTTTCAATCGGATCTGCTCATGTGTCCACTCGACAAAACATTCAGTTACATTGGGTTCAGTTGGAAGATGTCAGTGAAGTTTTTAGAGGCCTAGCAGAAGTTGGATTAACATCAAGAGAGGCCTGTGGGAATACCATTAGAAATGTAATGTGCAGTCACTTTGCAGGTGTGTGTCCTAATGAGCCTTTTGACACCACTCCACATGCCAAAGCAATAGCAAGATTCTTCCTGAGAAATCCGATATGTCAAAATCTTCCTCGAAAGTTTAAGTTTAATTTTTCATGCTGCGCAGAACATGGGTATGTCAGGATTGCAGATGTAGGTTTAGTTCCAACGATTAAGGATGGTATAAGAGGTTTTCGTATATATTTGGGTGGCGGCTTAGGCGCTGCTTCTTTTATTGGACACCTGTTGGAAGAATTTACGCCTGAATCAAGACTTTTGTCTACCTCCATAGCAACTATTAGACTTTATGATAGACTCGGAAATAGAGAAAACCTCGCAAGAAATAGGATGCGTTATTTAGTTAGCGAAATTGGTTGGGAAAAATTCCAGGAATTGTTACTAAAGGAACGTATTTTGGTGGAGGCAACAATATCTATTCCTACAAAAACTACATTTGATGGCTTTTTAAGATCCTCATCTAAAGCAGGTGATCTTGCCATCAATCAATCTACCCTTAACAGTAGGGGAAAAAAATTACCTGTAATTAACTCTGGTTCTTCTAATTCCCCCTATGATAGATGGCTTAATACGAATGTTGTTGCCCAGAAACAACCTGGTCTTTACAGTGCGTATATTACACTCGGTGCTGGAGATATTACAGCAAATCAATTACGAGTCCTAGCAGAGTGTCTGAGAGAGTTTTCAATGGAAAAGAAAGCTCGAACCACTCCTCAACAGAACTTTCTAATTCGCTACATAAAGGCTGATCAATTGCCAAAAATATATAACCGACTTTCTGGAATTGGCTTGGGAAACCCTGGTGCGAATACTATAGTATCTACTGTTGGCTGTTCTGGAACTACTTCTTGTAATCTTGCTATTACAAATTCACATAGGCTTGCTAAGGAAATTCAAAGCAAGTTCTTGGAACTAAATATTGATACCGATCATGATTTTGTAGATTCTACTATCAAAATAAGCGGATGTCCAAATTCTTGTGGACAACATGAAGTGGCAACAATCGGCTTTTATGGTGGTGCTTCTAGGATTGGAACTTCCATGGTTCCAATTTATACAATGCTTTTCGCTGGTAGCACAGGTGAGTCTGGAGAATTGGGAAAGGCTGTGATGCGAGTTCCATCTAAAAAAGTAATAGATGTTGTGATGAAAATTATTGAAATCTATAAGAAGGAGAAAACAAATGGGGAAAAACTAAATGAGTGGATTCATAAAGTATCTGTAGGTAGCGGAACTAATGGAGTCAAAAATATGGAGGATATGAAAAAGATTCTGTCGCCAATAATTGAATTGCCACCTTTAACCTCTGCTCCTGAATTTTACAAAGATTATGGTAACGACACTAATTTTGTAGCAAAGACCGCCAGAGGCGAATGTGCAGCTTGAGTAAACCTTTGAGGCAAAAGATTGATAGGACAAAGACTATAAATAAACCTGCAAAAAAACCATCGTTACCACCTCTAAATAACATTTGTGATATTGATACCTTAAGGACTCTTATAAAGAAGAATAAAGTTAGAATTGTAGATGTAAGGAAAAAGGAGGATTACTTGAAAGGACACATAAAAACAGCGGTGTCACTACCATTAGCAGAATTGCTGGCAAATGATGATCCTGAATCAATTATTGCCATACTAAACAAACTGGGGATCTCTGAAAACATTCCTGTAGTGATATATGATGATACTTTTGGTGCCCTTGCTTCAAGAGTGGCATGGTCTTTTAAATTTGTAGGTCATGAAAATGTTGCATTATTGGAGGTAACTTATGATACTTGGAGAAAGCTTGGTCTAGAAATTGAACGAAAATCCAACAAGTATCCTAAAACATCTCACCCTCTGAAAGTTGATTATTCTATATTTGCGGATGCTGAATACATTGAAAAGGCTCAAAATGATAAAAATAAGATCATAATAGATTCTAGAGAGCGACTAAATTTCCTCACAGAACATATACCTAATTCAAAGAACATTCCATATACTATGTTACGTTCTGAAAACTCTATACTTAGAAGTCCTTTGGAACTAAAACGATTCATAGAAAACAGAGGTATTGACTCAAATAATGAAATAATTACCTACTGTGGAAGCGTTGGAACGCTGTCTGGATTAACTTTTTTTGCATTAAAAACCGCCGGTCTTTCAAATGTAAAGCTTTATCCAAAATCTTTTAAAGAATGGAAATCACTCGGGAAACCTAAGACTGAATTTAAAGATGCAACGTATTGGGATCTTTCAGCCGAGTAACAATACCATGATAAATCAATTTTCTAACCAATGATTAATTTTTTCCAGATCATATCCTTTAATAGTTACTTTTATTGGGCCTAAAGGAGATTCATCTTCGTTCTCTACTATAGAAACAACATCTGAAAACGCAGCCTGCTTGTTTAACAGAAACCATGTATTATTCATATTATAGTTATTATAAAGAATTCTTTGCAAAACTGCCATTGATTTTCTTGCTTTTACCTTATCCTTAATCTTTTTCAAAACTTTGAAATCCGTGTTGGTTATATACAAGTTATTCTTTTTTTCCAATAGTTCTGCATCGGGAAATAGATTCTTGACAGCAAAGATTACTTTTACCTTATCCTCGGTCATTTTTACAGGTGTTATTACTGTGATCTCTGAATTAATATTGGCCATTCTGGATCTACTTTGAAACGTTGTTATTTATATTGGAGTTATTGTATTCATGTAACCACTTTTCAATGATCGTCTCAACCTGTAGTTTTAGTTCATTTATCGTTAGATTGTTGTTAGAGATCGATTCATCAGCCAAGGCAATTGCTTTACTAATTCCTACGTTCATTTCTCTATCATCTCTCTGCAAAAAACTTTCATGATTTGCGGGGGTATCGGATCTTTCTCTATTAATTATATGTCCATATCTTATATTTGAAGCAGCATGAATAGCTAACAGTTTTACAAATCCGGTGCTTTTTAATACTTTAAATTCATCGTAACTTCTAATCCCGTCTACCACTACTAAACATTTATCCTTTAATTCCTTGATTCTTTTCATTGTTAGATTTGCTATGATATCATTTCCATGAGTTCTTCTAAAGTCTTTCATCAGTTCGCCTAAACTTTTATCGTCCAAAGGAAGGTTTTTTTCTTTCGCTTTCTCTCTGATCACATCTCCCATAGTGATTACGAAGAATCCTTTTTCTTTTAAGAAAGCAGCGACCGTGGATTTTCCAGCACCTGGCATGCCGGTCAAACAAATTACAAATTGACTTGAGGCAAACGACAACTGTGTATTGATAAATTATTTTTGTTATTTATTTTTTGATTATTGATTATACTATGGGCGAATTAATATATCTTGAATTAGAAATAAATAATTTATGCGAACCTTTGTTGCTATAGATCTCCATAACACCGAAAAAATTGTTGACATTCAAAATAGGATTGTAAAAGAACATAATTTCAACGTAAAAGACATTAGGCCAATACACAAGGATAACTTACATCTTACATTAAAGTTTCTTGGAGAAGTTTCGGATGATCAAGTTAAAGAAATTATTACCACACTACAAAATCTGAGGTTTGTATCTTTTGAAGCAAGATTTATTGATATAGGTTGCTTTCCAAATTCTATTGAGCCGAGGATTATATGGTTAAAACTTGATGATCGGTGCATAAAGCAAATTGATAGCCTGTACCACGTTGTCACTAAATTACTTAATTCTGTCAAAGATATTAAAATAAAACAAAGTTCTGGTGCAGATGAAAAGTTCGAATTTACTCCTCATCTTACAATCTTTAGAGTTAAACATCGTCAACGGTTTGAAAAACCTCTGAACTTTGCACATGATAATATCTCTTACAGCACTGAAATTGACCGGATTAAGTTAAAAAAAAGTATTCTTACATCCGGAGGCCCTATATATTCCGATTTGATTACTATTGAAGCGACTTCAAGAACATGAATAATTTATCTGTCCAATCAATATTAGAGGAAATTTCCAAAAGATGTATTCCGACTCTAAGTGAAGTACATGAAATAACCGAATGTGCAACAAAAGTAAAACAAATGATAGAGTCTTTTGTTGGGGAACATAAACTCAAAGGAATGGTGAAAGAAATCGTTTATGGAGGATCCTTTGCTAAAGGAACATGGCTCAAAAATGAAACTGATATTGATATATTTATAAAATTCTATGATTCCATCGATTATGATCAATTTGAAAAATATGGGAAACAAATCGGTATGCTGGCTTTACAAGAATTCTCGCCGTATCTTAGGTATGCTGATCATCCTTATGTAGAAGCAATTGTGGAAGGCATCAAGGTAAATGTAGTTCCATGTTATGATGTACCTTTTGGAGAATGGAAGAGTGCAGCAGATCGTTCTCCATATCATACAAATTATATCGTTAACAAACTTGATCCTAAACAGAAAAACGAGGTAAGGATATTAAAAAAATTCATGAAATCTATTAAAATATATGGTGCAGAGATATCCACTGAAGGATTTAGTGGATATGTTTGCGAGGTACTGATTTTAAAATTTGGTTCATTTTTATCCACTATTCATTTTTTTTCTGAATGCTCGAGTGAGAAAATTATGATTGGGATAGACGAATCATTAACGCCTACAGGAGAACACTTTGACCGGTTTGATAGCTTTATTGTAATATTGGATCCAATTGATACAAATAGAAACTTAGGTAGCGCTATATCTATTCGTGCAGCTTCAACTCTTATACAAGGCTCAAGAAAATTCCTGTGCAATCCAAGCGATATATATTTTGTATCAGAAATTGAACACCCAATAGACCCTTGCTTTACGGATCAGTTATCTTCATTCATCTTGATAATCGAATTCCAGTACGCTGATAGGCCATCTGATGTTATTTGGGGACAACTAAAAAAACTTGTGAAATCGATCATCAAATTTTCAGAATCATGCGGATTTACTATTTTAAAATCTGCGTGCTCTGTAGTTCAGGAGGAAAAAAGTTGCATTATTGCGTTACTCTTAGAATCTACAGTAATCTCGCCATTATTTTTGAAGAAAGGACCCGAAATTTTTAGAGGCGCTGATCTGAAAAAGTTTCTAGAAGTTAATAACGCATCCCTATTGAAATGGCTGGATAATAGTTCTAAAACCAATTGTCTGCTTCTTAGAAAACACACGAATATTCAAGAGTACTTGAGATCTGTCCTTAACAGTAATCCTGGCTTAATAGGGATTCCGAAGGGGATAAAATCCGATTTTCTAAAATCTTATGCGATATTTACTTTGTCACAAATCGAGAATTTTGATACACATATAAAAAATGCGGTTTCTGAACTATTGTATACTGATGACAGAGTATTCTAACAAATTTGTTGTTACATCTTGCATCTTAGCCGATCTGTTCTGTTATCCAAAATATTGTCCTTATGATTATTTTGAAAAGTTAAACGAACTAAGATCATTAGGTATAAAATACGTAATATTGGAAGGCAATACTAAATTAAATAACGAATGCGTCTTGGGAAAAGGCAGCGAAGGATTAGTACTTAAAGTACAGGATCATTGTAATGAATTCAAGGCAGCAAAGATTAGAAGAACAGATTCAAGTAGAGTAGACGTCAAAAATGAGTTTAGTCTTTATCAATACGTAAACCTGTATGGCATTGGGCCCAAGGTCTTTCATTGTACGAGAAATATTTTATTAATGGAATGTCTTGATGGGTTACCTGCAAGAAATTGGTTCTTGTCTTTCAATTCTGATTTAAATAACTTGAGAAAAGTAATAGTAAATATACTAAACCAATGTTATACGTTGGATAAGATTGGTATAGATCATGGACAGCTAAATAAACTTGATAATCATGTAATAATTTCTTCTGATGGTTCAAGATGCACAATAGTAGATTTCGAGAGCGCAAGTAAGAATAGAAAAGTCAATAATGTAACCTCTGTTCTACAGGGGTTACTTTTTAGAGGTATAATATCAAAACAGATAAATGGCTTACTCAATTACGAAAAGAAAAAATGTATTTTTATGGATAGATTGACAACATACAAAAATGATAAATCAAGACAAAACTTTGATTCAATCATTTCATTGATCTGAGGTAATTGCTTAGTATTAAGAATCTTAGAAAAACATTAATCTTCATTTACATCACTCTAGTTATGACACTTCCCAAAGGATATGTACTACCAAATAAGGATGCAGAGGCTAAGGCCAAACAGGATGCAGAGGCTAAGGCCAAACAGGATGCAGAGGCTAAGGCCAAACAGGATGCAGAGGCTAAGGCCAAACAGGATGCAGAGGCTAAGGCCAAACAGGATGCAGAGGCTAAGGCCAAACAGGATGCAGAGGCTAAGGCCAAACAGGATGCAGAGGCTAAGGCCAAACAGGATGCAGAGGCTAAGGCCAAACAGGATGCAGAGGCTAAGGCCAAACAGGATGCAGAGGCTAAGGCCAAACAGGATGCAGAGGCTAAGAAATCAACAATATCTGAATACTCTGTTCCAATCAACAAAGTGACAGAATCGGATCTCAAAAAGAGTGCTGAAGTTGAAGTTGATTATTATATGATATGGGAACAATTAAGGGATGCATATCTTCATACAATGAGAGAAGCTGCGTCATCATACTTCCGACTGCTCGAATTTTGGTCACAGTACAAGAGTCAGAAGCAGTAATACCTATTGATTGATGTATGAATATTTCCTATTTTTTGACTGTATACCTATGAATACAAATCAAGTTCCTTGGTTGAATTGATTACTTCCTGAACTTTTTTTGTTATGGTGTTTGTATCAGTATCTTTCTCAATCATTAAGAATAACATGTGGTCTTTCACCGGTATGGTTAATATTTTAAGTGAACTATATTCATAGCAAATAGATGTCAAGTTTCCAAATGAGTTTGAAAATCCCTTTCTAAGATCTGTTACATATGCAGATTCAGAAATAATTAATTCTGCATTTCTTCCCTTTAGATATTTATCTAAAGCATTATCTTTTTGATGGCTATAATTTAAGTGACCAGATTTTTCAATTATTCCGCTAAATAAAATGCCCTCGTTTAAATCAAGTATGCTTTTTGTGAATTGATCTGCCTTCATCTTTATACATTATTTCAATAAACGTATGGGCTTTATGAATTTTCGATTTAAATATCAAATTCCATAATTCCCCAACGAAATCATCATATAAGTCCAAAATGAAATACAACCATGGCTAACGATGCATCATCATCTTCTACTTCTGCAGATACAATTCCATATCCAACACTGACTATATTATATTTACCGTCAGAGGCAAAATTAGCTGTTGAAGAAATAAGTCAAAAGTATAATAACATGACTGTCGAAGATTGTAAGGGTTTTTTTCACGAAGGGAAAGAACGAGATTACAAGAAAATAACCATTTGGAGTCAGGGCATCGATAGTCTGTGGTTCAATGCAATTATTGCTCGCATTAAAGAACTTTCAAATTTGGAGTCTATTCCTATCGTTTCAGGTGGGATAATGTATTCCATATGATGTTCATCAAGTAGATAGTTTATGAATTCCAATAAAAATTGATGTTGTTGTAGGAACATCGATCGGGAAATCAAGAGGATTGTATAGATAGATATTGGTTAGCGTATGTGAGTAAAGTAAATTGGATAAATCATCTGGAATAATTGACTGATATATACACATGCTTCCTGTTTTGGAGAAATTAGCAATCTGATTCAGGTTTATGGGAAATATGTTGTTATCAGCAGATGTACCAACTATTTGCACTAACGGACTGGTTGAATTACAAGGAAGTTTTGCTAAAATATTACCGCTCTCAATCTTTAATGGCATCGAACTATATAGCGGTACATAATCTCCTGATGATATTGTCATCGGATAAGGTGTGACAATCATTGATTGCATATTTTGTAAATTCGTATTGCTAGTTGTATTTCCATTCTTATCATTATCAATATTGCTATTATTAGCATTACTACTACTACTACTTCTAATAGTGTTGCTGCTATCAGTTTGGTTCTGATTTAAACTCGTTGAATTAATCGTGGTTGATAATTCACTGGTATTGTTAGATGAATTGTTGGGTGGAAGCAGAAAACTTAATGAGTCTAACGTTCCTGCGCCATCACTTTGATTGTTTGATGTCTGGTTTAATGTGGGATACGAAATATTCTGCATATCTTCAACTACTGAATTGAGCAAGCCCGCTCCTTTCAATGAATCAATTAATGAAAGTGCTTCATCACTGGATGATTTCGCTGCATCATAATTATCTGAAGGTTGTTCTAACTGAGCAAAGATGTTTTCAATAAGCATGGGAGCTAAGAATAAACTCAGTCCAAATATGAAAAAAAAGCCAAATTTTACAGGAATCAACACTGGATGATATAACTGAAAAATTTTTTTATTTAATTCTTTCTTTTAACGTATTTGCTGACGATAATACTTCCTCTATTTTTTTCAAATCTGTCAATGGTTGAGAACATACGAGTTCTTTGCATACCATTACAGAATCTTTCTCCAATTTTGATCTAATCAAAGTTTTGTCTTTGAAAAGACTATATTTTTCTAATTCACTTGCTCCTTTCCCATTTACCACTGCAAATAGCCCGTTTGGTATGAATTTTTTATTTAATTCTCTAGCAATGTTTGGATACGAATTTTTGTTAGAAAAAATAGTAATTTCTGTCATTTTTTTGACAAACAAATAACTTGACGATAATAACCAACCAAATCCAAAGGGGTTATCCAATGCGGCTGAAATGGAGTTCTTTATCATTTTCTCAGCTACAACAATGTAGTTTACTTTTCCAGTAATGTGATATAGACGGATCAAATTTGACACAAATAATGAATTTCCGCTGGGAATTGCTAGATCGTATAATATTTTGGTTCTAAGAAGAAGACTTTCGTGCATATCTGAAGTATAATAAAAATTACTTTCTTCTTTATCCCAAAAATGTTCGAGTACAAAATCTGAATAGGTCATGGCTAGGTCTATGTACCGTGTACTTGTTTTTACCTCGGACATATCTAGCAAAGCGTTGACATAAAAAGCATAGTCGTCTAAATAAGCCGGAATTTTGGCTTGGCCATTTTTGTAAATTCGGAAAAGATATTTGCTATTTGATTTAAGTTTATTTTCAATAAAATCAATTGCATTGGATGCAGCTTCAAGATAATTTTCTTTATCTGTTATTTTGAATCCTTTGATGAAAGCAGATATTGCCAATGCATTCCATGCTAAAATTGTTTTATCATCCTTCTGGGGCCTCACTCTATGCTCCCTTACTGAAAAAAGCTTCGCAGAATTCTGGTTAATTATTTCTTTTATTTCCTCTATTGTCAACCCATATCTTTTGGCTAAACTTTGAACTGAATTCTTTATGTTAAGAATGTTTTTACCTTCAAAATTGCCAGCTTCAGAAACATCAAAGTATTCACAAAAAACTTCTCGATGCAATGGTATTTTTATCTCTGAATTTATTTCCCTTTTTGACCATATGTAGAATTTTCCTTCTTCTCCCTCAGAATCTGCATCCTCTGCCGAAAGAAATACTGATTCATTATTTGTTAAATCTCTTAAAATATAGTTTAAAGTCTTTACTACTGTCTCTTTGAAAATTTCCTCTTTGGAAATTTGGTACATTTCACAGAATAGTAAGACTAGTAGTGCGTTATCGTATAACATCTTCTCGAAATGTGGTACCAGCCATTTTTGATCAGTTGAGTAACGTGAGAATCCCCCTCCTAAATGATCGTGAATTCCACCAAAAATTATTTTTTCACAGGTTAAGGTTACAAAGTCTTTGAACTTTTCAATTCCAGAAATATGATAATATCGTAATAAGAAAAGTAGATTAGAAACATTAGGAAATTTTGGTGACATTCCAAAACCTCCGTGTACAAAATCTGCCATTTGGAGTAAGCTGAGAGCGGCTTCATCCAAAACAGTCTTGTCTATTTCATTCTGTTTGTTAAGTGACACGTCAGTAGATGTTTTTACTAGTGCTTCAACAAACTCATTTGTGGTTTTGGAAATATCACTTTTTTTCTGCGAATATGCTTGGGAAATCTGATTTAAGATTTGTCCAAAACCTGGCATACCATACCTACTTTCTTTTGGAAAATATGTACCAACGTAAAATGGCTTTAAATCTGGAGTCAGAAATACGGAGAGAGGCCAACCTCCATTGCCATTCACTAGCTGGCATGCTCTTTGGTATATGTCATCAATATCTGGTCTTTCTTCTCTATCGACTTTGATATTAATGAATTTTTCATTCATAATGTTGGCTATCTCTTCATCTTCAAACGATTCATGTGCCATTACGTGACACCAGTGGCATGAACTATAACCAATACTCAGAAATATGGGTTTGTCCTCTTTCTTTGCTAGTTTGAGAGCATCATCATTCCACGCAAGCCATTTTACTGGATTATAAGCATGTTGCAATAGATATGGACTACTTTCTTTCAATAATGAGTTGGGTTTTCTTTCACTATTGTGACCATTCATAATAATATATACCAGATTGAATATGCTGTGTATTTATAGTACATTCTTTTGAGATTGAATTGGAGTTTTCTGATTTTGAAATGGGTTATATTTTATTATGTTTCCCAAAAAATGAACAAAAATACAAGTCCTGTATGTTGAATTCTTATTGAATGTGGGTTAAGGTGTATATCTAATTGATTTTCAAAGAAATGTCTTTGGTTTAAAAACTTATTTTGAAAAGATATGTGGATTTGGTTAACTTACTACTACAGTCCCTACCATTCCTGGGTGCAAAGTACAGAAATAGGGATATTCTCCGGCCGAGTCAAAAGTATGCTCAAATGTTTTTCCTTTGCTTGTTAATGCAGTGGCTCCTGTTAAACCTGAGTCAAATGCCTTGCCTGCATCAGCTTCGCCAACCTTACCGGATGTAACTGTATGAAATGCTGCATCATCATTTGTCCAAACAACCGTTTGTCCTACACTGATCTCAACAGGATTTGGATTGAATGCTGTGTCTGTTAATGTTGAAGCTCCTGAAACTATTGACACTTGTGTATTTCCTGAACCGGATGCGCTTGTTGCATTTGATGCGCTTGTTGCATTTGATGCGCTTGTTGCATTTGATGCGCTTGTTGCATTTGATGCGCTTGTTGCATTTGATGCGCTTGTTGCATTTGATGCGCTTGTTGCATTATCGCCCAAGAATTGACGCAATGAAGGAGGTGTTTGTAACTCGGTTGGATCGGTTATGATTGGTTGTTCTGGTAGATGATACTGAGCTCGTAGCGTTGATTGCTGCAAATTTAAAACGTCAGCGGAAAAAGAAGGGCCTATGTGACCAAATGAGGCCCACAATATATAAACGCCTAACAATGATAAGCCAATTACTATCAAAGAGTAACCTATAGTACCTATTTTCCTTTTTTTTCCCGGAAGTTTTGGAAGGTCATTCTCTTTTGACATAATTACAACAAAATAAAGAGATATTAAAAAGGTTACTGAATCTAAAGGTTACATTTTAATTCTAACTAATTAATATTAACTTATGACTCCTGAAGAAAAAATTGAATCCTTAAACTTTGTTATGCCAAATACAAAACCAAAAGCCCTTGGTTCATACATTCCATATGTTCGAGTTGGCAATCTGGTATTTATTTCAGGCCAAATTCCTATCAATCTTGAATCTACAGCTAATGAGCTTCAATTCAAGGGTAAGGTGGGAACACAGCTTTCTATCGAAGATGCTCAAAAAGCTTGCAAGGTTTGTTGTGTAAACGCTTTATCAATCCTAAAAAATTTGATTGGAGATTTGGAAAAAGTAAAAAGGATCGTTAAAATAACTGGCTATGTTAATTGTGATGAAAGTTTTACTGATCATCCAAAAGTACTGAATGGAGCGTCCGATTTTCTAAATGAAATCTTTGGGGAGATCGGGAGACACACCAGGGTAGCAGTTGGCGTAAATAGCTTACCACTGAATTCTCCTGTGGAAATTGATTTTATAATAGAAATATAAAAATAAAAAATTATGGGGTTTTTTTAAGATTGAGTTAATGTCCAAATAACTTGAAGCCTGTTACTCCAAGACCCTTTTCTAAAGTGCTGCCCAGCGGAATAATCTTTAAGAATTTGGCTTCAACGGAAGATGGGTAAATATACTTCTCTGGCATTTCTCCACTGAATCCTGTATTCGAAAAGACTATGGGGTCTGAATATATTGAACCATCGTCAGAACTTTGAACTGCAAAGAAATTAATATCGTTTTGTGAATTTTTCAATCCAAGCTGGAACCCACAAACATTCTTGGTATCTGGCAACTGGATGTTCAATTCGTCCACTATACCAAAAGATAGTCCCTTCATCAAAGGCTGGTTTATAATCTGATTAAAAACACCATTGGCGGGACTTCCCATTGCTGTTAATTTATCAATCGACAGTTCATTTCCACATAAATTCGACTTTGGAGTCAAACTTAGTAAGTTTATATCGTTATCAACTACATTAATTAGCTTTGAATAGGAAACATATTCTCCATCAGGGTATATCGCATGAACCTCTAAATTGTAAAGCCCTGGTGATGGTGTATTAGCACTATATTCTCCTGTTTCAGTCTTTGCCAATGCCCAAAGGGTACTATAATCTGTTTCATAATCTATTAGAAAAGCATCTACTTGCGATGGTTCTTTGTCAAAGTTAAAAGATAAGCTGTCACCTCTGTGTACTGCATAGATTAGGCTCTTATATTCGGCACTCTGTTCATCCTCGGGATGTCCCAACTTTGTCAAGATCTTATCCTTTACAGTTAAGATGGGGGTCATATCAGTAATTCCTCCATTATGATTAAAACTCACTTTTGGAATATCATTTGGTGCTGCTGATGCTGTTCCGGTTGTATTCGAAATAATGGCAGCATAACCCATAAGAAAAACTACAAGAGCGCTTAAGATTACAACGTTATTAATTCTAAGATATTGAAACAACTCTGATTTATATAACGGGTGTTGATATTTATGAAATATGTTGTAATTTGTAATAAAATTTTATATAATTTTATTTAATAAGTTTATCTTATGCTATAAATTATAGTAAAATTTGGGGAGTATAATTTCGATATAAATTATTAATTACCAAACTGCAATGACTAAGTACATTATGTTTTTTTAATAATAAAAACAAGCGTCTCATAAATATTAAATTCTCTTTATTTTTTGAAATGAGCATAGTTAATGCACTTTTAGTTATTGAAAATGTTTTGAGTTTACAAGGAAATAACCAATTTAATGGAGGTATGAAAGTAAATGAGAAAATATAATAACTTTTTGTATCTATTCTTGTCGTTAACTTTAATTCTTTCAACGCCTGGCTTATCAAACTTAGCTCTAAATGCGTATGCTAGTATTAGCCTAAGCGATATCATTGGAGGATACTTAGGCGGTGTTTCCAACCCTGGCAATGGTGGTAATTCATGGCCTTGGCCTTGGCCTAACCCTGACCCTGGCACAGATCCTAACCCTGGCACAGATCCTAACCCTGGCACAGATCCTAACCCTGGCACAGATCCTAACCCCGGTTCACAGCTTCCAGAGGGTTGCTCTGAAGATAAAGTGACTCGCATAGGTGCAAGTGGCCAAGATGGTAGTAACGTTCCTCAAAATGTGTTAGACAATAACTATAACACCAGATGGTCTGGTTTTGGAAAAGGATCTTATATACAGATAGAACTTGAGAAAAACGATCTACTATGCGCTGTAGATATTGCCTGGCACAGAGGTGATGTTAGAGTAAATGACTTCTCGATTTCTACTTCTCAGGATGGATCAAGCTTTACAACCCTATTTTCGGGCAAAAGCAGCGGTCAAACTAATTCTTATGAGCGATACTTAATCCAAGGCTCTGATGTCAAGGCAAAATACATAAGAGTTACAGTATTTGGTAATACTGAAAATGACTGGGCATCTATATCTGAGCTTAGAGCATATTCCAAACCATCTTCCACAGATCCTAACCCTGGCACAGATCCTAACCCTGGCACAGATCCTAACCCTGGCACAGATCCTAACCCCGGTTCACAGCTTCCAGAGGGTTGCTCTGAAGATAAAGTGACTCGCATAGGTGCAAGTGGCCAAGATGGTAGTAACGTTCCTCAAAATGTGTTAGACAATAACTATAACACCAGATGGTCTGGTTTTGGAAAAGGATCTTATATACAGATAGAACTTGAGAAAAACGATCTACTATGCGCTGTAGATATTGCCTGGCACAGAGGTGATGTTAGAGTAAATGACTTCTCGATTTCTACTTCTCAGGATGGATCAAGCTTTACAACCCTATTTTCGGGCAAAAGCAGCGGTCAAACTAATTCTTATGAGCGATACTTAATCCAAGGCTCTGATGTCAAGGCAAAATACATAAGAGTTACAGTATTTGGTAATACTGAAAATGACTGGGCATCTATATCTGAGCTTAGAGCATATTCCAAACCATCTTCCACAGATCCTAACCCTGGCACAGATCCTAACCCTGGCACAGATCCTAACCCTGGCACAGATCCAAATCCAAGCAATGCAACAGATGTTTTCGGAATAAAGAAGATTTATCCTGACAAACCAAATGGCGAGAAATGGTTCATGAATATGAACAATCCCTCTTCTGATAATAGATTTGATCCCAAAACAACACTTAAGAAGAATAGTGATGGATCATGGAAGGTTACTTCCGACAAAGTTCGAATGAATGTCTTTACTAGCACTGGTTATCATCAAGACGATATCAATACATATGATCAGAAACAAATGTCCAAAAATGGGTACATGGAGGCAGTGAATGACTGGAGGAATTTAGAGATAACAGGATATGTTAAAATAAATTCAGCTTCAGATTCTGACTTTGATTTAACTTGGTATGCACATGGTGGTCATCATAGTTCCGATGAACCTTGCGAAGGTACTGCTTACAAAGGAGGATTGTTCAAGGATGGTCGTTCAAGGTTTGCTAAAGAGCAATGGCATTCAGGAGGCTATTCATTTACTCCTGCACAAAAGAATGCTGGAAATCTGGAGGACAAATGGATTGGGTATAAAGCAATAATGTTTAATACTGTGGTAAATGGAAAACCTGCTGTAAAGTTAGAGAATTGGGTCGACGAAAATAATAATGGACAATGGAAGAAGGTATTCGGCTATACCGACAGTGGCGGCTTTGGTGATGAAGGTGATAGATGTGGAGGTAGCCCTGATGAGTTGATTTCATGGGGAGGTCCAATTGTAACTTTCCGATGGGACGGAACTTCTAACGTTGATATAAAGAACCTCAGCGTAAGAGAGATATCTGTGAAATAACCTGCAAAGTCCATTGGCTCCCCTTCTCTTCTATTTCTTTTTCCTATAATATTGTTCCTTATATATTAATTAACAAAAAAAAGATATAAAATTTGTGTCTTTCATACGCTATAGGTTAGTGAGATTAAGAAAGCTTACGTATAACAAGATCTTCATCATCACAAAATTCTTGTTATTCCTATATCTTAGGATAAAGATGTTTTTTGGTTTATATTGAAATAAGTTTTCTAAAATAATCTCAACATTCAATAAATAGTAGCCTATTTTATTACACATGGATTACCAAAAAATAATTGATGCTATTTTCGAACTGAATAAAGATATTCGATATGCGGGGTTAATTGATGAAACAGGCTCCTTGGTAGTTGGAGGTATGAGGCATGGCATCGATTCTATTGTTGATCAACCTAGTGAAGAGCTGTATCTTACACACACTGCCCTTAGAAAATCAATGCGAGAAAGATTCGACGATACAATGGGTAAAGCTCGATTCGTATATGTAGAACGTGAAAAACTGTCATTGTTAACTTTTTACTTGGATAAAAAAATGTTATTGATAACATTGGAGCCCAATATCGAGTCTCAAAATGTCATTGATTTAGCAGAGGATATATTAGATTTAGTAAGCGGGAATAAATCTTAGATTTATTATCCTTTCATACCTGCAAATCATCATCATTTTTTTATTATTCTCTAATTATGTTATGCATAGTTACCAAATCGTCACTAAATGGTTCTAACTCCCTTGGAATTGTTGTATGGATTGGATCCTTGAGTGAAAGTGGTTTTTTTGTAATTTCAGAAATTGTCGTTTTTTTCTTGTTCCAAATTTCTGAATTGAATTTGATGATGTCCTGTGTTGAAGGGATAAAGGAATCATATTCATTGTCTACCATCGGTATTTTTCTTTGATTTGTAATTATTTCTTTATTCTCATAAATTTTTATCCAAAGTTCATAGGAAATAAATGGGCATAATGGTTCCAATAGTAGCAATATCGTTTTAAAACACTTGTGAATAGTATAAAGGGCCGATTTTCTATTCTCTTCAAGTTCTTTATTGTATGCTCTGCCCTTTATCATTTCAATATAGTGCGCTGCAAAAACATTCCAAGTAAACTCTCTAAGTGTATTGGCAGGTATAAAAAAATTGAACTCTTCATATCCTTCCAAACATTTGCTTATGGTATTGGATAATTCTGAAAGTATCCACTTGTCGGTTGGGTTGAGCACTTGTGGTTTATTGTTTTCTTCTATAATTTCAAAATTTGAAATAAACCTTCCAATGTTCCATAGCTTTGACAAGAATTTTTGGGCTCCCTGTATCTTAAGTTCTGAGCATCTAAAGTCATATCCAACATTTGTCTCACTCGCAGACCAAAATCTAAAGGCATCAGCTCCGTACTTTTTGATTAGAGGAAGCGGATCGATTACATTGCCTTTACTCTTGCTCATTTTTTCACCTTTCTCATCTACGCCATATCCCATTATCCAAGCTCCTTCCCAGGGTATCTGATCCGTAAGATATACACACCTTAACATAGTATAATACAACCAAGTCCTGACAATGTCTTTACCTTGGGGTCTTAAGGCTGCTGGATATGATTTATCAAAAAACTGTTTGTCTTTGTAAAATTTTGAAACAAAAAGAGGCGTTACACTTGAATCCATCCATGTATCAAAAATCCTTTTCTCTCCTTCAAATTTGTCATTACCACATGAACTGCAATGTTCAAACGGAGGGTTTTCTTCCCAAGGTCTATAATACTTTCCGGGTTTAGGCAGATTAGGTGTGTGACATTTTGTGCAATACCATATTGGGATTTCAGTTCCATAATATCTACGTCTTGATATTGGCCAATCTATTGCCACTGATTTTATCCAATTTGTGAGAATTTGTCTATGCATTTCAGGATAAAATTTCATGGTGTGGGATTGGTTCAGTAGTTCTGACTTCATATCAACCTGCTTTAGATAATAGTCTTCAAGCGAAATTATTTGAATCGGAGTTTTACTTCTTTCACAAACCGGCGTTCTATGAATAATAGTTTCAATTTTTTCAACCAGTCCTCTATTAGTAAGTTCCTCAATTATCTTGGTTCTTGCATCTTTTATTTTGAGTCCTGAAAATTCCCTTGCTGCTTCTGTAGTTCTCCCGTTCATATCTATGGAGACTATTTCCTGCAGACCTAGTTCTCTGAATAATTGAACGTCATTAAGGTCACCATAACTGCATATCATGACCGCTCCAGACCCGAAGCTTTTATCTACAGATAAATGGGGAATTACCTTGACCTCTCTATCAAATAATGGTATTTTTAATAATGTATCTTGAAGGTTGTCATACCTTTCATCATCGGGATTTACTATTACAGCTTGACATGCAAAAAGAAGCTCGGGTCTGGTAGTTGCAATAGTGATATAATTGTCTATTTGTTTTGAATAAAACTTTAGATAAACTAATTTGGTTTCAATATCTAGATAATTAATTTCCGCATCAGCTATGGTAGTGCCGCAGTCGATACAATAATTATTAGGCCTGTTTCCCAAGTATATCAAGCCCCTGTTCCACATGTCAATAAACGTTGACTGAGTAAACGCTCTATATGTTGAAGAATCAGTTTGGTATTTCTCATCAAAATTAGCACTAAGACCAAGGCTCGCCAGTATTTCTATAAACTCGTTTTCAGTTTCATCTAATGTAATCTTACAAAGCTTTAAAAATTCTCTTCTTTCTGTATTTCTCATTCGAATCTTGTATTTCTTTTCAGTATGCATTTCTACAGGAATTCCATTTCTATCTATTCCAATTGGAAATACAACTTTCAAACCCTTTAAACGAGCAAACCTTGCAATCATATCAATTTGTGAGTAATGTGCTGCTGCTCCGATATGCCAGGGTCTGCCTGAGGGATAAGGGGGAGGAGTATCAATTACAAAGTTTTTCTCATTTATTTCATCATTCAATGGATAATTGTAAATATTGTTGATCCTCCATTCTTGCAGGATTCTTTTCTCCGTTTCCGCTGACCAGGTCTTTTCGGTGATCTTTAAGCTCAATTTTAATTTGTTTACTCTTTAATTAATTAGTTATTAACCTTCCTCGATAGATTTCGTCTATAAAAAAAATCAAAAACAAATTCCAGGATTGATAAAAAGTTGCTTTTTCTGATCCAAAAGACCCTCTATATGTAAGAAAGAATATGGGCTCCCTTATTAACTCCTTCATAAATATACACACCAATGGCTTGTACATTTTTAGGCATTCTGTCTGATAACATTCTAATGATCTCTGTTGAGAGATTTTCAACTGTTGCCTCTCCCTCTAGCAGATAGGTTGTGTATTTTGGAACCTTTAAATCAAAATATCCTTTGGGACCATCAAACTCTATGAAGAAATGATCGCCCTCTTCCTTCTTGAGATATTTCTTGTTAATGAAGAATTTGTGATCTATCTGATACAATGCTTCTTTGATGATTTTTTTAGCTTCTGAGAAATCGATTACTAGGTTATTTTTCATTTCTCCGATAATTTCTACCATGATAGTCGATGTATGTCCGTGAATTATTGAACACTTTTCAACCAAAGGCAGAATATGGGCATAATCAAAAGCCAAAGAAGGGTCTTCTATGAAAATTGATCCTATTTGTTCACTCTGCTTATCAAATAAGAATATGCTCTCCATTTCATTGATTTTCCCCAAGTAAGATGATTTTCCAACTGCGATCATCTCTATTAACGGGAATTTTTCTTTAATTTCTCTGAATTCTGTTACATCGGAATCATTTTCTATTATCTTGATAAATTTATCTCCAACCTTAAAATCTATTTTTAAATCTGAATTATTTATAATATTTTTATATTTGTAGTCGATATTAAGAAAATCTAATAGCTTTGATATTGAATATCCTGTTCTGTTTTCTATCAAGTCCTTTTTTTGACCAAGAAACTTCAAATCTTTATCCAAGTCTATTGTGTATTATCATCTCTCTATTATAATTATTACAAATATATCTTAATCCATTAAAATAAAATTATTGTCAATATCTGGGGATTTAATTCTTCATTTATATTCTACAGTTGACGAATTTGTCAAGGATTCAGAAGAAGTTGTTATAGCCTTTTCTGGTGGAGTTGATAGTTCTGTTCTTGCAAAAATTTGCAAAGATCTGGGTAAAACAGTAAATCTCGTAACAATTGGTTTTGCAAATTCACATGATATTCTTTTTTCTCAATCTGTTTCGAAACTACTTGGTTTATCATCCTCGCATATTGCTTTTGAACTTAAAGAAGCCGAGTTTATTGATGATTGCAAATACGTGATGTCTAAACTTGACTGCCACAAACTCTCTCATATCGAAAATTGTATTGCGTTTTATCAAATAAGCAAGATTGTCAAGGATAATAACCTTGGATCTACTTTTTTGACGGCTAACGGTATTGACGAGCTTTTCTGCGGATATGATCGATATCGCTCTATTTACAGTCAAGGAGAGACAGGCTTGTTATCTTTTATGCATGAAAAAATAGAAAACGAACTTCATATGATGAATGAAATTTCAGTAATTATTGGTTTACTAAATATTCAGTCTTTTCAACCATTTCTCTCTGATTCCTTTGTAAATTATGCCAAAGAGATTCCATTTGAATTTAAGATCAAAGGTCCTGAAGATATGCTGAGAAAACATATCATAAGGCAAATAGCCATAGAAATAGGTGTCCCAAAAGAATCAGCTCTTCATCCCAAAAAGGCCATGCAATATGGTACAAATCTTCATAAATTACTTAAGAAAAGAAATGACCTTTGTTTTGGTCTATCTTAGTTACTTTTAATTTTATTCCAATATAATGTCCTTCCTGTTCCCATCTTGCTTTACTCAAGAGTCACTCCTAGCGACTCATATAATAGTCACATGAGTGTAGGAGTATTGTGCAAGAATATAGTTGCACTGGATTTACAAAAAAATTTAGCAGAAAATGTAATGCGTTGCGTCACAATAACCAAATTCACCACGGACTAGCTATAATTTATGATGTATCTACTGGCTGGGCATCAAAAAATAACAAAGATACAAACATTTTAAAACTATCTGAGTCACAGGATAATTGGTCTACCGATCAGGCTATTTTGAGTATATTGGGAAAGATGTTACAGCCACTTATGGAGTTAGAGAATGATATAATAATTCCAAAGCAACAAAAGACAAAGTTTTTCGCTACTCTCATAATGCGATCCTTAAATAGTTCTGATCCAATTAAAGTTATTCAGGAAGCTGTCGACCTTAATCGCTCTATACAGGGAAGGAATAAAATTGTGTCTTATGTCTCGGAAGGTATGGACATGACTGCTAAAGATGCTAGATTATATATAAATGGTTTAATAAAAGATAGTAGTTATTACAAAAATTATACTAAAATTAAAAAACCGTATTAATTAATAAAGTAAACTTACCAATTTATTTGAATATGCTAACCTTAGAAATTTTGATCTTGCCAATTACTAGGAGATACTCATTATTTTTTATAATTGATATTACCTGAGCCAAGAGATTTGTGAGCAAGTATTTACCTACTCTTTCATATCTTTACTTTCATATTCGTGCTGACTGTAAATGTAGCGCCTTTTCTCTGACTTCATTAGATATATTATTCCTATAACCAAAGTAATTTCCAATGCTTTGTCGACTATTCCAGCCAGGTCTACATCCTCGGGATGTGGGTTTGGAGAAAGAGGTGGTGGAAATATCACAGAGTACAGGAATAAGAAAATCAACACTAATGAACCTACCAGTCCGATGTAATTTAGAATTAGAGATTTTTTGTAATATTTCTTTGAAATATACTTCTTGTCTGTTTTCTTGATGGATAGCTTATCGTCCGAAAATATCAACAGGATATATGATAGTCCATAAAACAATTGACCCCCTGCAGCTGATATTAGAAAAATACTGTATTCAAATCTTAACGCTGCATGCTCTGAGAATACCGCCAAATGGATTATTGCCGCACCGATAGCCAAGAATAGAACTGAATATTTGATGAATTCATCGTTTGAAATGGGGTTGGTCTTACTATTTCTTCTACTTAAATACATCCAACCTAGTACAGCACCCACTATTACTATAACGCCAATTGCCGCACCATAAACAACCGTAGTAAATATAAATCCAAATGATTCTGCAATAGAGATATTAAATACCGCTCTTTCACATTCACAGTTAGAGGTATCACTAAGAATTACTCTTGCAGGAGGCACTGTATTAATTATTTCATTCACATTCTGAGTATTGTCGTTTAACAAGCTCAAAACAATTTGGTAATTGCCGATTTTAGGGAAAATATATGGTATCTGAAAATCTCCTATTTGCATTTTAGTCCAAGGAAATGCTGCCACTCTTTCGCCCGTAGAAGTCGAATATATTTCCACCATTGTTATTATATTCTGAGCGTCCTTTCCATCTTTATCCTGTATACTAAACTGAATGTGAGATACTTCATTAGGCTTGGTATATTCGGGTTCCATCTGTTGCATTACGAGATATTTATTTCCAACCCCAAAATCTCCATTATTATAGTGAGCAAGATGGCTAAAATGAGCCTCTGCTACACCCATTGTTAAATATTGTATGGATATAATTGAAAAAACGAAAAGGAGAGAAGCAAATACAATTATGCTGTTTTTATGATTATGAAAAATAACAACATTACTTCTGTCCAATCAAATAAAGTATGCATCTTCTAGATATAAACGTGTTCGAGAATTTAGTATTATTAAACAATACACTAAACCGATGTATCTAGGATTAAAAAATACAATGAAGCACAATGTTAATATCTTTTAATATCATGATATATTTCAAGCTACCACCTATTGAATTTACTTTATTTCGATTCTTAAGGAATGGTAATAGAAAAACCTAGGAGCATTTTGATTTGGTATATATCGATCGGTTAATAGGGAACAAATCTATTAATCTGGCTTTCTCGATACCTTACTTGCTTTGCATAATGCTTCAGTGGAAATCATTAGAAGTAACCTAAAAATAAAGCGATTAAAAATCGTTCTAATCTTACTCGCTTCTTATTTAGTAGTTGAAGTTCTTGCTGGTTTTTATACAGGAAGTCTTGCTCTACTGGCTGACGCAGGGCACATGCTTACAGATACTTTTGGTATTTGTATCGCTCTAATAGCCGCCATTTACAGCAAGAAAGAGGCTACACCCAATCATACTTATGGATTTTTTAGGACGGAAATTCTTGCTTCTTTGATCAATAGTATCATCTTATCGTTATTAGCTATTGTGATCGTTTATGAATCTTATAGACGACTCTATGAGCCAGTAGAAATTCAAAGCTCTATTATGATAGTAGTAGCAGTAATTGGATTAATTGTAAACATTGTAGGCATGTACATCTTACGAGGAGAACACCCTCATAATCATGGAGAAATCTCCGATATTCACAAAAATGCAAATGGGGATTCTAAAGAAAACAAAACCTCTAGACGCTTCTCTATTAACTTACTCTCGCATCGCAAAGCTAGTGATTCCAAAGACGAGGATCTAAACATCCAAGGTGCGAAATTAGAGTTACTTGGTGATACAATTGGTTCTATTGGTGTGATTGCCGGAGGGATTTTAATTTCTCTATCAAATATTCTAATAATAGATCCGCTGTTGAGTATCGGATTGGCGATATTCATCCTTCCTAGAATATTTAACTTATTGAAGAAATCCGTTCATATTCTCATGGAAGGTGTTCCCTCAAATATTTCATACGAAGTAATACAACAAGCGCTTCTGAAGGTCAAGGGAGTGACCGGGGTATTTGATTTGCATATATGGAGCATAACATCGGGATTGCATGCGCTTTCGGCTCACATCGTTGTAATGGATAATACAAACGCCTATCGGATTTTAGATGATGTTAATGCCCTCCTAGAAAAAGACTTTGGCATTATTCATTCAACAATACAGATAGAGCGATTCCATCCGTCAAATGGGGATTCGTAATAACAATTAGTTCTGTATTCATTAGCCAAAAATATTTAGATTTTCCCTACAACCCGGAACCATAAAAATATGATCCTAGTTACTTTAACTTGTATATAGCACTTGTATAAAAATTCTGAAATAATTATTAAACTATATCGATTAAATATAATAAGACATATCCCACACACCTAGAGTGATTTATATGTCTTGATATGTGATATTATCTTTTCACAAATTGTATTATCAAAACTGTTGAGCAATTTAGCAGTAACTGATTAATGTCCTTTTGATAATTTCATTGGATTTCAATAATTATTGCAAATATTTGGCTCATGGCTACTTCGATTCAAAATAAATTAAAAAACCCTAGCATAAATTAAATAATCAAACCATATTTTGAGGTTTTGTGAAACATTTACATTCTTTGCAATGACTAGTAAATATTATTCATTTATTACAAATATTCATCAAATTTTCATAATTGTAACTTTATTCTATAAAAATCTTATCTCCAAAAGGTTTAAAAATATCTTATAGTTAATTTAGCTCAATGAAGAGTACATTAGCAATATTTGCTTTGTCAGCTGTTCTCATGTCTGGATTAATTTTACTTCCTGGCATAAACATGAAATCATTTGCAAACCCATATGATCAAGGGAAATTCGCATTTTCTGAATTGAATTTCGTTGCCCCTGGGCTTAAACAAATTTCAACAGAAGAAGCTTCAGAAAGCGATGCTCCAGTGAAAAATGTAACATTTGTAGCAGTTGAAAAGAATCTTACATTACCAAGTGGTCAAACTATTGCAGCTTTGACATGGAATGGAACAATCCCAGGTCCAACAGTTAGAGTTACACAAGGTGATGTTTTGAATGTTAATATTATTAACCATCCTAATAATACATTAATCCATAGTTTAGATCATCATGCATCTGTTATCAGTGCAGTTCCGAACTTCGGTCCAATCAATGTAAGTGATTCAAAGCAATATACTTTCGTAGCAGTACAACCAGGTTTCTTCAAATATCACTGTGAAGGTAACGCAGTATTGACAATGGACCAACACGTATTCCAAGGAATGGTTGGTGGTGTAATTGTTGATCCACAAGTTGGTTATACAGGTTATGAAGGTGTAGGTGTAGAGAATGGAACCAACGCATTAACTACAACAGACGTTGAGCCAGATGCAAAAGAGGTTGAATTACAATTTTCCGAGTACTACTTAGACCCATCTGGTCAATATGATGCAGCAGCAATGTTTGCACATGCACCAACAGCATCATGGATGAACGGTATCCCCTTTGGATATGACCCAGTAATTACCAAGACACCAAACGCAACAACTTTGTTCTTCAAAGTAGGCGATCATGTAAGGTTCTTCCTATTGAACCACGGTGATTTGCCTGTTAACTTCCACATTGTAGGTGAGCAATTAGACAGAGTCACCGACGGAAGCATTGTTAGCGGAATCGGTAAACAAACCTATATGGTAGGTGGATCAAATGATGCAATTGTTGATGTAGTATTTGACCAACCAGGTGTCTTTGCACTTGTAAATCATGACTACTCACAATTGTTCAAAGGTCAAGCAGGCTTAGTTGTTGTTGACGGACCAGACAATGGTACAAGCAAGGTATTAGGACTGACTGACGATGCAAACCCATCAAACGCAATTCCACCAACTGGCTTGAACAGCATCCCAGTGAAAGTAAAACCATACATGCTAGGTACACCCTTGGCATGGAATGGTCAATAACCTAATTTTTTATTCTTAATTTCAAACTAAACTAAAAAATTTCTCAAAAAAATAATATTCTTATCTGGCGGTTTTTACTGATTATTTTATCTTAATAATTCGAGCAGAATTCTCTCAACGTTATTAAGCTTTAACAACGAGTCCACATCACCTTTCTCAGCAAGAGCTTGGTAAATCTCGAAGATATTGGCAAGTGCTTCTTTTATCTTTGCACTTTTTTGTGTGTCAGCTGTTTTTGTTGGCGTTGGTGTAGGTGTAGATGCTGCAGTATTATTTGGATTGGTTGGGGCTTCTAAAATATCTAACTGTGCGTGTACGAGTTGACTAATGGGATACATTGAATTACCTGCTACGAAAATAGCTATCAAAACAACAGATATTTTGCCTAGATTATTCATATGTTAACATTATTTTTTCTTATTATAAAAGTAATACCTTGGATAGTAATATAAAATATCTAGTTATTATTTCAACTATAAATTTAATGTTATATTTCTACAATAGTAAACCCATCAAATAAACAAAATAAATTTCTATTCTACTACATAAATCAATAATTTGTAATGATAATTCTTCCTTCTCTTTTTTTGTCAAATACCATTTCTATGGCATGATTTGAATCCTCCAGCGAAAACTTTTTCCAGATTCTAGTTCGAAAACTTTCTTTCCTTGTCAATTCAATTAGATCGATCAATTCTTGTACTGTCCCTCCTGTAGTACCTTTAATGGTAATTTGGTTATTGTACAACAATCTACCATCAATTTCTAGTTTTCCTCCTGTAAGAACCCCAAATGTTATTACTCTGCCCATTTTTCCTACAGTAGCCATCCCTTGCTTCCATGTCTTCTCACCAAGTGAATTGATTACCACGTCAATCATTTTAGTATTGGTAACCCTAGATATGTTCTCAACAAGGTATTGATCATTTTTAAAAAAATGATCTACCCCATAGTCTGATAACCATTCTTTTGAAGATACTGATATTGTAATAGAACCTAAGGATTTGCCAATTTGGGCGCTAAAAAGCCCTGTATTGCCAGAACCACCAAATATCAACAAATTTTCCTTAGGTTTTAAGCCTGATTGTATTATTGCATTATAAGCAGTCAGTCCAGCTATTGGTAGAGCCGACGCAAGCTCCCAATCCATATCGTCTGGGATTTTAATGATATTCTGGTATGGAACCTTTACATATTCTGAAAATCCTCCATTTGTCTGTATGCCTATCATCCCACCATTGACACACATATTTTGCAATCCGGATCTGCAATATACACAGGTTCCATCAAAAAGCCGATTATAAATAATTACCCTGTCACCTTCTGAAATATTGCTCTTTGTTTTAAAACCTATTCGCTTGACTTCTCCAGAGATCTCTGTTCCAGGAATGTGTGGGTATGGAAATATCTTCATTTTAGGACCGTCTGTTCCATGTAATCCAGTTACAGTATAGTAGTCAATTGGATTTACTCCCATACATTTAGTTTCAACCAAAACTTCATCTTCATGTATATCTGGTGTTTGATAGTCGCCGAACGTAAGGTTTTGTAATCCTGGTTGAGAGAATAATAGTGCCTTCATACTATTTATTAGTAATAATTTACCATATATAATTTATTTTTGATTGTTATTGAAAAATCATTGTATTGGTTTATGTTAAGGATTTCTTCAAAATTTAAAAATATAATTCTTAAAAGACTAATTTATGAAAATCTATTGTATCCTAACATTAGCGATTATTATGGGGTTTTCAGTTATTCATATGCCTGTAGGATATTCCTCAAATAGCCAGAATAATAGTTTTAGCTATTACGAAAAAAGCTGCAACAACGACTCCTGCGTAATTACTACTTGTGAGGAAGATAAATCTTGCCAAACCACAGGGGAAAGAAATAACATTGCTAATAATACTCTTAGTCAACTATCTAATCAGGACAGTATAAATGAAAAAGCACTAGACTTTGCCAAAATGTGGAAGAATTTCTTAGATTTTGATAATTAACGCATCTTTATTCTTTTTATTAAGTTTTGTTACATTAATGTTATTTGAGTTTTGATAAATTTCGGAAAAAATTAAATATAAATATTGCCTACTTGCCTCAAATGATGTCCTGTTATATATAATTTGATCTTCATCTTTTCTAATCTGTTAAACAAAAAATTATAATTTTATGATAATTTTACTAATGTCATGAATTTAATTAAAATTTTTAAGTAAAAAAGGAAAAACTTTATAATCTACTGCTCACCTTTTGAGAGCGTTGGCAATAGATACTGGTGATACGACGTGGATGTTAATCGCCACTGGATTAGTATTTTTGATGACCCCTGCTTTAGGTTTTTTTGAATCAGGGCTAATCAGGTTAAAAAATTCTTTATCTGTAATTATGCAGACGATGACTGGCATGGCCCTGCTATGTACCTTGTGGTTCATAGTAGGATATACTCTGGTATTTGGGCCTGATGTAAGCGGTCTTATAGGAGATTTGTCGAATTTCTTTTATATCAACGTCCCCTTTAGCGACTCCGTATCGCTGGCACCCACAATACCTGGAATCACATTTGCAACATACCAGATGATGTTTGCAGTAATCACGCCGTTACTCATTACTGGAGCATTTGCGGAACGTGTTAGATGGAGTGGTTTTATCATGTTCATAATCCTATGGAGCTTGATCGTGTATTATCCTCTTGCTCACTGGATTTGGGGTGGCGGCTGGTTAGCTCAGTTGGGTGTATATGACTTTGCAGGCGGTATAGTTATCCATGTCAGTGCTGGTATGGCGTCTTTGGCCTGTGCTTTAGTCCTAGGTAGACGTAAAGGCTATGGACCTGAGATTATGGTTCCTCATAATCTACCTCTTGCTGCCATAGGTGCCACACTACTGTGGCTTGGTTGGTTTGGTTTCAATGCAGGTAGCGCCTTGGCATCTGGTCAGCTAGCCGCTAGTGCATTTTTGGCTACTCAAATAGGAGCAGCTACTTGTGCACTTGTTTGGGTACTTATAAGCTGGGTACGAACCGGCAAGCCTACAGTTAGCGCGGTTATTAACGGTGCTATTTCTGGCTTGGCTGGAATCACTCCTGCCGCAGGTTTTATTACAGGACAGTCAGCATTCTTTTTAGGTATCGTACTCGGACTGGCATCATACTACGGAATAGTCTTGATCAAGGAAAGACTAAAGATTGACGATGCATTAGATGTAAGTTCTGTTCACGGCATAACCGGTATGACTGGAGCTTTGTGGATAGGATTATTTGCAACTTCTGCAGTAAACGCGGCTGGTCCAGATGGCTTGTTCTATGGTAATCCCATGCAATTACCGATACAAGCACTAGGTATAGCCGTTGGTGCTGTTTTGGCCCTTGTCGGCACGGTAGTCATATTGAAAATTATTCAATATACAGTGGGCCTTAGAGTTTCAGAAGAAGAGGAAGACCTTGGTCTAGACATATCATATCACCAGGAGGTGGCGTATGAAAACAAATAATCAACCATTTTTTTCCGGTTTTTTACTTTAAACAATTATTTTCTATCTCAAAATATTTCAGTAAAATGTACAACAAAATCTTAACATATTGTTTTTATAGTATTATATTTGATTTTAGGATAATGCTCAATACACTAAAAAATCATAAGAGAATTGTGATGTTTTCTGCAGCCTTATTTGCTACTACTGTATTACTTTTTGGAACCTATTCATCTAATGGCATAAATGCACAATCATTGGAAAAAATCACAATCGGCCTAAATTCTGCCAGTTTTGGACCATTGACATCTAATCCATCTGTTAATCAAGTGAAACTTTTGGTTGACTATCAAACTAAAGATCTTTCTTTGGTACATTCCACAATAAATGGTGTAATGCATGTATATGCTCCTAACGGTACCCAAATAAAGACGTCTTCGTATCCCAATGGTTTCACAATTACTGAGTCAGGCATAATACAATTTGCCACTTCATTTGCAGATCCGAATTTAACCAGTGTAAAAACTAATGTAACGTTAACAGACCTCAACAAGACTGAAACGCTCTCAAATACAGTTGGATCTGAGGTATCTCTAACTCCATAAATTTTTTAACTACTTTTTAATTACATTTATCAATTATCAATTTCTTTAATTTACTTTAATAAATCTGATATATATATGACTGAATTTACAATATATATAATAATATTATTTTATTATTGTCAAATTTATTTAAGAATGTTTAAATTGTATTCTATTCAAAGTTAGGAAAGCCTAATGTTATTTGTATTTAGCCGTTGCAATAACGTTGAGAATTGTTTAATCTCCTCTCATTTGTTCATTGATTACAGGGGTATTAATCCATGGTAAAAATTATAATGTCTTTTATTATGAGCCTTCTTTTGCTCAATGTTGCAGTATTTTCCCTTGATAATGTTAATGCTCAAAACTCATCCAGTACCGACGAATCTTCGATTTCTAATGAAGATATCTTACTCTTGAATTTGAATCTAAATCGAATTGATACTCAACTAAATATCTTACTAGATAAGATCAACAATAGCAATAAAACTTTACTTTTTGAACATGCCTATATACCTCATTCGATTATATTTCCCTCCGTCAAACAAGTAGCTATTTCGTTTGATCTTACTTTAACTGAAAATCTGGAATCTAACCTTACTGATGTTGGAATACAATCCAGAGCTTCTCCTGATTCACCTGTTATTAGAACCGATATAGAAGAATCCATGAAAATAATTAAAGATTTTGAATCTGAACTAAAAGACACTTTATCATCCCAAGATTTTTCAATTCTTGAATCGCAGACTCTGTCATATTTACTTAGAGATGCACTGAATTCATATAATATATACCTAAATACTTCTAAATTGCCCGATCAGGAGGCAGCTAGTTTTGCCATGATTGACTATGAGAATACACTGGGTTTACTTAATCAATCTAGTTCATTATTTAAAATTTTACAACCTAATATGACTAATGCAAAATCTGAAGAAATCAATTACTTTATGTCAAACTTGATAGATATTGTTGAATCAAAAAGTCCGGATACTACAGAATTTTCAAGACTAGTTGTTGCAATTGAAAATGATCTTAATGAATCCAATAATATTAAGTTGCAGAGTACACCCGTGGGTCTTGATCCATCCATTCAGGGTTATTACGATACCATAGATACTTTATTGGATAATGCATTATTATCTCTTCAGAATGGTGATCGGGTAGCTGCAGACAAAAATGTATCGTCAGCTTACTTGGATAATTATGAATATCTGGAAGCCCCTATAGAAGAAGTCAATTCCACACTTATGCAGAAAATTGAAATAAATATGAGAGAGAACCTGCGTGACATGATAAAAAATCAAACTGCAGTACCCGAGCTTGAGGCATATGTGGCTAATATTAAGGAAGATCTCGAGACATCCAAGCAGCTATTGAGCACAAACAGTAACTCATCTTCTACTGGCCAAAGTAATATTACACTTCCTTCTGCCTTTGTTACAAATACTGCAAATATTGATTCACTGAAGCAGGGTTTTGGTGTATACACCGGTGAGAGGCGTGCAATGGGACAAGCCTCTGAAGATTTTAAGGGACAGGTACGTGATGATATCGATACTATCCGAGTAAAATTAGATCAAGTAGTTGATTTGTACAGTCAAAACGATGCCACCAAAGCACTCGATACGGCAAGATCTGCATATTTGGACAGTTATGAAAATATAGAAATTCCATTGAGGCCCATTGATCCTGATTTCACTTTAGAAATGGAAATTAAATTTGCAGAGCTACGTAACCTGATCACATCGAATGCTCCGCAGGATCAGGTTGTCACTAAAATTGCTGAGCTAAAAAATGGATTGGACGAATCTGAACGCTTTGTTTCAGGTATTGGTGTAGTTGCTCCTGCGATCGCCTTTTCCTCATCGTTTTCAATCATATTTAGGGAAGGTTTAGAATCGGCGCTAATAATAGGGGCAATCCTCACTTATCTTGAAGCTTCAAGAAACGAAAAATATAAAAAACATGTTTACTGGGGAATTGTTTTAGCAATAGGTGCAACCGCACTTACCTGGGTAGTGGCACAATTTATTATCGATATATCGGGAGCCCAGAGGGAGTTAATCGAGGCAATTGCTGGTATTTCTGCTGTGGCAGTCCTGTTCTGGGTCAGTTTCTGGGTGCTTAACAAGATAGAAACCAAAAAATGGATTGAATTTGTTAAGGCAAAAGTATGGCAAGCCACAACTACTGGTAGCTTTATGGTATTTATTTTGCTAGCATTCTTTACTGTCTATAGGGAAGGCTTTGAGACAGTTTTATTTTACGAAGCTCTATTTTCGTTTGCAAAATATATGGAGCTGTACGTGCTTGCTGGATTGGTATTAGGTCTCGGTGTAATTACTGCTGTTGTCTTTATAATTCGAAAGTTGGGAAAGAAACTACCATTAAGAGTATTATTTGGACTCACCATGGGTGTAGGCGCGTTCATGTCAATTACATTCTTGGGTAATGCCCTTCGTGAGTTCCAAGAACTTGGATGGATCCCAACTACTCATCTATTTGGCATTATCCCTAGATTAGACATTAACGTTGCAACTATGACTGGTATTCATCCGACATTTGAAACAGTACTTGGACAGGTTATCTTACTTACGATTTACCTACTAGGTTCGCTATATATCCTGTTCATTCAACCAAGAAGACAACAAAAAATTGCATCGATGAGAAAATCTATAGCGGATATAGAAAAAGGAGAAGGAAGAAGAGGCGAAAAAAAAGAAGGAGGCCCCTCTAAATCCTCCACATCTTAATTGAAATGATCTACTGTAACAAGTGTTTATTACCTTTTTAGATAAATCTTAATAATATTGAGAAAGTAGTTATATTTGTTAATTCCAATACATCTTATTTGATTGATATTCAAGACCTATATTCTTTTTATAGTGGTTCAGGTTATATTGGTATATTTTTAATCAGCTTTATAGGTAGTATAATTCCATTTATTCCAGTACCTTATTTTCCTGTTTTAGTTACATCTGCTCTAAACAAGAGTCTAGATCCAAATCTTATCATCTTATTGAGCACTTTGGGTGCTGTCCTAGCCAAAACCATAATTTTCATTGCCAGCTATTATGGTCGCAATATTTTAAGTAAACAGACTAAAACAAGAATGCTTCCATTACAGAAATTGCTGAGCAAATACGGCGGAATAGGGGTATTTGCAGCCGCATTGACACCAATTCCAGATGATTTAATCTATATACCGATCGGAATAGCAAAGTATAGTCCAACAAGGTTTGCATTATTTACATTTCTTGGCAAGTTCTTTCTAGGAGCTATAATAGTTTGGGGAACTGTGTATTTAGGCAGACCAATAATGGAAAGTTTCTTGGTGGGAACTGATTATAACAACGAGTATTCTGCCATATTGATAACTGTTTTGACTGTCTTATTATTGACATTGGTGTTATTCTTTACTTTCAAGTTTGATTGGGCAAAAATTATAGGAAAATGGTTCCCTTGGGCTCTAGACAGTTCAGAAAAGGACAATGGTGGCGAAGGAGATGATAGAAAAAAATCCTAGTAAATTTTTTCATTACTTTTTGTACATAAATTTCTTTACCTAAATTATTTTCTAATGTTTAATAACAAAAAAATTACAATATACATTATCTGAGATGAATAGTGAATCAAATGTTGATTTCAACGTTCTATTTAAAAAGAGCTACAAAGAACTTGGGATTAATTGGCTTGACGATCTCGAGAATGATGATGATCGTTTGTTATCTATTATGAAAGACTTTGAGAATTGGTTTCCGGATCTAAAAGAACCAAATTCTTTTATGATCTTATTAAAGTCCATAACTGTTTTTGTGCAATACAGGAATATATTGCTCAAGAAGAATGACGTTTATGACTTTTTCATAATGTCTTATAAATTTCTAATAGATCACCTCATAAAGAAACGCAATAACACTGTCCCATTCACTCTCTCTACTTACGACAATATTGTATTTGAAATATGCAATGATTTAGTAGTTAGATACGATAAATTTTCAGATAATGTTAAAGTCCAATTTCCCAATTTACTGGTAGATATTTTATCTATCATTTTCTTTAAAGTGGACCTTGATGGACGAAAGGTATCCTTATTTCAACTAAAACCTTACTATGAATCCAAAAAATCACTTTTGGTAAATGGAAAATATTCTTATCCTCAAAAGGATCTTTCTTCAATCTTAAATACGAATATTGATCATTCAGGACAATTAGCTGGTCAAAATAAAAATAATATACAAATATCCATCGACAGAGAGTTTCAACTGCAAAAGGAAAAATTATTAGTTGCTAATAATGACATACATCCATCTACAGAGGCGAGCAGACTTGATCATTCTAAAATGATTGAGGAAATGGCTAACAAAATAGCTCAGATTGTTCAGCGGGATCCCCTTCAGGTGAAGAATTCATTAAATAAACTTCCTGGAAAGGATATACAAAAGCTTTATGATATCTCCAATAACTATAACAAAGTACTTAGATATGGTAAACTAATTGAATTGAAGGATTTTAAATCCAAAGTTGAATCTGAGCTTGGCCGTTCTCTTTCAGACAAACAAATTAGACATTCACAGATCTCCATTAAAAAGGTTCAATTCTATATCGAGCAAATTCTAGACAAGAAGTTCGAACCGCATTTGACTCATGGAATTAATCATGTGAAGCATAATTTTGAATATGGTTATAGATTGGTGGGACTGATAAGCAATTCAAAGTCAAAGAATAAAAGCAACATTTCTCAAAGTGGCATTTTGCATCAGAGTTCTAATACTTGATGAACAGGTTTGGCAAATATTAACTAGATACTAAAGCTTAACATTGCTCAATTACTGCAAGCATTCTCGCCCAACTCAAAGTAATTTTTTTTGATCTCAAAGGAGTTACCATTAGTTTAATACGATTTTTATCTACTAACTTGTATAAATTTCATCGGGTTTCTATAATTAGATACCTTGTTACTAAGTGTCTTATGTGAGTCAAATCCTGAATTGTATATTGGATCTATAGGTGGACTGTCAATACCAATGAAGTTTATTCTTTTTTCTACAAATTACGTTGCTACTTCTTCAGACAGATCTGGATTCGTCTAAGTATTTTTTAATTTATTGTAATTTGACCACGTAGTATTAATCAAAATGGTATCAATAGCATCGATGCTATAATTATCTAAATCATGAACTTTTATGTTTTCGTTTTCTCCTTTGTCACCTTTGATTACCATTATGTCTTGTCAATGACGAGTCTTTCAAGTGATATTTTTTCATTGTGATCCCATTTTTGTTAAAGTGAAAAGTGGCATCAATATGGGTTCCAACATGCGTACCACAAAAGATTGTTTAAGAAGCATATTGATGGCTTTCAAAATTCGACCACTTTAACAAATTGACGTTTGGAGATCTATGAAAAACTTGAGTATTAATATCAAATCTTGAGATTGATCGTAATGTTTAATTCATTATTAAAATTGATAAGGTACGCTACTTAGAATTATATTCTCTATTTGATATTTAAATTATTTATATTATTATTGCTACGGCTAATCTGTAAACTATCGCATTAGTTCGGTCTTTTAAAGTCGATCAAAAAAATAGAATTTTCAGAAAGAATACTACGTAACCTTTTAATCAAAATAAGAATAATTTTTTACATTGATTAGAATTGTTTATAATATTAAACTGTTGACTTTTATATTAGTAATTGCATTAACTTTTTTTATTTCTCTCAACACTATTGTGAATAATTTATCTTATGGAGCATATTCTAAGGCGTTACCTTCTACTTCAGGACCTACGATTAATGATGACAATCTTACTGTTGAAAAAGTAGCTTCGGGTTTAACGTTTCCAACTGGTATGACATTTATAGGAGATAATGATTTACTAGTTACTGAAAAAAATACTGGTAGAGTAATGAGAGTTCTAGATGGTGAGGTTCAAAATAATCCAGTCTTAGATTTATCAGTTGCTTCCAAGATCGAACGTGGATTATTGGGAATAGCTGTATCAAAGCATTCAGAAGGTAAAACAAACGTCTTTCTGGCATACACTGAATCCGGAAACAGTCAGGACGGAAGCGATGTGAAAGGGAACGTTGATCCGCTAGGCAATAGGTTATATAGATATGACTACTCAGATGGCCGATTAATTAATCCCGTTCTGATATTGGACTTGACTGCCTTGCCTAATAATATTAATAGAACAGATCATAATGGAGGGAAAGTTTTGGTTGGTCCAGACAATAATATATACTACGTAATTGGTGAAGTAGGTGGTCATAGAACTCAAGCCCAAAACATTGAGAATGGACCCTTACCCAACGGATTAGGTGGAGTCCTTAGGATTACTCAAGAAGGTCAAATAGTAAACGAAGTTCCAATTTTTGGTAGCGAATTACCCTTAAGCATTTACTATGCAATGGGTATACGTAATAGTTTTGGCATGGACTTTGATCCAGTAACTGGTAATTTGTGGGATACCGAAAATGGTCCGACCGCTGGAGATGAGATAAACCTTGTTTTCCCTGGTTTCAACAGTGGTTGGGCCTTAATTCAAGGATTTTCTTCTGATGATACACTTGGAGATGGAGCGACTCCGTCTGATTTGGTAATTTTTGGAAAAGGGAAATACGCAGAACCTAAATTCGTATGGCAAATTCCAGTTGGTCCAACAGCGCTAAAATTTTTGAATTCAGAAAAGTTGGGTAAAAAATACGAAAATAATATGTTTGTTGGTGATATCAATAACGGACTACTATATCGATTTACACTCAATGCAGAACGTGATGATATTGCAATTAATGATACCTACATGGGCGATATATCAGCATTAGCGGATAAAAAAGTTGATAGTACTGTAGAAAGTATTCCAATCATATTTGGACAGGGTTTTGGAGGAATTACCGACATCCAAATAGGGCCAGATGGTTACATGTATGTGCTGAGTTTTACCGGCGATTTATATCGAGTGGTCCCGGCCTCTCAAAGTACTATGCCCTCACCAAAACCTTTGTCTAATGAGGGTATTATACCAAAGGATTCCATATTGGTTACAATAAATGGAATTAACGGTGAAAACTCTTACTCGCCAAATCCAATCAAGATCAAATCAGGAGAAACAATTACTTGGTATAATGCAGATACTGTGTCGCACACTGTAACTTCAGGATCAGATAGTGACCCCAACGAAGGTGAATTGTTTGACTCTGACGCTATACTTTCAAAACAACCTTATTCTCTAAAGTTTGATGACAAAGGTACATTCGATTATTATTGTATCTATCATCCCACAATGGGAGGACAGATTAGTGTAGAATGAAGTAAGATGTATTTAGGATTGTGTCCGCACCACAATCATAATGTCCCTCTCAACGTGATTTAATCTGAATCAATGAAAATGTAAAATAACACTGTTAGTAAGGCATTTAATGATATAAATTGATGAATTTTGTTTTGATATTTTAGAATATTATAACACCGTTTAAATATTAGGTTATCCTAATAATTAGGTAAGCCTAAATGATGTTCTCTGATCACAAATATTTATTGAACCAAGAAGACAAAAATGCGTCTATATTACTAAAGGAACTGTTTGATGGTTTTTCATACAAGATCGTAATGTCAATAATTGAGGATTCAAAAACCGTGTTTGAAATTTGTAAAGAAAATGACCTTCCCATTAGTTCCACATATAAAAAAATAAAAAAACTCAAAGATCTTGGCCTGTTATTTATAGATAGAATAGTGATAAATGAAAAAGGAAAAAAAGTCGTTTTTTACAAAAGTAAAATACAGTCAGTTGAGCTCATGCTAAACAAGAAACAAGTTCTTTTGCAGTTCAAGAAAAATGAAAGAAATCTGATTGTTCAATAGAAACTAATAGTGTGAGTTTTCCTTAAAACTTAATCGCCAAAATGAATTATTAAAGGTTGTTTGTTTATTAATTCTGAAAAGATTAATAAAGTTAAAAAATAATATTGTAATATTATAAACGTTGACTGCCTATTCAAAGAATTCTGAAGTTGCCGAACAATTGTATGTAGGTACTGCAGAAGCCGAGCATGTTGAAATGTATTTAAAGGCAATGTGGTCTATTTTGGAAAGCGGGCAAGAGTTAAAGGTCAGCTCTATAGCCAAGATCCTTAACGTAACGCAACCATCAGTAGTTCAGATGCTTCATAAATTAAATGACTCTAATTTGATTGATTACAAAAAAGGTTCCATTGTTACAATAACTGCAGAGGGCGAAAAGATAGGAAAACAAATGATACGTAATACCCGGTTATTGGAGGTACTAATGAAGGATGCTCTTAAAATAGATGTGGATGAGGAGATGGTATGTGGAATTGAACATCATATGAAAGAAATTTTTACGGATGCACTCTGTACTTTATTGAAGCATCCTAAGATATGCCCTCATGGATATAGAATTCCTGAGGGAAACTGCTGTAATTTAGGATAATTATACCTAAAACATTTTTACACCTTTACGGAATTCTATTCGTTGTGTTATATAGACCAATTGCAGTTTTTGACTCTGGATTGGGATCTCTTTCTGTTGTTAGAGAGTTAAGGAAGGCCCTTCCGTACGAAAATATTCTGTACTTTGCCGATAAGATGAATTTTCCATATGGAAACAAATCAAAACATGAGTTGAGAAATTTAATAGTCAAGTCTATAAATTTTTTGGCAAAGTATAAGCCGAAGCTAATAGTGATGGCATCCGTTACACCGTCAATTCAGATTTATGAAGAAATAAAATACGATTTTTCTATGGATATAATACCCACCAAGCTTCCTCTAAAGCGTACAATGGATCTAAGTAGAAAGGACCATATTGCAGTTATGGCATCACATGGGACTCTAGAAAGCAAGGAATTTGCTTATCTTATCAAAAAGGAAGTTCCACAAAAAATTTTCATAGAAAAGATTGACTCGTCAGATATAATCAATTTAGTAGAGGATGGGACTTTTCTATTTGATCAGAAATCTGCAATTAAAAGAATCAGGGGAGTAATTAAACCGTATATTGATAACTCTGTTGACGTAGTAGCATTATGCAGCACACATCTGCCGTTTATTACAAACTACATGGAGGATATCATCCCATCTGTAAAATTCGTGAATTGTTCAACGGAAGTCGCACGTTCTGTAAAAGGCCATCTGAAATATACGGGTGATTTGAACAAGAGTGGTACTGGCAAACTTGAAATCCTTGTATCGGCAGATAAAGAAAATTTTCAGTCAATTCTTCGCTACATGCGAATCCGTGATCAAGTAGTTGATGTTTCGCTTCAATTATAGAACCTTTTTTTGAGAGAGTTTAAATTACATGAATCCTTTGAATTAATTGTTTTTCTGATTTTTATGAAAAAGGGGGGGTAAGAAGATGAAAAGAATACGGATAGGGATAGACGTGGGGGGAACCTTTACGAAGGCCGTGGCAATAGATGTAATCGATAAGAAGATCCTTGGAAAGAAATCTGTTCCAACAACCCATGCTACGGAAGGAGGTGTGTCAGTAGGAATCATAACCGCCTTGTCATCATTGATTGAAATCTGTAACATAAACCATGATGAAATTGAGCTAATTTCTCACAGCACGACCCAGGCTGTCAACGCATTTCTTGAGGGGGATGTTTCAAAAGTTGGTATTATTGGGATGGGCGTAGGAATGGAAAAAACTAACGTAGTCAAAAGGACTCATATAAAAGATATCTCTTTGAATTCTAATAAATATTTGCGAACTTGTTATACATTTTTGGATACCTCCAAATACTTGGAAGAACCAGGAATTGTAAGATCTATTGAAAATCTGGTTTCTGAAGGAGCACAATCAATAGTTGTTAGTGAAGCCTTTGGAGTTGATGATCCTAGTAATGAGTTATTCGTAATGAAACATTCTAAACTCCCATGTACTGCAGGACATGAGTTAACTGGGATTTATGGTTTGGAGATTAGAACTTTGACAGCGACCATAAACGCGAGCATTCTCCCAAAAGCTACTAGCACAGCTACCTTCGTCAAATCTGCAGTTAGCAAATTAGGCATTAACGTACCTGTTATGATAATGAAAGGCGATGGAGGCGTAACTACTTTGGATTCTTTTTTGCACAAGCCTATCATAACAGTACTGTCTGGTCCGGCGGCAAGTGTTGTAGGGGCTTTGCTCTTCCTTCAAGTTTTGGAGGGAATATTTATCGAAGTTGGTGGTACATCTACCAACATTAGCATCATCAAAGACGGTAAACCCGAAATGAGGTATGTTAACATAATGGAGCATCCGACATGTATAAGGTCACTTGATGCAAGAATATGTGGAGTAGCAGGAGGTTCCCTTATACGACTTTCAGGAAAAAGGAAAATTATTGACGTTGGCCCTAGGTCATCACATATTGCTGGCTTGGAATACTCTTGTTTTGGTAGTCCCGAGGAACTAAAGAAAGGTGAAATTGTTACAATCAGTCCATTAAACAATGATCCTGATGACTATATCTGTATAAAGGTGCCTAGTGGAAAGAAATATGGAATAACCAACACTTGTGCAGCAAACGCTCTGAACCTTGTACCAACAAATGATAACGCCTATGGTAATGGTGATTCCGCAAGAATTGTATTTTCAAAATTGGCTACTTTTGTTGGTGCCACACCTGAACAGGTTGCAAGACAAGTTTTAGAAATTTCCGTTTCCAAAATTTCAGAATATATCGTTCCCATGATCAAAGAGTATAAACTGTCCAAAAATAGAATTGTGGTAATCGGCGGTGGAGGGGGAGCTTCTGTTTTGGTCCCGCTGGTTGCAAAAAGACTTAATTTTGATTATAAGAAGGCTGATTATGCTGATGTTATATCATCTATAGGTGTTGCGACAGGGATGATATACGAGGAAAAAGAAAGAACCATACATAATCCTACTCCTGAAGATGTTAACCAATTAATTACAGAAGTAAAAGACGAAGCTATACGAAAGAATGCATCGCCAGATTCCTTATCTGTCCAATCCGAATATATAAGTGACCGATCACTACTGAGGGTCACAGCTATGGGTAACGTAACACTTGATCTAAATAGTAACGGTTCGAAAGAACTACGTGATGACGAGTTGTTTATGATTGCTAAAGATCTGTTTCAGACAACTGGGAATATTTCCTTGGATTTTAGATTAGGAAATTATTGTATTTATACAAACTCTTACAAACAAAAAAAATTGTTCTTCAACACAAATAAACAATCCATATTGGTGTTGGACAAATTTGGACGGGTACGATTATCATTGGATAATGGCAAAATTATAAATGGATTGGCTTCTCGATTGCGTGATGATCTCCCATCAATTATAGCAAAATTTTCAAATTCCGATCTTTCTCCAAATATTCGATTACTAGATGGATTTCAACTACTGGACTTTTCAAGCTTAAATGCTAATGAGCAAGTTATTCAAGCGATTAGAGAGCAGTTAGATAAAATAAACTCGGAGGTCTTGTTGATAATTAAGCAATAGCTAGTCCATCTTTCAATACAACAATCTGTATGTTTTAAATAAGTATGACTTGATCAACTTTTATTAACTATCAAATTTGGCATATGGTTTTTTTAATTTACATTATTTTTTTCATAGTTCATATACAATTGGATTGTTGCTAGTTTGAGAGTTTAACATTTTTAAGATTCTCATATTATTCCAATCATGTTGTGAAAGATATAGTGGTATTACCTGGACCTTCTTCGACTCAATTGGGTAGGTCGATTGCATCTTGTTTAAATGTTGAATTGGTTAACGTAGAATTGAGAACCTTTTCTGACGGGGAAAGTAAAATTAGAATTAATGCAGATCTTTCTGAAAAAAAATGTATTATAGTGCAATCCACTTTTCCACCAGTAGATTCAAATTATTTGCAGACATTAATGATGGTTTCATATTGTAAAAGCTCAGGAGCTGCAGAAGTTATACCTGTGATTCCTTATATGGGATACGCTAGACAGGATCGAAGTTTTTTAGATGGAGAAGTTGTCACAATGTCGCTTATCGCAAAACTCTTCGACTGTTTTGGAATTAAAGATTTGGTTACAATAGATATACATAGTCTTAAGGCATTGTCTTATTTTCAATCAAATATTGTTAATTTAACATCTATTCCACTGTTAGCTAGATATGCTCTGAACAATCTGGAATTAAAAAATGCTGTGGTAGTTTCGCCTGACCAAGGTGGATCTGATAGAGTAAAGTTATTTGCCGATATAATAAAGTCGCCCTCCTTATGTATGAGAAAAGTAAGAGATAGAAACACTGGACAAATTGCCATCTATGATGATCTTGATCTAGATGTTGCCGGTAGTGATATAATTATTCTTGATGACATGATATCGAGCGGCGGAACAATTATGAAGGCTATAGAGATATTAAAGAAGAATAAAAGCGGAAGAATAATTGTTATGTGTGTACATGCACTTTCAGACGAAAGTGCATTAGATAAATTGCGAAAAACTGGAATATTTGATTTGATATCCACAAATAGCATACCAAGATCATGCTCAAAAATTGATTTAAGTGACGAAATATCTGAAAAGCTGAGCACTATCTTAGCGAAATAATACTTGTTTCGATATTAATATGGTGTGTCTTGAAGTTATATTCTTGGGAACGTCTGCTGCCATGCCCACACCAGACCGCTCGCTTTCTTCTGTTGTAATAAATAGAAATGGTACGTTATTGGTTTTTGACGCGGGAGAAGGGATGCAATATAATTTTATTAGAGCCAAACTGGGGTTTAACAAAAAAACAACATTATTTATAACCCATATGCATTCAGATCATATTTTAGGTATACTCGGATTTCTTCAAACTTTATCACTTCAGGGAAGAAATTTGCCTATTAACATATTTGGACCTAGTCCAATTCGTGAATTTATTATGGAAAACATGAAATTACTTAATATCAAATTGACTTTCGAGTTACATGTTCACACAATTTCTGGGTCACAAGGTGTTGCACTGAAGGACAAGGATTATGAGATACTTTACTGCAAATCAGAACACGGTCCTGGAATTTGTTCGTTTGCATTTTGTTTGGTAGAAAAAGAAAGACCTGGCAAATTTGATATTAAAAAGGTAAAAGCACTTGGGATACCAGAAGGCGAATTGTATGGGTTGCTCCAAAAAGGAAAGAATATTATTTTTGAAAATCAGACAATCTATTCAAAGGATATAGTTGGTAAACCGCGCTCTGGTAGAAAGGTTGGTATTTCTGGAGATACCCGTCCTTCAAATAACCTTTGTAATTTTTTCAGAGATTGTGATTTACTTGTATTTGAGTCTACTTTCTCATCTAAGGAAATTGACAAAGCAAGAGAGAGCTACCATTCTACAGCTATTGAAAGTGCAACTCTTGCAAAAGAGGCATCGGTTCGCAAATTATGTTTGACTCATTTTAGTAGCCGATACAAGGATTTGACTGACCTTCTTGTTGAGGCACGTTCAATTTTGCTGAACACCGAATTAGCATTTGATCTCAAATTATTGAAAATAGATTATGATGATCTTTAACTCAATTTTGTCATCTTACTTCTAACTTATTTTATCTATAAAATTTCTTAAAACTTCTTTTTTATCGTTCGAGAGCACCATGCAAGCCTCTACTAATTCCTTCTCAATAGTTATTTGCTTAGATATTACTTTCTTAAAGTTTTCAAGATCTAGTGTATCCAATCTTTCTATCTCTCCACGATTATAGGCAATTATGTACTCATTGATAATTTTTAGAATAAATGAAGGCGCATATCGTGACAATAATAGGATTCCATCATTTATGATCGAATTGTTTGTAGCTTGATTCCTATTTTGTAGACTAGAATTTGATATGTATAGTTCTAGTAATTTCATACGATATCTTATATCTCCAGTTTCTTCGATTGTAGAAGCTATGATTAATCCTGTGTTAGTAAGCTCATAGTAGGGTATACCTTCAATTTGTAGGGCTTTGGGACCTCTTTTAATGGGTAACCTTCCTCCTTCCTTTACAACTTTTGCCGGTATTAGTACCTCGTCAAGATCTTTAAAAATAGCTGAATAGATATTTTGCCATGCAATGCCATACTTTTTCGCCAAAATATGAGCAATGGATGTTCTCGTTTTTCCACTAGGGTCTTTCTCTAATGCTATATGAGCAATTATTCCTCTTTGTCTTTTTGACTCTCTAGTAGATTTAGCTTGATGCGTTTTGAAAGTGTCAAAAATTGCTATATGGCTACCTCTCTTCAAAACTCGAATAATTTTATTTCATTGGATATTTATATATATTTTATTTTTACTATTTTTATGTTAATATTAATATACTTATAAAAAATGATATTTTCTAAAAAAATTATTTTTTAAGTTGACGCATAACGTCTACTTGACCACTGTGAAGCCAGTCTTTTAGCTCTTCATGAGATGGTTTTGTATCATGTTTACCTTGAAGATGAAGATGAAGTAGTACATAATTTACTTGATTCAACAAAACCTTATTGGCTTCATCACCCTTGCGAGCTTTTGTTTTCAAATCCCCTGGTACAGTTGCCCACCACTCATCGAATGTTCTGTTCTTTTTAGTATTAGATTGTGAACCAAATCCCTTTGGTAATGTCATCTTGCTTCTAAGTTAACTATGGATAGTATTAAATGTTTTTTAATTAGTTAATCAAAAACACATAAATGCCTTAAACCCATAGTAAAAGATTTTTATATTACAATATTTAGCTGTTCAATTCTATGAATAAATTTCTTTTTGTTGTGTTTGATTTTTTCTGGCTATAAAACCACATGTTCTCCCGATCAAGTACTTCTTATTGAATGAGACACAATGCAACTGTTTGGATACCTTAATGCTTTATAGATAACCCCTTATCTATTATTTGGATGCTAATTTGAAATAACGGTATCTCTATTTTCTATATTTTTTCTTTCTTCTTATCCTAATGATGCATGAATAATATAACTTCAATTAACAAGGCATGATGGTAACAGTCTAGGATAGTCCTAGCAAATCGCATTCAGTTCTCTTGTATCTGACATCCAAAAAAATAAAAAAATTTTACAACCATAATATATAGATATTAAGTCAATAACATTATGTGAAAATAATTTCATAGGGTGAAAGCAACAGATTCTCAACAATAATTTACTTTATCAAAGTCTGTTTGGGCTTTTTGCTTACTTAAAATTTATGAAAGCAATGAAGTTAAATTTAATAATTTAATCCATGGCTCAATAGTATATGTCCAAATATTCGATTACGTTTTGACTTTTTGTAAAACCCTTGTAGAAATATCTGAAATAAAATTTGTAAAATTGGCCAATAATATGGTTGCTAGCCAAGGAACTTGTACTGGATGTGGGAATAATGTCTTAAAAGGAAGAGTGTTACCTAATACGGGAAAAAATCCGCTTACTAAATATAGGAGGAAATTAAGCAAAAAACGTTTGAATATGTACTCTTCCAAAAAAAACAGGGAACCATTTACCCGCCAAGGACGTTAGATCAATACAGAATTGATTGTCAATTTAGTAGTAGCGGCCAGGATTTATTCATATGAGGAGTGAGATTTAATCTTTTAAATTATTTTTGAATACAGTGGACAATGTTTACTTCTTTCTATTGTGTGGTAACTCTAACCCAATTACCCTCATCATTGACTCTCCTATGGGTTCAAATATTGTTCTCAGGGATTCATCATCATAATATTTTGCAATTTCAGACAAGTTTGCTTCAATCTTTTTCTGTTCTATTTTGAGTAGTACATACCTCGCTATTAATGCCTTCACCTCATCGGCCTTGTCTTCTTGAATAATGTGTTTTCCCGTTGTAGAATTTTTACCCTGAGAGGGTTCAGGTGAAGATGTAACCATTTTGTTTACCCCCTGAGTTATATTCCATCAAGGTGCATTCTTAAGAACTACGATAGGACCATACTTGATAGCTATTTCATTGAGGGTAAAAGTCATCTGATCTAATGGATCTAAAATACCGTCAGTATTTTCACATATATATGTCGTGATATTTTCCTCCTCTTTAACAATTTCTTTTAAATCAAATGATGCCTGTTGTAGATATGAGCTCGTTAGTTATGCCTAATTAAGTCAGCCTAATATTTATATCATATTTTATTATAATTCTAAAAACCTCGAGGCTTTTGTGATAGTGATCTATTACTTTTGAATTAAGTTTGCAGTTAACTACACTATTTAATACTTGAGATTATCCTTTTATTTTATGGATTCTATGTTTTAATCAATCTAACAATAAAATACAAATTAGTAAGCTCTTTATAAATATGTCCACTTTTATTGCAATATGTCAAGTTATAATACAGATAAGAATGTTCACGTAATAGTGCATGGTCAAAAAGAAATGTTTGAATCAGTAAAGTCAAAACTTGTTACATCGGGATTTAAAGCTGAACAATTTGTAATGGCCGATATGAATAAACCCGGAAATGCAGGGGACTATGTAGCCATGCTGTGGCCACCGATGAGTCCTAATGAAATTATCGTGAGTGAAATTATTGATTTAAATAACACAAATGGCCGGGGAATGGGTGCATGGGCCACTGTTAATCAAAAAGAATTACAACGCATTTCTCTTAAGTAGTGGATTTAACCTCATCCTTGCTTTTTCTGTAACCATGAGTAAATTGTGAATCGTAAACTTTTGAGAATTCATATGATTTTGGGGCGATCACATCTCCAATTATTATTAAGGCTGTTTTAATTATTCTTTCTTCTTTAACCTTTCTTGCTATAGTCCCAATAGTACCTCTGAGTATTTTTTGATCATTCCATGTAGCTCGATATACTATTGCAGCTGGAGTTCCTTTTGTATATGCTCCACCTTTTAACAATTCTTCAACAATCCTGTCTAATAGATGAACGCTTAAATAAAACGCCATGGTAGCTCCATGTTTGGCCAATTCGGAGATTCTTTCTCTGTCAGGGACTGGAGTTCTAAATTCTGCTCGAGTTATTATGATGGTCTGTGTTATTCCTGGTAGAGTCATTTCGAGATTCATCGAAGCCGCTGCTCCTAGAAAAGCCGTAATTCCCGGCACTACCTCACATTTGATATTATCTTGCTCCAGTTTATCTATCTGTTCTCTAATGGTACTAAAAATACCTGGATCTCCATCGTGATACCTTATTGCAAGTTTGTTACTTTTCGTGGTTTTTCGTAGGATATCATATATTTCGAGCCTACTCAGTTTTGCCGCATCATACAATTGTGCATCTTTTTTTGCATACCTTAATAATTCTGGATTTAGTAACGAACCGGAGTAAATTATCACATCAGCATTTTCAACAAGGCTTTTGGCTTTTATTGTTATTAGTTCTGGGTCCCCTGGTCCAGAACCTACAAAATATACCGTGTTTTTTTGAATCATTTTTTCTTTTTGGCTATCATTATGGAAAAGTACTTATCATTGTTTTCATTTTTGTTTCTTGCAATATCCGCTAGTTTCCTTTTCTGTAAAGACCCGGACTTTGTAGATACATCTTGGGCTATGTATACATCGGAATCATCTGGAAAATTGGATTCCATCAAAATATCAATAACACTGTTAAAATATCTTCCATCTTTCAAAAACACTAATGTGTCACAACATTCCGCAGCCGTCTTCAATCTGTCTAGATTATAACAAGCTGGAATTATACCTATTATTTCCTCTCCTTCTCCCACGGGAGTCTTAAGTTCTGCGGAAAAGGAAAAAATAGATGTTATACCGGGAACAATCTCGACTTTTATATCGTTGTAGTTTGACTGAATTTCCTTATGAATATATATCCACGTGCTGTATAAGGATGGATCACCAACTGTTAGATATACTGCTTTTTTTCCACTCCTTATTTCCTCAGATATCTCCCTGGCATTTTTTTCCCAAGATTCTTTCAACTTTGCAGCATCTTTTGTCATAGGAAATATTAGTTGTCTAACTTCGGCTTCCTTTGGGATATACATTCCAACAATTGACAGGGCTACGCTCGGCTTGTTTTCCCTTGCAGTTGGGGTAAAAATGATATCGGCGTTTTTTATCAAATTAATAGCTTTTATTGTAATTAATTCTGGATCTCCTGGACCGCAACCAACACAATAAAGAACCGAATTAAGCATAGGTGGGATTTTAAATTATTTTAATTAAAGTCTTTGTATTCTTCTACTATCCAAAATAATTTTCTAATGCTTTATTTGGTACAAGAAAAAATGATGACTGGATTCCTTGATATCATCATAGTACCAGTGCTTGTCCTTTTAGACTTTGCAATTGTTACCTGTGTAATTTCCACGTCTTTTGAGTCTAAATCCTCCATAGCTTTTAAGGCGTTGTAAATTGTTTCAATAAGAATAGAAGTCAAAACTATTCTACCACCAATATTTAGTTTGGAAAAGGCTGAATTAATTAATTCCTTTGTACCTGCAGTCGTACCACCGATGACGATTGCATCTACCTTTGGCAAACTTGGCAAAACTTCTTGTGCCCAACCCTTTATTACCACTGTATTGTTCGTAAATCCAAACTTTGAGAGGTTTTTTTGTGTTAGGTCTATTGCATCTTGGTCAGAATCAATTGCATAAACTTTTCCCTTTGTTTGATGAGCGAGTTCCACTGTGATGCTACCGCTCCCACATCCAACATCTATTGCAGTGTACCCATCTTTTAGTCGTAGCTTGCTTACAATTATTGCTCTGACATCTTCTTTTGTAATTGGAACTCTTTCGGTCCTATCAAATAGCTCATCGGGTATCCCACTCGTTTTAAAGTCCCATAACATATGTCTTCATCTTACAACATATTCTGGTTAAGTATAGTATATGTCAACGTCATAAATGTCAGCAGCATGAAAATGAATCCAAAAATAGCTATAGTAATCACTTTTTTCTTTTTGTCCTTTGGAATTCCCTTCGACATACGGGATGCAAGTATTTGAGATATGGCATAAAAAACGATGCCGATTAAAATTATTAATCCTATGGTGTTAGTATGATCAGAATTTGGTTTTACAATGGCACCAACAATTGCTCCTGCTATTGCTGCAAGCACTACTCTTAGATAGTAAATTTTGTCTTCTATTTCCAATGATATGCTCTAATAGTTTTAATCATCCACATTTAATCTCTACTCTCTGATTTTTACAAGTACGAGATGGACTTGTAACCAGCCAATTTCAGAAATATTTTACAAACTCTAAAGGAGGTCTTGAATTCGATTTCTCCACACTAAATACATACACAGATTTTTTGATGAATTTAATTGCTAAAGTGTAGGAATATTTGTAAGTTATTATATTCAATAAAAATATTATCCACTCATGGCCATATCAGAGATAGAGTTAAGGTTTCTTGTAAACAATATAAAGCAATTAATTGATAGTGTCTATTATGTTAGCAATATTTCCCTTATAACAAAAAATTCTTTAATAATAAAATTTCATCATTCTCAGAAAAATGATATATCGTTGCTTATCTCGACCTATGGTATTTGCGTTACAAAATACAAGTATTCAATACTTGAAGATAATGATGCTCTTAAGAAAATAAAGATCGAACTAGAGCGTTCCAAACTAGTTGATGCATTCGTCATCCCTGGGGAGCGTATTATCCAGTTCGAATTTCAAACTATCCGTGGAACTAAATATTATATAATACTGGAATTGTTCGGACATGGAAATATAATGTTTTGTGATGATTCTTTTAAAATATTGAATATTCTGAATCCAATCAATGTGAGACATAGAACTCTAAGAACTGGATTAAAATATTTCCCCCCACCATCACGAGGAGTAGATCCGCTTACCATAAACATTGATGACTTTATATCACTAATTCGAAAAAATGAATTTGAGAACATTGACATAAAGAGATGGTTAGGTAGAAACCTATCCATCTCAAAAAAATATATCGAGTTAGCAGTCCATAATGCAGACATCCCAAATAAGAAAGTAAGTGATTTGAGCCAATCGGAAATCAAAACTGTATTTGAAGAATTGAACCTATTAATTAAGAATATTTCGTCGGGTGTAGGATTAGATCCGTGTATAATTTTAGATGAAAATAACAATCCGTATGATATCAGTCCCGTAATTCCTAATGATGTAGATGCTGATCATATTAAAAGATACGACTCATACACCGACGCGATAGATGATTTAATAAATTATAATATTTTGCATAGTAGCAATATTAAAAATTCTGAACTAGAAAAACAAATTGAAACAATAAAGCACGATCTAGAAGAACAACAAAAAGCCAAAGATCTAGTTATTTCAAAATCCAACAAACTCAGAAACTTTGCTAGCAAGCTGATGCAGCAGTCGTCTATACTTGACTTTGGCATATTTTCTAGGAGTAGTATGATTCCAAAAGAACATCCTATGTGTACATTACTAAATGAATTTGATGCCAAGATTCTAGATTTGAAGGGTAAGCCATATTTGGAGATCATGAGTGAAAAGGTTCCAATTGATGGCGAATCCCATAATATTCCAAAGATTTCTTCGATGTTATTTAATATAGCGAAAGAAATGGAAAGAGGTTTGATCACAATAGAAGAATCTCGAGCAAAACTACTAGAGCAATTGGAAAAAATCCAAAAACAAAAAGATAAGAAACCAGGGGCACAAGTTAAGATCTTAACAAACAAAGAATGGTATGAAAAGTATAGATGGTTTCTGACTGCGGATGATATGCTTGCTATTGGCGGTAGAGATTCATCCTCGAATTCTGTCCTCATCAGGAAATATTTAACAGAAAATGATTATGTTTTCCATGCCGAGGTACATGGGTCGCCATTCTTTATATTAAAGAATGCTAACAACAAATCTGCTGTAGATATTTCACAAAGTATACAAGAGGTATCTCAAGCTACCGTTTCCTTTAGCAGATCGTGGAAAGATGGTCTGTCTTCTGCTGATGCCTATTGGGTTTATCCATATCAGATTAAGAAGGGGGCACCTACAGGTCAGTATTTACCAAAGGGGGCGTTTATAATAGAGGGAAAGAAAAACTTTGTCAAAAATTTGGAAATCAAAATGGCAATAGGTTTATCTTTTATCGAAGAGAGGCCATTATTCATAACTGGACCTCAATCAGCGATAGCAAAGAGATCTGTATGCTTAAGACCTATAATTCCTTCTGGATATGATGTTGTAAAAGCTTCAAAAAAGATAAAGGCTGATTTCGTAGATTTTGCTATCAAAAATGAGTTTCCTGAAAGCATTACTACCTACCTAAAGAACTACTCAATTGATGAAATAGTGAGAATCCTTCCTGTTGGACAGTTTAAGCTTTTACCTATTGTGAATGGAGGGTTAAAACATGAATTTGGTAGGATAGTCAAGAATAATTAATCTGATTCGAATATCTGGTTGATATTCTTTATCTTTGAATCGAAAAGTAATTAAATTCAAACTATGAAGATTTGATGTGTCTAAAGATATTAGAGACGAAACTACCGGGATGACGACACGGGTTCTTGTTAGCGATGTTATGAATAGTCCTATAGTACACGCTGGTCCTAACGATGATCTTGTAGCAATTTCAAAGCTAATGACCAACGCTAAGATTGGCAGTATTATTGTCTTAGATAATGATAAACCCTTGGGAATCATAACAGATTGGGATATAGTTACTAAAGCAATAGCCAATGGATTAATACCTTCTGAGATAAAGGCATCAAGTATAATGCAGCCTTTGATCACGATCAGTGGGGAAGAAAGTATTACATCAGCAGCTCGACTACTGAGACAACACGGGATAAAGCGATTAGGAGTTACCCATAAAGATCATTTGGTAGGAATTATCTCAGTATCTGACGTACTTGCTGTGACCCCTGAACTATTTGATGTAGTCTCTGAAAAGTCACTGATTATAAGGGGTGAAATTGGTCGTTCTCCAAGAAACATTTCTGGATATTGCGATGAATGTGGCGAATGGTCTGATTTCCTACTTTACGCTGATGGATCTTACACTTGTGAAGTTTGTAGAGGAGAATGATCTGTTGCTTTTTATTTAATGTATATACTTCTTTAATCGAATTCAAATTAACTCACTTTCGAGAGTGTTTTGGATCAAATGGTGGCAGGTTGATTTGAACCTAACCTAATGCAATTTTGATATTATACCTTGGGAGGCAAGACTAACAGGTTTGTTTTTTTTATTATTTTACTTTGTCAGTTGTCCTGATGTGATAGTCACTTTATCAGTTCAGTAGTGGTAATAGATCTTGCACAGTACTGACATTTTAGTAAAATGTTATTTTTGTCTATAATTTCGATTTTTGAACTTAGACCCTCTTCAGTATTAGTAATACATCTTAGATTTGGGCATTTGAAATATCCTATTATTTTGTCTGGAAGCTGAATTCTTCTTTTTTCGGTAAGTTTGTAGTCTTTGATGATATTGATCGTAGCATTTGGAGCAATCAGAGCCAATTTATCAGTCTCTTTTTTCTCCAAAAATCGATTCTCCACTTTTATAATGTCTTTTTTATTTTGTTTGACGCTTGGAACATTCAGTGCCACTGTTATTACATTTCCGTCCTGACCTGTTATGTTTAATATGTGAAGAACCAATAATGCTCTTGGTGATTCAATATGATCAATAACAGTTCCATTCTTAATTCTTCTTACCAAAAGTTGATTGAATTCAGACATTTATTGATATACAATATTTATAATAGACTTTTTTGTATTACTGTTAACTTGCTGTTTCAGAGCTTTTTTCGGCCATTATTTATATTTCTTGGTAATAATATTATCCTCTAAATCAATAGATAAAACAAGACATAACTATTACAACAACTATATTATTGATCCCTTGTCATAAAATCAAAAAGTGTTTGCTTGCATGATTATCCAAACACTTCTTTTAGTCTTTGGTTTTTGAAGATAGATAATGTTTCTTCATCTCCTCAACCCATACATCTTTCTTTTTGTACAGTTGCTTTTTTCTTCTAGGCTTGCATTCACTTAAAATATACGAACAGAGCATTGGAAAATAAACTGAAGAGTCGCCATATACTATAACATTTCCCTTATGAGAAGTTTTAATTTTCCCCCAGCTCTTGCCTTCCTGAAGTGTTGCCCCTGATAATCCACCAGTATCTGGCCTAGCATCAGTTAGCTGAACTATAAAATCATGTCCACCTTCTTTTATTTTTAAAATTTGGTACAATGCCGGACCTGTCTGTTGAAAAAAGTTTTTGGGCACACCTCCACCTAACTCCAATCCCCCAGAGACTTTGCTTTTCCATAGTATCGCTGTTGACTCAGCAATATCTTTGATTGGGTTGACGGATCTTTTGCCATCAAGCAATAATGGCAACATGTTCAAACCGATAGAGGAATCACTAAGGGCTGGTATGTAAACTGGAACATTATTTTTAAAAGATGCAACCATAAATGATTTTTCTGGAGCTTTCGATCTCTTTTCTGCTTCTTTTCCTATTAAATAAGATAAGTCGGCGGTTGAACTGTTTACAATATCGATTCTGCCATCCTTGTAAAATTCTTGTACATTTTTTTGTACTATTAGATCCTGAGCTTGTAGGGTTCCATATTCTTTAATATAGACATCATAAATACGCACTATCTGTTTTGAATATAATACATCATCATCAACATCAAAGTGACCTTGTCTAACTGGCAAATCATATGCAAAGTGCAAGTCATGATATGCATTGGCTCCTGTTGTAACTATCCAATCCACAAATCCATTTTCTATCATTGTTGCGATCATTTTACCAAATCCAATTGGAGTCAAGGCTCCGGCAATTGTTAAACAGATAGTTGCATCAGACTCGACCATTTTTTTGAATATGTCTGCCGCTTCTGCTAGTCGTCGTGCATTATATCCTGTGTTCCTAAATAGGTTTATCATATTGGAGATGCTCATGTTTGGATAAATTTGGGGTGGATCTATCTTTTTACCCGAAAAAGTATGCCGATCGCCGTTCAATTCATTTATCTTATCTTGACCCATATATTTATGATCGTCCTGTTATGAGATAACATAATTTTCGCGCAAGTTATTAATAGTAAAATATTTATTTCAATTTATTGAAACAGACAAAAAAGAAATCCCAGTTAAGCAATGATAATGAAAATAACTACCATTTATCAAAGGAAATACAAGATTATTCTATAACTAAGGACACATCATTAAATCAAATTTTAAAGATCATGACCTATTCTGGAGGATTTGAGGGAAGACATTTAGCTAATGGAATAGAAATTTTGAAGAAAATGAACCGCGAAAAAGAGTGTACCAAATTCTTGTCATTTGTTGGGGCTTTGGTGTCGACTGGAAATCGAGGCATTATAAAAGATATGGTCAAAAACAAGATGTTTGATTGTATAATTACTACTTGTGGTGCATTGGATCATGACATAGCAAAATCTTTTTCTTCTTACTATGAGGGTGATTTTAGATTGGATGATAAATTTCTGCTAGACAAAGATATTCATAGATTGGGTAACATATTGATACCAAACAAGAATTATGGTCCGCTAATTGAAAATAAGGTTCAGGCCATTCTACAAAAGATGTATGACAAATCAAAATCAGCAAAGGAAGCAGCACCATCCGAAGTTCTCAAATATATGGGAAGTCAATTAAATGAATCCTCATTCTTGTATTGGGCGGCCAAGAATGATATCCCTGTTTTCGTTCCTGGGATAGTAGATGGCGCAGTAGGAAATCAAATTTGGCTCTTTAATCAATCACATAAAGATTTCAAGATTGACATTCTGAAAGACCAGACTTTGTTATCTGAGATTATATTTGATGCCAAAATGACTGGAGCTTTTATGATGGGTGGCGGATTATCAAAACATCATACTTTGTGGTGGAATCAATATCGTGGTGGTTTGGATTATGCGGTCTATATTACAACAGCTTCCGAATGGGATGGGAGTCTGAGTGGAGCACCTGTCGCAGAAGCAATTTCTTGGGGTAAAGTTACCACTCAGGCAAGACAGATTACTATCCATGCTGATGTGAGCACTATACTACCTTTCATATACCATGGATTGATATCTAAATAAAAAATATTAAAAAAATTGGTTTATTTTAGTCTATGGTTATTTTGGTTATGCGTGCAGCATTTGGATCCTCCGGTTGATCCATTGCGTTGGTTGTAGTGTTTGCAATCTTGTCAACTACTTCCAATCCGTCTGTAACTTTACCAAATACAGTATATTGATTATCTAAAAACTTTGAGTCATTAAGCACTATGAAAAACTGCGATCCTGCACTGTTTGGATCGTTAGTTCTAGCCATGGACAAAATTCCTCTCTCGTGAGGTATGCTGTTGAATTCTTCATTAATGGTATAACCTGGACCTCCTGTTCCCCATGTATTTCTGCTTGCAGTATCATTCTTTGTATTTGGATCGCCTGCTTGAATTACAAAGCCTGGGACTATTCGATGAAACACAATTCCATCGTAGAATCCTTTACGGGCTAAATCTTGAAAGTTCTTTACATGATTTGGTGCTTCTTGTGGATAAAATTGAACTTTAATTGGACCTTGGGTAGTCTCAATAGTTGCAGTATTGTTTGAAGTGGTATTTGTCATGTTACTGTTAGATGTTGTATTGTCGATATTATTTAAAAGGTTAGATTGTATGCGTGACAACGCACTATCATTAGTTGAATTCTCTCCGCTGCTGCTATTGCTACTAATACTACCGTTGTTGCTACCAGCTGAACCAGACACTATCGGAGAAGTAGTAGTGGTAGCAGTAGTAGTATTAGCAAATGTATTGTAGTCATGATTCACCTTGTACAATAATACGCCAAAAAATAGCCCTGGGTCATTACTTTCAAAGCTCTTTGATGCGTATTCTAACGATAGTGGTTCATTTGTATTGCCTTTTGGATATTTTATGTCCTTTGTATAGAATGGGATGGCGTTTGGCTGATATGTTGGCGAAAGTGTACCAGTTGTTGGATTGAAGAATCCTACTGTCTCAAATGGCATCATATGCCCAAGAAGGGAATCCCAATACTTTTGCTTAGGTGTATCTCCATTAGATTCTACATATTGTGATTCATTAAATCCTCCAATTCTGATGAACCAATGTTTCTTACTTTCATCCCCTCCGCTGCCCAATACGTAGAGGGGTGCCGGATTAGAAGGATCCAACGAAGGAAGCTTTTGTCCAACTACATATATCAATATATAGTCTGATTTTAAATCATTTGCAATTTTCCAACCCTCCTCTTCCGGACTGATAAACATCTTTGCAATGGTTTCTATTCTTGTTTGATTTATAGTGGCATTATCTGCTATTGAAGTTCGATTTCCTAGGGTAGTAATCCAATATCCATAATCCCACCACGAGGTAATTACAGAACCTGCCGGTGTATTTTGAGATATCCAATTTAGGGTATCTATCCAATCGTCAGTAGTAAGCCGGTAATTAGTACCTCCATTAGCTATAGAGGTTGGCACATCTGCAGAAGTAATCCAGTTTGTGTTATTATCGTAGACCATTGGTATGGTTAACATGATTATCAAAATCGCGGCAAATCCCATATAAGGTAAAATTTCTCTCTTAAGCCTTGATTCTCTCTTAACTTTTACACCATCCTTATTTGCCGAGGGTGAGTTTTGTTCTGCTTCTGTTCTTATCGAGTTTATACTTCTAATCGCTTGATAGATTCCAATACTTGATAATATAATAATACTTATTGATGCAAATACCAAAAGTCTGGCAAACGTGGCGCTTATGTATATACCCGTAAGCCCTATTATCAACCCAAAAATCATGTTCGTATTGTTTTTGTTCTTAAAGGATAGCCATATACCAAGGCCAGCAAAAATAATCAGAACCGAAAATTGCCTAAAGTAGTCAACTATTGTGGGTGTAAAGTGTTCTGCCACAGACTCTACTAGTTTATTTTCTGAAGAAAGGAATGGATTGATGGCGTTTAGATATCTAAATGAAGGAGCTTTGTAGAATCCGCCTGCTACGATTGATATTCCTATCATTACGAAAATTCCTAATACTATGGCGGTTTTCAGAGTTGCTCTTTTTTCAGAACTTTTTAGTCTAACGATGGTGGTTATGAAGAGAAAGAGCGTGCTTGTCATTAACAGTATGCCTGGAAGTCCCATTACAAATGATATGCCGGGTCTTGGGAAAGCACCTGCTACTCCGAGAACAGATACCGTAAATAAAACAGCTACAATTAGATTATTCTTAAGATCTTTTGATACAAAACCCAAGACTATAATAAAGAGCCCAATTGGGATTACAAAATACTGAGCCCCTCCCCATGAAGTAACTGCAAGGGCCACTAGGATACCTCCAAAGACTGCTTTTGGGATTAAGTACTTGTATTTTGTATCTCTTAATGCTGATAAGAATAGGTAGGTACCGCCTAGACCATAAAACAGTCCCAATGGTTCTGACTTAAACCATCCTAAATTTCCTCTCTGAATAATTGCGGGACTTACTGCAAAAAATAATGAAGCAATTAACCCTGGCACTGTGCTTCCAGTTATTGCTCTTACCACCAAAAATATTATAGCAGTTGATGCGGACCCGATGACTACTGGGAACCAAATAGTGAAATCCATCAAACTCATATTAAAACCAAATATCTGGTAAAGTATCGCTGCCGTCAGATGTAATCCTGACTGCGATGTTCCTGCTATGTCTCTGCCTTCTGGATACCATGATTTGTAATCGTGCCAATCAAAATATGGTCCAATTCCATGATTAACTATGTATTCAGTAGCTCTATAATCAAAAAAAGGATCGAATTCATTCAAATAAAACCCGTATTTTATAGGATAAGCTCTAAGAATGAAAGCTATTGAAAATGCTAGAATCAATACAGCTATTATGAGAAGATATTTGGTCGTTTTGCGACTCTTCTCAGATTTTAAAAAAACTTCTCCTGCCATTATCTACACTTTAGTGTGATTTTTTAACTTTATTTAATATTTAATCATTCTCAGTGACAGGCTCTGTCTTTTTTTCTTTATGCTATTCGATTTCCAAAACTACAGTCTTGCAAACATTTACTTGTTTAGTAAATTCCTCAGCGTCCTTAGCAGTACCCACTATGGATTTATAATGCATAGGTATTGCAAGTTTCCTTGGTTTGATAATTTCGTTTGTTACTCTGATGGCCTCTTGAGATGTCATTACGTACGTGCCAGAAACTGGTACGAGTAAAACATCCGTAACAATACCTTTCATTTCAGGAATAATATCTGAATCTCCCGTATGATAAATGGTTAATGGATTGTCTTTATTCATTTTGATTAAAAATCCAACTTTTTCGTCTTTTTTGGGGTGAAACTCCTTGTTAGTATTGTAAGCAGGTACTGCAGTTAGAGTTGCTATGTTATCTATTGATTTAACATCTCCTGGCTTTAGTGGAGTAATTATGTTATCTGGATATTCTCTTCTCAAGACCTCTATGCATTCATTAGCACAAAAAATTTTTGTGCTTTTGCTAATAATTTTATTGATATCTTCCAGACTTAGATGATCAAAATGATTGTGAGAAATTAAAATATAATCTGCATCTTTTTTTTGATCGTATTTTTCGATTAATTTAAAGGGATCGATATAAATTACCTTGCCATCTGTTGAAGAAATTCTGAATCCATCATGTCCATTCCACCTTAGTTCTATGCCCTCTATGTTTATCATGTATATTTGCTCCGTTATGGAGACGCTTTGGACTGATTTAAATTTGATCTGGGTCGCGAATGTGCATAAATGATTTTATTGTTTTTAAGTGTAATTACATCTACCCCTTTTTTTAGTGCCCTTCTCATTAATTCCTTATCTATTGTAGCCATTGGGTTTTTCTTTTCTATTGCTAAATTCAATAAAACTGAGTCTACAGTAAGGTTTGATTCATTTCTTTTCAATGTGCCTTTTAGATGGTTTTCATCTAAAAATTTAAAATTTCCATTTTCAATCTGTTTTTTTATGATTGTTAGAGAAAGACCTGCGATTTTTGATCTTTTTATCCCTGCTGATCTTTCTAACTGTGATAATTCATTAACCGTCTCAGGATGAATTAACCATGTTAGCTTTCCAAACCTTGACTCTAGTGAATCCAGATTCTTGACGGGATCATAGCACAACACCATCAAAAAACTAGTATCACAAACAATCTCCATATTTCTTTAAACTGTTATTCCAGCACCAATTAGTCTCCATCTATCTGCAATCCTTCTGCTTAGTGCGACTCTACTTTTTGGCATCAAACAGATTGGTTTTTTAATTTTTACCTCAATCCTTTGATTTTTAGAGTTTGTAACATTTCCGATAGTTACTGCAGTACCTATATTTAATCTAAGATTTTCTTTATTTCTGATAGGTTCTACCTTTACCAGATCTTGAGTACCTACGGCTGTATCAAACAGATTGATGTCTATAGTGATCTCGTCCACTACAGGTGGTAAGGAACCTGGCTTTCCTACCACTGCCCCAATTAATGAGTCACTTTTGATAAAGGATGGGTCAAGCTTCGAACCAATTGCTACTAAACCACCAGGCCTTACTTTATCTACCAGGCCTGCACCAGTAGCCAAGGATCCTATTTCAGAGAAAATTGATTCGTATTTGCTCTTTCTTTCATTTAAAATACCTGGTAGTATTTCTATTTCGTTACCGATTTCAAACTCGCCTTGAGTTAATGCACCTCCAAGTACGCCTCCTTTAATATTTCTGATGGGGGTACCTGGTTTGTTGATGTCAAACGATCTTAGTATGTGCATTATTCCCTTTTCACTCTTAACCCTTTCAGGTGTGGGGATGTATTTTTCAATATATTCTATTAGTACATCGATATTGGCCCTGTGCTGTGCCGATATCGGTATTATGGGTGCATTTTCTGCAACACTATCTTTTACAAATTCCTTTATCTGATTGTAATTTTCTATAGCGTTTTCCTTTTCTGTCAGGTCTACTTTGTTTTGTACAATGACAATATTTTTAATACCAAGCACTTGAAGTGCCAGAAGGTGTTCTCTTGTTTGAGGTTGAGGGACCCTTTCATTTGCTGCAATAACTAGTATCGCTCCATCCATAAGGGCTCCTCCTGAAAGCATATTTGCCATCAAACTTTCGTGTCCTGGTGAGTCTACAAAACTAACTACTCTTGACAGTTCCGCATCGGAATTACATATGCTACATTTTGGTTGAACCGAATAGTTTGAAGGGGGCGGGCAGTTTGGGCATTTGTAAAAAGCTGCATCTGCGTAACCTACCTTGATGGTAATTCCTCTTCTAAGTTCTTCACTATGTCCACTTGTCCATACTCCTGTAATAGCCTCAATTAATGTTGTTTTACCATGGTCTACATGTCCAGAAGTGCCTATGTTAATGCATGGCTGATAACCATATTTTTGAATATACCACTCAGGTAAAGTCTCCTTCCAGTGCAATACCTTTTGTATTTTTTCTTTCAAATATTAATTTACTTACAATTCAAAAGAATAGGTATATTAATAGAATAAAAAGGAAAGAAGGATTTTAGTTATCGCTTTTATTTGGTGTCAAAAAGCTTATTTTGACCCTTCTGCAGATTCTGCAGGAGGTTGCTCCTTTTCAGGCAACTTTGCATCGATCAATTGACAATTCAATTGATAAATCTCCTCAGTAATCATATTTCCCCTGACCAACTTCCTCTTTCTTTCACCTGGTGCAAGATTGCGCATGCCTACTCCTCGCGTCATCAAAACGTATTTCTTTGTAGCACCATGAAGGTCAGATCGCATAGGAGTTCCCGATTTATCACTTCCACCTGTTAGTTTTATCTTACCTTCTTTAAATCCGAAAATAGATGAATCTAATACATCTCCAAGCTTTGAGCCTAAGAGAGGCTGGGCACTTTTGTCTTTTAACTCTTGACTGGTGCTTCTGCCAGCTGAATCTGAAATAACTACTTTAAATTCTACCAAAGTCTTCTTTAATTGAATTTGTAGCCTTAATTAATCTTGCTAAGTATTTTGATTAACTCGAATGAGTCTCTAAATGTAAATCAGTAGTAGATCGAATACCTAAGCATAGATAAATACATGTATTATTTGCCGCGGCTTCTAAACCTAATAAAATCCCTGCTTATCCCAACTAGCTTGGAAGTTATCTGCCAATGAGGTTGCTTTTTCTTTCATTTGTTCGATATATTCATCATAGCTCAATTCTAACCCACAGTGTTGACATACTATATTGTTTTTTTCAATGTTATAATGGGCTTTCTTATTGCAGTTAACACATCTGGCATCCATTTTTACCATCTATATTACATGACATTTACTATTAAATTCTTGAGATATCTTATTTATCAACTAGTCTGCCTTAGTGACATGTTGCTACTATCTACTTAATATCTTGATATGATAAATTATGCAGTCGTCAATTCACAATCAGGCGGATTATGGTACAACATTTAGTGTACTTTTGATTTTTTTAAAAGGATTCAGGCTGCAGTCCATTGGAATACTAAATCAAAATAGCATAAAAGGAACGTAACACCTATCTGAAGTAGTAGAAAAAGTACAAGTGAAATTAATGTAGAAATAAAAAAACACTAAAGTAATGTTATATGTTATTACCAATTATTGAAAATTAAAGACTTGCATGATGGAAACATTGTGGGAACTGGTTCTGATTATTTGGTAATTCAAAAAGAAAAAAAACGCTATTTAATAGAAATTCTTCCTGATAGTCTGAAGGAATTAAAAAACGCCTCCACACCCTATGGCTCTCAAATTGATTGACTCCCTGTATATCTACTTTTTGAATAACGATTAAATCAAATAAGATGTCATCAAAGGTGTTTTATGCCGACTAGAGCGACTCAGATTGCCACTACTACCACTGCTGCTTCGCAATTAAATAGCGATAAAGGAGAAGGATCAAGGAAAAATAGCAGCAGCAGTCCTCCAACAAGTAAATCGGATAGATACAAGATTATTTATAATAAGAAGGCAGAATCCGAATTTTTTGTTGATAATTCCGCTTTGGCCGGTTTTACTGGAGAACGTATATTATATATGGCCATCAGGGAACTAATCGAAAATTCATTGGATTCCTGCGAAAGTTTTTCGATTTTACCATCAATTAGGATCTCGCTTAAACTATACGATCCTGATAATGATCTATGGATACTTTCATGTGAAGATAACGGCACTGGAATAAATTCAGAGAAGTTGCCTGTTGCCGTTTGTTCTTTTTTGACTTCGGCAAAGTATATGGAAAAACAGCAGCGCGGACTATTTGGAGTGGGTCTAAAAATGGTTGCAGCTTTTTCCACCAAAGATACTGATTTTCCCATAAAGGTGTGGAACAAATCTGTTGACGAGACCGACGAATATTATTTTGAACTGAGAACTGATATTGGTACCAACAAACCGATAGTGCTGATCAAAAAATTACTAAAAGGACAAGATCCGCAGATAAATAGTCCGTCTGGATTTAAAATTCAGGTTATACTTAGAGCAAAATTAGTTCCTATAACAAAGAACAAAATTTATGAATATGTTTCTGAAACAAGTATTGTGAATCCATATGCTTCTTTGACTTTTGAAACAGATGATGGTGTATTTGAATTTAACAGAAGAACCACTATAATGCCCCAACCTGCCCAAGAAATTCTGCCCCATCCTTCCGATATGGACTTAAAAACCCTTAAAAAGGCAATTTCCAAATTTCACGATCAAAAACTGACCCTGCCAAAAATTCTTAGTTCTTCTTTTCAAAAACTTTCCTATGAAAAGGCAAAAGATATTGTAGCCAGCACTGGATTGTCGATAAAAACTTCTATTAGCGATTTTAGTGAACACGACCTGATAAAGATAGTAAATATTTGTAAAAAGACAAAGTTTCAAAATCCCAACACAGACCACTTGAGTCCAATAGGAAAGGATGTTTTGACTATAGGAATGATGTCCGAATACACGATTGTTTCTAGTAAGACTAACGATGTATTGCCACCTGAAAAAATGTCTTCCTCATCCTCCTTTTCCTCTTCAGCCTACTACAATACGAATCCGAAGAAATTTGATTCAAGAGGTGATAACGTTGGTAATAATCAGGTTGTTTCTCCAAACATGATTGACCAAAATAATAATAATAGTACCAATACCGATGCTATGCCTGCAAAAATTACTTCTCTAACTTCTCATCCTTCAAACATTAATTCTACTAATTCTGGAATGTCTAATAGCAATATAGCAAATCCAGTCTCTGAATTACTAACCAGCGATCTGGAAGAAAGTAAGAAACCATATTCAATCAAAAACAGCAACAGCGGCAGCAGTTCAAAATCAAATTTTTCAGTAAAAGTTCTAAAGCCTGTCTTGACTGCATATACATCAAGAACGTGCGTTATAAACAATAGGCCCACCATAGTCGAAACAGGTCTGGCTTATGGTGGTGATATTCCTTCGTTTAAAATGTATCGGTTTGCTAACAAAATACCTTTACTATATGATGAAGGATCTGATGTCGCAAGAGAGGTAATTTCTGAAGTAGAAATCAATAAGATGGGAATAACCAAAAAACAAGCCAAAGAGCAGTTTTCAACTAATAAAGAATCGAAAAAAGACAGGGTAATCGAAGTATTACCATTACACATTTTCTTTCACATTTGCTCTACAAAGATTCCATACAAAACAGCTGGGAAGGAAAGTATTGCGTCGGAAGGTGAATTGAAGTATTATATGAAATCTTGTCTTTCGGAATTATATAGAAAGTTAAGTACTCAAATAAGAAAAGAGCTTAAACAGAAAGAAGCTGAAAATAAGCTCAGATTATACAAACATTACCTACCCTTTATTGTTGAATCAATTAACGAGGCTTTGGGGATAAAAAGTCCCAAATTAAATGAATCTTTTTCAAGATTGATTGAAAGTCATTTATCAAAAAAACCAACGGGGGGTGAAAACGATGATGAATTTCCTCAGACAGAATCATCTTCTTCTGGTTTCTTGTCATCCTCAGTTGATCATATAGGTCAGTCAGCATTACATTCAAACCCTTTGTCAGGGGCACTTTCCTCACCTTCTCACCATACATCCACTTCTCGCTCCAATTCCAAAGTTAATGCCACTTCCCCTACCACTTCCAAATCCGCTATGGCTAACAATACAACTAATTCCAATACGGATACTCGTTTTCGACATCCTAGCCATCCAACAAAACGTCCAGTTTCAAAGATAAAACCAAAGTTGTCTTTCAAAGACTCTACCAAAGAGGTGCAGTCCAATACTGCAGTAAAAAAATATGCTGTAAATTCCGAATTAAATAACCGTGGTTTAGCAACAAACAATTCGAAATCTATTGCTAGAAGACCACAAACAAACGGTGATATTAATAATTCTAGTAAGAGATCTAAAAATATTATTTCTTCTCTTTTACCAACAAAAACAAAAAAAGAATATGGAAAAGTTACTAAAACTAGTAAATCTATTGAAGAAATAAAACCAAATTTTAAAAAAAATAATGCAAAACAAACAGAAAAGGTTAGCAAAAATACTGAAAAAGAAATGGAACAAAAATATTATCCAAATAAACTCTTTAAAAATTTCAACAACCATGAAGTAAAAACCCCTATAACAAACAAGAACAACAAGTCAAATGCTATAATAGGTTCTAAAATAAAGCCTGTTACAAAAGCAAAAGATAAGATATCTAATAAGGTTCAAAAACACAAACCAGGATCATCCACCTTAAAAAATAAATTGAATAAAAAAGAGGATAACTCTTCTCAATCAACACAACTACAGTCGACCTTGGACTCGTATAGTAAAAGGGTAAATAAGGGTAAAAAGCTAAGGTGATCATCATTTGTCCACAGTAAAGAAGCAGGAGTTTATAACTACCGTAAAAAAGATCATGAAGAGGATATCTGACGATGTAATAAAACAGAATCAGATGCCTGTATTGGATTTACCAAAAATAGGTTATGATAATACCATTTGGTCGGATGAAAAACGGATGCTTACTACGGGTGACAAAAAGGTTGAAGTTAGCCCTGATAGTGTAAAAAAAATTCCCACTTTTGCACAATATTTGGTGATGGCAAATGCAATAAAAAAATTACTGGATGAAGATATGGAAAGTACGATAAGGGGAATGTATTATGCAACCCTTAGCAATGTTGGGGATGATAAAAACAAACAAAAGTTCTGGAACGGACAAGACGATTCAGATAATGCCATAAAGGCTGTCGAACTTTTGACGGGCATTCCTCGAGAGGAATTTTCGGTAACATCTAAACCCAAGGGTATGATCTCAGGTCCTATAAAACTACGGGTTGGAGGCGATATTATTGATTGTAATCTGGGTAGTAAAGCTACTTCTCAGTTGATCCCAACTAACATGGGGGATGTCCAGATTGAAGATGTAAAAGCAGATTTTGTAATGGTCGTGGAAAAAGATACTGTTTTAAATAACATAAGAAAATCCGGTTTTATTCAAAAGTATAATGCAATTTTATTGACTGGTTCGGGTGAACCAGACCGTGCTACTAGGATGATGGTTAAAACACTAAATGAAGAGTGGAATAAACCCGTAGTGGTGTTTGCTGATGCAGACCCATGGGGACTAGGCATAGCTTTGAGATATAAAATAGGAAGTGAATCTCTAAGCTATGATAGCGAAAGACTTGTAACTCCAGATGCCCAAGTTCTTGGAATGATGTTTTCTGATATTTATCAATTTAACATTCCGGAAGTAGCAAGATTGACAGCTAGTGATGAAGATATTAACAGGGCCAATGATATGAAGAAAAAACCTTGGATGCAAAACAAGCAGTGGCAAAAAGAACTAAACCTCTTTTTGAGCAAAAAGGAAAAATGTGAGCTAGATGCATTCTTTAAACACGGTTTCAAGTATCTTTCAGAAACATATTTGCCACAAAAACTTAGATTGGCTGGTGTAATCTGATAAAATCTGTACTTTGGTAACAAACTCCAATAACATTTTTTTTTGTGTATATATCTATGGAGGATGAAAACCAACCGGGCGGTATGGAAAATTTTTCATTACCTTTGGCGAACCTTTATGCTTAATTTATTTACCTTGTATCGAGTATCTTTTGTTGATTCTTTTATGGTTTTGTTATAGTTTGTGACCAAAAGATCAAAATGATTTTTTCTTCCAGTTGCATCACAGTTGATGTTTCTTTGGGATCTTACTTTGAGAATATGGTGGTCTTTGTATAAATCCTTTATATAATCTGAGTTGGAATTTGAAAGTAACACTCGAGCTCCAATGGTGTCAAGTCTATCAAATTCATGGGCCAACTCTGTGTGCTGCTGAATTCCAAAACTTTCTTTCGTGTAGTCGGTAAAATTTGCTGTTCGAGAGACTGGGAAGTAGGGGGGGTCCAAATAGATAAAGTCATCTTTTTGACATTTGGCTATAGTATTTTTGTAAACATCACACCGAATTTCTACGTCTGCCAGATTTAGTAATCTGGAACATTCCATTAGTTTTTCTTTGTTACATATTTTGGGATTAAAATATCTTCCATGAGGAACATTAAAATTTCCTATTTTATTCACCCTGTACAGGCCATTATAGCAAGTTTTGTTTAAGAAAATGAATTTTCCTGCCAGCTCTATGTTGTTATACTTGTTATCTCCATCGTTACTGTGATTGTCTCTTATAAGATAGTAATACTTTTCTCTTTTTTCGTAATAGTTTTTCTGATGATTTTTAAGTATTTCAACTAATTCTTGTACATTGTCTCTTACTACTCTATAGGTGTTAATTAATTGAGGATTGGAATCGGACAAAATCGCTTTGAATTGTTTTCTAGTTTGAATTAGATGATAAAAGAAAGCACCGCTACCCAAAAAGGGCTCGTAATATTTATCGATATTGTCTGGACTGAGCTTATCTAACAGGGATACTAATCTTTTCTTCCCTCCTGCCCATTTCAAAAAAGATGTCGTATTTGTCTTGTACAATTGATGTAGTATTATATGCTAGATTAACATTAAGACATATGATTGTTTTCTATATAATCAGGTACAAGTAAAAATTCATAGAATAAGTTTGTTTTTTTTCTTTAAATTCTATTTCTCTTCTTTTTCTTCCTGCCAATTTGTGTAAATATAGTTGGTAGGGAAGTAGCAACTATAAGACTAGTCTTTACCCATAGTCAAATAGGAGTAAGATTCTTTGACCTTGTTAGTCGTATCTAAAATGTATTGTTCCCTTATTGCCTTTCCATAAAATACAATGTCTCTAGATAGCATATGAATTCTTGAAAGGGTCTTGCTGTTTGTTAGATTACCTTCCTGATCAAAATCTTCAGAACTTGTGGAAATTCCATAAGGCATGCTCCATCCATAACACTGTCTCACTGCTGTTCTCATCTGTTCCATTACAGTTAGCCCTTTTTCATGGGATGCACAGATGTATCCGAAAGTTTTTCCAGAAAACTCTTTCCAAAAAAAATCCAAAAAGTTCTTTATTACTCCTGACATTGAACCGTGGTAGTCTGGAGATGTCAAAATGATGGCATCTGACCATTTTACAAGAGTTTTAGCCAGTTGCAAGCTTTCTAATTCAGCTGTTTGTATTTTGCTCTGATCTTGATTTGGTTCATAAATGGGTAATTTATTTTTTCTAAGATCAAATAAATTTATTTCAGCATTATAATTTGAATTAGCTGTTTTTAAAGCAAGTTCTAGAGCTTTAAAACTATAGGAATTGCTTCTCATACTTCCTGCAATTCCTAATAATTTAATCGTCATCTAATTTTTTTTTATTTTATTCTTATTATTTGAATATTTACATTTATCTGTTTGAAAAAAGGATAAAAGAATGGTTAGGCATTGTAGTTTTCAGCACATTTAACTATTTCCTCTGTGGAGAGGTAATTTCCTTTATCATATCCTCTTTCAAAGCAGGTAGTTAACAATAACTTGCGCTCATCTTTTGAAACTGATTTTTCGTTGTAGATTTTGTTTCCATCCTTGTTGTCATTATCATTATCATCGTTGTCATTGTCCTTTGCATTCTTGTCATTGTCATTATTATCATTATCATCGTTGTCATTGTCCTTTGCATTCTTGTCATTGTCATTATTATCATTATCATCGTTGTCATTGTCCTTTGCATTCTTGTCATTGTCATTATTATCATTATCATCGTTGTCATTGTCCTTTGCATTCTTGTCATTGTCATTATTATCATTATCATCGTTGTCATTGTCCTTTGCATTCTTGTCATTGTCATTATTATCATTATCATCGTTGTCATTGTCCTTTGCATTCTTGTCATTGTCCTGTTGAGGAACTGCAAATGATGTGGACTGCACTGGCGCAAAGCTACTTGAAACACTGTTGGTGCCTGAACCCTTATTACCATTCACTACTTTTACCACACCTACCTCGTCACTTTGGGCAGATGTTCCTGTTTGAGGTCCGTCAGTAGCTTGGAGGCCTTGTCCTGTTGCCTGCTGAGGTTGATATTGTCTTTGATACTGGGGTTGTCCTTGAATTTGGTTTTGGTCCACAGGTGGCTGAGATTGCTGTTGTTGTGGTGTGCTGCTTGGACTATTGCAGTTTTGAGCTGAAGAGGATGCATATATATAGGTCTGCATAAAGTTAACTACGCAATCTGCATTTTGCATAGCTGAATCTTTGTTAGGGTCATTAGGTGAAGTATATATATCGAAATTATTGTTGTAGTTTACTAGGTCACCTTCTGCTGCATTTGCTAGTTTTATTGATGATACATTAACTGAACTTAAGATTAGTAACAAAAATATGGCAGACACTATGCCGGAAGTTACTTTATTGAAATACATGCTATGATTTTTTAGTGGATATTCTTTATGAGGATTGTTTTTAATAATTATGTACTTGTTTTTTTCTCAAAACTATAATCTAATTCTAGTAGAAGATTAATTGTTAGTGGTTTTTTTAAAATATTCATCTGTTTTATTTTTTTTGACGGGTATGAAGACTGGGTTTGTAAACAATAGTATCAGGTCAATAGTTCTTCGAAATTGTGCTGTTTACTGAACACAAAATATTTTTTGATAGTTTCTTTCTAATGGTTTGTTGATATGAAATAAGATGCAGCATAAATAATTTGCAATAAATTCGAGAATAGATATATAAAGTAATTTTGTCTTGTCCATCTAATTATTTAATCGGATGAGTTATAATCTGGCTAAATTATAAAAAACAAAAGAAATAGATAATTAACTTGGCACATTCTTATTCTTTTGTTTTAAGAGATGAATGCTGAACTGCTTAGAAATGAGTATTTTGAAAAACTAGACATGCTGTTTGAAAAAAACCTTTTAAATAAAAAGGCATTGGATCATCTTCAAAGGAGAGGTCTTAAAGTTATTGATACTCTGACCGACCTTGGTTGTCCAAATCTTGCCAAAGTACTTCCTCATGTGGTTATTGGGGCTTCTGACTCATTTGTTGACAGGATGTGTGTTCCCTATCAGGCGACGAGCTTTATTGCAGCAGAGGCATTTGCACCGAACAGTGGTGTGTATGCTTTTAAACTTTTGGGCGTAAAAGGTGGTGGAGTTACTATTCTAACAGGTGGTAGCAGAAAACTCGGTGACAACGTATTTGCTTCGTTGCATCGAATGATCTTAGGAAATAATGCCATTATTGTTACCGTGAACAACATGATGGAAAACCATGGTCAAATTTGGTCTTGGGATTTTTTTGGAAATCATTTAAAGCCTGATTATCCTATAATTTACGATGAACTCCTTAGTCTTTCTAAAAGGCTGGTAAAAGGTGATAATTTTTATTTTGTAATTTCTATTCGCTCCCTCGAAAGTGTATCAAGGTCTGGATTTTTGGATTTTTATAAAAGAAATGAAATTGCAATGCTTGATCCAAAGAACAGACAAAAGGTGATTATTATGACAACTCGCTCTATTTACGAATATCTTTCATCCGTAGTAAAAGAATCGGAACTCATAAGTTATTTGAAGACCGGTGATGATGACTTTGATGTGTACGAAGGTCTTCGGATGCTTCGCAGAAATTATGAAATAAAATACCTATTAAATGATGGGGGAAGAAAAATGTCTGAATCTATGAGGGATGCGGGGTTGTTAGCAGAAGAACGAATCACTTTGGAACCTTTTAACCCTGCAACCCTTGGCTATCCCATAGATAATAGCTGTATTCTTGGTAAGAGTGGTCTAGGGCTTGATAAATCAGAACTTGAAAAAGCATTACTATTGAATTCTACAAAGATAGAGGCTGATGAGTATGCAAATGTGTATGTTTACCCTTTAGATGAATCCAAGATTTTTTACTCTTAATATCCTTTCTTTATTAGTAGATTATATATATTGTGCTTGATTCCTTGTCGTTGGACTTAATTTCACTAGATGAACCACACTGACCCCGCAATGAAATTGAAGAGAATTTTTTTTCTATTTTTTTCTACTTCTAAGCCTCGATTCCATCCTTTCTTGGCCTTCCTTAAACCTTTTTTCCTCTTCCTCTCCATTTAGCATTAGCTTGGGAACCTCTGTGGGTTTTCCCTTTTCATCTAGTGCAACGAGGGTTACATATGCTGTACCTGTATGGACCTTTTGTGATTTGTTTAGGTCCTCAGCTTCAATTTTAACCTCTACCTCCATTGAGCTTCTTCTGACGTAGTTTATTCTGGCTTTCAGAATTAATGCATTTCCAATATAGACAGGTTTTAAAAATGTCATGCTGTCAATGCTTGCAGTTACGATATTCGCATGCCCTGCATGTCTTTTTGCTACTAGCCCTGCCAAAAGGTCTACGTATTTTAAAATCATACCTCCGAATACATTTCCAAGGGGGTTGGCATCTGAAGGTAGCATTACTATTGTTGTTTCAGCCTCTGATTCTTGAACTGTCTTTCTTGGGAAGTTTTGATCAATTTCGTCAGTCAATATTAAAAATATATGACAAGCGAGTATTAATTCTTAAATATCAAATAATTGGTACTGGTACAAGACCACAAGTATTTTCTTGAATTTATATTAAACTTTATTCAATATTCTTTATGTTTGTGTCTAACTCGGTTGGACTCGCTGGATTATTTTCATTTCTAAATTTTGTCAGTTTCGATAAATTTAGTTATTGTGGAAGGAAATCTTCTGTCTTTCATAATTTTTCTGTTATTCATATCTCGTTTCTTTTTTTATTTCTTTTATTTTCTTTTTACTTTTTATTCTTTGATGACTACCTCCATCATCACCACAACCACATATATGAACTGCATAAAGCCTATGGACATTTTTTTGGACCAACTGATACTACTCTGAATGGTGCTCAAAACCAATCTGCAGGAAATTACGTTGTGGAACTATTGCTAAATCCATCCAAACCAATGATGGGCAAAGAAACATCCTTTTTAATGCAAGTAAAATCTACTGCAGGAGATGTACTCATAGAATTACCTGTCTCTTTTTACATACTCAAAGATGGAAAGCCTGTATATTCAAATGCAAATAACTATACAATAGTTAGCCAAGGACACTATGATTTTAACTATACATTTAATGAACCTGGAAAATACATCCTTTTTGTAGATATAAAAGATATTTTTTATACTATGGATACCTTGAGCGTTAATTTTGAGATTGATGTTCAGGCTCCTATACTGGATAGGATTAACGGGTTGATAATCACTTTTGTTACAACCTATTACTATATTTACATCCCTGTTCTAGCACTAATTGCTATTTCTTATACTATTAGACTGAAAAGACATGGAGGTGTTAAAAAAACACCCTAGATTCGATGATTGTACTGAAAATGACATAAATACTAGTGATTTTTAATATAGATTGATGATGAAAAAATCGACTAGTACAAAAGTATCACTTTTTCTAGTTTTTGTACTTACAACCGCAATTGTTTCAGTTAATGGCAACGTATATGCACAAAATGAAACACTCTCTGACGCACTAAATGTGACAGACGTACCACTTGATAATTCAACAAATGTAACTCAAACAGCACCTCCAGAGGAGGAATTATTACCCACAACAAATGTCAATTCTACAACTTTTGATACAACTGGAAATGAAAATGCCACAAGCGCTGAGGGTGTGGTAACAACCGACAACGCTACAAGTGCTGCACCAAGAGATGATCTTGCAGGAGAAACATCTGAAGAGTATACCGAAAATGCAACACACGACGATAGCACAGTTGCTAGGGATTCACAAACTATATTGTTAGAGGGTCAAAGCTTACCTGAGGGAAGTTTTATTCACTTGTATGATACAACTCCATATAAGATAAACAACGGCCACATTGCAGCAAAGCTTCCATGTGGTGGAGATAATTCTACTGCAGTAAATGTATTGATAGGTCAGGCACCAAACCTTGCACCAGCAGAACTTGAATTCATACCAGAGCTCTCTGCAGCCGGTGAATTGTGTCTTTATCATGTAGACTTGGAATCAAGTGAAACCAACCCATTAACTGATATAGCAATACAAAATAACTCTACAGATGATATCGACTTTCCAGCAACATCTACAGTAGTAATTGGAATAAATGAGATCTCCCCATTAGGCGAGCACTCTCACGAAGAATAAAAACCAATTTTTTTCTTTTTTCTTTTAGTTTCTTAGAAAATAATGTACCAGTCACATTTTCAATTATTTAGATAACTGTAATTGTGACTTGATATGGATCCTTTTTATTAGCAGTAGCAATAATAAAATAATAATAACAGAAGTAGTAGTTAGAAATAGTGTTATAATACTTGTTATTTGTTGAAATTTTTTTTTAATCCTGTTAGCAAATGTGTATCTATTTATTTTCCTACCTATTAATTGCTGATTTTTGCTCTAAAAAAATAAAATTAAATAAAATAAATCGTGTATTTTCTAATACAAGTGTTTTTGTTTGTTTGTTTGTTTTTGTGTGATTTTTCTAGTCAGAAGAGTCTCTTCTGCTATAGTTATTTCTTCTACCTAGTGGTCGGGTGATCCCGCTTAATCTTCTTGATTGGTATTTGTTGCTATCAAAGTTGTTTCTTGCTGTTTGTTCTGCTGGGATCTTACTGCGACCATAACTTCGTCTTCTGCTGCCATCACCATCACCGCGACCGTAGCCGCCTCCACCGTAGCCGCCTCCACCGTAGCCGCCTCCACCGTAATTACTTCTTCCACGGCTGTAATTAGATCTGAAACGGTTTGGTCTGGGAGGACTATTCAAATTAAAGTCTACTTCGATCCCGTATTCCGTATTTAGATTCTTTAGTGAATTCTTTGCTATATTTTGGATTTTTCTCAGGGTAAACATGTCGTGTTGGGAGACAAAAGATAGTGCAGTGCCGTTTGCTCCTGCTCTAGCAGTCCTTCCTATTCTGTGGAAATAGGTCTCAACATCATCTGGGATATCATAGTTGATGATATGGCTTACTGAAGCAATATCTAATCCTCTTGAGGCAACGTCTGTTGCAATAAGGATGTTGAATCTTTTGCTTCTGAATCTAGATAATGTGCTTTCTCTTTGTCTTTGATTTAGGTCACCATGAATGCTTTCTACGAAAAAGTCATCATCTCGGAGCTTGTAAGTCAAGTCCCTAGCTCTTTGTTTTGTAGCAGTAAACACTATTATATGACTGTCTTTTTCGGATGAGATGGGTTTTAATGTGTTTACCAATTGTTTGAATTTGTCTTTTTCGTTTAAAAGTAAATACGACTGATTTATGTTTTCTTGAGATATTGTCTTTTCGATGCTTATTTGTTTTGGATGAGTCATTTGCTCTTTTGCAAGCTGGACAATGGAATCGGGCATAGTTGCAGAGAAAAGGCAGATCTGTTTTTTGTTGTCCATATAAGAAAGGATTTCTTTGATGTCATCAATGAAACCCATATCTAACATTCTATCTGCTTCATCAAGAACGAGAAAATTAATTTTACTTAAGTTTATAGTTCTTTGATTCATGTGGTCTAAAAGTCTGCCTGGAGTTGCAACTACTATATTTACACCTCTATTGAGTATTTTCTTTTGCATTTGGATGTTTTGTCCGCCGTAGATTGCAACGGACTTTAGACTGCTATACTTTACAAGTTGATTTATTGTATTTGTAATTTGTACAGCTAGTTCTCTTGTTGGAACCAAAATGAGTGCCTGTAAAAAATTTTTAGGATTTAACTTACTCAACATAGGTAGGACGAATGCGGCTGTTTTACCAGTTCCTGTATTCGATCTACCAATAACGTCTTCTCCTTTTAAGATAAGTGGAATTATTGATTCTTGAATAGGAAATGGTTGTTCGATCCCTGTTTCTTTCAATGCTTTGACAATAGATGTTTCAATACCGAGTTCTTCAAAACTAACCAATTAATATATTCAGCTCAGTTTAACTAAATGTGGTTATACCTTATAAATAGCAATGCATCACAAACATGATTATAGTTTATAAAGAAAGCGAATTTTAGGTTATCAAACAATTAGACAACTATTGTAGATGTTTTCTAAAGCTAGTTATATTTCAATCATATTTTTTTGCTAAAACTCTAAAAATCTATGATAAATAGATGTGTTGTTTTGTTTGCCTCGTTTAAAATAGCGCCCATTCAGATCGGTGCGTGCGGTCATTAGAGGTAGAATACCGAGTTACTATCGTTATATAAAAACCATTAACAACTTCTGTATAACACTATACTTTTTTATTATTGGCTTGAATTTACAACGATATATTTTTTAAAAGATCAGAATAGTTTTTATACGACCTACAAAAACCCTATTTGCGATTTAAAAAAAACTATATTAGCGAATAATGAAAATGTTTTTTTATATGATCAGAATAGATTTTTATACGATTTAAAAAACCACTTACGAATATTTTATAATGACGTCTGTAGTTAAATGTGCTATATCTACTTGTATTAGTTTTTGATGCTATTATTGAAAAAGGGTTTAAACAACATGATATAGTCTTTTTCTTAGGGAAAGAATTTATTCATTAAAAAATCAAATTAATTGGTAGATTTGAATAGTATTAATTTTGTCATACTGGGAGACACTTCTATTGCCAGTGAATTGGGCAAGAAGGGAACTTCCAGTGATATTACAATTCATGATAAGAAAACCAATGAAAATATAATTTCATACTGTTTTGCAAATACTTATCCAGAAAAACTTCAGCCTTTGTTGCAATCTGTAGCAATGGCCGATTATGCTATAATAAACATTTCAAAATTAGATTCTTTTTTGGGTGAACAAATCGTAGCAGCAGAGACCTTGGGTATAAAAAATGGTTTTATTTTGCATAGCTATGAAGTTGATCCTGAAAAAATCAAAAATATCATAAAGAATACGGGGCTTTCATCCTTTGTTATTTTAGACAGTTTAGAAGAACTCAAAGCCAAGGTCTCTGAAATGAAACCAAATGAGGGTGATGCCGAAAAGTCAAATGATGAGCAGTCAAAAAACACCTGTGTTGTAGTAGACCATGCATTTGATGTAAAAGGTGTTGGCACCGTCATTTTAGGTACGGTAAAACAAGGTGAAATTAAAACATATGATGAACTCGTGCTTAGTCCAGACAATAAACCTATACTTGTAAAATCAATTCAAATGCACGATGACCCTGTTACTATTTCAAAAAGACCTTCCAGGGTGGGTCTAGCCATCAAGGCTGTATCAGCAAAAGATGTTTCGAGGGGTGATGTTATTACTAGTCCGGGACTTGCCAAAATAGCAAATACTGATTTTCAAATAAAGTTTATCAAAAACAAGTATTTCAAAGAAGAGATTTCTGAGACACAAAATTACATGATTAGTGTAGGACTGCAAATTCGAACGGTAAAAGTAAAACAACTACCAGAATCTACTTTACAAATATCTTTTGAAAAACCTGTTGCCTATCTTAAAAATGAAATGTGCATTTTGTTTAGACCAGATTCTAAAGGCATGAGAATTATGGGTTATGGACTTTTAGAATAATGATTTCATAAACAATGAGTATTTGGTTAGGCTTTAATAAGCCGTCTGCCTACTGATAACCATCCCCTCTTATGTCTCTTAGAAGCTTCTTTCCCCTAGATAATATTCGGCCAAAACAGGAAAAAATACTTGGCGAACTTGATCAGGCTCTTAAATCTAAATATAAATTCATATTTTTGGAAGCCCCAACTGGATTTGGAAAAAGCGCCGTAGCCGTGACTTTGGCTCGCTTTTTAGGTAGTTCACATATTTGCACATCTACCAAGGATCTTCAAACTCAGTACAACCGCGATTTTCCTTATCTGTCTGAGGTAAAAGGACGAAACAACTTTCCTTGCATTATCAAGGAGGATATGGGAGTGGTTGAAAGTTGTGATTATGGACCATGTTTAAAGGATGACGATTTTGATTGCCTTTATAAAACCAAGATGAGTGATTATGAGGTTACTGCAGAAGGAACAATTTATGAAAATATAGATATTAACAAATTTGCACTAAAAAAATATTATGACAAGGCAAAAGAACATTCTCAGTTAATTAGAATAGAGTGGAAACCATGCTTGTACTACCATCAGAAATGGATGTCACTTAAATCAAGCCATACTATTTATAATTACAAATATTTTTTGTCTGACCTTTATTATTCGGCGGGAATGAACAAGAGAAAGTTGCTGATTTTAGATGAGGCACACACTTTGGAATCAGAACTTTCCTCTTTTAAAAACGTCTTATTTAGTAAGGAGGCGTTAGCAAGATTCTTTCCAAAGATAAGTTTACCTGAAAGCAAACACACAGATGTTGAAACGTGGATAGAATTTTGTAGTTCATTAAAGGAGAGGTTTTCACGATACGTGGATAAAGCTGCCAACATTTTGGGGTCAGGGGGAAGCAGCGGTGATTACAGTAGTGAAGGTACCAGAAATGGAAGTCAGGATATGCACATAAGTGAAAAAAATCTCATAGATGCCATAGCTTTTGAAAAAAACTTATCTTCGTATTTGAACGATATGAAGTCACATAAAGAAAACTGGCTTGTTACTCACGTTACCAAAAATGAAATTGATAACAGTATTACCAGGATAAAGTTAGAACCCCTGATAGTATCCAGCTACTTTAATGATATTTTTGAAAAAGGTGAAACATCTTTGCTGATGAGTGCTACCATCCTTAGTAAGGAGAATCTATGCAAAGCTGTGGGGTTAAAAAACGATGACGTCAAATTCATAAAAGTTGAAAGTTCTGATTTTCCTGTAAAAAACAGACCTATTTACTTGATGAACGTTGCATGGTTAAATGCAAGAACTATGAATGAATCCTTGCCCAATATAGTAAAGGTGCTTGATAACTTGCTTTCGGTTCATAAAAATGACAAAGGTATTATCCATACAACTTCTTATTCACAGGTTCAGTTTATTAAAAATAATCTGTCAAAGACAAATCTTGCTAGGCTTATTGAGACCAATCCAAAATTTGATAGAAATGAAATGATTCAAAAACATGTGCAAAGTGCTAAACCTACTGTGCTTATCTCTCCTTCCATGTTTTTGGGAGTCGACCTTAAGGATGATTTATCTAGGTTTCAAATAATAGTAAAAGTCCCATATCCTGATTTGACCGACAAGAAAGTATCTGTTATGAAACAGCGAAATCCAAAGTGGTACGAATGGAATACTATTTTGAGGCTTATACAAGCATATGGAAGAAGCGTTAGAAATTCTGAAGATTATGCTAATACTTACATTTTAGACAGTAGTGTATCTTTTCTGTTAAGAAACGGCAAGGACATGATTCCAAAATGGTTCTCAGAGGCAATTATAACGCGTTGATGAAACTCTGGTATTAGGTTTGACTTGTATTTTATTGTATTTTATTTTGTTTTGTAAAGATTTATGATATATTCTAAGGTTTTTTTAAAAAGTGATAAAGAATGCTTTTCTAAACCCGAGATTAGATTTGGTAATTATTTCTTTCAGTGGGATGAAGGCACAAAGTTTGGATTGTCTCATGATGAAATAAACTCTTTTAGAAACTTTATAAAGAAAGTAATCCCTTGTTTGGAACAGTATATGGTATTATTGCAGGACGCTTCTAGATCCTCACATGGTAAATCTTATCATGAGAGAAAAAAGATATTTTTAGAAGATAAATATAATAGCGTAATTTCCTTTTTACTTTTTGTTGATGTTGATGGTAAAACAACTTTTTATAGGCAAGAAAAATGCGGATTGATTGATGATCAAGAATTTAATGTAGATGGCGATGATCCACAGCACACCGCGTTAAAGCAATTGACAACAGACGTCAGTCACCTTCATAGACAAAGTAAATGTCGTTACTTGGAATTAAAGTGGATACTAGGAGAATTATTGTTTGATAGAACAGAAAAATCCAAATGAAATTTGATTTATTTTTTTTGTTACAAGTACTATTTATTTTTAAAATCTAAAATCAAAAAAGAAAAAAAAGATTTATTGTTGTCCTGCGGCGATGTTACCGTCTTGGAATTGGAACAATAAACCTAAGTTGTTACATCCAGCAATTGTGAAGTCGCCAGATACACATTGTGCATTCTGCTCATTTGCTTGTCCTTGTTCAATTTCTTGTTCTGCATCGTTTGATTTTTTGTGGTGACTTCCACCTGCATATGCCATGTTATCAAAAGCTACTACTGAACCTATGAGGGCTGCTGCAATGAACATTGCAAATAGTCCAACTTTGTGGGTTTTTGTTATACTACTCATTGTAATTGAATTGTATAATTGAAATTAATTATATCATAGTTTGGATACTCGTTACTGCTTTATTTATTTGAAATAGTTTTCTATTATTTTTTTAGTAAAATTGAATTTGGTCAAAATGCTTTTTGTTCTTGGCATTACCTGTTATCTTATTATAACGATGTTTGTTACTTTAAAAAATACTTTTGTAGTTATGCCTGTTTATATTAATTGAATTATTAATTATTGGATTTATTGTTTTTTATGATTATGAGTGAAGGAAGTTGTACTCATATAATGACTTTAAAGTAGAAAATAGATGATTAGGTATAATTTGTTTAAATTCTAAAATCAAAAAAGAAAAAAAAGATTTATTGTTGTCCTGCGGCGATGTTACCGTCGTTATCTTGGAAGAATAACCCTACATTGTTACAGTTTATGAGTGATACTGTACCGGTGACACATTGTCCAGATTGTTCGCTTGCTTGTCCTTGTTCAATTTCTTGTTCTGCATCGTTTGATTTTTTGTGGTGACTTCCACCTGCATATGCCATGTTATCAAAAGCTACTACTGAACCTATGAGGGCTGCTGCAATGAACATTGCAAATAGTCCAACTTTGTGGGTTTTTGTTATACTACTCATTGTAATTGAATTGTATAATTGAAATTAATTATATCATAGTTTGGATACTCGTTACTGATTTATTTGGATAGTATGAAGTTGTAAAAACATTTGTACGAATATTATTTTAATTTTATTTTCTAAAATGCTTATATTTGATTATGAGGATCCCGGATAGGATCGTGCTTCTGTGATGGCTTATTTTTTGGCCACCCTAAATTTGATGTGTATAATCTTAATGTATAAAATTAAATTGTACTAGTCCTGTATAGGAATTGATGGGCCCGTAGCTCAGCCAGGTAGAGTACCGGACTTTTAACTTAAAAAAGAAAGAAATCCGGCTGTCTGGGGTTCGAATCCCCACGGGCCCGCTTCATAACTGAATCCTTTTTTAGGCCCGAAGTGATGGATATCGTTAGGGACAAGATTTGCAATCATTTGAGCATACCACTAATGGACCAATCATGATGGATTCTCCATATTTTAGGTTTATTTATGCACTAAAGGCCCCAGAAACAAAAAGACAGTATCCAAAACGAATGGAGGTTTTTCTTGATTATTTGAAACTGCAAGGATCAACTATCGAAGAAAAGGCTAATCAGTTCTATGAATTCATAAATCAAGACCCAAAGACTTTTCAAAATGCTTTGTTAAACTATTTCATCTTCCAAAATGAGCGGGCCAAAAGAGGAGAAATATCTCAATCAACCATTCCTAACTATTATAAACCAATAAAATTGTTTTGTGATATGAATGACATTGTCATTAACTGGCGATTAGTAACTAGGGGTATTCCAAAGGGAAGACATGCTTCAGAAGATAGAGTGCCTACTAAAGATGAAATAAAAAAGTTATTGGAATATCCTGATAGAAGAATTAAGCCAATCGTATTGACAATGGTATCATCTGGGATAAGGTTAGGTGCATGGGATTATCTTAGATGGAAACACGTTATTCCAATTATGGATGAAGAAAAAAATTCTGAAGTGATTGCTGCAAAGATCATTGTATATCCAGGTGAAAATGAGCAATACTATTCTTTCATTACCGTAGAAGCCTATCAATCATTGAAGGATTGGATGACATATAGAGAATCATATGGCGAAAAGATAACTGGAGAAAGTTGGTTGATGCGAAACCTTTGGAAGACAACAAATATGAGATATGGATCGAAAACAGGATTGGCACAAAATCCCATAAAACTAAAGAGCAGTGGAATAAAGAGCCTAGTCTGCAAGGGATTATTTCAACAGAATGTCAGACCGGTACTAGAAAGAGGTGACAAGCGTCATGAATTCAAGGCCTTACACGGTTTTAGGAAATATTTCAAAACCAATTGTGAACCTTTTATGAAACCAGCAAACGTTGAAATCTTGCTTGGACATGATTTAGGGATATCGAAGAGTTATTACAAACCCTTGGAAAAAGATGTCTTAAAGGATTATTTGAAGGCGACAGATGTTCTTACGTTTTACTCTGACAGTCGCCAATTAACTAAGAAACTACAGGATCTTGAAGTTGTAAATCAAAATAGTAATTACATCATAAATGGAAAATTACAAGAAAAGGAAAACGAAATCAAATTGCTAAAGGAGCAAGATCAAATGAACAATGAAGCGATATCTTTACTTTCAGATCAACTCAGAATAGTATTGGACAGAATACAAAGAATAGAGGAGAAACCATAGTTATTTTCATTCAATTTTTCCTGCGTAGTCAATTAGATCGTTTTTCATGATCATGTTGTCATCTTGTATTTTAATGTCAAATTGTTGGAGAATTGTGTATATTATAGGATATAGTGAAGCCAAGGACATCTCGGCATGAATTATCTTTTCCAATTTAGTAGTTTGTAATTTATTGTCCTTGATATATTGACTAATCTTATTTTTTTGATCCTCGTTTAATTCATAATTTGATACCTTGTCTCGAAATTTATAATACGAGTCGATAATAAACGACGATAACGCATTCTGGAGCCATTCTATGTCCTCTGGGGTTAGTTTCTCTGAAATGTTTTTGTCAACGTGGTATTTCTCCAGTGTTACTAAGTACACAAAAATATGATATGCACCAATTTGATTAGCAAATTCAAATATAGATTTTTGAAGTTTATTAACCTCATCTTTAAAAATATTATCCAAGACTTTTTTTGATATGTTCTCTTCTGTACCGTCAAACATTATTCCAAAGGTATTGTTTTCTTTTAGATCATTTGAGTAGTAGTCAGTTGAAATCATTCTTCTTTTGAATTTGGGAGCAATATTGTCCTCTCCCAGTATCTCATTTAAGAAATGTGAACTGAACGCTATTCCACCAATATATGACCTTCCGAGGTAGAGGGGATTAATATAGTATTTCCCCTTCTCACTATATCTCTTTATTAAGCCATGATTCATTAGAGTATTCATATATCTTCTTAAGGTTTCTCTATTCATGTTAACCATTTCCGATAATTCTTTCTGAGATAACCCGATTTTTCCATTCTTCATCACTGCTTTAATAATTTCATTCATTAGCCTTTTGTTTTTTAGTTGGATTAGATCTTTCCCGCCTTTTGTGGCATCTTCAATCATATGCCACAAAATATGGCATAATATATATATCCTTTATTCAATGGAAAATATGGAAATTTCAGAAAATAACGAACCAATCGAAAACAAGACAGAATATCGCAAAATCCAAGGTCTGGTAGGTGAGCATTCTTTTTCATTTGTACTACCAAAATTGTTCGCAATCAACCTGGGTATTGGAAAAGGTGATTTTGTCAAAGTCTATCAGCAAGAGAACAAGATTATCGTAGAAAAAGCATAAAAATAGAGGTGTAGAAAAATGATGAAAAATAGCGATATTCAACGACTGAAGAATCTGCTAGTCAACGTAATTGACGATTCAACTCGTTATATCTGGACTAAAAAAAGAACTTTAAATTGCATAACGGACCAGATTGACAGAGGATTATCTATTATTACAATACATGTAGGAAATTCTGAAAGTGGCCAATCAATCGTAAGTATTCTAGGCCGGTTTTCCGAAGATGAACAGCAAACCATCCTCAAGAAAATAATTGCTGAAGAATACAAGATTGACTTGTTAGAATACACTATTAAAGTAAAGCAGTAAGTTGACACACATTATGATTAAAGATCCAATATTGGGAGAATTGTTTCTCTAACATATCATTTCTTTTCACATTTTCAATTTAGTTCGTGATGTTCAAATTGTCTCGTAAACCAACTAATAGTTCCCAGAACAAAGAAGCAGATAATAATACTGAAGATCAATCTGTCGGCAAAAGAAAGTTCATCTTTTATAAGTACAGCAAGGATATTTCTCTTGCGGAATCCATTTTGATCGGTGGAAATCTACCATTGTTCTTACAAATAAGTAATGGTAAAGCCATTCTGAGAGACAATATTGATTTAGATAGACAGTTAATCTTACCTCCAGATAAGACTGAATATCTTAGCAAAGACTATAGTTTTTCTTCCATCGATGAAATAAACTTCTATATCAAAAGAGCATCAAAAGAAACTCTGGACTCATTATTTGTGAAAACAAAGAATATCTGGAAAAAATATTTTGATACTGACAAAAAGACGCTAGACCTCTGTGCTGCTGATACAATTTTCACTTATTTTCAAGATAAATTGGGGATGACACACTATCTTTTCTTTGTAGGTGATAACAATACTGGTAAAAGTAACGCGCTATCAGTACTGGAGCAATTAGCATATAGGCCACTCAAAGATGTAAACATCAGTCCGGCTAACATCTATAATTTCTTAGGTCAAGAAGAGGAAGGGCAAGGCATAATTCTTGAAGATGAAATCGATGACATAGAAGAACAACCAGAAAAAATGAAAATTTACAAATCAGGATATACAAGAGGATCAAAAGTCACCAGGATGTATGATTCTTCGGCTAGCGGAGTTAATAAATCAAAGCCTCAAAAAAGGTTTAACACCTACAGTTTTAAAGCATACACTTCTGAAAGACAACCAGGATTTTATAAAGCGAAGGGTTTCGTTGAAAGGATTTTTCCAATTCAGTGCACGGCAGGAAACCCTCTATTCGATATCCTTGAAGTTGTGAACGATGCGGGAGATAAAAAATACAAGAAATTAATAAGAGAACTAGAGGATTTAAGAAAACTATTACTTATTTTCAGGGTAATGCATTATGATGAACCTATTCCTGATCTAAATCTCTCCATTAAGAATAGAGAAAAACAACTCTGCAAGCCTCTGATAAGGTTATTTCAAGATACTAATGTACTAAAAGATATTCTCGATTCATTATCCAAGTTCATAGCAGATAAAAGAAATAGAAAATTAAACTCGCTTGATTCTTTTATCTATTCAATTGTGAAGGATTTGGCTAAAGAAAATAATGGATACAGGCTCACAAACGAAGACATATGGGAAATTGTATGTACCCTTCCAGGGAATGCCATCCCTTCAAAGCCTCATAGTTATCAAACAAATGAATTTGGTACTGTGTCTAAAACATTGATTTCAAGAATATGCGAGGACAAGTTTGGGGCTAAAAGAGAACACGACGGAAAACATAGGATCTTGGCATTTGATAACATAGGATTAAAAAGACTTGAGGACAACTATTTACCCATAAAACAGATAGAAATATTGAACAAGTCCAAAACTAACACAATTAACACAATTAACACTTTTTGGAAACATATAGAGAGCAAGAGCGACATACAGACAAAAAACCAGAGAACGAAAATGGATCAGATATCCTTAAATCTCAAAGAGAGCAAACAAAGTAATCTAGAAAATACTAATTCTATACCTAATAATTTTGATAAAAAAACCAATGAGGACTCTGATAAAGTGTTAGAACCGTTAAAAGTGTTAAAATCAGCATTACATAATTCTGAAAAAGAGCGAGAATCTCATTACCTTATCTACCTTAATAGTCATAAAAGAAAAGAAAATTCAGAGACTAGTCAAGGTCAAGCAGCAGATGACTATGAAATACCTTATAAGAAACCGTTCTTTTTTTGTGTAGAGCATCCTAATATTAAGAATATCCATCGGGAGGAAATAGTTCGTCATATTCAGTTATCTGATCTTCACAAAAAAGTAGATGGAAAAGATTTTGAGGCTTGACTTTTATAACTTCTTAATTGCCATCTATGCTAATGATTATTATTTCCATGCAATATCTTTATTATTTTGAGATTAGATATATGCAATATCCGCAATTAAAATGACTCTTTCATGTTCGTATAATAAAACAATATCATACAGAAGGGAAAGAGTACTTGTATTACTAACAAAAGGGCTTAAAGGATATCAGATTGCAACTGAATTAGGAGTAGACCCTGCCACTATCAGCAGAGATATACAATATCTGTCTAGAGAATCAAGTAACAATCTAAATTCCATGGTCAAGGAAAGTTTACCATTTATGTATCAAACATCCATTGAGGGTATAAAAACAGTATTGAATGAATGCTGGAATATTTACAACAACAAAGATGCTGATAATGAGGTAACATGGATGAACAAGTTAAATGCTCTGAAATTGGCGAAAGAATGTAATGAGTCTTTGTTTAAACTCATAGCGGAGGGACCTTCGCTTATCTATCTAAAGGAACTAGAGGAAAGGTTAGAGAGGGTTGAGAATAATTAAAAAGAAAACGCTTGATGATCTATCCAAGAAAATTAAGAAAGTAGAAGAAAAGGCTAACGAGATTGAAGATAATAATTTAAACAAAGATGAAAATGAAAAGACGCAAAGGTTTGGATTATACCATGCGATTAGAATGGAGAAATATACAAGACAAGGAGGAAATCCAACTTTAGGTAATCTTGATGGACAAGAATATACCTCTGAAGAATTTGAATATCATTTATCACATTGTTTGAATAACTATACTCCAGAAGAACGATATAGACAAAGGAAAGAAATGTACTATTTCCATCCATCTTACATAGAAATGGAGAAACTAGATTATTCGGGAGATAGAGCAAATGCGAAATACTGTACCGGGCACCAATGTGTTCCAGATTGTCCCTATTGCAAAGAAAATGGAAGAATAGAGGATGAACAAGTTGTCAAAGAATTTATCGATAGCATACAAATTTTGGAAATTGAAGATTATAAAAAGGAATTAGGAGAAGAACTAATTGAATCCATAATGAAGAGTTGAAATTAGTCTAAAATTAGCAGATAAATATTCTTCAAAAACCTAAATGCCGTAATTCTTGAGATGATTTTTTATTAAATTGTAATCTCTCATAGCGGCCTTTACCTCGCTGTCATTACTGACGTCTCTATCATATCTAACGGATCTAGATACAGTGTACAAACTTAGATATGGTGCTCTAATTTTTGTTAAATTGGGATCTCTTCTTACGCGTTCGTTTCGAAAATTATGTTTAGATGGGACAGGAGGATTAAATTTCTCAAAATATGCATTAATCAAATGTAATGACGAATAAAAAATACTTACCACTTCCCAATCCATATATTGAGGGGTTTTAACATTCATGTAGTTACAAGCGTCGATATTATGATTACTTTTCTTAATATGCCAACTACTTGACATTAATGCTTTCACCGGAAAGTTATTCTTTTTCCCGAAAATTTATCGAATGACTTATCATTTACATGCAATATACTTGGTTCAAAATTAATATTTGGAAAATTGTCCTCCAATTCAATTAATTTATCGATAATCTTATCAGAAATTCTTACTCGATCTTCATCTGTATGTAAAAACGTAGTTAATAATAGGCCATCCCTATTTTCGACTAGTACACTTTGTAGACAATCAATTTGTTTAAACAGTTCAATAATTTTGGACTCGATTTCCTCTAGAACATTAGAATTGTTGCTTAAATTATCCTTGTCTTTTTGCAATAATGATTCTAATAGTCCTCGAATGCTGTGCAACTCTCTGTACTGTGCTTGTGCAATATCATTGAGCATAAAAACAGCCTCTGTTAATCCCATCAAAGAAGGAACAATTCTCCACTCTTGCGTAGTAGAAATACCTATTGAATTTGGTACTTGAGTATTGTTAGTTGAGAACGCTATGAACTCCCTCTTACTATTTTGTGAATTTTCCATATTATTATAATTTGAAGTGGTTGTTATCATACCTGAGTTGGTTCCAACATAATGCTTTGAACGCCATACGTTCATGAATTGATCGTTATCAGTATTTCGTGCATCCATTACAATTCCCTGATTTCCTTATGATAGAAATACGCGGCTATTGCAAATACTGCTATTACCTTCGTGACTAATCCCCTAAGATCGACTGGAAGTTTATCAATTTGTTTAAACGGTTCAGAATTCTTTGTATAGTAATCACTTTCTAATAGTCTAAGATACAAATCCAGAGGGTTGTCAATCATTTTTGAGATTGATTCACCTGTCGCATTCCTTGTATGATATATAGCCATAGCCAACCTATAAATTATTGTTTGAGGATCGAGATGTTTTGCAGATATAACGTCTTTTACAACTATTGATAGTAACTTATTTGACGATATGTCTGGTAATATACTCATAGCATTCAAAATTTCTTCAGAGTTCTTAAATGCAGTATCATTACTTAATTTAGATTCTACTTTTTGATTGTCTAATATATTCACCAGAGCAATTCGAGAGTCGCTTATCCATTCATTGATGTTCCTTAATATTCCTAATCTAGTAAGAATTTCTAATCCAATTGCCATATCCGGTTGCCATATCCCAAGGGAGCCTTCATTTAATGGTAAATAAAGTGTGAATTTGTCAATAAAAAAAAGATCTTTAAGTAAATTAAAAATCTTCTTATTGACTTTTAATTCTAACTCAGAATCGCCTGCTTCTTCGACTGGTACTATTCTTAAATGAAAAATTGGAAAAACGGGAGAATGACTTGTCTTCAATACAAAATCAGAAAGTGATGGTTTATCTATTTTAAATGATATTGAGGAGTCTTTAGAAGACAATTCATTAATTCATCATGTTTCGTATATTTAACCTTTTGAATTAAGATCGAATTGTATCCCATGTGTGCAACTAGTAATGAGATAATTTATCCAACCTATCTAAAAATCAGTCTAACTCCCCATCTACAAGAGGCTTATAGTTCATTGTGGAATTCTGCCATATTTGACTCTAATTCTATATACTTGCATCATGGATGTAAATTAGTCCAAAACAAATCGAGAATAAAAAATTGAACTAAATCTGGTCATAGAACTTGGTATAGCAACCAAAATACTTGTGTTCATCAGAGAATAAAATATTTTAACTTGTTATATCAGGGAGGGATTTGAACCCTCGTCTTCCCCTTTGCAAGGGGGGTGTTATGCCTAACTTAACTACCTGAGGATAGTAAATGGGTATTTACACCCAGATTCCAATATGTAATTATTATTTATATTCGTATGTTTCAAGTTTTGAGACATTTACTCTTTCAAGGAGACTAAATAATCTCAATATAAGTATTGATTCGATGATAGGTACTGTTCAACCTTGAATCGTATCCCCACGCGCCCAAACTTAGTGTTACTGTATTAAATAACATTACTGGGAAAGTTTAATTTCAATATCCATAGGGTCATAACTTTGTACCACAAAATTTACAATACAGAGAAGTAACAGGATTGATGGATTTGCATTTGGGGTTAGAACAAACCTTGCTGTTTGCTTCAATAACTGGGTTTTCATTCAGATTTTTTTCATAATTATCTGCAGGAGGTCTTAATTGTGAATTAGACATTTTCCTCAAAATGTCGCTTTTTAATAACCGAAATTCATCCTCACTTAAGGCTCCTTTCATTTTTAAATCCGCTAATTTCCCCAATCTTGTATACAAATCCTCCTCCTCATTTTCTTTACTAGAATTTACGTTATTCTGAGAATTGGGTGTTGGACGCTTTCGTTCGGTACGACTCTGATTTGGAAGCTCGCCTTGTATCCCTTTTTGAATTAAGTTGATTACCTCTTGTGCAATTTGTTTATCGACAGCAGGAAGACTTATTTCCTCTGCTCGATTTCTAGTATTAAGATAAATTTCTGTAGAGAACATTCCGCGTTTTAGACGTACATTTGAAATATCTCGATAATTTACGTCAATGATATCTGCTTTCAATCCAAATAGTTTTGGATTCTTAAAAATTACACGTGTGTTAGTAACGTAGATGGAATTAGGAGTGCTTATGGATCCTCCCGGTACACCTTTTGCTTGTTTTGCTGTCAATAGTATGTCTTCCTGGTCCATTAATAATTTCTTCACTTCCGGATCGATATCATGAAAGGACAATCATTATGGAAATGCATTGACATTAATTTGAAATTTACTATATGTATGGTGTACAAAATATCTAGTCATGGTTTTTATTGGATCTTATTCCTTTATACCATCCAGTAATCAGTACAATAAAATATGTTAAAGACATCGACCGTTTTTTGACCAATTTTGACAATTACATAAAGATTTAAAAATAAATGTCCACTAAACCAACTGTTGTTACATTTGAGATATCGCAGTTCAAAAGCATTGTTAATACTTTTCTGTATTCCTCTTTCTCTTATTTTCCTATTGAGTTATTGTAATATAGATGTAGGATCAGCGCAACCGACGGAGAGTCTAAGTACAAATCTTATTTCATATGAGAATACTGACTATGGTATTAAAATCCAATATCCATATAATTGGAAAAATGTAGAAAGCGTTGACCAAAATGCAATTGTCACTTTTTCCGCACCTGAGATAAGAGAAAAGAAATCATCTACTTTGATAAATATATACCAACCTGCTCATGTAATCTTGGCAGTAGAGAATATCTCATCTTCAAATCTAAATCTTAATGATTTTACAAATAAATATTTAAACAGACTTTCTACCCTTAATACAGAATTTCAGATCAATAACATTACTGATGGAACCTTGGCTGGAAAGCCTGCAAAGATTATCTTTTCAGAAGAAATGGATTTGTTAAACCGCATTTCAGATGTGATGAGGATTTTTACTATTAGTGATGGAGCTGTATATCGTATAAACTATGTTGCAGACCCTCAATGGTTTTCTGAATACATACCTATCGCTCAGAAGATGATTGCTTCTTATGAAATCGTTAACCTGCCTAAAAATGAGCTAAATCCAATATCTTCTACTTTAACCACAGATCAAACTCAAACATCTGTCATAGGAGGAAATTCAAGTTTTCCTGGTTTAGGTAGTGCTACTCAGCCTATTGAGAATATACTTCCTGATAACTTGATTGTAACTGATAATACTGATAATAACGCGCGTCTTCCACTACGATTTGTAACTGACGGTAGTGGGATTACTACCGAAACAAAAACATCGGGAGTCCCCGAAGGAAGTATATTCGGTTACAATCCTGTTTTAACCTTTCACTTTGTTGAAAGACCAAATATTGGAATTGTGAAAGTAAATGATTTGATTATGGGTCAAATAAAGACCTATGATTCTTTGTCAGATATATTAGAAAGTTCTCAATATTGGAAAGATATTCCTCTTAACGATGAAGTAGTGCTGCAGCTTGATAACGCAGGGCTGCACTACTTGGTCGCATCCGTTCAGTTTTCAAATGGCACTAGTGGAATATATTCGTCGGTAGTAGATGTTGAATCAGATCAGAGAACTAAATCAGCCTCTGATTCTGAATTTGAACGAGAGCAAGATAATGGGGCAAACTATAATGTAATTAATTCAATGGATATAGAAGATATCTTAAACACTCCTGTATTTTATCAGAAATCATCTGCATTGATATGTTCTCATTTGTCTTTATATGGGTTCAAAATTTGCGAGGAAGGTGCTCAAAATCCATCTGGCAATGAAGATCTAGGTACTATTTCTATAATTGATGATAGTAATGGAGATGATGAGGACGATGAAAATAATGAAAACAATAATGACGATAATGAAGATGACGATGATGACAATGGTGATGATAACGACAATGACGATTAGTTAGGGATTAACAGTTTGCCAATACAAGGATTTGATATTGTGTGGCGTTATCAACCACATACCCTAAATCCATTATATTTTAGGTCTTCGCAAACTATTATCTGACTTATTTGCCAAAATGGATTGTTAACTTCGATTTTTGGTTTTGAATCATCAATAATGTTGTAGTTAGCGTTCTCCTTATCCATTCTATAATCTAAAAGATCGTCAGCATCAGATTCACTTCCGTAAGCATCAAGGTTAAATATTGCATGGTAAATTCCAGAAATTCCATTTTGAAAAGTAACTTCTAAAATGATAAAGTTTAGCCCTTTATTCTCAAATCGTAGCATTATCTCTTCATTGAGAGGGATATTTTTCCAATAAGTAGCATCCTCTAAAGCGTCCTCGACAGAATCATAGGACTTGATCTGACCTACAAGAATGTTCTTAATATTTACTATATTTAGACCACTAAAATCTTGCAAACTAAAAATCATGTTTTGATTCCAGTCATCAAGTTTGAATTTTACCTGCTTATTTACACTTGGCTTTTCTAATTGAGTAATTAGACCTTCTGAGAAAAATGCCCTAATTGGAATTTTATTATTCTTTCCATTATCATCTGTTAATACTATATTTTTAGGTAGATCATAAATTCCAATTGTCCTGGAAAGCGGCAATCCTTGTTGTACATCAAAATCTGATTGTGTATCTTGGTTTGGAAGGCTTTGTGTACTTAAATTAGAGATGTTATTTAGCGGCAATGGTGAATTATTGCCGCTACTGCTACTGTTATTGAGATTATTGTTGGTTGTAGTACTTATTGAGGATCTTAAAGATATTGTACCATAAGACTCCAATGAGGTGTTAAGGAATAAAAACAAAAGAAATGACAAAAGAAATATGATTAGACCATATACAGGAAATCGGTTTTTCAAATATCTAGTAATTTAGGATTAGAATATATAAGAATTTACAAACGATCTTCATGACAGATTTTTTTATTAATGTCATTGCTATGAAAAGATTTATAATTTCACCGAACCTAAATCAGGACATTGCGTACAGCTTCTAAAGTGACACAATTATTTTCAATCATTGTAATTTTGATGATGTCTCTGCCTCCAATGTCTTTGTCTACTTTTACTAATCTGGAAGTTGACTCTTTGACTATACCTTCTGTCCAAGCTCAACTTTCTGGTAATAATAACACTATAATCAAGCTTATAAGTACCTCAACTTATACCGATGACCTTGGCAATTTTCATATCATAGGTGAAGTAAATAATACCTCGATTCAGCCTCAAAACAATATTACAGTAACAGCTATTCTGTATGATACAAACAGTAGTGATGATAGTGTTGTTGGCAATTTTACTGCCTTCTCTTCAATTGGAACTTTAAGGTCAGGCGAATTATCTCCTTTTGATATAGTGATACAAAACCCGCAACTGATATTAGGAAAATTTAACTTTATGGAGTTCTCAACTACATCTCAATCTGCTACTTCTGAAAAACCATCTACCTTGGTTTTAAACGGCAGTAACTCATTTGTAGATAATGTTGGCAATCCTCATATAGTAGGTAACATAATAAACAAAGGACAATTTCCAGAACAGCTTTTGAATCTGGCTACAACATATTATGATAATTCTAGTTTGGGGATAGTTGGAACTCAAAGCTTTGGACTGAATGTAGCTAATCTTCCTAACAATCAAATGGCGCCATTTGATATTACTATAATTGATAATAAAACAAAATCTCAAGCTGCTTTCTATTCAATTAATATAGACTCAGTACAGAGTTCTATGAGTCCTCCCTTTAATCCAAAGTTTACATTTAACAATGGAGGTGGAACTACAACTGAACAATTTATTACTGGTGGATTATCTGCTCCACTTCCTTTGATAAATAATAATCAAGGATCTAATGATAATGATAATGACAATAATAACTCTGGATCAAGTAATGACGGTAGCGGTGGTGGTGACTTAGACTGTGAGGACATTGATGAAAGAAACTTCTTTGTAGGAAATAATGATCCAAACGGCTTTGATGGAGATAACGATGGCATAGGCTGTGAAGCTGAAGATCTAAACAATAACGGTGGTGACTTAGACTGTGAGGACATTGATGAAAGAAACTTCTTTGTAGGAAATAATGATCCAAACGGCTTTGATGGAGATAACGATGGCATAGGCTGTGAAGCTGAAGATCTAAACAATAACGGTGGTGACTTAGACTGTGAGGACATTGATGAAAGAAACTTCTTTGTAGGAAATAATGATCCAAACGGCTTTGATGGAGATAACGATGGCATAGGCTGTGAAGCTGAAGATCTAAACAATAACGGTGGTGACTTAGACTGTACCGATATCCAAGAATCTAATATGACGGTTGGAAATAATGATCCAAACGGCTTTGATAGAGATAACGATGGCATAGGCTGTGAAACTAATAATAATGACAACAATAATGATACGCGAGCCAACGATCTAAACTGCAGTGACATCGGGGAGACAAATATTGCGGTTGGAAGTAATGACCCCAATAACCTTGATGGAGATAACGATGGCATAGGCTGTGAAACTAATAATAATGACAACAATAATGATACGCGAGCCAACGATCTAAACTGCAGTGACATCGGGGAGACAAATATTGCGGTTGGAAGTAATGACCCCAATAACCTTGATGGAGATAACGATGGCATAGGCTGTGAAACCGACCAAAGAGGTGATGATCGAACAAATAATGATGAAAGTAACGACAATGAAAATAACAATGACGACAGTAATCCATGCACTGCAGAACAAGCAAGTCATGATCACACTTGTACAAGTAGCAGTGGAGACAATGACGATATAGATGACTGGACAGATCCACCACTAGAGGAAGAAAGTAGCGACACCACAAGTGAAAATGAGGATCAAAGTTCCACCAGCGAAGAAAATCCAAACAATGAAAATGAAAATGATGACTCTAACGACAATAATGATGAAGGATCTGACTCTGAAGAATCAAATGGTGAAGATGATGGCGGCAGTAACGACGAATCAAATGGTGAAGAGAATACCGAAGATTAACTAATTTTCTCTTTTTCTATACTCATCAGATTTTTCTAATGCCCTTTTTAGAAGATTATTCTTCAAACCTTTCTATGATTTCAAAATATGCTTGATTCAAACCTTTTCTTCTAATTTATACAAAGCTGTAAGTATGAATTAATAAATTAGTTGTTATATCTAATTTGATACTGGGATTCTATTCAATCTTGAATCGCATCCCCACGCGCCCAAACTAAATGATCATACCAAATTACTCGATATTAAGCACTAATTTGCATAACCTAATCACGAATTCGTAATGCAATTGGATGTTGTAGAACCCCACTAATTTATTTTTGATTCTATGGCATAACGAGAACTTAATAGTGTTGTGATGTTTAAATAAATTACTTTACTCTACACAGATAATAGAACAATTTTTAGTCCTGTTCCATCCCATGTTCTATGTTATGTCTAGCGATCATAAAAAAGTAGCCGTAGTGACGGGAAGCTCAACAGGTATCGGCCTTGAAACATCTTTGGCACTTGCTAGAAATGGTTTTCTAACTTGTGCAACCATGAGAGATTTGAAAAAGTCGGTTGAAATGGAAAATATCACTCGAGAAGAAAACCTTCAAATAAAAGTATTTGAAATGGATGTGGACAATGATAATTCAGTTATCACTGCGATTCAGAAAATAGTCAATGAATATGGTCAAATTGATGTCCTAGTTAATAACGCAGGCTATGGTTTGTTTGGAGCAATGGAAGACTTTACAATGGATGACATTAAAAAGCAATTTGAGACCAATGTTTTTGGTGTCATGAGAGTGATTCAAAATGTTCTTCCGACCATGAGGCAACAAAGAGGTGGAATAATAATTAATGTTAGTTCTATGTCGGGATTGGCGGGAATACCTTCTCAATCTGTTTATTCGTCTACAAAATTTGCAGTAGAGGGAATGAGTGAAGCATTATCTTACGAGTTAGAACCTTTTGGAATCAAAATGATATTAATTGAACCCGGGGTAATAAATACCGAATTTGTACAAGATTTAGTTCTGCCTTCAAATAAATATGGAGTGGATAAAAAAGGGAGTCAGATTAACCAGTTTGATGAGGATAGCAAGGAAACTTCATTATCTTTCTATAATGACACCATACAAAGATTCTTGACATTTTACTTCAATGCAATGAGTAAAGCTCCTCACCCCAGAGTTGTTGCAAACGAAATAATCAATAGTATCAATATGGTATCTGATGAATCAAACACTTCTAATCCTATCTTTAGAATAACAGTTGGAAACGATTCAAAAAAATACTCGAAGCTTAAGAAAGAATTAACTGATACTGAATTTCATGCTTTGTTAAAATGTGATTTGTTAAAATAGATGAGAGCTCTATTAGTTATAATAATAAATTAAATACTTTTTATAACTTCTAATATCGAGGCATCTTTTAAATTGGCACTTAACATAGTTAGCTGAAATTTTAATGATTAAGTCCTTATCCATATAAGGAACTTGTATTCGTCTTCTCTCGTAATACGGATTTGGTTATTGTTTATTAGAAACGAGAAGTTCGATAATCCTGTCTATCGTCTTTATATCCGCACCATAAATTTTTCTGATGTATTCAAGACCTGATACATGATCCTCTGCTGAAAATGCTTGCGTCCCATCCTCTGCTATAATTATTTTCAACCCCCTTGTAAAAGCGTCATATGATGTATGTTTTGCGCAAATGTGTGTATGCACCCCAGTAATTATTATCGTGTCAACACCTTTCCCATCATATACTCTAACCAAAGATTTATCCAGAGTAGTTCTGTCAAATGCGCTATACGTTCTTTTTGTAATAACCGTGTCATACTTTTGTGGTTTCAGTTCATCAATAATTTGTTGTCCGACTGTACCTTTCATTGCATGAGGTCCCCATAGATCTAATTCATAGCTATCAGTCGGAAGGTGTTCATCTACACAATAAAAAATAGGAATTTGATTATTCCTGGCTATACCTAACAAAGTGCGAATATTTGGAATAATCTCTAATGCCCTTTCACATTTTAAACTACCTTTAATAAAGTCATTTAACATGTCCAATACTAAAATTGCATATCTAGCCAGGTCTTTTTCACAATACTAATACTTTGGGTGCTAGATATCTTTCTTTCTTCTATGCTAGCGATGTGTAAATCTTTGATATTATTGGTTATATTTGATTTCAATAAATCTTATCGTTAATTAATATCCATGTGAATATCGCGGGGAATGAAATATGTTCTAAGAATGTTATGAACTGGACTTAATTTCAATTACGTCAAATCCTTTACATTCGAACTCTACTACGACCCAGACCTTTATCCCTTCGGATGAGGATTGTTACGATTATCGGATATCCAAAATTATCATTGCATCAATGTTAAGAGAACATACATAATGTAGGATCAAGGTTAACTTAAAATAGAAATCTGTTAATTTACCACTAAGTTATATGTAGTAGTTTGATTCCAACCAATTGGCCCATTGTATTCATTACCACCTGTTTCATTTGAAGATGTTTTAGGATCTATTTCTCCTTTTACCTTCAACTCGTACTTACCTGGAGGCAGTGGCTTTAGAAAAAGCCAATTTCCATCCGCTACAGCTTGTGTTGTTTGAGCAGTTAAATTCAATATGTTATCTTGAGGCAATGTGAAGTTAAATAAATCTGTTTGAATGCGATACTCATCAATATTGGGTATAGTGATATTATTTAGGGAAGCTTTTGCTCCAGTAACAAAATCCTGCATATTTTTGGCACACTCTCTTAGTTCTTCTTCAGTTTTCAGTTCCTTAAACTCTGCAAAAGAACATTCGGAATTTAATGTTGTAATTAACAGCGCAGTATTTTGAGGTATGTTACAAGTGCGTTCAACTGGATGCTCATATGCTAGAGTCAAAAACCATACAGGACCATGTTGATTTTCATCACAATGCTCTCCAGTATCATCATATGATGGGTTATTGTTCCAAGGGATGGAATACGTCCATTGCCACCACTTTTCAGTCCAGTCAGCATAGGAAATATTGAATGGGCTTGAATTTGAACCGTATGCTAAACTAGAAATATTAGAATCCGCACTAGCCATATCTTGATTTACAAGACTCTCATTTCCTTTAGATGCAAACGAGGCGTTAGTGGGTAATATTGCTATCAAAAGTACAAAAAACAATACAATTATTACTGATTTTTCCATGATGTTTCCAATTCAAAATCATTATTTAACTTTTCATAATGCTTGAGTCGGATTAAATCCTAAGTTTCATTTCACTGCTTTTGTACTATCGTTCTGTTATTTGAGCCAATGCATATAAAGATATGATATTGAATTGATGTCAACTGGGTCACCGCTTTCTGATGTCTAGAGAGATAGCATCAATGTATTAGAACCCTACTACCACAAGGAACTTAATCCCCACGCGCCCAGACTGTTACTAGGTAATATACCAAATCCATAGAAATTGAGCACAAATATAATAAATCATGTCAAAGAATTCATTGTGATGAACATGTTATAGAACCCTACTAATGAGAACTTAATTTTCATATGTGAGAACTGTGAGATAAAACTATATACAAATCTCCAAAAATGTTAATAGCTACACGATTAAAGATAACTAGACAATGAGAATTGGACTTAATTTTGATGGAATCAAGGTTTCTGACTATCAAAATCGTTCAAAGCCTCTACCACCACAAGAGTATATACAGAATTCATTCAAGATTTTTCTGGAACATGGTATTGATGCAATAAGGATTCCTGTTTACTGGGAATCTTATGAAAAAGATCCGAATGGTTTTATTGAAGAATTAAATCTTATATCAAATGAAGCTAATAAGAACAATATTTCATGTATATACGATAACCATCAGTGGGAATGCTCTTCGTTCCTTGGTTACGGAATAGGCTTTCCAAATTCTATTATATCTCCACTGTTCCAAAACAATTCATTCCATTATGATCCTCACAAACATCCTTCTAGGAAAGATGTAGAAAAATTTTGGAATAATTGGTGGGATAGAACAATAAAGTCATTTGATGGGCAGGATGGATGGACTAAGCAGTTAGAATTTATACAAAAAGTAGTAGAGACGGTGAATGACAAGAAATCCACCCTTGCATTTGAACTTTTAAATGAACCACAAGTATTTAGGTATCGCGATTTTAAGAATATTTCAAAATATCATGACAATTTGCTAAGTAAGGTTACTGATCTTACTGATAAGCCATTGATATTTTGTTACAGTTATGCTGGTCGTTTACTTGCATTTAACCTTCCATGGATACAAGCCAAAATTAAACCATCATTGCCTGTGAGAAATGAGGTCATCTTTGATATTCATCCTTATCCTCCCTACTACATAGTAATGTTATATTTTAGATTGGTCTTAAAGCTAATGAAAATTAATACAGTTTTGGCTGGCGAGTATAACTCTGGCACTGGAGAAGGAGTAGAAATTAGTTCAAGTCAACATGAGCGATATTTAAAAACTTTCAAAAAGTTCATACCTTATGGAATAATGTTTTGGCAATGGTCATACATAAAGGACAATGATCATCCGGCATTCAATTTAGCAAAAAACGTTGATGGCGTAATAGCACCTAATGAGAACTTTAATAATTTAGTTAAAGCAAAATCTAAAGTCTAAGTTTATTATTAACTGCCGTTCAAATTTATCTTTATACTTCAAATTTTGCTGAATTTTTGCAATTATATTGATAAATGATATAATAATTTGAAAAACTAATCGATATAAAAGTAAAATATAAATATATCAATGAATAGCTGTTTTCATTGAGTCTAACTCAGAATTGTGATATTTATGTGGCTATTAAGGATGAAGGAATCAATCGAACTATTCAACTGATTATGCAACAAAGACCCTCTCTCTTTAATTATGGTACAAATGACCTAAATAGTCATCCTAGTATTGTCTGTAATCCCATAGATGCACATGGTAGTGTTAGAGCCGCTGGAAACCCTTTATTGACTCCTATAAAACCTGTTCCAGTAGTTGGATCTTCACCAAATTCATTTATACCCGCTTGTTTTCAGATTAATGATTTTAAAATTGATTTTTACAAGAATGACCAGTTTACTATGCCACAAGAAATCTCTTTGAATAATCAGCAGTTAGCCGTTTACACTAAGATTTCTGTAGGTTTAGGTTGTCCTACACCTGATGAATTACGATCATTTTTGGAATCTATAAAAATATATAAAAGGATACCGGATTTTCGCAGAGAAATATTTATCCCTACCAGGAATCTCAATTGTTTTTCATTAGAGTTTTTTGCAACCACTTCAATGAAACTAGGTCCAAGTCTGGCCAAATTGAGTCTAGAAGATTTTGAGATCAAGGATCTGACGCCGACTGAAATGGAGAACATGATTGAATGTTATGTAATGCTTGTGGCAAAATTAATGTTACCTCAAATAGAAGATATGCTCTTAAAAGAAATGGTAAAGACAAGGAAATTGCCTGATCCCCCGGATCCAAGTGGACCTGAGATAAATATTAAAATCTCTCCATCGGCACAAGTTCCCAATAACCCTGCAAGTGAAGATGATCAATTAAAGCTATTTCTAAATATAGATTATCTAACAATGGCATATACTATTTCCCAGTTATCAGGCAGTGGTCCCAAACCTATTACCAAAATAGAAAAACCTAGAATTAGAACCGGTCCTTCAGACATGACAGTTGCGATATCTGAAGATGGTTTCAAAAAGATTTTTCAGGCCGCTATCCAAGGAATCAAATTTTCATTCGAAGACACCATTGGTAGTACTTTCACTATTCATTATAAGATTGTAGGAAAGTTGAAGGGTGGTTCTATTAATTTTGAAAATAACTATATGGAAATAAAAGAACTAGACATCTTTTGGGAGACATTCAAGATAACTTTTGGTGTTGATGTACCTACCATTCCAATAATCCCTAGTGGATGTCTGGATATACCTTTCGATGGCACAGTATGTTCACCTGGATATTCACTCTTTACCAAAAACCCCGATCTTAGTATTCCAATAGATGTGAGTGGATTTACCTCCGAGGTTACTGTCTTTAGAGCAAATCTGAAAACTTGGTATACCACATATGCGGGTGGAATCAATAAATGGGAGTTTCATTTAGATCCGTTGCTCCCGATACAGATCGACTTTGTCGATTTAGCAGATACTATAGCAGATAAACTTGAAGATTTCCTTGACAATGTTATAAATATTTTATCGATCCCCAGTTGGGCCAAAGCAGCTGTCGATGCAGCCAAAGATCTGATAATCGATACAATCCGTGCTGCATTGGATATTCCAAGTGATATTCTTGCTTGGGTACAGACACTCTTAGTTGATGTATTAGATCTTAATGACAATATATGGAAATGGATAAAAGATTTTTTCGATGTCCAAGTTGCATTATTTGCATTTGAAGATCCTCTGACTGTTCTTCCAGAAACTGATAAATTTACCCATATACCTGCATTAAAAGATCTGTATGATCCTGTCGCGATCAATCAGACTATTAATCCTCCATTGGTACCAGTAAAATTACCTATTGAATATATAGGCATAGAAATCAACAATAATGAGTTAATCGTTAAAGCAGATATAGGAGCAACGATATGACTACTTTGAATTTTAATCTCAATCGTTCTCTATTCGAAAAAAAAGATTATGATAGTAAGTTTGTATCTGTGCTTCAGTCTTTACACCATAGGTTTGTAAATGAGGGTCACTATACCTGCAATATATATAACAGGAACAGATTGCTCAAGACTATTAATATTAGTGTTGGAAAGGAGAACAAAGCATTAACGAATAACTTGGACATTAATGAAATTCTAAGAAATAGATACGACCATTATAATTTATCAACAAATAACTACTTTGGATTTTATGTCTCTGATGGTTTTATGCAATACTCTATTTCAATATATAGTTCAAAAAGCAAACAGGAAATTGAATTTGATAGTTCTAATCTGAGAATGAATGATATCTTTTGCGTATCTTTTATAAAACCTGGTAAATATATCGTTGAAAATAGATTAGTTTCTGCACGGATGTTGGTTGAAGTGTTTCCATTTGATAAAAGATCTGTTAGGCCAAAAAAGATAGAGGTAAAGGATAAGTTTGAATCAGAAAGAATCGAATTGATGCAAACAGAGACATTATTTTTTATAGTAAACAATGAAAAAAATAATCAGATTGTAGTCAGATACACAGATGAACAAAGTGATACTAAAGATTCCAAGTAATAGATATGCCAAATATTTTTCATTCTTACTGACTTGGAACAAATTATACCCTAAATTATGACTTTACTCTGTTTTTAAAAATCGATCCAATATTAATCAAAATGGATCACCCAAAATTTCATTTTATATTAACAATGCTAAATGTTTGTGTATAATAGAACCCCACTACCACAGGGAACTTAATCCCCACGCGCCCAGACTGTTACTAAGAAGCAATTCAAATTGTCCTATTTAAAGCACAAATAAGCATACTCAGGTCAAAGAATTTACTATTTGTAAAGTGTAATAGAACCCTATTATTTTCGGATTTCATATTCTAATTCTAAAAGTGCTAGAATATTAGAGTATTGCATCTAGTTAGCAAATGCCATATATTTTTTCTATTGTAGCAAATATATGAATAAAACAAATATTCACAACAAGAAATACGTAATTACAGCATCAATCGCAATAGTGGTCGCATTAGCTTTGATAGCAAGTCCCATTGTATCTATGGATGACGCCTTTGCAACCAAAAAGAGGAAAGGTAATGTAGCCGAACAGTCTATATCACAATCACAATCATCAGTTCAGAATGCCTTGTGCGCTTCTGGTGGAACAACTTTCCTATCATGTAATAACGTTAGCTTCCAAAATCAAAAAAACACTGGTAACAATGCATTAGCACAACAAGGTGGAAATGGGAAAGGTGGCAACTCTGGAGAACAAAGCATCAGCCAATCACAATCAAGCGAACAAAACAGCCAGGTAGTATCTGGCGGTGACACAATCGGCTCTGGCAACAATATCAATGTTCAGAATCAGGAAAACTCTGGTAACAATGCATTAGCACAACAAGGTGGAAATGGGAAAGGTGGCAACTCTGGAGAACAAAGCATCAGCCAATCACAATCAAGCGAACAAAACAGCCAGGTAGTATCTGGCGGTGACACAATCGGCTCTGGCAACAATGTAAACGTTCAAAGCCAAACAAACAGTGGTAGCAATGCAGCGGCCCAAAGTTAAGTCCAAAATCATCTATATTTTTCATTTGAATTTTCAGCATGATTCTGGATAATGTGGGTATAATTAATTATTTTATAGAACCATGTTATCATAATGATTTGTTATTATTAAGACAATCCATTGTCATTTACTTTGTTATTTGTCCACGAATTTCGCCATCTGTATTAAACAAACTTAAGGAATCAGGGTTATTCGTATAAACTTCTATATATGCACTACCATTATCAAAAAGCTTTACCAAATCGGTTATGTTTCTGCTGCCAGCTAATGGCCCAAATTCGAAGGCTTGAGTAAAAATTGTTCCATTAAAAAACAATTTGGTTCTTTCATGTTCTGCACCTGCATAGGTACAACAAATTTCGGAAGGTAGGAATATAGAGTTCCGATATAGTGTAACCACAGTAGGTCCATTATCACCTACTTTGCCAAAGTGAATGTCAATTCTTGCGACATCATTATGAATATTTGTCAAGTTTATTTCATAATACATTTCATTATCGCTATAATACTGTGGATTGATCATAAATTTAACAACCCCTGTTGTGTTTGTGTTATCTCCCGTTAAAGTTGCTATATAAGATTGATTTTGTTGACCCTGTTGCAATAACTTTGATTCGGATGATACAACCGTTACAGGTGTCTGAATAAGAAAATATGATGATACGAGTATTATAATCGTCAAAGTTAATGCGGCATACATGATTTAACTCATTTAGTATCAAATTAATTATAAAGTATTTATTAACAAAGGGAGTAAACTGACTCGATATTATGGATATATTATTTAAATGGAATAGTTGTTATTAAGATAATCGTAAATTTGTTCTTATAATATGACGGCTCCATATGTTCTTGGTTTATTGCTATCCTCATCGGCCAAAATTTTTGATAGTCTTACTATCGTAAGGAATTTAATCCTCGTGCCCAGACTGTTACTAAGAAACATTCCAAATTGTCCTATTTTAAACACAAATGAGAATACATATCTCTAAGAATTTGTTGTATTATCAAGTGTCATAGAACCCTACTAGTTTGAGATTTAAACTTTTTTGAGAATAGTAAAATATGACCTTAGATTATATGCTTTCATATTTATGATTAATTTTGACAGAAACATGAATAAAAACCTGTTAACATACATAACAATGTTCTTTGGATTTGGTCTTTTCATAATATGCTATGATCAAACAGTAGTAGGTCAAAATCTTGATGTTAATAATAATACTGAACCAATCAGCTTTTTAAAACCAGAAATAAACTCCCTTGATATTTCAGAACCCATATATCAAACCATTAATGGGAGTTTCATAAGTACAAGAGAACTTTCTACCTCACCTACACTTGTGACAGAAGAAATGTTCGGAGAAGATGCAATTATGAAAGACATAGGCAACGTAAAAAACAATATGACCTTTATCAATACATACAATGCTCAATCCACCATAATACAGGGAAAAGGTAACGGAACGATAGAAACTTCGGATGGTCAAACCATAGATTGGATGTCTTCTGACATTGGCGTCATTAATGAAAGAGGCCTCATCTTTCATGGAATAATTCTATTTGATAACACAAATAGTGAAAAATTATCATTTCTAAATGGTAAATTAGGGATATATGAAGACTCTCCAGAAGTCCATAGAACTATTTGGTTATTGAACTAGATAATGCCAAGCACTTTTTTTCATCCTATTGTGATATCTATCGTTGATATAGAACACTGTTACCATGGGGGAACTTAATGCTTACAGATAGAACTGTTACTCAATATTATACTAAATAATGATGCTTTTTGTTGATTTTGTATTTTAGGATAAATGAGCCTTTACATTATTATATTTTTTTATAAATGCGATCATACTTAAAATGGCAATAAGGGATAAAGAGACGCTATAAACTACTGCCGTTTGAATGTTATATGTATCCCAGATAAAGCCAAAAGTAATATTACTTGTGAAAAAACAGACTCCTGTTACAAGACTATATAGCCCATAAGCCGTTCCTCTCAATTCAGATGGAACATATCTTGGAATTATTGCTCTTTGAACAGTTTCAGAAATACCAACATAAAATCCAAATACTGCAGCTAAAAAGTAAGCATAGGCTATATTGTTAAAAGATACAACCATTAGAATTGAAGATGTGACAAAAATAGTGTAACTTATCAAAAGAACCTTTTCTTTTCCTATCTTGTCCGCTAAGATACCTGCGGGAATTCCTACCATCGTATGTGCTATATTAATTACTGCATAAACTATTGGAATAAAACTTTGTTCAACTCCCAATTCTGACGCTTTTAAAAGAATAAATGAAAAGTTAAATGCTCCTAGACTAAATATTCCTGTAATAACTACAAGTATGACAAATGGTTTGTTTGATTTTATCATATCTTTTATATTTCCAAAGATAGTTGGCGGTGATGCAAGTTTTTTTGTTGCTACTTCTTTTACAAAGAAAACTAAAATTATTACAGCAATAGCTCCTGGTATTAGAGATAAAAGAAAAACATATTGTATGTCCATAAACTGCAGTATCGCAAAAGAAGCCAAAGGTCCAGCTATCGCACCCATCTGGTCAATTGTTCTGTGAATTCCAAATGCTTTTCCTGATATCGAATCGGATACTGAATCTGCAATCAAGGCGTCTCGGGGAGCGGTTCTTACTCCTTTTCCTATTCTGTCAGTTGCTCTAACAATAAATACATCTACCCAGCTACTAGAAATAGCAAAAAATGGTTTGCTTATCGTAGACAACCCATAACCTATTAATACAAAAATTTTTCTTTTTCTAACCTTATCAGACAACGAACCTGATATCATCCTAAAAATATAACTAGTGAGTTCAGATGAACCCTCTATTGCACCTAGAAGATCTCTGGATGCACCTAAATTATTTACTATAAATGTTGGTAATGATCCTAAAATCATCTCTGTCGAAAAATCTGTAAAAAAACTGACTAAACCCAAAAACAAAACGTTGCGAATACCTTTCGGCTTTTCATCTGTGGATTTGTCTTTGGATGGCATGCGTTATTACTTGCTTTTTTTAATAACCACTTCTGTTTATGTGTTAGGCTCTCCTAATACTGTATACCGAGAACAAATTTACAACTTTTTTTAGACTAATATGATTTTGTGAACCAACGATTCTTGTTCTTTATTTTTATCATCTACATCAATAAAAAAAGAATTTCTATTTTACTAGGATCTTTCTACCAAAGGGAACTTATCCCTGCGCGCTCAGACTGTTGCTACGAGTCAAACTAATTATATTGATATCAATTACTGCAAAATAATATTTGTTTTTATAGGCGAATACTAGAAGCATACCAATTTCCATGAGCAGCTTCGGTAAATACTACTATAACTTCTTCTTTGCCCACCTTCAATATTTTGACTATATCCTCCGTAATTGCTTCTGCTAGCCTATCATTTTCTTTTGGAGTTCTTCCACTCTACATCTGTACATTAACTATGGGCATAGTAATTATTCACTATCGAAACTAATAAGATTTTATTAGTAGAGTGATAAATTTCCTAAAGTAGATCTTATTAATTAACAGACTTGATTACACATCTTGGATTGGAGCCAACTGAATTGTTAGTTTAGACTTTACCCTATTTTATAATAAAGTGCAGAAGGAATTGCCTCAATAGAGGTTCTAAAATATTGTGAAAACTTGCTAAATAATTCTTTTTATACTGCTATAGTAAAAGCTATGTATGAAAAGCAAGTCAAAAGGCGCATTTATCGTATCGATTTTCATCCTTACTGCACTACTTACAACAGTATATCAAGTTCAAACATCAAATGGTTTCTCCTGGCCACACATTGATAGAAGTGACGGAAAAGCTCCAATAGCAGTTTCAGGCGATCATGTGTACGTAACCTGGTGGGGGAATAGTTCAGGAAATTATGAGGTGATGTTTAAAGCATCAGCTGATGGTGGACAAACATTTGGTGATAAAATTAGCTTGAGCAACTCTACAAATGGGACTTCTGTAGAAGCTGATGTTGCAACTTCAGGAGATAATGTATATGTTACATTCGCAGATAATAAATCCGGTTTCGCCGATGCTTATGTCATTACATCAAACGATAACGGAAAAACATTCAATCCGGCAATATTACTAACTGACAATACTAATTCAAGTCTAACAAATAAAACATACATGGCCCAAATGAATTATAACAAGGTAAAAATAGCTCCATATGAACTCAAGGTCGCAGCTGATGGTGATAATGTGTTTGTACTAGCAACAGGAGCTGAAAAGAACAGTACTTCTTACGAACCAGATGTATTCCTAAAAGTATCTAACGATAGCGGCAAGACTTTTGGCAAAGATATCAATTTGAGTCAATCAAAAGGGATTATTTCAGACAGAATACACATAAAGGCAATTGATGGTAAGGTGTATGTTACATGGTGGGAAAGAAATTTGGATGGTTCAGATACGCCAATGATGAAAATTAGCGATAATGGAGGACAAACATTTGGTGATAAAATAATACTCTCATCAAATTCCACTGATACCAATATTGGTGGCACATCCAGCTCCTGATAATTATACCATTTTTTTATCGTAGTCGTCAAATCAACTAAATATTATTTTGTACTTAGTAATTACTTTATTAAGTCAAATGTATTTGTTACCCGTAGACTTATTTATGAGATTACCTTGTTCATCGTTTCCAACATTGAAGTCTTATTCTTTGAGAAATTATATAATTCATTACGATTTATCACAGTCTCCTAATACATGTCTATGTATGAATTTTATACTGATTGTTCAAATTTGTTCCCTTGCTGTAAAATTACAATAGAATAAAACCTCAAACAAATATTGATTATAACAAGAATTATTAACTACGATGATAAAACCCTACTATCACCGGGAACTTAATCCCCATGCTCTCCTCCAAACTAACTGTATTTGAAATGGTAATGATATTATCTCTGCCCGAAATTTGAAAACCCTATTCCGAATACTCAAGTCAAGTCAATATTAAATTCTATTTAACCTAAAACTATATCCCATGGGTCGATGTCAAATCTGACTAATATTGGGGTAAAAAAATTTGGGAGGATATGTAAAATATTTTTACCCTAGCAAGGCATTATAACCTCTTTAACATGATTTTGCGATTGAGTTTTATATAAAATTCTCAAAATACATATGATATGATAAAACAGGAAATATTTCGATGGAATAATACTATAATGGATGAAATCAATAATTTTCTACAAAGAGGGAATCGGAAGATAATTAACATTCAGGTGGTGAAGGATTTTGATACTGTGCTTACTGGTGTAAATTATATAGTCTTTTATGAGGAAGGTGCTGACTTTACATTTTAGTTTTATAATTGCATACGAATTTCACAATACTAGATTTTTCACCAATAAAAATAAAAAGACTTGATCCAAATGTACTTGTCACTCAATTAACTATTCTTTATGAATAAAATTATTAAAAATGTAATTGTTTTCATGGGAACTATTTTTGCTATTTTCATGATATTTTTTGGATCGGCATATATCTATTCTGCAGTGATCGGAACTAATGATCATCGGGATGATCTGTTGTATTTTTTAACTTCAGGTTTTATGTGTCTGGCAATAGCATCTACAGTTCTCTTCCTATCAGTAAAGTTACACTATCACAAATAGAAAATAAAGAAATCGGATTAAAGTCGATAGTGAGTCCGAGTAGAATTGTTTTGTCTACTGATGTTATCAGAATTAAATGTATGAATCGATATGAATTGATATTATAAAAATAATTAAGGTGTGAAGAGTATAACAATAGTTTGAAATAATCGGGATTACTGGTTGCAACAAGTTTATTTAATTTAATGTGGATTGTATACTGATCAAGTTAAAAGAGAATTAAGTTTGATATTGACTAAGACACATCAATAACCTGGTGATTGACCGAATAATTTCTTACTATTTAGATAAAAGGTATCTATGGTTATTTGATTTAGTAAAATAGATAATAGATTCAATTCAACCTTGAACCGTGTCCCCACGCGCCCAACCTAATTGATACTGTATAGTGGTAATGATATAATAACTATTGGAATTTGAACGATTCCCAAATTTACATGTCAAATTAATTCTAGATCATATTCGGTTTTGAATCATGTCGATTTATGTGATCAGTGATGATATTAAGAAATTATTAGATCGTCTACATCTAATTTCTTAAATCAAAGTCATACTATAATAGATATTCTTTAATTTAATGAAGTTGCCAAGTTTGGCAATGAGATTCGAGTTTCCCAAAGGGATAGCCGTGGATGATTTGGGTCATCTGTATGTGGCTGATGATGGCAACTGCCGCGTTCAAAAGTTTGACACAAACGGCAACTTTATCAGTGAATGGGGAAAGCGCGATTGACAAGGTGATTTAAATCAATCACAAGAGACATACCTTCCCAAACCATAAAATATTATTTAATTCAAATTAGGATTATTGAATCGATAGCGTTGGACTTTGGAATAGTTTTGATTCACTATGAAGTAAAGAAAAATTGAAAGTAAGATATCATTTGATTTTACGATTTTATTTGCTATAATTAGATTCAATTTTGAATTGTATCCCATGCATTTATCCAATCAGAAAACACCAATATTTAAATTTCTTTAACCTGTCTTGATTCCGACAGCCTATCCATCTCGATCTTCTCTCTTTGATCTGCAAAACCTTTGCAATACCCATAAATCCAGTCGTCGTGCTTGTGATTGATATCATTCATATTAATCCATCGGTTTACTTTACCTTCTCTATTTATTATGCGAGCATCCGATCTTCCTTTGCTGTATCCTTCATTAAACTGTTCAGGAATTACTGTCATCTGAATTCTCTCTTCTTTATGGTTTCAGTTCTTCATATCTTTTAGTGGCGCCAGTAAGGTTTTGAGTTCTCTCCAACCCTTGAACCGTATCCCTACACGCAGATACTAAAATAACAAAAATAATAGAAGGAAAAGTTTCTTGAAATACCCTTACTATAATGACTTTTATCGTTGATTGGGCAAGCTTACACTAGCCTTCATCAACTTTCAGTTAGCTGGCAATTAAAATCTGCAATACATTCACTTTCCTTGCTCATTTTTTTGAAGATGTATATTTCCATATCTATTATTCCAGTTTGTAGGGGAGTGTCAGGTTCAAAATATTCTTGTATATTCTATTTAGGATCGCTTTAATTTTAATGCCGGACTGTTAAATAAATGGTAGTAATAAAAATGAAGCTGAAACTTCTCCTCGTTAATTGCTTCAATTTTAGCGAAGATATTAGTAATCTTTGTACACATGATGAGGTTATGATGAATCAGTTGTAAGAAAAAACTTGAAAAACCTCATCATTACTGTATTTATAACATAGCGAGTTCAAAAATGCTGCTAATGGGTTCAGTCAAAAATCAAATACTTTTGCGTAAATTGACCTGACCTGTACTGGCCGAAATGGATTAACCCTGGTATTTGTTGCTGAAAATGGACCAAAACTCACTAATCAAATGGTTGAAAATTTGGATAATTGCAACAGAGAGTGAGAAAGAAAATAATAATCACACCAAGGTCAGTTTAATGTACCATTAACTCGATACAAGAGTAACCCTTGGCAAACCAGATTACAAGAAAAGAAATGAAAAGAAATGATTGTTGATTTTATCGTCACGTGACATCTCAAAACAAGAAATAATGAATCTCATCTAATCTCGCCCAAATCAGCAAAGATATGGATTCTAATTCTTGTGTCAATTCCTGTAATTTTTGTTTAAATAAGATTTGGTATATAGATATATTAAGGTAGATTAATTCTACTTTTGTGTCGCAAGTGACACAGGTTTTATTCTCACAAAAGAAAAAAAACAATACTAAAGCACAGATGAGAAGATCTATACGTTTATATATTTACATCTTATCGTATTTAAAGGTTGTTGTTATTGTTATCATACGAATTGGTTGGTTGGTAAGTGTAATATTTTTCCACTCAGATCACGAAATACAAACAATCTCATCCGCTTGACATGAATCAGTATGATTTTCTTTTTCAGAGTAAACAATCCAAATAGTAACCTAACTGTCCAAATTGTCAATTATCTTTTTTATCGTACTTTTTGCTCTTATTATAATACAAATACGTTCATCTGACTTTGCTATTTCAAATGCTCAGAATGTATTTTAGAAACTGTCGATGTTATTGTATTGTATCTATACCTGGTGATTTTCTATCTATCAGATATTTGATGTGTACTAATAATTTCAAATCGGTTTTTTAGATTCTCTTGTACTATCAAAGTAAAAATATGTTTTTTTTTCAGCCAATATAGGTTGTGATCACTAAAGGTTAGTATGAGTATATCAGCATTGATACAATAAATTAGATAGAGAGCGAGACTACTGAATTTAATTACATGTATTCTATATGTTAAAACTATATTGCCATAAGGAACTTAGTCCCCACGCGCCCAAACTAAATGATACTAAAGAGAGTAGCAACATTCTGTTTGTCCGCTAAGATTATCATTATTTTTCAAAGGTAAATTGACTATGGACGATAAATCGATAAAAAAATTCTGTACAACGTACATAATGGGCAAGATTATAGTTATACCTTGGCACATATTTTAATCACTATTGGCAATCTTTAAACTCATTACTTCATTCCAATATTTTTCAAAAACTATTTCTTGTACAAAAATGATGGATTCCTTTGTAGTAAAATGCCCAATCATTTGATTAGATGGTTTAATACTACATCGGAGCATCGATTTCCCATCGCTTATTATCGTTAATTCGCTAAATTTGTCTAATATACTCGAAAATTCATACTGTATTTGCTGACCTAAACCTAAGCCATTAATAAAATTGAATTTACTTTTGATATCATCATCAATCATATCGGATAGAATTCTGATCCTTACTCCTCTTTTTAATAAAACCAAAGTTTGGATTAGAAAATCAGTGGTCAAGATTATTAGATTAAGTAGTTTTGAGGAAGAAATCAGTAACAATTCAGCTCTACTTTGTTGTATTAGTAAGTCTACTTGTTTCTTGATCTCCTTAGCGTTTGTTAATGCGTTTTGATAGTCAGGAATGCTTTGATATTCTAATTCTTTGGTCCTAGCGGATAATGGTATTGCTATTTCCCACATCTTGTTAAATAGATCTTGCTGTCTATCAACTAGTGCTTTAGAATTGCTCCATAATGTTTGATCTGGCTGTTCACTCTCTTTGTGAAAAATAAAAACCATATATGCTCGATTATCAAAAATTCCAAAATTGCCTTTTATTCCATCTATATGTTTGATTTCATGGAATTTTATTGTGTTTATGAAGTCGATATTTTCCTTATTTACATCTACTATCATTCTTGCTTTAATCCCATTTTCCTCAATTTTTCTGTCGATCATATCAATCCCATCCTTGAAGTATTTCAATATAAAACTATACACTAGAGGATCAATGACTGTATCGTATCCTTTTTCTGTGATGCCAATTGAATCAACTACCATTTCAAGCATCATTGTGGGATCAGCAATTACATCTGTAACTTCTGGATAATGGTATTTCGATCCCTTTAACTGACGAAATGTTAATTCGTCCACTATATTGTATTTTTTATCCATTTTATTAAAAAGTTTCATAGTGTATTCCAAATGATCAGAGTTAGCCACGTATACGCTTGCTCATACTCTTATGGTTCTATCGACCACGATTTATGCTCTGAAAATAGTAGAGTACTAGTAAATATACTTTATACAAATCTTAAAACAAATTGGCTCAAAAGTAATTTCTATTTTACCCAATGAATTGATCTTTTTACATAGAGATTTTATTCCACCTTGAACCGTGTCCCCTCGCGCCCAGATTGTTACTAACCATACAGTATAATATATTGTATGTTGAGCACTAATAATATGATCAGATCAAGGAATTCATTATGTCATTTGAGGTTGTGGAACCCTACTACAATAAGAAAGTTCAGCTCCACATAGGAAATTTTTTTTAACTCTCTCATATTACGCTCTATATTGTCATTTGGCATGATTGCAGACTCAAAACCAAATATATGCTAGCATATTTGATACCATAATGTAAAGGCTGCTACAAATACAAATACATCTACTACATTATGAGTATTGAATTTGAATAGCACTCATTGTTTGAATCAATCTCTTGGTTTGTTAATGATATCCATCATAGCACTATTCTTTGTATCTACCAGTATTTTCAAACAGCAGGATCAGCTACTAGCTCAACAATACATCGAGACTGTAAAGTTTAGAGATTTGGTAATAGATTTAGACAATGGGGTTAAGACTAGTGCTCAATTGACTCTTCCGGAATTGGAAAATGACCATTTCCAGGTATTCTTCTTATTTCAGGTTCTGGTGTAACTGATAAGAATGGGACAGTAGGATATATTCATCATGATACTTCCAATCAAACAACTTCTACCCCAACACCACTATTACAGATAGCTCAATATCTTTCAGAAAGGGGGATTGGAGTCCTTAGATATGACAAGAGAGATGTTGGTACAAATAATACGATATTGGATCCAAACATATGGATGGATGCTACTGCCAGCGATCTAATTAAAGACAGTAAAAAAGCCTTAAATGTTCTAATAAAGCAGCCAGAAATAGATCCTAAGCGTATAAGCGTAATTGGTCATAGCGAAGGCACAATGTATGCCCCAAGAATTGCAATAGATAATTCAACAATAGTAAAGAATGTGATTCTTATGGGTACTTTAGCTCAGAATCCAGTTAAAGACTTGTACTACTATCCGGTAGTAACTTCGCCATTAGATTATGCAAAACAAGTATTAGACAAAAATAACACAGACTCGATATCAATAAAAGACTTATCTGCATATCAACTACTAACAAAATTCCTATTACCTATATCTATTTTAAATACTAATAGTACCCAAGACATAGCAAAGGCTTTACAAAAGAATTTTGGTAGTAAAGAGTCAATAGACATCGAAAAAGAACTCCAGTCCCTGTTCATAAAGAAATATGATAACCTTACATCTTTCAGTTTGTCTAAATGCAATCTTCTTAGACCGTGTCCTATATGGTGGCAATCAATATCTAATTTGGAACCAAACCCAAGTATTATAGGGAATATATCCAAATCTACAGATGTTCTCCTACTTAATGGGGAAAATGATTCTCAGACGCCAGTCCAACAAGCATTTCTATTACAACAGCGACTAACTGAATTAAATCATCCAGATCATACGTTGATAACATATCCCAATCTTGGTCATTTATTTTCTCCTTCGCCAAAGTGGTCTACGGGACAGGGACCAATTGAACAATATGTTTTGGCAGACCTTTATACCTGGCTTGAGGCTCACTCAGGACTATCGCATTCCTCTATTTATACAACTAAACATAATACTACTTTAGATACAAATTCACATTCGTCTGGAGGTTGATAAATTTCGTATATAACATCTTTTGTTCCTAATTCATAAAAATAGGGCTAGGTTGATTCTTCTTGTGCTAGAATCCTATTACCCCCAGGAACTTAATCACCACGCGCCCAAACTAAATGATAATGTATGTGGTAGCGATATTATCTCAAGCCTGGATTTGACTTTCTTTTTTTCTGACTCATGTCATTTTGATTCTAAATTTTATTCAACTTTAAATAATACACCCAGTAACTAGAGGAAATACGGTAAATAATATGAAGCATTCAAACATAACTATATGCAATCAAACAATCTTTTTATTCAAGAAATAATAAACAGAGCAAGAGTAGCTAGACTTTCTACCCTCGATCATAATAAACAAATACCTCATATAGTACCTGTGGTTTTTGCATTTGATAGGCATTATTATTATATACCGTTAGATAATAAAAGAAAAGAACAACCAGTCGAAAAACTAAAAAGAGTTAGAAATATTCAATACCATCCTAATGTTGCGTTACTCATAGATGAATATGATGAGGATTGGAGCAAATTGGTTTTTGTAATGATTCAAGGTAAAGCATATCTAATTGGAGAAAAAAATGTAGAAGAAAACGACGAATGCTGTGAATGTGATAATAATAGCAATAAAATTCCTTCATTAAAAGAGGGACATAAATTACTTTATCAAAAATATAATCAATACCAAAAAGTAGGAATTGGTCAACATTGTATAATAGTTAAACCACAAAAAATAATATTTTGGAAGAGTGAATGATTTTTTTCTTTTGATTAATTTTATCTACCTAGCAAATTTTGAAAATTGCTTTGTAAGATCGATCATTTTATCAATATCTTTGCCAATCGGTGAAAAGTTATATGCAAATATTATATGATCCACATCTAGGTCTTTTATTTTCCTTATATCGTCACCAATTTCATCAATCGTTCCTGTCAATATGGGTCTATCAACATTATTATGAGAATTAAAAGTATTATCCTGAAGATATGGATAAGCTAGGAGAATAATCTTAAAATTAGCAGAATCTTTACCTGTATTGGTTATTTCATTTCTAAGGTTATTCACAACACTTTGAACATAACCAAATGGCGCAATACCACCAATAATGCCAAGCCAACCATTTAAATCATTTTCAACTATTCTTCTTATTGCATTGGGGCTAAAACCGCCAAGATAGATTGGAACATGTGGCTTTTGTATCGGTTTCGGTCCAATCCTTGATTTGGGTATATTATAATACTGTCCTTTAAATTCAACATCTTCATCCATCCATATCCTTTTTAGCATCTTGACGTATTCATCGGCTCTTTTTCCCTTGTTATTAAATGGAATATTAGAAGCTTGGTATTCATCCTTGGACCAGCCTATTCCAAATCCAGACATGACTCTACCTTCAGAAAATACATCCAGCGTAGCAAGTCTTCTTGCTAAAATTACGGGATTATGAAATAGCATATCTAATACAGATGTGCCTAAGGAAATTTTATTGGTATTTGCAGCTAAGAATGTGAGTGTCTCTAAAGGATCAAACATTATTTGGTATTCTTGAGGAAGACTTCCGTCTGGAGTTGCAGGGTAAGGAGTTTGAGGGTTAATCGGCCAAAGAAGTCTTTCAAATGTCCATATAGAATCAAAACCTTCGCTTTCTGCAGCTTGTGCCATATGTAGCATATTTTCTTTTGTTGCCTGTGAACCCGCTTGTGGTAGTGAGATACCAACTTTCAAGATGAATAAAGTGATTCTTGTAATATTAAAACATTTTAGTGGATAAAATCAAAACATTCATCGAACATCCGTTCTATATCAATAGCGGTAGCGATATTAATCCCTCTCCATTCCTACTCGTATTTATCATCTATTATTTCCTTTAATAAATAACTGAAAAATCATCAATAATAGATTATATCAAAATCTTAAATCCTATCTGATGCAGTAGCGTTATAGTATTCTTGTATTGTTATTATTCTTATTTTCCAGCCTTACAATTTAATTCTAGAACTGTTAAAAATTAGGATATTGTACAGAGCTAGCAAATCCGATATAATTTTTTCTATGCCACTAAATATTAAGCATACAAGATTAACTTTAATAAAATTTATCTTCTGGACCTTTGCTTGATGTATTATGGTATTCTAACCCTGCTACCACTAGGACCTTAATCCCCACGCGTCCAAACTAAATGATACTCAGTATAGTAATAAACGAAAGCTAAAAACTAGGTATAAAGGCTGACTATAGCCAACAAAATACATGATGGCTATCTTATGTCAGGAAATTCAATTATTTCTTTTCTTTTTTTAGCCTCTACATATGAAAGATATATTATGAACCTTTTTTATGGTGTTTTGATGGTTAAAGTATCCGTATTTATAGGTGTTAGTCTGGATGGATTCATAGCCAGGTTAGATGGTAATGTTGACTGGCTAAATGAAGCTAATAAAAAAGTGACTCCTGGAGAGGATTTTGGCTTTAATAGTTTCTTAGATTCTGTAGACTGCATAGTAATGGGAAGGAAGACCTTTGAGCAAGTAATAACCTTCAATGAATGGGCGTATAGAGAAATCAAGATGATTGTTTTGACAACCAAAAATATCGAAATCCCAAATAGTCTAACGGGAGTAGCTTCTACCTCTAATTTGTGTACTGAAGAATTAATGAACCAATTGATAGATGATTCCATCAAACACGTGTATGTAGACGGGGGACTTGTCATACAGGATTTCCTCTCATCAGGATTGGTTAACGAAATTACTGTAACTATTGTTCCTATACTCATAGGTAAAGGTAAATCATTTTCTAACTCATTAACAAAGGACTTGAATTTAACTCATTTGAAAACAACTATATTTAATTTCGGATTTGTTCAGAATAAGTATAAAGTTGATTGATTTGGCTGCAAAATGAGCAGTATTTAATCTCGACTATTATTTAGCCGGCTTCAATATCTTTATTTACTCTGTCTAGGTTTACTTGTTAGCAGTAAAATGCTTTTCTATTAGGTTGTATTTTTTTGCAGTGTAGACTCCTAGTGTTATCAGAACTTTGCTATTACTCCACAGACTCACATCTGAATTTGGATGTTTTTGTAAGATCTCTATCTAGGGAATCTTCTCTTAATTGTTTCATGTTAATCTTAATACCTTATAGAAATGGCAATTCTTTCTAATATTAATAATATACGATTACTTGATACTTTAAATATATTTTTTGTTTTTGATTTTGAATGATCTTCACGATGACTAATTCCCAAAAGATTATTGAACGAGATAAATATTTTCTAATAACATTTATGATCAAATTTAGATTAAATCCATTCAAACCCTTTTTCCAATCCTTCTCTATAATATCAGCGATTGCGCTAGGATCACTGTCACTAGGAACTTGATCTCACGCTCACCCAAACTAAATGATACTAATAACAGGTAATTGTATTACACACTAGCCCAATTGACTAACATTAATATAATGTTTCAATAGATGCAGAGAAAGATAAAGAACTTATTTTACAACATATGACTAATTATTTGATTTCAATTTTAGACAAAAGCATCTAATGTAAGTTCACTGTAAATGGTCCAACGGTTGTTTTATACAAAAACATTGCATTCCAACAAAACCGAAGAATCAAATCTAATTCTGGGCGATAAAATATCATAAAGTAAGGAAATTTTCTGGTCATCTCTCCAACTGCAATATTCTAATGAGAATAATATTACAAATAACACTGTATATGTGTAAATTTTTGAAATACTAGCGAACTTTCAATTAGAATTGTCCAAAGAAAATGTAAAACTATGATGGATTTTTATAGTCATTAATATACCAAAATTTGATGAAAGAAAGACTACAAATAACAATTATTGCGTTAGTAGTTGCAACAATAGCTGTAACACCGGCATTGGTAATGAATCAATCCGCAGAAGCAGCAAGTCATACAACAAAGTGCGAAGCCGAGAAGGGAAAGTCAGCCGAATGGATTAAGGGATGTAAAGACGGCTGGTTCAATTGGGATCAATGCGGCACCAACTATCCACATGGAAGCAAAGAGTTCTATGAAGGTTATAAGGCTGGATGGGAGAAGGGAAAAGCGAACAATCCAAATGTTTCTTGTCCAAATGGTCGGGGATTATAAACCTCTTTTTAATTTTTTGTCATCGTTTTAAATACTTACTATACATTAAATCAGATCCATCGTGCATCAAAGACAAACATGGCCAATATGATAGAAGAACTCATTTCCTATTAAATACCATAGAGCCCAATTAGTTTCAGAATTTCTTCATTTAATTCTATAACTGCTAGAATATTAGAGTATTGCACCTAGTTAGCAAATGCCATATATTTTTTCTATTATAGCAAATATATGAATAAAACAAATATTCACAACAAAAACAAACTCATTGTCGCATCAATCGCAATAGTGGTCGCATTAGCTTTGATAGCAAGTCCCCTAGTGGCTATGGATAATGACGCCTTTGCAACGCATAAGAAAGGAAACAAAGCAAAACAGTCAATAGAGCAATCACAATCATCAAATCAAAATGCTGGGTGTGTCTCTGGTGGAACAACATTCCTCTCATGTAATAATCTAAGCTTGCAACATCAAAAAAACACTGGTAACAACGCATTAGCTCAAAGTGGTCAAGGCGGCAACGTTGGAGACCAAAGTATCAGCCAATCACAATCCTCAAGCCAAACAAGCAATGTAGTTTCTGGTGGAGATACAATAGGCTCCGGAAACAACATCAACGTCCAAAACCAGGAAAACTCTGGTAGCAATGCAGCAGCACAAAGCTAAGTCCAACTAAACATTTCTATGAAAATATTTCTTCTTTATCTTTAGTTAGTGATAAGCACAAAACAATTCCGGGGCAACCGATTATTCATAAATCCCTATCTATAATACAAAATCATTGTAATTTTAAAAACCCATGATGATGGTATTCAGAATTTGGGAACAAAAAGGCCATAAGGAAAAAGCAGAGCACATAGGGCAATTGATTGGCCTTCTTGTTCTTAATGATATCGCTGTGGAGGTACCAGTGAATCCCTTTTGAGGCAGCCATCTAACATGTCTAAAAGAATGGTTTCTTATACATGACTTTGTGTCTTGGAGAAATCCATTTCACATCATCACCTGTCATAATATATCGCAAAAGAGATATTTACAATTTCCCATATTCTTTAAAATAAAGTATTATCATAAAATTAAAATTTGTTTTTTGATTATATATTATTTTTACAATTATCTCCCATCCTCGGATATGATCTAGAACAGGTAGTGCATGTACCGTCACATAAAAAGATTACCAAACCATGAGAAGTAATAATAATACTTTGAGATATACATCCCATTCTTTTTGTTACTATCACTTCACATTGTAGTTGCCTTTAATCAAAGTTATGTATATTTACTTTTAAATATAACTATATAACAAGAGTGATTCGATATTTATTGGCAGCCTATTATTTGATATAAAGAAAAAATTCAAATGAACTCAGGGATTTTTTAATATCTTTTGATCAACTTTTCCCTTCTTATTCTACTCGTTCCAAGTCCACGAAATGACCTGGTCCTTAACTTGTAACTGCAGCAAGGACAGTACGGGCTACCATCCCATTTTATGAAAATTTCGCAGACACTGCATCTCTTGTGTCCTTGGGCGTATCTGGAAGAAATAGATGGAATTTTCTTTGCTTTGTATCTTTCACATATCCCATTGCAGCTCATAATAATCGACCCACAGAATAAATTTTTAAGAATTGAGAAATAAATTTTTTATTCCATTGATTGAGGGAAAAAAAGTCATAGCCAAGTATCGATTTGGCAAATCTCCTAAAGAAGGCCATTGACAGAATAAATTCTAATATCTTGTGATTTACTTTTAGCAAATCGCAAAAGGAGTTGTATGTCTTCTTTGACTGTTAATTTATGTTTCGTCCTAGAATAAAGAAAAAAAGTGTTTACCATGATCCTTTAAATAATCTTATTTGTCATTGATAGTCTGTAGATATTTCTTTTATTCCTGTATTTGAGTAACTCTCTGACTACCAGATATGCTACTACGCCTCCTAACACAGAAATTCCACAGGCCAATAGAATGTCGCTTGCAGTCATGTTATACAACCCAGGAACACCGTGTCCAAACGCTCCAGGAGACAAAGCTGCTTGGACTTTAGCTTGTGCCATCTCTAGTGATTGATACCATGGATCATTAGTTTGCAATTGTAGCTGTTGTGCTGCATAAGCAGTCATACCTCTGGTAGATATTGATGTCAGAGGGATTAATCCTAACGTGGATATTACCCCTATTGACAATATCTTGGGCAATGACTTTACTCTCTGCATTATTTGATTTTGAGATGTTTGGCGGATGATTTTGGTTATAAATTCTCTTGTATTCATAACTTGATCACCTTATATAATTTTTTAATATCTGTAATATATTATTTACTTCAATGATTAAATGAACAATAGTGTTAGAAAAATTTATATTTGAAACATTTATTACATATATAAGGTGATTTGAATGTTTGACTATTGGGATAGAGATATAATTCCAAGAAAAAATTCATTCAGAAGCTTTTTTGATGAAATGGATAGAGAATTTGCACAAGCCGAAGAGATGATAAACAGGGTATTTAACACCGCAAGAGGTATTAGCCCTACGACTGTGGATTCATTCAGAGAGGGCTCAACATTTCCATATTATTACGGATATCAAATAACAGTGGGTCCTGACGGAAAGCCTCATGTACGAGAATTTGGAAATGTTAAACCTGGCGCTCAAGGTCTCGTAGAACAATCAAGCGTTAGACAGCCATTAGTTGATACAGCAATTGATGAAAAGAACAACACTTTGACCATCACTGCAGAAATGCCTGGTTTATCCAAGGAAAATATCACGGTACATGCAACTGAAAATCTTGTGACTATTCATGGAGAAAAGGATCAGAAAAAATACCATACAGAAATACCTCTCAATGTAGAAATAGATGATTCCGCTACAAAGGCTGGTTACTCAAATGGTATCCTTGAGCTGAAATTAAAATTAAAGAAGCAGCAAGCAAAACCAAATGGAAAAGAGATAAAAATAGAATAAGACAAGGTGAGAGCGTATATAGCTTCTCAATTTTTTTGTAAAAGAACGACTGGTTAAGGTGATAATATGATATGGTTGATCCAAAGGATAACACCAATAATAATAAACAAAATCCAACAATTTCACTAAAAATTGCTGAAACTGATCCGAAGTTTGTAGGGAAGGGAATGGCTCTTGTAGATCCAGAAGTAATGGAGGAATTACAACTAAAGGCTGGAGATGTAATCGAGGTTATAAGCAAAAAAAATAAAAAAACTTATGTCTTGCTTTGGTCGAGCCCACCATCTGATTATGGAAAAGGTCTCATACGAGTAGACGGATATACCCGCAATAACTTGGGTGAGGGGATCGATGACCGTATAACCATTAAAAAAGTTGAAAATATAGAAAAATCAGAGCAAATTATACTTTCTCCAACAGAAGAACTCAATATTGTAGGCTTGGAGGAACACCTGCCGGAACTACTAGATGGAAGGATAGTAACTAGAGGTGATGTAATTCCATTAAATATAATGGGAAGAAAGATCGGCTTTGTAATTAACAGTATTAGTCCTATCAACAAGGTCACCATGGTGGATTCCCGTTTAACTGAATTTATTATCAGCTCTATTTCAAAAGAAACATCCAGAGGGGTAATGCCTAGAATAACATATGAAGATATAGGTGGCCTCAAGAATGAAGTACAAAAAGTTAGAGAAATGATAGAGCTTCCTCTTAGACATCCTGAAATATTTGAAAGAATAGGAATAGAAGCACCTAAGGGTGTTCTTTTATATGGACCTCCAGGAACTGGAAAAACACTGTTAGCAAAAGCCGTTGCCAATGAAACAAACGCAAACTTTTATTCTATTGGTGGGCCAGAAATTATGAGTAAATTCTATGGCGAGTCCGAAGAGCGATTAAGAGAGATATTTAAACAGGCTGAAGAAAGCGCTCCTTCTATCATATTCATAGATGAAATAGATTCAATTGCACCAAAAAGAGAAGAAGTTTCTGGCGATATAGAAAAAAGAATTGTGTCTCAATTATTGACTATGATGGATGGATTGATGGGAAGAGGAAAGGTTGTAGTAATTGGAGCTACAAATAGACCTAATGCCATCGACCCAGCTTTAAGAAGACCTGGAAGATTTGATAGAGAAATTGAAATAGGGATACCAGACAAGAATGGAAGATTAGATATTCTTCAAATTCATACGAGAGGAATGCCATTAACAGATAATATTAACCTCGAACAATTTGCCAAAGTAACTCACGGTTTTGTTGGAGCTGATCTAGAATCTTTATCAAAAGAAGCTGCCATGAGATCCCTTCGTAGAGAACTGCCTAAAATAAACATGGAGCAGTCAAAAATCCCTATTGAGATCTTAAACAAAATAAAAATAACTAATAATGACTTTGAAGATGCCTTAAAGGATATACAACCTTCTGCATTGAGAGAGATTCAGATTCAAAGACCTAATGTATCTTGGGACGACATTGGGGGATTGTCGGAAATCAAGGAAGAATTATCACAAGTGGTAGAGTGGCCACTCAAATATCCTGAACTATTTACAGAAGGCGATGTAAAACCACCAAAAGGTATCTTGTTATATGGTCCACCCGGTACTGGAAAAACTTTGATAGCAAAGGCCGTTGCAGCCACGTCAGAATCCAATTTCATTAGTGTTAAAGG